>CAKRLX010000017.1 GCA_934359835.1 uncultured Blautia sp.
AATATTATCCTGCTGATCGTAGGAACATTTATGGATATGACACCGGCCTGCCTGATCTTTACACCAATCTTCCTTCCTGTTTGTACAGCACTTGGAATGAATACGATCCACTTTGGTATCATGATGATCTTTAACCTGTGCATCGGAACAATCACACCACCGGTAGGAACAACACTTTTTGTTGGTGTTAAGGTAGGAAAGGTTCAGATTGAGACGGTATTCAGGCAGCTTCTTATATATTTCGCAGCAATTTTTGTTGTACTTATGTTGGTTACTTATATTCCGGCACTCAGCTTATGGCTGCCGAAAATGATGGGATACATTTAATAGAAAGACGAGGTAAATTATTATAATGAAAGCATTTATGGACAAAGACTTTTTACTTTCAACTGAAACTTCAAAAAAATTATTTCATGAATATGCAGAAACAATGCCGATCGTGGATTATCACTGTCATATCAATCCACAGGAGATAGCAGAGAATCGCAAGTTTGAAAATATCACCCAGGTATGGCTTGGCGGTGACCATTATAAATGGCGTCAGATGAGATCAAATGGTGTAGATGAGTACTACATTACGGGTGGTGCCAGTGACCGTGAAAAATTCCAGAAATGGGCGGAAACTTTAGGTAAAGCGATTGGAAACCCGCTCTATCACTGGAGCCATCTGGAATTACAGAGATATTTTGGATATACAGGATATCTTAATGGAGAAACCGCTGAAGAAGTGTGGAATCTTTGCAACAAAAAACTTCAGGAAGACGATATGTCCGTAAGAAATATCATTCGTAAGTCCAATGTAAAATTAATCTGCACTACAGATGATCCAATTGATGATCTGAACTGGCATAAAGTTCTTGCAGAAGATGACAGCTTTGAGGTAAAAGTACTTCCGGCATGGCGTCCGGATAAGGCAATGAATCTGGAAAAACCTGAATATCCGGAATACATGAAAAAACTTTCTGAAGTCAGTGGAGTTGAAATTGTTGATTTTGCAGATCTTAAAGAAGCACTTCTTAAGAGAATGGATTTCTTTGCACAGATGGGCTGCCGTGTATCTGACCATGCGCTGGAATATGTCATGTATGCACCTGCATCAGAAGAGAAAGTAAACGAGATCTTCAAGAAGAGCCTGAATGGTGAAAAAATCACAAGAGAAGAGGAAATGATCTTTAAAACTGCATTTATGCAGTTTGTTGGAAAGGCATATCATAAAAAGAACTGGGTAATGCAGATTCATTATGGCTGTAAGAGAGATAACAATGCACTTATGTATAAACAGCTTGGACCAGACACAGGATATGACTGTATTAATAATTATGCTCCAAGTGCACAAACAGCAGATTTCCTGAATTCTCTGATCGCATCAGATGAACTTCCAAAGACAATCCTGTATTCTCTGAATCCGAATGACAATGAAGCAATCGGAACAATCCTTGGATGTTTCCAGGGAACAGAAGTTGCAGGAAAGATTCAGCAGGGAAGCGCATGGTGGTTTAATGATCACAAAACAGGTATGATCGCACAGATGACATCTCTTGCAAATCTTGGACTGCTTGCTAATTTTGTCGGAATGCTGACAGACTCAAGAAGCTTTTTGTCATATACCAGACATGAGTATTTCCGCAGAATCCTTTGTGAACTCATCGGAGGATGGGTTGAAAACGGAGAATATCCGGCAGATTACAAGACTTTAAAAGAAATTGTGTATGGAATTGCGTACAATAACGCTGTAAATTATTTTGGGTTTGACCTGTAAAACTTTCGATGTTAAAATAAATTTTGAAGCTTGAAGAAAGCATATCAGATCTTAAGTGTCTGATATGCTTTTTCAATAAACAACGAAGAGAAGATTTATATCATTTTCGAAATGAACAGGAGAAATAGCGTGAATATATACGATATTGCAAAACTGGCAGATGTATCTATCGCAACTGTGTCCAGAGTAGTGAATAACAGTCCAAAGGTAAGTCAGAAGACAAAAGAGAAGGTCCTTGCGGTCATGCAGGAAAATGAATATACGCCAAATGCGTTTGCGAGAGGTCTGGGGCTTGGAACTATGAAGACAGTGGGAATCATTTGTCCTAACATAGACGATATCTATATGGCAAAAGCAGTGTCTTATCTGGAAAGCAATCTTCATGATCATGGATATGACTGTATTCTCGGATGCAGTGGATTTAAGCAGGAAGAAAAGGAAAACTATGTAAAACTTCTTTTGTCCAAGAAAATAGATACACTGATTCTGGTCGGTTCTACTTATGCAGGAAACGGGAAGGATGAATCAGATACAGATTATATTCGTGAGGCGGCAGAACAGGCTTCAGTATTTATGATCAACGCAAAAGTTGCGGGAGATAATATTTACTGTACGTATGCAGATGATTTTCAGGCAACCTATGAAGTGACAAAGGCTTATCTTCGCAGAGGAAAAGAGAAGATTCTTTTTATGTATGATTCCGACTCATTCAGTGCAAGACAAAAAATGGCAGGGTATGAAGCTGCACTGCAGGATGCTGGATATCCGGTTCTTGGAAATCTGAAATTTAAGACAAAAAATGATATTGAATATACAAAAAATATGCTGCTTGAATATAATAAGGTGCTTGATTTTGACAGTGTACTTGCTACGGAAGACGGAATTGCAGTAGGGGCAATCAAATATGCCAAGATAAAGGAACTGTCCATTCCGGAGGAGTTGTCTGTCACAGGATATAACAATTCAATTCTTGCACTTGCCAGTGATCCGGAACTTACTTCAGTTGACAGTAAGCTGGGTATGATGTGCAAAAAGACAGTAGAACGAATGATCAGTCTTCTGGAGAACGAAAAGCAGATTGAGAAGAATGTGTGTGTTCCCTGTGAAATCGTCCGCAGGTGCACTACGGATTATTAATTTCATTGAAACATATGAATATACAGAATATGTCTGGTATAAAAAGGAAATGCCTGCAGAGAGCAGACAAACAGAAAAGAAAGTAACTTTTAGGACGTATGATGGAAGGGGATTCTAAAATCAGAAATGAAGCACTTGCACATGCGTTTTCCTGGTTAAGAAAAATAAATAAAATTATCTTGACTATAAAAACAATGCAAGTTATAATGCCGTATATGATTTTTGTGCTGAGAGCAGACAATGGGGTCTGAAAAGAATCCCGTTGTCTGCTCTTTTTTTGTCCTATACACGTATAAAAATTTTATGATCCACACAATTCGAAAGGAGAACTATCATGAGGCTGAATCCCAAAGAACAGGAAAAATTAATGCTTCACATGGCAGGAAATCTTGCCAAAGAGAGAAAGGAAAGAGGTCTGAAACTGAATTACGTGGAATCGCTTGCGTATATCAGTTCTGAACTCCTGGAACTTGCAAGAGATGGAAAAACAGTAGTTGAACTGATGCAGCTTGGCACTAAGATTCTTACAAAGGATGACGTAATGGATGGTGTTGCTGACATGATTGGTGAAGTGCAGGTAGAAGCTACATTCCCGGATGGAACGAAGCTGGTAACTGTACATAATCCAATTCAGTAGAGAGGAGAATGAATATGAAAATCGGTGAAATTATGGCTGCAGACCGTGAGATTACACTTAATGAAGGCAGGAAAACAGTGACAGTAACAGTGGCAAATAAAGGCGACAGACCGGTTCAGGTTGGTTCTCATTTTCATTTTTTTGAAGTAAATAAGTGCCTGTCTTTTGACAGGGAAAAATCCTATGGATATCATCTGGATATTCCATCAGGAACCTCTGTAAGATTTGAACCTGGAGAAGAAAAAGAAGTTCAGCTTACAGAAATGGGCGGCAGAAAAAGAGTGTTCGGGCTGAATGATCTTACATGTGCACAGGCAACTGATGACACAAAAGCAACATCTGTGGATACTGCAAAATTAAAAGGATTTCTGTAAGGAGGGACAACAATGAGTACAAAAATTTCCGGAAAAAAATATGCAGCAATGTATGGCCCGACTACAGGAGATAAGGTACGTCTGGCAGATACAAGTCTTGTGATCGAAGTAGAGAAAGATTATACAACTTATGGTGATGAAGTAAAATTTGGTGGTGGAAAAACTATCCGTGATGGTATGGGACAGTCTGTAAAAACCTGCAGTAAAGACGGTGATCTTGACCTGGTCATTACTAATGCACTGATCGTGGATTTTACAGGAATTTTTAAAGCAGATATAGGTATCAAAGACGGTAAAATTGCAGGAATAGGAAAGGCCGGAAATCCGGATATTATGGATGGTGTAACTCCTGGAATGACAGTTGGTGCATCTACAGAGGCACTTGCAGGAGAGGGAATGATCGTAACAGCAGGTGGAATTGATACGCATATTCATTTCATCAGTCCTCAGCAGATTGACTGTGCACTTTACAGTGGGGTAACTACCATGATCGGTGGTGGTACAGGTCCGGCAGATGGTACGAATGCAACTACATGTACACCTGGTCCATGGAATTTAAGGATGATGTTAAAAGCAGTAGAAGAATATCCTATGAATCTTGGATTTCTTGGAAAAGGTAACTGCTCAGATGAAGCTCCTCTTATTGAACAGGTTAAAGCAGGAGCCATGGGCCTGAAGATTCATGAAGACTGGGGAGCAACACCGGCAGTTATTAATCACTGCCTGAACGTGGCTGATGAATATGATGTACAGGTTGCAATCCATACAGATACCTTAAATGAGGGGGGATGTGTGGAGGATACTCTTGCTGCTATTGGTGGAAGAACTATCCATACATATCATACAGAAGGTGCCGGCGGTGGACATGCCCCGGATATCATTCGTGCGGCAGCTGCGCCAAATGTACTTCCATCTTCTACTAACCCGACAATGCCATATACAGTAAATACACTGGATGAACATCTTGATATGCTGATGGTCTGCCATCACCTTGATAAGAGAATTCCGGAAGATGTGGCATTTGCAGATTCCAGAATTCGGCCGGAAACAATCGCTGCTGAAGATGTTCTTCATGATATGGGTATCTTCAGTATGATGAGTTCCGATTCTCAGGCTATGGGACGTGTAGGTGAAGTTATCACACGTACCTGGCAGACAGCGAGCAAAATGAAAGATGAAAGAGGCGCACTTCCGGAAGACGCAGATCATGATAATGATAACTTCCGTGTAAAACGTTATATTTCCAAATATACGATAAACCCGGCAATTACACATGGTATTTCTCAGTATGTAGGCTCTGTGGAAAAAGGAAAATTTGCAGATCTTGTTCTCTGGAATCCGGCATTTTTTGGAGCCAAACCGGACATTATTATCAAAGGTGGAATGATCATTGCATCAAAAATGGGAGATGCAAATGCATCGATTCCAACTACTCAGCCAGTACTTTACCAGCCAATGTTTGCAGCCCATGGAAAGGCAAAAAATGAAGCCTGCCTGACTTTTGTATCACAGGCTGCCATGGATGAAAATGTAAAAGTAAAATATGGACTTGAAAAGACCGTAGTACCTGTAAAAGGCTGCCGTAATATCAGTAAAAAGGATATGGTATTTAATGACAGAACACCGGAACTGACTGTAGATCCGGAAACATATAAAGTTACTGTTGATGGAGAAGAAATTACTTCTAAACCTGCTGAAAAGCTTCCGCTTACACAGCTTTACAGCCTGTTTTAAACAGTTGACAGAAGAGGAGAATTTATTATGTTAGGAGTTTGTCTTTTGTTTGTGGGGATCGTGCTGATCAATAACGGAATGTGTTCGTTATATCATGTAGATGGAAAATCTACTGCGATCATGAATATTTTTACAGGTGGACTTTCGCTGTTTATTAATTTTGTTAATCTGGTACAGGGAAATTATTATGCGGCTGGAACAGGGTTACTGTTCTGCTTTACCTATCTTTTTGTAGCTTTAAATAAATTTCTGAAAGCAAGTCCGATTCCATTTGCGTGGTTTTCTACTTTTGTAGCTGTAAATGCAGCAATCTTCGGTACTATTGAGGGCTTTACAGGAAGCACTGCACTTGGAATTACACCAGATCTTCGCTGGGCAGGAATATGGTATCTCTGGGCGATTCTCTGGGGAACTGCTTTTGTTGAAGATATCTGTGGAAAAAAACTGGGAAAATTTGTTCCATGCCTTCAGGTATTTGAAGGTGTGGTGACTGCATGGATTCCCGGAGTTATGATGCTGCTTCAGATATGGTAACAGATCTGACAAAAAACATAACAGATATGCGAGGATAAATTAATGCTGTGTGAACAGGTTTTGGGAAAACTTCATGAGTTTGATACTACAGATAAAAAGATAGAATATGTGGACATTGAATGGCATGAAGCTTTCAAAAAAATACATAAAAAAATAACGGATAAAGGTACAGAAGCAGGCATACGTATGGATGATTCAATTCTTTCCAGGGGACTGTATCAGGATGATGTGATCTATGCAGATGATGAAAAACTTGTTGTGGTAAATACCCCGCCATGTGAAGTAATACGTGTTGCACTGACTCCCGGTCACGAAAAAATGTCTGCCAAAGTCTGCTATGAAATCGGCAACAGACACGCACCTCTTTTCTGGGGAGATAATGATACTTTCATTACTATTTATAATGAGCCAATGCTTATTATGCTTCGAAAAATCCATGGGGTTAAGGCAGAAAAAGAAATGTTAAAGCTTGACTTTGATAAAAGAATATCTGCCAGTATCCATAACCATCATCATTGAATAAAAATATTTACGGAGGTTCTCCATGTCTGAAAAACAATTTTATCTTCTTCAGATAAATGATGCGTTATTTCCAATTGGAGGATATTCTCATTCCCAGGGACTTGAAACATACATTCAGAGAGGAATTGTCCACGATGAAGAAATTGCAGGGGAATATATAACGCATAAAATTGAATGGAATCTCAGATTCACAGAACTGCTTGCTGCAAAGCTTGCCTATGAAGCTGCCGAAAAAGATGATCTGAAACAGCTTTTATATCTGGAAGAGCTTCTGGAGGCATCAAGGATTCCGCGGGAACAGAGAGAAGCTGCCAGAAAAATGGGATCCCGCTTTGCAAAGACTATTGACAAACTGAAGCTTCCTGTCAGCGATAGTGGGATTTTTCGGGAATATCTGGACGCACGTAAGGGAAAAGCTGTAAACCATTGCTGCATTTACGGAGTTTTTTGCGAGGAAATGCAGATCTCGCTGGAGGAGGCACTGGCACATTACCTTTATGCACAGACATCTGCCATTGTGACAAATTGTGTGAAGACTATTCCCCTGAGCCAGACATCCGGACAACAGCTTCTGAGCAGCTGCTACGGGAAATTTGATGAAATTTTACAAGATGTGATGAACAGAAGTGAAGAGGATTTATGTCTGTCTGCTCCTGGTTTTGACATCAGAGGCATTCAGCATGAGCGGCTGTATTCCAGACTGTATATGTCCTAGAGTGCATGAAAAATAACACCCGGTATTCAGAAATTACAAATATTTTTCAAGAAGAAAAGAGGAAATCGGTATGTCATATGTAAAAATCGGAGTTGCAGGTCCGGTTGGTTCCGGAAAAACAGCACTTATTGAAGCGCTGGCGAGAAAGATGGCGGCAGACTACAGTATAGGTGTCATTACAAATGATATTTATACGAAAGAAGATGCACAGTTTCTGGCAAAAAACAGTGTCCTTCCTGTAGATCGGATCATTGGTGTGGAAACAGGTGGATGCCCTCATACAGCCATTCGTGAGGATGCTTCCATGAATCTTGAAGCGGTGGATGAAATGATGGAGCGTTTCCCTGATATAGAAATTCTTTTTATTGAAAGTGGCGGAGATAATCTGTCTGCAACATTTAGTCCGGAGCTTGTTGATGCAACAATTTTTGTTATTGATGTTGCTGAAGGAGACAAGATTCCACGTAAAGGTGGTCCTGGAATCACTCGATCTGATCTTCTGGTGATCAATAAGATCGATCTGGCACCTTATGTAGGAGCAAGTCTGGAAGTGATGGAAAGAGATTCCAGGAAGATGAGAGGGGACAGACCATTCCTGTTTACAAATATCCGTGGAGATGAAAATGTGGACAAAGTTGTAGAGTGGATCAGAAAGAATGTTCTTCTGGAGGGAATGTAAAGGAATTCGATTTATGGATAACAAATTTGGAAAAATATCCCGTATCAGTGCCTGTGCAGCGTTAAAGGAGGGAAGGACAGTTCTGGAAGATCTGTCCTTTACTGCACCGTACAAAGTCATGACACCTTTTGAAAAAGAAAACGGTGGAATTCAGTTAATGCCTCTCTGTGCATCAGCAGGGATTATGGCAGGAGATTCACAGGAGTTTTTTTATCATGTAAAAGAGGGGGCTGACCTGGAAGTATTATCTCAGTCCTTTGAAAAAATTCATAAGATGGATGAAGGTTCTGCCAGTCGTACTATTGATGTCAGGGTAGATAATAATGCGACATTGTACTATTATCCACAGCCTGTGATTCCTTTTGCTGGTTCTGCCTTTGACAGCAGGATGACCATTCAGCTGGCTGACGAAACTTCACGGTTGTTTTTGCTGGAGATTGTTTCCTGTGGGAGAAATGCTCATGATGAGCGGTTTCAGTACCGAAGATTTTCTTCAAAAGTGCTAATTTACAGGGGAGAAAAACTGATTTATCGTGATAATACACGTTATGAGCCGGACAAGATGCCAATGGAAGGCATTGGAATGTATGAAGGATATACGCATATGGCAAATCTCTTTCTGTCTAAAATGGATAGCTGGGATAAGACGCAATGTATACAGGAAGAAATCTGGCAGATAATCGATGAAGATTCTGAAACAGATGGTGGAGTTACTCAGCTGACAACTGGAGATCTGGCTGTGAGGATCTTTGGATATCGGGCACAGAAACTGCAGCAGACAGCTGAGATGATTAAAAAAGCGTATGAAAAACAAAAGCACTAACGGTTGAAATGCATATGTTCTTTCAGCAATTCTTTATACAGATATTCCGCAGTCCAGAATATATTATGCGGGGTAATGACTGCTTTTAATGGAACAGGCTGAGCCCCGGTCTGTTTGTAATCGTTCAGGAAAGTATCAAGCTGTGTAGAATCGGTTCCGGAGAAAACCATCATTTCCAGGGGGAATTCCGGACCGTCATACAGCTGGTTTTCCCTGGAAAATCCCTCAATTCCTGCGAGAGTACCAAGTTTCTGACTATAATCTTTTCGAGATATTTCTTTTACCTGGAATCCGGTTTTCTGAGCAGTAGCGCGAACTGCTTTTAACTTTTCTTTATCAAGTCTGAAGGCTAATATAATCTGTGCCATTTTAATCCCCTTTATCATAAAATTATAATTCAATTCTTTTTAATATAATAAAATGTTTCTGAGAAAATAACAAGTATTATAGACCAGATTAAAAGGGTCACAACTGTTTGTTGGAAATTGGAATGAGTCTTTATACAATCTTAATATCGAAGCAGATAATCTTACACTATCTTTGAATCAAGATATATATAATAAAATGCGAAGTTAAGGTAATACTGTCAGAACCATCAATAAAGGAGTAAAAATTATTTATGCCGGAAAATTCACATAAAAGAAAACATCTGACATCGTTTCAGCTGATTATTCTGGGATTTGCAGGAGTAATCCTGGCAGGAGCATTCATATTGATGCTGCCGTTTTCTTCAGCGGAGGGTGTTATAACTCCATTTAACGAAGCACTTTTTACATCGACTTCAGCGGTATGTGTGACGGGGCTGGTCGTGCAGGATACAGGCAGTTACTGGTCGTTATTCGGGCAGACAGTTATTCTGGTTCTTATACAGACCGGAGGACTTGGTGTTGTGACGGTTGCATCATCAGTTGTCATGCTGGCCGGAAGAAAAATTTCACTCATGCAGAGAAGCACCATGCAGGATGCTATTTCCGCTCCTAAAGTAGGAGGGATTGTCAGACTGACCAGGTTTATTCTTAAAGGAACATTTCTGATCGAGTTTCTGGGTGCATTGATGCTGATGCCTGTGTTTTGCCGGGATTTTGGGTTAAAAGGAATCTGGATGTCTGTATTTCATTCTATATCGGCTTTCTGTAATGCAGGATTTGATATTCTCGGAACATCAGAACACAGATTTGTGTCACTCACAGGTTATGCGGGAAATATATGGCTTAACATAGTGATCATGCTGCTGATTATAATTGGAGGAATTGGTTTCCTTACATGGGAAGATGTTTATACGAACAAACTTAATTTTAAACGATATCGAATGCAGAGTAAGGTAATTCTTATAACCACGATGGTATTAATATTCTTACCAGCAGTTTTTTTCATGGCGTGTGATTTTGATTATATGCCTGCCGGAAAACGGATTCTGGCATCTGTTTTTCAGTCTGTTACAACGAGAACAGCAGGATTTAATACAGAAGATCTGGCAACAATGACTGAAGCGGGAAAAGCAGTCATGATTTTTCTGATGCTGATCGGAGGTTCACCAAGCTCTACTGCGGGAGGTATGAAGACGACAACTTTTGCAGTGCTTATTCTGAACGCTCTTGCAACTTTCAGAAGTCAGGAGGATGCCGGAGCTTTTGGACGAAGATTTGACGGACGGATCATAAAAAATGCTGCAACGATAGCTATGTTATATTTTATGTTGTTTTTCTTTGGAGGAATTACGATCAGTGTCTGTGAAGGCCTTCCTCTTCTGACCTGTCTGTATGAAGCAGCGTCGGCTGTGGGAACGGTTGGTCTGACTCTCGGGGTTACACCTGAACTTCACATTATATCAAGGCTGATACTGATCGTACTTATGTATTTGGGAAGAGTCGGGGGGCTGACTCTGATCTATGCTGTATTTTCAGGAAGAAATACCAGTAATGCAAAGTTGCCATTGGAAAAAATAACTGTAGGATAAAGGAGAGAGAAATTCATGAAAAATATTTTACTGATAGGACTTGGCAGGTTTGGCAAACATATCGCAAAACAGCTCAGCCAGATGGGACATGAGATTATGGCAGTAGATATCAATGAGGAAAGGGTGGATAAAATTCTGCCATTTGTTACAAATGCGCAGATCGGGGACAGTACAGATGCAGAATTTCTGAAGTCACTTGGAATAGGAAATTATGATCTCTGTTTTGTGACAATTGGTGAGAGCTTTCAGAATTCACTTGAAACGACATCTTTATTAAAAGAGCTTGGGGCAAAATTTGTAATTTCACGTGCAGAACGTGATGTTCAGGAAAAATTCCTTTTACGTAACGGTGCAGATAAAGTGGTATATCCTGAAAAACAGGTTGCAAAATGGGCCTCCATACGTTACACAGATGACCATATTCTTGACTATATGGAAGTGGATGCGGCCCATGCGATTTTTGAAGTTGAAATGCCGGATGAATGGATTGGAAAAACTGTCGGAGGACTTGATATCAGGAGAAAATACAATATTAATATTCTGGCAATAAAAAATGAAGGAGAAGTCAGTGTAGCCATATCAGCAGATACTGTTCTGAGGTCAGGCAGTACGCTTCTGGTGCTGGGGGATTACAGAGCAATTCGGAAATGTTTCCATATTTGACGTTAAGGGGGATATAATATATGTCAGCAATATTCCTGGCAGTGATCGTAGTTGCTATATTTGCACTTGGTTTTTTTATTGTAAAAAAAGAGGGAAGCTTTCTCGGAGAAAGCAAAAAAGAGCGTGAGAAAGAACGGGACTGTATGCAGTCGTCAAAGAAAGTGACAGTAGATAACAGCAGCTTTGACCATAATAAGATTGAATGATATAATTTTTTGAAAAGATGAAAAGGTGTTACTGTTCACAGGTAATATCCCGCGAGGTGTTTTGCCATGAATATGGCAAAATCCCGAGACATACGGGGCAAAATCCCATCACCGAAGGTGATTTGGAATGGATTTTGACCAAGTTGCTGTGAACGGAGTGAACAGTAACGAAAAGGTGACAGAAGTAATGAGTAGTTACAAAGGGGATTACAGGAAACGGCATCTTGAATTGTATACTGAGAAGCCTTCTATGAAAGATTTTTGTTTAACGGTTTTCATATTTGCAGTATGTACACTGATTGGGCTGCTGTTTCAGAAACTTCATTTTACTGATACAAATATTGTTACAGTATATATACTGGGTGTACTTCTTACATCGATTGTGACGAACGGTTATCTGTGTAGTCTTGCCGGTTCTTTCCTGAGTGTATTTCTGTTCTGTTTTTTTCTAACAGAACCCAGAATGTCATTTCAGACTTATGCAGTAGGTTATCCGGTAACATTTGCGATTATGCTTGTTTCATCTGTACTTACAGGAACTCTTGCAGCAAAACTTAAAGCACATGCGAAACTCTCAGAACAGTTGGCATTTCGTACGCAGATATTGTTTGATACAAACCGTTTACTGCAAAAAGCTCAAAATAGTTCCGAGATACTGAGTGTTACATGCACACAGTTGACTCGGCTGCTTAAAAGAAATATTGTGGCATATATCGCAGAAGAAAATACTTTGTCAGGTGGAAAGATTTTTTCAGAAGGAAATGGATGTATAGACAGTGTTTATCTTAATGTAGAGGAACAGAATGTTGCGAACTGGGTGTATGCAAATCATCAGCGTGCAGGAGCAACAACAGATCATTTTGGAGATGCCCGGTGTCTGTATCTTCCTATATGTAACAGAGATAATATATATGGTGTGCTGGGAATACCGGTAAAGAAAGAAAATATGGATTCATTTGAGTACAGCATTTTGTACTCTGTTATAAATGAGTGTGCGCTTGCTATGGAGAATTCGAAAAATGCTGTCGAAAAAGAAAAGAATGCAGTTCTGGCCAAAAACGAGCAGTTGCGGGCGGATCTGTTGCGCGCGATTTCACATGATCTCCGCACGCCACTTTGTTCTATTTCCGGAAATGCAGATATGCTTCTGAATAATGGAGAATGTCTGGATGAAATTACAAAACATCAGATATATACAGATATTTATGATGATGCGGAGTGGCTTATTGGCGTGGTAGAAAATCTGTTGTCAATTACAAGACTGAATGATGGACGACTGAAAATAAAATTTACGGATCAGCTTCTTGATGAGGTAATTGCAGAATCACTGAAACATATCAGCAGGAGACACGATGCTTATGCGATTGAAACAGAATGCGATGAACTTATTCTGTCGCATATGGATGTCAGACTCATCATACAGGTTCTTATCAATCTGATCGACAATGCAGTAAAATATACACCACCGGGATCAACAATATTTATTCGTGGAAAAAAAGAGGATGGTAAAGCATGGATAAGCGTAGAAGATAATGGCCCCGGAATTCCGGATGAAATGAAGCCCCATATATTTGAGATGTTTTTTACCGGAAAAAATTCGATTGCTGACAGTCACCGCAGTCTTGGACTTGGACTTGCACTCTGTAATTCAATCATTGAAGCGCATGATGGAGAACTTATACTTACAGATAATAAGCCTCATGGCTGTATTTTTACTTTTACTCTGCCGTTAAGCGAGGTGACCTTAAATGAATAAAACAACAATTCTGGTTGTCGAAGACGACCGCCCAATACGAAATCTGATTGGGACTACGCTAAAAACCCATGATTATAAATATCTTACAGCGGAAAACGGAACCGAAGCAATTCTGGAAGCTTCTTCCCATAATCCGGACATTATTCTGCTTGATCTTGGACTTCCGGATATGGAAGGGGTAGAGGTGATCAGAAAAGTACGTACCTGGTCCAATATGCCAATTATCGTGATAAGTGCGCGAAGCGAGGACACAGATAAAATAGAGGCTCTTGACGCCGGAGCCGATGATTATATCACGAAGCCGTTTTCAGTAGAAGAACTGCTTGCACGTATACGTGTTACGCAGAGACGTCTTGCAATTATCCAGGCTGGTGAGACACAGGAAACATCTGTTTTTATTAATGGAGAATTAAAAATAGATTATACGGCAGGCTGCACTTATCTGAAAAATAAAGAACTGCATCTTACACCTATAGAATATAAGTTATTGTGCCTGCTGTCACGCAATGTGGGAAAAGTACTGACGCATACTTATATTACTCAGCAGATATGGGGCAGCTGTTCAGAAAACGATATTGCTTCACTGAGGGTGTTTATGGCGACTTTGCGCAAGAAGCTGCAGCCTGATAAATCCGAAACGCAATATATACAGACACATATTGGTATTGGATACAGAATGCTCAGAATAGAATAAAATATATATAGGTTTATCACAGGGTATCTGCTATAATAGGTCATAAGTTTGCTTATGGAAAATGAAATAACTCAGAACAACATGTAAGAAGGAGGAATACATAATGATTTGTGGGATGACTTATTATCAGATATGCTGGTATTTTCTGATATATTCGTTTGGCGGCTGGATTGTTGAGGTAATCTTTCATGCAGTAGCACTTGGAAAGGTTATAAATCGGGGATTTCTGAATGGACCGGTCTGCCCGGTTTATGGATTTGGAGTTTTATCTGTCTTCGCATTGATAAACACACTTCAGAGCGGTGGACGTCAGATGAGTGATGTGATGCTGTTTATTTTTGGAGTTATTCTGGCGACAGCAGTTGAACTGATCGCCGGCTGGCTGCTGGATGTATGTTTTCATGCGAGATGGTGGGATTATTCAGATAAGCCGCTGAATTTTCACGGATATATATGCATGGAATTCTCATTGCTGTGGGGAATGGCTATTGTTCTTGTTGTGAAAGTTTTTCAGAAATATGTGGAAAACAGTAATGTGATGCAGAATTCATCTACAATAGGCTGGGTTGTTCTTGCAATTCTTTATGCTCTGTATTTCGTAGATTTTGTTGTAACAGTTGCAGTTATACAGGGACTGAACAAGAAACTTACAAAGCTGGATAAAATTCGTTCAGATATGAGGATTGTGAGTGATAAGATCAGCACAACTGTTGCTACGACTACAATTGATACAGCACAGAAAGTAGGAGAGGGAAAGGTTCAGGCAGCCCTTGCGAAGGCGGAACTGCTGGATGCAGCAGCAGCCAAAAAAGATAATTCGCTTGAAATGCTTCGCATGAAAAAGGCAGAACTTCAGGCGCAGTTTGATGAACTGTCAAATTCCATTACAAACCATGTAGTATTTGGTCAGGGAAGACTTCTTAAGGCTTTCCCGAGAATGAAGCACAGAGACTATTATGAAGTGATTCAGGAATTAAAAAAGAAACTGGAAAGATAATAACGGAAGCCCTCTGAGACAGTTCAGGATTCTCAGAGGGCTCATTTTATATTCATTTCAGGAAAAAATGAATCAGTTTATTATTCAGGGATTTATATGGCTGGTATCGCATTGGCAGATCCAGCCATGTTTTTTTGTCTACGATACTTTTGTAATGTGAAAATGTGCGGAAGCCTTCTTTGCCATGATATCCGCCCATACCGCTTTCACCGAAACCGCCAAAAGGCATTTCACTGGTAGCCAGATGAATGATCGTATCATTGATACAGCCGCCTCCGAACTGACACTGGGACATAACCTTGTGTGCAGCAGTTTTGTTACGGGAGAAGAAATACAGTGCAAGAGGATGCGGCAGGGTGTTGATCTGGTGGATGAGATCATCCAGTGAATCATAGGTAAGAACAGGCATGACCGGACCAAAAATCTCTTCCTGCATGATGGGGTCATCATATGTCACATTGTCCATAACAGTTGGTTCAATGCGAAGTGCGTCAGCATCTGTATGACCACCAAAGACAATTTTGGAGCTGTCGATCAGTTCGGAAATCCTCTGAAAATGTTTGCTGTTGATGATTTTTCCATAATCGGGATTATCAAGTGGATGACTGCCAAACTGAAGCTGAATCTGTTTTTTTACTTCTTCAATGAAAGCTTCTTTTACGGAAGAGTGGCAGCAGATATAATCAGGTGCCACGCAGGTCTGGCCGCAGTTAAGATATTTCCCGAAAACCACACGTCTGGCTGCTAGCTTAAGATCCGAAGAAGTGTCTATGATGCAGGGACTTTTGCCGCCTAATTCCAGTGTTAACGGAGTCAGATGTTCGGAGGCTTTTTTCATAACTTCCTTTCCAACAGCCTGACTGCCGGTAAAAAAGATATAATCGAAATGTTCATTGAGAAGACTGGTATTTTCTGCACGTCCGCCTGTAACTACAGCGACAGCTTCAGAAGAAAAACATTCTTTTATTAGTTCGGAAACGACAGCACTGGTGTTGGGTGAGTAAGCGCTTGGTTTCAGGATAACTGTGTTTCCGGCTGCAAGAGCGTCCACCAGCGGATCAAGAGAAAGAAGAAATGGATAATTCCAGGGACTCATGATCAGAACAACACCGTATGGGCCGGGTTTGGTGAAACTTCGGGAATGAAACTGAGCCAGAGGCGTATGCACCCTTTTTTCACGGGAAAGACTTCGCATATGCTTCAGCATATAAGAAATTTCACTTAGAACAAGTCCGGTTTCACACATATAACTTTCAAAATTGCTTTTGCCAAGATCTGCGGCAAGTGCACGGGCGATATCATCTTCGTGATTCTGGATACATGTCTTCAGCTTTTTCAGGGCATTTATGCGTGAATTGACATCAAGGGTTCTGTTACTGTAAAAATAGCTGCGTTGTTTTTCAACAAGTTCATGAATTTCATTCTGCGTCATAGGAAGATTCCTCCTGTTTTCTGTTCATGAGAATATAATAAAATCTTTCCAGCTGATGAGCGTCCATCAGCACTGGTACAGGATAAAGTGGATTTCCTTCTTTGTCAGCATAACGGGCAAGTTTGGGAATATCCTCTTCTCTGATCTCATTTACAGTATCTCCGATGTTAAATCGTTTTTTCATATCTTTTACTGCCTGAATAAAAGCCTGCGCAGCTTCTTTTTCGGGAGTTTCCTTCGTGGCAACACCGGCAGCCAGAGCAAGTCTGGCAAGTTTTTTATTTATAACATCACCGTATTCTTCCAGCACAAAAGGAAGAAGTATGGCATTTGCAAGTCCATGTGGAACGTTATACTGCCCGCCGAGGGTATGTGCAACAGCATGAACATACCCAACGTAAGATTTTGTAAAGGCACATCCGGCAAAATAGGAGGCACGGAGCATGTTTTTACGTGCTTCTTTATCAGAACCGTCATTGTAGGCACGGTCAAGGTTTTCGAAGATCAGTTTAACTGCGTCCAGAGCATTTTTGCGTGTACCCGGTGTAGTGGAGTTTCCAATGTAAGCTTCCACAGCATGGGTAAGAGCGTCCATTCCTGTTGTTGCTGTGATGAAAGGGGGAAGGCTTAAAGTGACTTTGGGGTCCAGAACTGCATATCTGGGAATCAGAGGGAAATCATTGATTGCATATTTATGTCTTGTTTCTGCATCAGTGATCACGGCAGCCAGCGTTGTTTCGCTTCCGGTTCCTGCAGTTGTTGGAATTGCAATAAGAAGAGGAAGTTTTTTGTGAACTTTGAGGATTCCTTTCATCTGTGCGAGAGACTGGTTCGGTTTGGCAATCCGGGCGGCTACAGCTTTGGCACAGTCCATGCTGGATCCACCGCCAAAACCGATAATGGCTTTGCTTCCGGACTGATACCAGAGATTTTCGGCTTCCTGCACATTGACGGTAGTCGGGTTGGCAACAGTTTTGTCATAGATGGAATAAGAAATCTGATTTTCTTTCAGTGCTTTTTCCAGACGTTCTGTGAGGCCAAGGCCGCGGATACCTTTATCAGTGATGATAAGTACATTATCGCATTTTTTCTTCAGGAGAATTTCCGGCAGAGCTTTTACGCTGCCGACAACTTCAGGATTACGGTATGGAAGAAAAGGAAGGGCGAATTTGAAAGCTTTCTGAAATGTACGACAGTATATTTTCCTTAATTTATTCATATAAAAATCCTTTCGATGATTAAATAATTTGAAATACAAAGCATTAATATTATACCATTCATTTCAGGGATGTAAAGAAATTTATATAATATAATTCTTATCGACAAACTGGCAGATATTATGAGATAATAAGAAAGGGATAAGCAAAAACAATATATTTTTATAAAGGAGGTTTTTATATGCAGGAAGTATTTGTGGAGTCATTCGATGGAACAAAGCTGTTTTTCAACAGAGAACTGGTGGAGAATGCCAGGGCTGCAATTGTAATCGTTCATGGTCTCTGTGAGCATCAGGGCCGTTATGATTATTTTGCAGACAAGCTTCATCAGGCGGGAATCAGTACATACCGCTTTGACCACAGAGGACATGGAAGGTCAGAAGGCGAACGGACTTATTACAGTGATTTCAATGAAATACTGGATGATACAAATGTGTTTGTTGACCTTGCCATCAAAGAAAATCCGGACATTCCGGTATTCCTTCTCGGACACAGCATGGGAGGGTATACAGTTTCTCTTTATGGAGCAAAATATCCGGACAAAAAACTCCGTGGCATTATTACAAGTGGAGCATTGGTCAGAGATAATGGTAAACTGATCACATCTGTGGACAGGACGCTGGATCCGCATACCAAGTTACCAAATGAACTGGGAGCAGGGGTGTGCTCAGTGAAAGAAGTAGTAGACTGGTATGGCAAAGACCCTTATAATACCAGCACTTTTACAACTGGTCTCTGCTACAGCATCTGTGACGGACTGGACTGGTTCAGTGATAAAATGAAGGATTTTGCATATCCGGTTCTTATGATGCATGGTGAAAAAGATGGTCTGGTCAGCGTAAAAGATACCATGGATTTCTTTGCAGCAGCAGCTTCAAAAGACCGCCAGATGAAAATCTACGGAGGCCTTTTCCATGAAATCCTTAATGAATACTGCAGAGATGAAGTAATTTCAGATGTGATTGCATGGATGGATCACAGAATCTGAACTTCGCCCCGGTAGTTATTCTGTAAAAGTATAGCGGGTCATATATCCGCCGGGTTCACCTGCTGAAATTATGGTATCTCCGGCAGAATTTGTAAAAATTTCTCTGATTGGAAACTGTGCATGTTCTTTTACGTAAGCTTCCGGACTTTCAATTTCAGCCACGATGATCTCCTGTCTGGCATGTCTGGTACCGCCGCAGGGATTTATGTTTTCAATAATGATTTCATATTCTTTCATAACAGCAGATCCTTTCATCATGAGTATATATCATAGTTTTGGGGGCTTTTGCTCTCCAAACATAATTATATAAAAAATGAGGCAGGGTTTCAAAACAAAAAGGAAGGATTTTTTTTGTTACCTGAGTATGATATGATAAAAGAAGTTCAGAAACCAGATAAAGAATAATAAAGGAAAGGAAGCGCAGAAATGAGTTTTCAGTTTGCACATTATAATTACAATGTTATGGATCTCGACAGATCAATTAAGTTTTATGAGGAGGCACTTGGACTTAAAGAAGTAAGGCGCAAAGAAGCCGAAGATGGAAGTTTTATTCTGGCATATCTTGGTGATGGAAAGACAGGATTTCAGCTGGAACTTACCTGGCTTAGAGACTGGGAAAAGGATCATTATGATCTTGGAGATAATGAAATCCATCTTGCTTTCACAACAGATGACATGGAAGCCGCACATAAGAAACATGAAGAAATGGGCTGTATCTGCTTTGAAAATCCGGCTATGGGAATCTATTTTATCAATGACCCGGATGGCTACTGGCTGGAAATCGTGCCGGAAAAAATGTAATATGATCTGAATACTCCCCCTTGGATGTAACATCTGAGGGGGATGTTTCTATATGAGAAGGTACAGAGACGTTAGTATGGAAGGTATGAAAAATATATATGTATAAAAATATAATACAGTGGATATTTGAATATATAAAAAATATTTGTGAAAATGAACCAGTGATCAGACTGGAGCAGATGAGCAGGGCAGTCTGGGAAATACTTCTCAGGCTGCCCTGCTTTGGTGTATGGAGAAAACATCTTACTGGATAGGCTCAAAATCTACAGCACCATGTTTGCACAGCGGGCAGATGATATCTTCCGGAAGTTCATCTCCTTCATAGATATATCCGCAGACTTTGCATACAAAGCCTTTTTTGCCTTCTGTTTCCGGTTTCGGTTTTACATTCTGCTGATAATAAGTGTAGGTCATGGTATCCTGGTCACTCATGACACGTGCTTCTGTAACACTGCAGATGAACATTCCGTGAGTTCCGAGATCCACATACTGTTCTACTTTCAGGGACATGAATGCGTTGATATATTTGTCAAGGAAGACAAGTCCGTTGCCGGAGCGGTTGATCTTCTGACCTGCAAATTTATCCACAGTTCTTCCGGACTGGAAGCCGAACTGCTGGAAGACGGAGAATGGTGCGTCAACAGAGAGACAGTTTACATTCAGGATTCCGGTCTGCTGGATCACATGATGGGAGTAGTTTGTCTTGTTGATATTTACTGCTACACGATACGGATTATCGGTCAGCTGAGTAACTGTATTTACGATAAGTCCGTTGTCACGTTTGCCGTCACTGGAGGTCACTACATAGAGACCATAGCCGATGCGGAAAAGGGCGGACATGTCATTCTTGTTTGCAAGAGTATCATCTTTGGCAATATATTCCTGGCAGAGTTCATCAGACATTGCTTCGATTTCTTTTCGGTTTTCTTCTTTTACAGCTGACCAGATGTGAACGGAGTTTTTCAGCCAGTCGATTTTTTTGCATTTGGACATCATTTCTTTCATAATCTTTGCTGCCAGGGGTGCCCAGCTTCCGTTTTCGATGAGACCTACGGTACGGTTCTGATAGTTGTGCTCAACAAGTCTGGTAATAAAGTCGTTCATGAAAGGATAGATACTTGCATTATAAGTAGTAGTTGCAAGGATAAGCTTGGAATAGCGGAATGCATCACTCAGTGCCTGAGACATATCATCCCTTGCAAGATCATAAACCAGGACGCGTGGACATCCTTTGGCTTTCAGTTTTTCTGCAAGAAGAGCAACTGCATTTCTGGTATGACCATAAACAGAAGTATAGGCGATAACGATTCCGTCAGATTCAGGTGTGTAGGAAGACCAGGTATCATAAAGACCGATATAATGACCGAGATCTTCTGAGAGAACTGGACCGTGAAGTGGGCAGATAATCTGAATATCAAGGGCTGCAGCAACTTTCAGAAGCTTCTGTACCTGTGCACCGTATTTTCCTACGATACCGATGAAGTATCTTCTGGCTTCATTATCCCACGGTTCATCTGCATCAAGTGCACCAAATTTACCAAATCCGTCAGCTGAGAAGAGAATCTTTTCTGTACTGTCGTAGGTGACCATAACTTCCGGCCAGTGTACCATCGGTGCAAATACAAAGGTCAGCTGGTGATAACCAAGGGAAAGAGTGCTGCCATTTTCGGCTATTACTTTCTGTCCTTCCAGATCAAGTTCAAAGAAGTTGCGGATCATATTAAAAGCTTTTGCTGTTGCAACAACAATAGTGTCCGGATACACTTTCAGGAAATTTGCAATGTTTGCAGCGTGGTCAGGTTCCATATGCTGTACGATCAGGTAATCAGGTTTGCGTCCATTGAGAACCTGCTGAATGTTATCGAGCCACTGATGCGTAAAATCAGCGTCTACAGTATCCATGACTGCGATTTTTTCATCAAGGATAACGTACGAGTTATAGGACATTCCGTTTGGCACTTTGTACTGTCCTTCAAAAAGGTCGATGCGGTGATCATTTACGCCTACATATTTAATGGTATCTGTGATCTTCATAATATTTCCCTCCATTTAGAATTATATATAGCAGTAAAACAGTTTTATTAATTGTGTGAAAGAGTTACTTAACTTTGTTAAAAGAATAACAGAATTGGGAGAAAAAATCTGTTGCAAATGTCACAAAACAGTTAATTGTTGAGAAAGTTTATGATATAATTCTGGTAAGAAATGCCAGTATATCAGAATAAGGATTTTTATCCGGGAACAAGAGGTACAGATGAAACAGCATATCACACTTTTTACAGATATTCTTCCCGAAGAACAGGAAAGAATGCGTGTCTGCTTCAAGGCCAGGGAAGCGGTTTTTCGCAGTGGGGAAACCGTTATGGAATATTCCAGCACCATGCAGAAGATCGGAGTGATCCTTTATGGCCGCGCAGTTCTTTACTGCTGTGATGCAGACGGAGATGAAGACATGATCGACGAACTGAATAAAGACGCTGTGTTCGGGGAGCCTTTTCTTCTGCCTTCGGATTCGCAGCATTATTATGTTGTAGCAGCAGAGGAGACAAGGGTGATGTTCATTGATTATGAGCATGTGATCAAGAGATGCGAGAATGCCTGTCATCATCACAGCCAGATGGTAAGTAACCTTCTGCAGCTGACAGCGCTCCAGTCAAGACAGCAGATGGAAAGAATTTATGTTTTGTCCAGATCAACGACACGTCAGAAGATTCTGTCGTATCTGAATGCGCTTTCTGCAGAAAAACAGAGTGACACAGTTCGAATTCCCATGTCGTACACATCTCTTGCACAGTACCTCAGTGTAGACCGTAGTGCAATGACAAGGGAACTGAAAAGCCTGGAAGAAGAACAGATAATAGAAAAAAACGGCCGCAACATTCTGGTCAGAAAAGACAGGCTTCAAATATAGACTGACGGTAATGAGAAAGGAGAATTACGTAAGATGAAAAGAAAAATTCTGACAGGACTTCTGAGTCTGACTCTTGCGATACAGCCGGTATCTGTGTGTATGGCAGAAGATTTCAGCGCAGGAGATACAGTAACAGAAAATATTTCAGAAACTGAATCAGAAGAAGTACAGCAGGAAAATTCTTCTGATATTACAGAAGAAACCGTGATTGGTGACAGTGCGCAGATCGATGACAGCGAGATTGCATCAGAGGAAAATACAGATACAGAATCCGGGGATACAGTTACGGTTACAGACGAGGAGAATCCAGAGGCTGAGGCAGAAGTCGATATATCGGAAGAAAATACAGATGGAGAGGCTGTAGAAATCCAGGAAGAGGAAGACTTTTCTGATGATGCAGGTCAGGAAGGTGAACTGGCAGGAAGAGTCTTTGATCTTGGAAATGGAATCACTGCAAAACTGGATGCAAATACACTAACTGTCAGTGGAAGCGGTGCAATGCCGGATTTTGAAGAGGCATCAGATACGCCCTGGTTCAGAAATCCTACAGGTATAAGCCGGATCGTTATTGAGAAGGGAATCACTAGAATCGGAAATAACAGTTTTGTGGGGCTTTTAAATCTGATGAGTATTGACCTTCCAGAAGGACTGACTGAGATAGGGAAAGGAGCATTCAGCGACTGTAATGATGAGAGACTGGAAGAGATTACGTTCCCGAATTCTCTTATTAAAATAGAAGACAGTGCATTTGCGGGCTGTTCCGGACTTGCGACTCCTGTATTTGGAGAGAACAGCGGTCTTCAGACAATCGGGGATCATGCGTTTAAGAATACCGGACTTGTGAAAGTGACTATTCCAGCTTCCGTAAAAAATCTGGGTACGGATGTATTTGGTAACTGTGGTTCACTGGAAGAACTGAACGTGTCAGAGGGGAATACTGTTTATGCATCAGATGCAGGTGTATTTTATTCCAAAGATATGAAAAATCTTTATCTGTGTCCGTGGAACAAACAGGGAACCAGTTATAAGATTCCGTCAGGGGTTACTATTATTGAAGAAAATGCGTTCAGCAACAACAAAAACCTTCAGGAAGTCATTCTTCCGGGAACATTGAAGACCATAAAAACAAGTGCATTTGAGTCATCTGCAATTGAAAAACTGACAATACCGGATTCCGTAACTTCTGTTGAAGAATATGCATTCCGTTCCTGCACAAAGCTTAAGTCAGCTGTGATAGGAAAAGGTCTTACTGTTGTTACAAATTCAGTTTTTGCTTACTGCAGCAGTCTTGGAAGTGTTGTTCTTGGCAGCTCCGTAAAAACGATCGAAGGCAGAATGAGTGACGGAGAACTCATAAAAGACGGTGCATTCAAAAACTGTACATCCCTTACTTCTGTAACGTTTCCGGCTTCGCTTGAAATGATCAGAGCAGGCGCTTTTGAAGGCTGTACAGCTCTGAATCTTAAATATCCATCCTGGCTTGTGAAAATGGAAGACGGTTCATATCTTAAGGTTGAAACCCTGAGTTACACAGGAAATTACCATTATAAAGACGCATATGAAGTTCTGAATATTGTTAATCAGGAACGTGCAAAACGTGGACTTTCATCGCTTGCCATGGACAGAGATCTTATGGAAAGTGCCATGCAGAGAGCAGCAGAAACCTGTCTTGATTTTGACCATATGAGACCTTCCGGAATCGACTGCTTTACGGTAAACACGAAAGCAAGTGGAGAAAATATCGCAGCAGGAAGCAGTACAGCATCAGCAGTAATGGAAAACTGGATGAACTCCTCCGGACACAGGGAAAATATCCTGAGAGACAGTTTTACATCCGTTGGTATCGGATGCTTTGAACAGGGTGGTGTGAAGTACTGGGTACAGCTTTTTGGTACGAATGCACCGGAATCTTTTGCACAGCCGTCAGACAGAAGTGTGATAGTAAAAGTTCGTATGAAGGCAGCTGATTATCAGAAACATGCGCTTCTGGAATGGAAAGAAGGAGGCAGTGGAGCTATAGAGATTGGTTCGTCCGGAATCCTGCAGTTTTATATCCAGAATGCGGGGTGGAGCCGTGTACGTTCCTGGCCGGATAACAGTACATTCAAATGGAGCAGCAGTAACAGTAAAGTTGCAACGGTAGATCAGAACGGTAAGGTAAATACAGTAGCCATCGGCACAACAACAATTACGGCAACAGGTGCAGGACTTACAGCTACAATGCAGGTTACAGTAAAAGCAAAACCTGAGATTAAAGCAACAAGTGTCCGTCTGAATCAGAAAAAACTGTCACTCCTGAAGGGAAAGAAATATACCCTGAAAGCGACAATAAAACCGTCAAATGTGAAAAACAGAAAACTTAAGTGGACAAGTTCCAACAAAAAAGTTGCGACTGTGGATAAAAAGGGAAAAGTTACCGCAAAGAAAAAAGGAACCGCAACGATAACAGTAAAAACCGCCAACGGAAAGAAATATTCCTGCAAGGTAACTGTAAAGGAAGTACGTTCAAAGAAAATAAAGCTTAATGTAAAAAAACTGAAAGCATACAGAGGCTATAAATTTACCCTGAAGGGAAAACTCACGCCTTCCAATTCTACAGACAAAATTACCTGGAAGAGTTCAAATCCGAAAGTCGCCACGGTATCTTCAAAGGGTGTCATTACAATGAAGAAAAAAGGAAAAACTGTGATCACGGCGACAACAGAGAGCGGCAAAAAAGCCAAGGTCCAGGTTACGGTTTGGAAGAAAAAGAAAGTATCCAGGAAATAAAAACGGATTAAAACCTATGGGCGTACAAGAATCCGGAAACTGTTTTTATAAAAATCGATCAGCCCGTCGGAGCGCATTCTTCCGAGTTCTTTCGAGAGAGCACTTCGGTCTACATTCAAATAATCGGCCAGCTGCTGGCGGTCAAAGGGAATCTGGAAGGTATTACTTCCAGATTTTCCTGCCTGTGAGGAAAGGTAGATCATAAGGCGTTCCCGTATCGTCTTCGGAGAAGTACAGAAGATACGGCTGGACAGGATAAGATTTTTCTGCATGGACTGAAGAAGGAGGTTCTGGATTAGTTTTGCGTACCAGGAAGCAGAACTGTAGTGGCTGTTTTTCAGAAGGGTAATGTCCAGAAAAAGAACCTCAGAAATTTCTCCTGCCACAGCGTCCACCATCATCGGTTCCTGGCAGAAAGCATATGTCTCTGCAAAAACATGACCGGCAGGGATATTGCTGAGGATTGTTTTGTTCCCCTGAAAATCTATATTTTCGATATTTATATTTCCGGAAATTACAATACCAATCTCATCTACAGTATCGCCCATATGAAAGATAACAGAATCTTTTTTATATTTCGTACAGCGCATACAGTCACAGCTGCACATTTCTTCCCATTCTTCGTCAGTGATATATTGAAACAGTGGTGTGGATATTTTTTTCATGGAATCTCCTTTTGTGGTTATAACCACGTCAAAATTTATTTTATTGTACTATTATTCAACTACAAAGTAAACCTGATACGAAAAGGAGAAGAGAAATGATCAGAAAAATTATCCAGATAGATGAAGAAAAATGTAACGGATGTGGGGCATGTGCAGCAGCCTGTCATGAGGGAGCCATTGGAATGGTAAACGGAAAGGCCAGACTCCTTCGTGATGATTACTGCGATGGACTTGGAGACTGTCTTCCGGCATGTCCGACAAATGCGATCACTTTTGTTGAAAGAGAAGCAGCTGCCTATGACGAAGCAGCAGTGAAAGTGCATATGGCAAATCGTGTGAGAACAGGTGGTGGATGTCCAGGAAGCAGGGCAATGACTCTGAAACATGAAGAGAAGCCAGGGACAGCAGGAACTGTTATCAGACAGGAGTCCTCACTCGGGCAGTGGCCATGTCAGATTAAACTTGTACCGCTGCAGGCCCCATATTATGAGGGCGCGGACCTTCTGATCGCAGCAGACTGTACTGCTTATGCCTATGCAAATGTCCATCAGGAATTTATGCAGGGAAAGATAACCCTGATCGGTTGTCCGAAACTGGATGCAGTGGATTACAGCGAGAAACTTACGGAGATCATCAGACTGAACAATATCAGAAGCGTGACTGTTCTCAGAATGGAAGTTCCGTGCTGTGGAGGCCTGGAACATGCGACAGTAACAGCACTGAAAAACAGCGGAAAACATCTCCCATGGCAGGTTGTGACTTTCACTGTAGATGGGAAAATAAAAGAATAAAATCCTGAAGTAGATATTGGAAAGGATTGCCAGTAACAATTGCCAGATCTGTCACAGACAAGTCTGGCAATCTTTTTGCATTGTACATGGAGTTCAGGTATACTGAAATTAAGTAAAATATAAGAGGAAGGGATGAAAAATGAAGTTCTGTGAGTGCTTAAATGATTACATAGAGAAAATTTCCTGTACAGGAAAGGAACTTGCCCAAAACAGCAATATTTCAGAAGCTATCATCAGCCGTTACAGGAATGGTGAACGTGTCCCGGACGCAGATGGAGAATATCTGAGAAATCTTGCTGAAGGAATTGCCCGGACAGCAGCAGAAAAAGGCATCAGAGATATAGAGGCAGGAGCTGTTCTGGAGAAATTTCAGAGTCTTCTTACAGAGAAAAAGTCAGATGGATTTATCAGTCATAAACTGGATATTCTGATACGGGAGATGAATATAAATATATCTGTATTTGCGGATGCACTTCATTATGATCCTTCCTATATTTCAAAGATAAGAACAGGCAAAAGAAAGCCGGCACATCAGCAGGAATTCCTGGACTGTGTATGCAGATATGTAGCGGAAAACTGCAGATCCGAAAGGGAAAGCAGCATTCTGGCGAGTATTCTGAACTGTAAAGAAGATAAAATACAGCAGAAGGAAAATCTGCAGATGATTCTTCGGCAGTGGCTGTGCTCGGCAGAAAGAGAAGAGGATTATATCTCCGGTTTTCTAAAAAAGGTAGACGAATTTAATCTGGATGACTATATCCGCATCATACATTTTGATTCACTGAAAGTGCCGAAAATTCCGTTTCAGATGCCTGTATCCAGACACTATTACGGACTAAAAGAAATGCGGGAAGGAGAACTGGATTTTCTGAAAACAGCAGTTCTTTCAAGGTCCATGGATCCTCTGTATCTCTGCTGCGATATGCCAGTGGAAGATATGGCAGAGGATCAGGATTTTTCCAAAAAGTATATGTTTGGTCTTGCCATGGCACTGAAAAAAGGACTTCATATCAATATAATCCATAACGTGGAACGTCCCATGAAAGACATGATGCTGGGTCTCGAGAACTGGGTTCCCCTGTATATGACAGGACAGATTGCCCCCTATTATATAAAGGGAGTCCAGAATGAAATTTATGGCCATCTTCATTATTCGGCAGGTACAGTTGCAATGACAGGAGAGTGCATCAGCGGACATCATGATATGGCTCATTATTATCTCACCAACAACAGAGAAGAGGCGGCATTTTACCGCAAAAATGCAGAATTTCTCCTGAAAAAGGCAAAGCCTCTGATGGAAATTTACAGGGATCAGCAGAAGCTGGAACTGGAAAAATTCCTTGAGGAAGACAGCAGGATTCCGGGAAGAAGGAGAAGAATTCTGGCGGCACCTCCGCTGTTTTTATTGCCGGAAGAACTGTTGAACAGGATTCTTGATCGATGCAACGTGAAAGCAAAAAGAGAAATAAAAGAGTATCAGGAAAAAGAAAAGCAGCGCATGGAGAAGATTTTTTTACACAGCAGAGTGACAGATGAATTGTCGGAAATATCCGAAAAAGAATATGCGGAACATCCGGTTGCACTGCCTGTTGCCGGCTGCTTTCTGGAAGAGAATATTCTCCTTAATTATGAAGAATACATGGCATGTGCAGAGGCAGCAGAAAAATATGCAAAAAAGCAGGAAGCATATGAATTTGTCAGTGCAAGGGTTAGAGGATTTCGCAATATCCAGATCAACTGCCACGTGGGAAAATGGTGTATGGTATCAAAGAACAAGGCACCGTCCATACATTTTGTAATCTATCATCCGAAGCTCAGGAATGCGCTGGAGAATGTTTATCTTCCGATCAGAGATGAAGAACCGGAGCAGGAAGACACTGATCGGACAGATATAAAATAAAGGCAAAAAGAAGGAGGAGAAACGATGAAACAGTTAAAGAAAAGAATGGTGAGTATGATGCTGATACTTCTGCTGCTGGTGACTGCGATACCGGCAATGCCAGTGGAGGTGCAGGCAGCCACGCCGGGAAGAGTAACAGGATTCAGTGCTGTTTTTATACGGGGAAAAACAAAGCTCAGCTGGAAAAAAGCACGCGGTGCGAAGAAGTATGAGATCTACCGTTCCACGAATGGCAAAACATTCAAAAAAGTTAAAACAGTGAAGACACGATCCTGGCTGGACACAAAAAAAGGCGAACTGTGGTATAAGGTAAGAGCAGTCAACGGTAAGCGAAAAGGTGCATTCAGTGCGGCAAAATCAGTGTATACAATGACAGGATGGATTCCATTCAGAAAGTCGGGTACTTCTTTTTTGGATGCAGGAAGCAGTATATTCCCTATTGTTGTTGATAACTGTGGTAAAAAGAAAGTCACATTTTTGGGAAGCAGTAAAGATGGAAAGACATATAAACTACATCCGGTCTCTGTTATGAACATACAGACAGGCAAACGCGTAAGAACAGTTTTTACAAATGAGCCATATTATTCAGGAGCTCTCTGTGATGCAGGTGGAGCTACTGAATTATATTCAGTACTGAAAGGAAAAGGAAAATACAAGATTTATATTTCCGGATTAGGAATGATAGATCCGTATATCACTCCTTATGATGATTACACCAAATATGCATACTATATTACTGCCTATTTTAAGATTGGTGGACGGAAATATGGTCTTACTGTAAGCAACCTGCCAACTGCAATGAAAGATTATATGGTACAGAGAGTGAAATAAAGAATAAAAAGAGCAAGAGCCGCCGGGAATGAATGAAACCGGCGGCTCTTGCTGAGAGAGAGTCTGATGTCGGGATTAAAAGTTCCCAACTATATCACAAATAAAAGTCTGACTGGCAATATTGAATTTCTCCTGCGACCACGGTGAGCTGCGGAACCAGGATCTGGCTGCAGATAATTTCATCATCGCAGAAATCTTTCTGGATATACTGTCTGTCTTTCAGATCAAAGACAGCGATATCTGCAAGGGCACCTTCTTTGAGTGTGCCGATTTTTCCTTCCATTCCCATAAGTCTGGCTGGTGTTTCTGTTACGGCTTTCAGGATTGTCATGAAATCGAGGCCGAGTGCCAGATATTTGGAAATAATCAGCGGGAGATTTTTGGCATAAGGCGGCATATTGAATTTGTCCACAGTGAGATCTGAGGAAATGATGTCTGGCAAAAATCCTGCGTTCAGTGCGCGTCTGGCTGCTTTCAGGCCAAAGTTGCCTTTTCCGTTGGCGGCATCAAAAAGAACACCACGTTCTCTTGCTTTCATTACAAGAGGATCTACGGAACCGTCTTCGGAAGTGATCGGATTTCCTGCACCCTGGAAACAATGGCAGAAGATGTCGCCCGGTCTCAGGCAGTCTGCGAGTTCTCCTGCGGTAACAGGTGAATTGGTAGTATGTACGCAGACACGTAAAGATGTCCCAAGCCGTTCATTCAGTTCATCAGCAAGCTTTACGACCGCACGCAGATAATCTGCCCCGGTTTCGTCCGGAACAACACCTCTGGAAAGACGGATCTTAAGTCCGAGGATGTTGTCACGGTTTGCTTCAATGACACGTTCCATTTTATCTACATTGAAGAGTTCAGGATTAAAATCTTCACAGAGTTTCGGGTCAAGCTGACCACCTCCGTAAACTGTGAGGAATCCTTTTACACGAACAAGTGACTGAGCAATCACGGATTTATAAAATGCCTCATAAGTTGAAGTTCCGGCACTTCCTGCATCTACAGCAGAGGTGGTTCCCTGTGCGATCATCATATCAGGATGAATACAGATGGAGCTTCCCTCATGGAAAAGATGTGTATGAAAATCAATCAGTCCAGGGGTAACGATTTTTCCGGAAGCGTCAATGACAAAATCAGGATTGCATTCTGCTGTTTCACCATGAGGATCTACAACATGCATACCTTTTATATAAAGATCCCTGACTTCATCAGAACCTGTTGAAGGGTCAATGACACGTCCGTTTCTGATAATATAATCTACTTTCATAAGAACTCCTTATATGGGTTATTACAGTTTCTCAGACAATACCCAGTGTACCGATGATACATGCCAGGATTGCGCAGCAGAAAGGCATGATCGCACAGGTGATAAATACGTATTTATATGTATCTCGCTGAGAAGTTTTTGCAATCTGGTTGCAGACAACCATTCCTGAAGCATGAGGCATGGCATCAAAACCGGAAGATGCAATACATACAACTCTGTGAAGCATTGCTGTATTCAGTCCTGAAGAAGCAAGATATTCGCCCATGGAGCTGAGGAAAATATTCAGTCCGCCTGCGGAAGAACCTGTGATCGCTGCAATAACGTTGATAGATACAAGTGCTGTAACGAGCGGGTTTGCATTCATGTTTACGAGAGCAGAAGTAATGCTTTCGTATGCAGGTGATGCGGATACAACAGAACCAAATCCCATAATGGAAGAGGTTGCGATAAGAGAACCAAGTCCACTTGCAGCACCGTCTGAAACAGCTGCTTTGATATCAAGATAATCACGGTACAGAATGCAGCCAACTACAATTGCACATGCCATGGCAATGGCTACAGCGTATGCAGAAGGAATATCAGTAAGTGACTGGATACCGAACATCAGTACAAGCAGTACGATGATAGGTGTAAAACATGCAAGTGTGGAAGGTGTTTTTCCTTCATCTACAGCGCTGAGGTCCATAATGTCCTCGCCAGGGCTTGCAACAAAGTGCTCACCGGCTGCTTTTGCTTTGCGGATCTGCCAGTTCAGGAACAGATAAGCTGCAGCGAACATGATCACGGAGCAGATAATACCGATTTTTGCACCGGCATATGCTGTGGTTCCGAAATACTGTGTCGGAATAAGGTTCTGTGTGGAAGGTGAACCTGGAAGCATTGCCATACACACAGTTACAGGACATACCATAATGGTTGCAACGATCAGTTTTTTCGGAATATCAGCTTTCTGGAAAAGAGCTACAGCGATCGGATAAAGGGAGAAGGCAATGATGAATGTACCGATTCCACCGTAGGATAATACAAGACCTGTAAGCATAACTACGAGAACTACTGATTTTTCGCCGAGAAGTTTCAGCATTTTGTTGGCAATACCTACGGAAGCACCACTGTCTCCCATAACCTTGCCGAAGATTGCACCGAGCATGAACAGCAGGAACCAGTTACCTGCAAATCCGGACATGCCTGTCATAAAGTTGTCTGTCAGTGTTGTGACAGGATCCATTGTGTTGAATAAAATTACAATGAGTGCACCAGCCAGTGATACGATGGCCATGTGCCAGTTTTTCCAGATCAGAGCGATTACACATACAATTGCAATGATCAGTCCCAGTATACCTAACATGAGACGTTCCTCCTTCGTTTTTGTTGAGGTAATAATAGCACAGGACAGCTAAAAGTGGAACTTATAGTAATCCATAGTTGCTAGAAGAAAAACTTCTTTCAGACTTTACAAATAATGTCGCTTTTTGTATAATATTACCAAATGAAAACGGAAATCCTCCGGTTTCATGAGTGTTTTTATTATGGGGTGAGCAAAACGAATGGATACGAGACAATTGAAGTATATGCTGGAGATTGCCAGATGCGAAAGCATTTCAAAGGCAGCAGATAATCTCTTTATTTCTCAGTCAGGACTTAATCAGCAGCTGCTTAAAATAGAGAAGGAGCTGGGAGTTATACTTTTTGAAAGAGATACTCACCATCTGAAAATAACAGAAGCCGGAACTATTTTTATACAGTATGCGAAAGATGCCCTGAACAGAGAAGAACAGATGCATGGAATGCTCAGCGATACCATGGATGGAAATGTCGGAGAGATACGCCTGAATCTTGCCATGGAACACGGTATTGAACTTTTCTGTGCTGTTTTTCCGGAATTTCATGCCAGATATCCGAAGGTAGAACTGAAGCTTGAAGACTACACAGTTCATGATCAGTATAAGATGATCCTGGAAGGAAAACTGGATATAGGAATGGCAATGGTGGGCAGAAGAGAGCGCAGTGAACTGGAATATGTGCATGTTACAGAGGAGCGGTTTCTTCTTGGAATTCCGCCCATGCACCCGCTTTCGAGGTTTTATGTGCCAACTCAGGATGGAGATTATCCGGAGATGGATCTGACTCTTTGCAGAGAGGAACCTTTTTCACTTATGTTTGCAGGTTCCACACTGAGACAGGTGATAGATCCCTGTTTTGTAAATGCCGGTTTTGCACCGAAGCTTATGTTTGAATCGAGAAATAACCATGTTCTTGCACTGATGGTATCGAAGGGACTTTGTCTGACGATCATGCCGGAATCGCAGGCCAGATTGTATCCTGATCTCTGCTGGTTCCTTCTGGAAGACAGACCGACGTGGGAGTGCTGCATGCTTTATGATAAAGAACAGCCACCCAGAAAGGCCGGAAGATACCTGATCAGTCTTGCAGTCAGACATGGAAAAAATCTTGAGAAAAAAAGCAGTCCTGTATGGCACTGAGCAGTTTCCTGCATATATTATAAGTCTCAGAAAGAAGAGGAAAATATATGAGAAAGAGAACAGAACTGCTTGCATGTCTGATGATTCTGTCACTGGCAGGTAACTCTATGGTTGTTTACGGAGACACAGCGAAAACAAATAATGTTTCAACAGGAGAGGAAAATCCATCGCAGGAAAAACCAGAAGAAAGACCAGAAGAAAGACCAGAAGAAAGACAGCAGGGAGAGCATGAAAAACATGAAATGGATGAGGGGACAGTGATTGCTCAGACCTGTACAGAAAAAGGTTATACATTATACAGATGTAAGACAGAAGGCTGTACATATGAAGAACGAAAAGATGAAAAAGATCCTCTTGGCCATGATCTGAAAGAAGTATCAAGAACCGAAGCTGAGGGAGAAATACCAGGTTATATTTTATATGAATGTCAGAGAGAAAACTGTAATTATCAGATAAAAACTGAGATCAAAAAAGATGAAGAAAATCCATCAGATGATCCGTCAGTTACACCTGGACAGGGAGATGATACATCGGCTCCAAATCATGGTGAAACGAAACCGGAGCCAGGCAATGATACATCGGATCCAGGGAAAACAATGCCAGATTCAGAGGACAAAACATCAGAATCTATAGACAGCAAGACCGGAGAAAAAGAATCCTCTGAGAATCCGAAAGAAGGAGAAAATCCTGATTCAGAAAGTAAGGATAATTCACAGCAGTCAGAAGAATTGCCGGAAGTTGATCCGGATTCAGAGGGTGAAGCCATGACATGGGCATCGGCAACTTCTACAGATATTGTTACAGAATATGATCCGGAAACAGCATCAGATACCATACAGGTACCGGCAGATGCATCACATCCGGAGAAGGTTACTGAAATAGAAGGACGTACAGTGCCGGAGGGAACTGCCAGAGTCACAAGAGACAGTAACGGAAATATCACGGATCTGGAATTCTCTATGGAACTGGTGGAAATGAGATATGGAGTTTCTTTTACAAGTGAGGCAGAAACACTGAAATCTGTTACACTTACAGATCTGAATAATGAAAAGAATTTCAGGATTACCCTGAAAGCAGAGAAGGCAGCAGGAGAACTTGGAATCCGCCTGACGGAAACAGAAAAAGGAACTCTGATCATTCTTACAGAGAATAAAAAGGAACTGTACATAGTTAAAGCAAATGAGAAAGATGGGAAAACTGTATTTACAACTTCTTCCGGTGGAAGCTGTGAGATCAGCAGAGAAAATAAAGAAATATCTGTTCCGTCAATGCATATTTCAGAGAAGGATATCAACAGAATTTTACTGACAGACCTTAGAGAACAGAGACCGGCGGTAAAGTTTCTTTCATCCGGAAAGTCCGGCACAAAGGACAGGGAACAGGAAGAAAATCTCAGGGAAAAACAATACTGGATCCGCCCATATGGTGATCCATGCAGAGAGCCGGTTATTATAAAAATATACGAAAAAATGTAAGTTGTTTTTTATGAGATAAAAGCACAGAACTTTTACAATGATATGATTGTAGGAGCAGAAGAAATATGCTATATTGAGGCAGAAAATATGATATGGCAGGAGAAATTTATTATGATAAAAATGATTGTGACAGATATAGATGGAACTCTGGTAAAAGACGGAACTCTTTCTATTAATCAGGAATATATGGCTGTGATAGAGAAGCTGAGAGAAAAAGGGATTGTTTTTGTGGCATGTTCGGGAAGACAGTTTACAAGTGAACGTCATCTTTTTGCTCCTGTAAAGGATATGATCTATTTTGTTTCTGACGGTGGAACAGTTGCACGAAAAGACAAAGAGATTCTGAAAGTCTGGCCGCTGGCAGATGAAATATGGAAAAATATGCGTCAGATGGTTCATACAAAAATGCCGGAATGTGATTATTTTGTATGTACACCGGAGTGCTGTTATGCAGAAAATGAAAACAGTCCCATGTTCCGCTGGCTTCGGGATTCCTATAAATGTGATATCCGCCAGGTACCGGATGTGACGAAGCTTGATGGTAAACAGGTGACGAAATTTTCTGTCTATCACACAGACCGATGTGAGGAAATGTGTGAACCGCTTTTTACTCCTGCATGGAAAGATAAAGTGGTCATGGCAGCTGCGGGAAAAGAATGGCTGGACTGTACGCCACTTGGAGCAGATAAGAGTACAGCAGTGGAATTTCTCCAGGAATATCTGGGGATTTTGCCGGAAGAAACCTGTGCTTTCGGAGATAATATCAATGACATCGCCATGCTTGAAAAAGCAGGTATGAGTTACGCAGTCGGCAATGCAAGAGAAGAAGTCCAGGCAGCGGCAAAAGAAGTTTGCCCGCCTTACTGGGAAGACGGAGTACTGCAGGTATTGAAGAAAATGTTGTGATTCCCCTCAATTGCTGTTCTTGATTCACCTGGCTTAGAGATTTCTCATGAAAATAGAATCTGTTCCAGAAGAGGAAAAATGATATGAAAACTGCCCCCCGAAATTTTCAGATTTTGTGGGGGCTATTTTATTGTTTACAGGAGTAAAGTCTGATATATTGAAAATAGTAGTTAATGCAACCACAAAACATATGGAGAAATGAGAGAATGAAAGTAGAAGAGACAGATAAGAACAATTATAAAATACCACAAAAAGAAGAATTTTCTCCGCTTGGTGAAGTCCTGGAAGAAGAAAATCCGGATAATATCGAACAGCAGGAAGAGAATCTCCGAAAACTCAATGAATATACATATTTTGACGGCGATGCAATCCTGAAATCGCAGAAATTTCCGAAAACATCTCTTGAAGCAGGACAGAAACTGTTTGAGAAAAATCAGGTCACAGTTCAACGGATAGGAGATGGCTTTACCAGTGGCAGCAGTGAAAAATGTGGTCAGATAGAAGCTGTAGTAAAAGGTCAGAGAGAAGAATATCCTGTAAGTATTATTTTCAGCAGAGATAAGATGCTGTATACACAGTGTGACTGTCCTGAGTGCAGAAGATATGTGTGGGGCTGGGGAGGATATGATTCTAAATGTCGTTATACAGCAGCTGTTGCAATGTATCTCCGGGATTACCTGAAAGAGAATAATTTTGCCGATGCGACAGACAGAAACGGAGAAAATCTTCTTATGGCATATAATATAAATTATGCCAGAGCAGGACAGACCGGAAGCAGAAATCAGGAACAGAGCATAAATCTGGTTCCCCGATTGATAAAGAAAAAAGGTGAACTTTTTCTTTCATTTAAAATTGGTGCAGGAAAAATGTTTGTGGTCAAAAATCTCAGAGAATTTTCAGAGAATGTCAGGGAAGGTGCCACTGTCCAGTATGGAACTTCTACGGAATTGAGCCATAAAACTGAGAATTTTACAGAAGAAAGCAGGAAATGGCTTCAGTATATTGACAGAGCTGTCAGTGAAGAAGAACATCTTCTGGAACGTGCAGAAGAATCCGGAATGTATATTCCCGGAAAGATGAACATAGGCAGTGACCTGGATCTGTTTGGCTGGAGACTGGACAGATTATATGAGCTTCTGGGTGAAACACAGATAGAATATGAAGATCGTGATGGAACCAAAAAAATAAAAACCATGCTCCATTGTACAGAAGCAAATCCACGTGTGACCATGCGGATTGAAGAGTGCAGCCAGGAGAAAAAAGAATTCCACGGAGTTTCTGTGAGAGGAAAGTTACCGGTGCTTTTTCACGGACTCAGATGTGGATATTTTGTACAGGAAAACGCTTTTTGCAGGACAACTGATGATTTTACGGAGAAGATAAAACCACTGGAACAGTTGTCCAGAAACGGCAGTTTTCATTTTCAGATGGGACGTAATGCCCTTGCCGGGTTTTACTACAATGTACTTCCAAAACTGCAGGAAATAGCAGACATTACAGAGACTAATCCGGAAAAATTCCGGCAGTATCTGGCTCCACAGGTTCATTTTGTGTTTTATCTGGATGCACCGGAAGACAATGTGACATGTCAGATTCATGCACGTTACGGAAGCAGGGAATACTCCGTAACAGATATGATATGGGGCAATAATCAGGGAGCTGAAAGTGAAAAATTCAGGGATGTTCACAGAGAAGAAGCAGTTATGGGAAGAACCATGGAACTGTTCTGTGGATATGATAAAGAGACAGATGTGCTGCACTGTGATTCAGACGAGGAAGTAATCTATCAGCTGATGGAATCCGGAATAGATGAACTTCTGGAACTTGGAGAAGTTCAGTGTACAAACCGTTTCCGAAACCGCCATGTGATACGTAAGGTGAAAACTTCTGTTGGAGTTTCCGTAGCAGGAAATCTTCTGGAACTGGATATTTCCACGGAAGATATTTCAGGAGAAGAACTTCTGGATATTCTGAGAAGTTATAAACAAAAGAAAAAATATTACCGTCTGAAAAGTGGAGAGTTTGTAAATCTCAAAGGCCAGGAACTTGGTATGATGGCAGAAATGATGGATACGCTTCATCTTTCACCAAAAGAATTTATAAAAGGTAAGGTGCATATTCCGGCGTACAGAACACTTTATCTGGATCGGCTTCTCGAAGACAACGAAGAGATTTACAGCAGCAGGGACCGGCATTTCAGAGATATTGTCAAAGGATTCAAAACTATCAAAGACGCAGATTTTGAAGAGCCGGAAAGCCTTTCAAAGACTATGAGAAATTACCAGAAAGATGGATTTCGCTGGCTTCGTACACTGGAAATGTGGAAGTTCGGGGGCATACTTGCAGATGACATGGGCCTTGGAAAAACACTCCAGATGATAGCTGTATTTCTGTCTGCAAAGCTGGAAGGAAAGACTGGAACTTCACTGGTAGTTGCACCAGCAGCACTGGTGTATAACTGGGGTGAAGAACTGGGAAGATTTGCACCGGAGCTTAATGTTTCACTGATAACTGGAAGCCAGACAGAGCGGAAACAGAAGCTTCAGAACTGGCAGGAAGCGGATGTTATGGTAACATCCTATGATCTTCTGAAAAGAGACATAGACCAGTATGAAGATAAAGAATTCCTGTATGAGGTGCTCGATGAGGCTCAGTATATAAAGAATCATAATACGGCTGCAGCAAAAGCTGTCAAAGTCATCAGAAGCCAGACCAGATATGCTCTTACCGGAACTCCGATCGAGAACCGGCTCAGTGAACTGTGGAGTATTTTTGATTATCTTATGCCGGGATTTTTATATGGATATGATACATTCCGCAGAGAAATCGAGACGCCAATTGTTAAAAATAAAGATGAAACAGCAATGGAACGTCTGCAAAAAATGACAGGCCCTTTTATTCTCCGGCGACTGAAAGAAGATGTACTGAAAGACCTTCCGGAAAAGCTGGAAGAAATCCGATATGTGAAATTTGAGGAAAAACAGCAGAAGCTTTATGATGCACAGGTTCTTCATATGAAAGAAACGATTGCACATCAGGATGAAGGAGAATTTGCAAAAAATAAATTCCAGATTCTGGCAGAACTGACAAGGTTAAGACAGATTTGCTGCTCACCCGAACTTTGTTTTGAAGATTATAAAGGTGAGTCAGCAAAAGTGGAATCCTGTATGCAGTTGATTCAGAGTGCGATCGACGGTGGACACAGGATGCTTCTGTTTTCACAGTTTACTTCTATGCTGGATATCCTGAAAACCAGACTGGAAGAAGAAAAGATTCCTTATTATGAAATCACCGGAGAAACTTCCAAAGAAAAACGACAGCAGTTGGTTAAAGATTTTAATGCAGGTGATGTGCCGGTATTTTTAATCTCTCTGAAAGCCGGTGGCGTAGGTCTGAACCTGACAGGTGCAGATGTGGTGATCCATTACGATCCATGGTGGAATCTGGCAGTACAGAATCAGGCAACAGACCGTGCACATCGTATCGGTCAGACGAAAAAAGTTACAGTATACAAACTGATAGCCAGAAATACTATAGAAGAAAAAATACAGAAACTTCAGGAAACCAAGAGAGATCTGGCAGAACAGATCATCGGAGGAGAATCTGTACAGTTTGGTAACATGTCCAGAGAGGATATGATAGAACTGTTAGATATAAAGTAAAAAATATCCTACAGAACGCAGATACAAAACGCAGTTCTGTAGGATATTTAAGTTTATACCGACAGTCTTTCTACAGTGTAAAAATTTTCGGGGCGGTTTTTATTGTGAAAAACAGGAGATTCTGATATATTTTATATAGCAATTATTATGACAGAATTTACCATACAAGAAGGAGATATGCTATGAAAAAGAAATTGCTGAACCGATTGCTTTCAGTGTCACTTTCTGCGGCCATGCTCGCAGGCTCTGTTTATACAGTACCTGCGGCAGATTTTACGGCAGAAGAAAGTATATCGGCAGAAAACGAAGCTGGGGGGACATCTGAGGATTTAACAGAAGATGCCGCCGCAGTAAGCACAGATGAAACACAGGCTGAGATTACGATCGGAGAGGATTCTGATGACTTCTCAGACAGTACATCTGACGGTGACTCGGAAGAAGTAACTGTGGAGGATGAAGAAATCTCAGGCGATACTGAGGATGAAATCCCTCTGGAGGAAGACTCCGAATTCCAGGATGACAATGTCACAGAGGAAGAGACTCCGGCGACAGGTGCTACTCTGCACGAAGGAAAATGTGGTGACAATGTGACCTGGAGAATCGCAGATGATCATGTTCTCTATATTGAGGGATATGGTGATATGGATAACTGGAATGGTGGCATATTGCCCAATCCCTGGTATGTATACAACCGTGATTTCAATCAGGCTCACATATCCGAGGGTGTTACCAGTATCGGTGACCGTGCTTTCTGGGGTACAAATATTTCGTATGTAAACATTCCTTCAACTGTAACAAGAATCGGAAAAGAGGCTTTGTGCAGCGTTAAATTTGACGGAGTATCTCGGATTAAATTAAATTCTAATGTAACAGAAATCGGCGAATATGCGTTTGCTGGCTCCGGGATTTCAAGTCTGAATCTCAGTGATACAAGTCTTACAGAAATACCAAAGGGTCTGGTTAAAAACTGCCAAAACCTGTCGTATTTCTATTTTCCATCAAATGCAACGAAAATCGGTGAGTATGCATTTGCAGAATGTCCAAAACTCAGCGGCATGAACATTCCGAACGGGATCACTTATATCGGAGGCGCTGCCTTTATGGACTGCACCGGATTGACGAGTGTTTATATTCCGCCATCAGTTACAGATACAGGATATATCAGGGAGAAGGTCGGATTATTCAATGAAAATATCTATGGTATTTTTACAGGATGTACCGGACTGAAGACTGCCGGTAATGGAAGTTCTTATAACATCAATTTGGGCTGGGGAAGTGGTTCCATTCTCCCAACCTACACATTTACCTGCGCAGATAAGCTGGAATCCGTAGTCCTGCCGGCAGGAATGACCGGTGTACAGAAACAGAAAAATCCAAGGGAATATGGAGCTTTCAGGTGTTGCGTGAAGCTTACCAGTGTAACGATCCCAGACAGCTTTACAAATTTTGGATACGGACTTTTTTATGGCTGTGAAACTCTTCCGGAGATAAGGATTCCTTCCGGAGTGAAGGAATTAAACGGAACTTTCATAGGCTGTAAAGCACTGACAAAAGTGGTGATTCCTGATGGAGTGACTCATCTCGGCTCAACTTTTGCAAACTGTACATCTCTGGAAAGTGTAAACATTCCGGATTCAGTGATTGCATTCAGTGGAGATAACTGGAATTTCTGGGGAACTCTTGGTACATTTGAGAACTGCTCAGAATTAACGAAACTGACTGTTCCGAAAAGTGTGGCAGAAATGTCAGGCCAGGATTTTATGGGTACAGCCATGGATTCCGTCGGCCCGATCGGAAGCGGTATGGCACTTGAGTATGGCTGGACGGAAATAATTCCCGAGGGTGCTTTTGCAGGAATGATCGTTCAGGAGGTACGGTTCCCGGATACGATCACAGAGATTGGAGCCGGAGCGTTCAGAAAGTGCAAAAAACTGAAACGTATTGCCCTGCCGGAGAGACTGACCGAAATACCGAAGCAGCTATTCGAGGAGTGCGACAGCCTGACCACTGTTAAGCTTCCTGAAAAAAATACAGGAATCAATTACCGGGCATTTGCAGACTGCCCTTCACTGAAAAACATCCGTTTCAAAGGAGATGCATTTACGTACTGCAATGAGGATGCATTTTTGAATGATGAACTGACAGCCTGGTATCCGGGTGACAATAAGACCTGGAAAAGAGACCGCAAAAAGAATTACGGTGGTAAGATCACCTGGAAAAAATATAAAGACGGTAAACCTGTAGATGATGCTACGACACGTAACGTTACCATAAACGGAAGTGGTAAAGCAACTGTCCGTTTCTTCCTGACTGATAAGGACGGCAATGCAGTTCCGGAAACTCATTTCGAATATGAGAGACGTTCAGATGCACAGAATGGTAATGTATACCAGTATACGCAGTGGGAAATCATGTCTGAGATGGACGGTGGCTATGCTTTCGAGACACCGGTATATACGCCCACAAATAAAAACGAAACATATAAAGATACAGTTACCTATACGGTTCACTGGACAGATGATGCAGGCGAAGAATATACGAAGGAATTTACAGTAAATGTTTCTGTGAAACCAATGAGTTACACAGAAACCTGGTCAACAGGTCTGGGTGTAGAGGCAAGCCTCGGAGACAAAGAGGCCAGCTGGTTTTCCTACGGTCACAGTTCAGAGAGCAAAATTTCTCTGAAACATAATCCGAACGGAACGGAAGACCTTACACTTTCCCTGACTTTATCTGATGCACAGAAAGCAAAACTGAAAATGCTGGATGGAAAATGGGGTTCCACAGATCTTGAAACCGTAAATGTTTTCAAAACAACAGGATCTGCAAAGGCTACTGAATATTCCACATATTCAACAACCATTAATAATTTCAGTACTAATAACAAAAATCATCAGGAACTGGTGGTAACTTATCTGGAACTGATCATGCTGTTTAAGGCAGATGTCACAGGACTTGTAAAAAACACAGATGCTTTCCTGTCTTCTGTTATTGGAAAATCACTTGTCTCAGGAAATCTTCTGAGCAACTTTGAAGTATCAGAAGACGGAATCAAAGTAGGACTTTCCGGAAGCAGTACAATCCTGACCCTGACCGATAAGCTGACAGGAACTTTGGTCGGTGATATGAAATTTGGAAATCTCAGCACGGATACCACATATTCCGCATCACAGAAAGTGGATTCCAACACCGGACAGACTGTACGTTCAGCAGGTGTAAAGGCAACCGCACAGTATGCCCTGATCTCCAATCAGCTGCTTTCACTGATCGGAGATGCAGGAGGACTTATCGGAGGCAGCCTGGTGAATTCTACTTCACTTTCTCTGGACAGTGAGGATAAGGTTACACTCAGTGAAACAAGATATAACAGTGGAATTAAAGAGCAGGTAGGATACGATGATACGATCTCATCTTTATCCCGTACATTTTCAGCGGCAGATCAGCTTTTAACTGCGGATAATTCCTGGTACTCAACTCTGAAGACAAAACTTATGCCGATCTCTTCCGGAGAACTTGCGAAGGTTCAGGAAGCAATGCTGGCATCAGAACTTGAGTATACATATTCACGAAGTGATAATCTGACAAATACCTACAGCTTTTCACCGTCGATCAAGATTTTCGGTAAAGGTGGAGAAGCAGCAGGAAAGGATCCATTACTGAATCTTGGATTTTCTCTCAGCTATTCACATGGCTGGGGTACAGAGACCTCCAACGGAACAGTAAAATCCGAGACTGTTCTTACACAGTCAGATTCCATGGAAACGATCAAGGATGCACAGAACGATGTAGACAGCCATAAATTAAATGATATTCTTCTGGCAGGTGCAAAAGGAATTCCGACACAGGTCGGTGATCTGATAAGCAATGCAACAGACATAGTTGGTAAAGTGATATCCAACGGCTCAGCGGTTATCAAATCAGAATTATCAAAATTCAACAAAAACTGGCATGTAAATCTTGTATGCAGAGCAAAAACATCAACAACAGATCTGGCAGGAAGCTTTGAAGTATTTACAGTTGCTGATGAGGAAGCAGCAGTCCAGGCCGGCGCAGGTAATGAAGATGCCGGAAAAACAGCCAGCACAGTAGGAGATGCCTGCATTGTACAGGTAGTAGATGCAAACGGAAAAGAAGTAACTGACATTTCAGAAGCAGCCCTTAAAATTACCCTTAAATATACAGATGCAGAACTGGAAGAAGCAGAAGCCTCTGCTGCTGATGCTTCAGACCTTGCCATTTACAGACTGGATGAGGAAAGCGGTGCTTATATTTACGTAGCTGACAGTGTGGTTGATGAAGAAAATCATCAGGTAACAGCAACAGCTGCAAAAAATGGTGAATATGTACTGATCCTTGACGGCGCTGCACCGTCTGTTACGGACATTAATGTCTTTGGCAGAACATCAGAGAATCCTGTGATCACAGCAAACATCATGGATGCCAGCGGTGTTTCTTCTGTGATTATGAGTCTTGACGGAAAAGAACTTGTATCAGCAGATAAATTTACAAAATATTATAAAAAAGCCACTGGTGAATTTTCTTACAAAATGGATTCTGCACTCGGCGAAGGTGAGCATACGGTAAGCTTTACCGCAGTGGACGGAAAAGGAAAAACAACGGACAGTGTGGATTATACATTTACAGTAGGAGATGCACCGAAGTTTAAAGAAATTTCTGTACCGCCGTATACTGTGACAGGGGACAGCTTTACAGTTAAGGCAACAGTTCCGACAGATACAGATGAGAAATACGTTGTAAGCGCAAAAATATGGACTGACAGAGCAAATTATGCCTTCAATATGACGGAAAAAGAAGAAGGCAACTGGGAAGGTACATTCACTGCGCAGGATACCAATCTGTTGTATTATGTACAGCTGACAGTCAGCAATGGTAACGGTGACGAAACACAGAGTGAAAAATATACCTGTAAATTTACGGAAGCGGACGAAAATGTATGGTATGTTTTAGGAGATGTGGAATACAGGTTTATGCCCGCTACCGGTGAGATAAGCATTCTTGATACAAAGAGAGAAGACCTTACGATTCCTGAAGAGATTGTGGGCTGGCCTGTAAAAAAACTAACCTGCAATTTATATGGGCTGAAATCGGTAACGATTCCGGAATGTGTGGAAGAAATCGACTGCAGCTGCTCATCAGATCTTGTTGTTTCCGGTTATACGAACACCCAGGCAGAATTCTGGGCAAAGAAAGAAGGACTGAAATTTAAATCTCTTGGAACCGGAGACTCAGGTTACCACGGAACGTTCGGCTATGTTTCATGGCATTATAAAGATGGGCTTCTGAGACTTTCCGGTGAAGGAAGCATGTACGATGAATGGGGCGCAGATGATTATCCATGGTACGTCTTAAGAAATGACATTGTGAAAGTTGTGATCGAAGAAGGCGTTACAAATGTCGGATATTGGGCGTTCAGCGATGATTATAAAAAACTGAAGGAAGCTGAAATTGCGAAGAGTGTTACTGACATTGGTAATTACAACTTCGAGACCTGCGATACGATTTACGGATATTATGGAAGTGAAGCCGAGAGCTATGCAAGGAAAAACTATATCACATTTAAGGCACTTGAGGCACTGACTGGTACATTCGGAGACAATGATGAGTTTACCTGGAAATTTGAAGACGATACTCTTACAATTTCCGGTACAGGTAAGCTTCCGGATTACACGAAAGATGACAGCACCAGACCATGGTATGGAACAGTGTATCCTTACAGGGTTGAAAAGGTTATTATCAAAGAGGGAATTACCGGACTTGGAGCATATACCTTTGAAGAATATCCTTATTTGAATGATGTTTCTCTTCCGGATACGCTTGAGACAATAGGGGATTATGCATTTATCGGATGCAGAAACCTGACAAGCTGCCTGATTCCGGACAGTGTCACTTCCATAGGAAAGAAAGCGCTGGGATTCTATTACGGTTATGACAGCGACAGAACTCCGGAAGCAAACTCTTCATTTGTTGTGAGGGGCGAGTCAGAAACTGCAAAGAATTATGCAGAAGATAACGGTCTGGTATCAATGAAACCGGCTGAAAGACTGAATCTGTCAGACTGCACGATTCTGGTATGGGATGCAGAGTATAAAGGCGGAGAAGAAGTAATTCCATCTATTGATGTTTATAATGCGCGGCATACGGCAATGCTCCATGAAGGTGTAGAGTATGAAGTCCGTTTTGAAAATAACAGAAACATCGGAACCGCAACGGCAATCTTTACAGGTATCGGATTATATACCGGTACTGAAGAAAGAGATTTTGATATCTACGCACCGGACAATGGCGACGATGATGGCAACAATAATGGCAACAACAATGGCAACAACGGAAATAATAATGGAAATAATGGAAACAATAACGGTGGATTTAACCATGAGCATGTATACGGAGGCTGGAAGCTGACAAAAGCATCAACTGTTTTTGAACGTGGTATCATGACAAGAACCTGCAGGATCTGTGGTTCCAAGGACAGCACATATATAGACAAAGCTGATCCGACAGGAAGTCTGAACATGTCTTCCATTCCGCTGAAAGTAAAACAGTCTACAACTGTTGTGAAGGCAAGAGGACTGGCTGCAGGAGATTATGTAAAATCCTACAGTACTTCCAACCCGAAGATCGCCACAGTAAATGCAAAAGGAAAGATCAAAGCAAAGAAAAAAGGTAACACAAACCTGATCGTGAAACTTGCAAGTGGTAAGACCCTTAAGGCGAAGATCAAAGTTCAAAAGGGAGCTGTCAAGACCAAAAAGATTTCCGTAAACAAGAAGAAAATTACCCTGAAACGTAAGAAGAGTTTCCAGCTGAAGACTACAGTAACACCGCTTACGTCACTTCAGAAAGTAACTTATTCTTCATCAAACAAGAAAGTAGTTACAGTATCCAAAACAGGTAAACTGGTTGCCAAAAAAGCCGGAAAAGCAAAGATTACGATCAAATCCGGATCAAAGAAAGTAACTGTCACTGTAACAGTAAAAAAATAACAGAAACTTTTAACTACGAAAACTGAATAAAAAATTCATTAACTGCCCTGGCTGATTTTGGTCAGGGCAGTTGAATTATGTCGAAAAAAATCGTATAATAAAACACATCGAAAGCAAACAATAAGGGAGGTATTCCCATGGGAAAAACAATCACCATGTGCTTTACCAATAACAAAGGCGGAAGCGGCAAATCCACCACCTGTTCCAACCTGGGAGCAGCCATGGCGAGAGCCGGCAAAAAGGTTCTTCTTATAGACGGTGACATGCAGCTGAACCTTTCACTTTCTTTCTTCCCGGAAGACTGGGTGCTGGCGCAGGCAGCAGGAGAAAAAAACCTGTATCGTGCGATTGGTAAGCAGGAGGATCTGACGGACTATATTGTACATACACCATATGAAAATCTGGATCTGATTCCTTCTTCAACATTAATGAGTTCAATAGAATATGAGCTTTTTACCAAATGGCAGAGAGAATTTATCCTTCGCAGATGTCTGCAGAATATCAAAGACTCCGAAGTTTATGATTATATTCTTATTGATGCACCGCCGACACTTGGAGGCTGGGTTATGAATATTCTATGTGCTTCAGACAAAGTGATCATTCCTGTTGAGGCAAGTCCGTGGGGAATGTTTGGCCTTGCAAATATGTTTGATTTTCTTAATGAGGTAAAACAGATCTCACCGGATCTGTCTGTTGCCGGAATCGTGGTAACGAAAGTTGACACCCGTAAGAATTATTTTAAACAGACAATGGAAACACTGCATGAGCTGGAGGGAATCAGTGTATTCGATTCTGTGATCCGTGTGGACAGTTCTGTGGAATGGGCGCAGGACAACAGTGCACCGGTTGTGGAATACAAGAAATCCAGCAGAAGCGCAAAAGAATATACAGAATTGGCAGAGGAGGTAATGAAACGTGTCAGTAGGTAAAGAAAGTCTCAAAAGAGCAGCAAATGCTGCAGAAGCAAAACCGGAAACAGCAGCAGAAGTGAAAGTTCCGGAAGTAACGGTTGAACCGGCAGCAGAAAAGAAGGAAGCTCCGGCGAAAAAGTCACCGGCTAAAAAAACAACAAGAGCAAAATCAACAGCTAAAACAGCTGCAAAGACAACAGCTAAAAAAGCGACAGCAGCAAAACCAAAAACAACCAGAAAAGCACCTGCAAAGAAAGTTGAAGAAACTTCAAACGGAACAGTCCAGATTAAAGATGAACTTCCGGTATATCTGCTTTGAGTGTTGCAAAAAGTGAATAATAAAATGGGAGATATGATTTTACATGAAGTCATATCTCCCATTTTTTACGTAATACTCTGATAGTATTTACCGGTAATGGTGGAATTTATTCGGTTACTGCGTCAGAAACAGATTTATTTTCTCTGAAAATATGTCTGAAAATAAAGCGCACGATCGGTCCTGCATAAATCAGCTGCCAGAAACATGCCACTGGGAAATTGAATGCAGTTGTCTGAAGCCATACAGCTATGAACTGATTTCCGGCATTTTTAAAGAGAATAGTTGCAGCCAGACTCATAAGTGGGCACATAAATGCAACGGAGGCAACGGAGATAGCCAGAATTTTACTGAACGGGTGGCTGTTTCTCAGATCTACCATACGTGCAGCACAGGCAAAAGCAAGCTTGGAAACGATAAAGAAATCAAGAACAAAAGCAATTGGTCCCATGATTACCAGTTCATGGAAAGCGGCAAGAAATACGTCATTGGTCAATGCTCCTGTATTGAGAGCAATATTATAGCAGATCATTGCATAGACCATAAAAAATACCATGATAATAGTGAAAATTATTTCCTGAAATTTGTTTTTGGGCATAAAAAATCCTCCTCTGATAATGATAAGTTAAAGAGCATGTGTTGTTCGTTAATCATTCGGGGAGAATGTGCGTTTCCAATTAGACCATATTCAAAATTGCGTGAATTATGTTATCACAGAAAAAAAGGAAAGTCAAGGCAGAATTTATTATTAAAAATTGGTTGAAGTTATTGTGGAAATTGATACTTTTCTGTTGAATTAGTTGTCATTAACATGGTATTCTTATGGCAGCGAAACATAGGAGGCTTTATACATATTATGTCTGCATTTTCTGACATTCTCAGTAACTTTATAACCCAAAAACAAATAAAAGTTTTATCACTTGCCAGATATTGTGAGCTGGATCGTTCTACCATGTATAAGTTTATGAATGGAAAACGTAATCCGCCGTCCAGAGAAATCCTGGAAAAAATGGCTCATTTCATGCATCTCACACCTGTGGAATTTCAGCACCTGGAGGAAGCCTGGAATATTTCAAGGACAGGTGCCTCTTTATATTATAAGAGAAAAAGTGTTGAGAATTTTATTACACATTTTCCAAGTCAGCCAGTCGGTGATGCTGACCTTCAGTTTTTTACGCTTTATGAACAGTCGGTCAGTCAGGACTCCGGCTGTACAGTTCTTTCGTCTCAGCAGCACATTAATTATCAGCTCCACCAGATGCTTTTGAAAGAATGTGGTTCTGAATCAGGAAAGATAGCATTGTTTTTGCAATCAAACTATGATTTCCTTTTTAAACTTCTGGCTGCACTTCCTGCATCTGATCATCTTCAGATAGATCACATTCTGTGTCTGACAAACAAAGATGAATTTACAAAAGAGCATGAACTTGTCAATTTGAAATATCTGCATACGATATTTCCACTGTATTTTGCAGGACTAAATTATAATACATGGTATTTTTATGATAAAATTCATTCGCACTATCATAATTTTAATCTTTTTCCATGCATGATACTGACTTCTGAAGCTGCAATTACCTGCACAGCTGATTATCAGTCAGGGCTTCTGTATAACAGTCCGGAGATTCTGGATATGTTATGGCAGATGTTTTACAATTATCAGAATCAGTGTCAGCCTCTTTTCAGAACGACAGTTTTTACACCTGAAAATTATATTGAAGTATTCCAAAGCATGTTTTATTCTGAATTTGAGACTTCATCACTTATTGGGATCCAGCCGGAGGCGTGCATTACGCCATTTCTTTCCAGCCAGATTCTGCAGGATATTTTTAACAGGGAGATTCCGGAGGCCGCGCTGATTCTTTCGGAGGCAGAACAGGCTTTCAGGAAAAACATGAATAAACTGTCTTCGCATCAGTTTTCCATATATTTTACTGCCGGGGGATTGATGCAGTTTGCAAAAACTGGCCGTACTGAAGAAATCCCTGATGTTTTTTACCGGCCGCTGACAAAAAGCGAGCGTATTGTAATACTTGAGGGAATACTTAACTGCTGTGAAAATGGTACTTATCGCATCCTTCAGAAACCATTAAATTCGCTTCCGCGAAATCTGCATCTGTGTATCTGCGGGAATACAGGAACCATGATCTTTCGTTGTAACAATGGTCAGAGTGTCGTTCTTACAGTTAATGAGTACAGTTTTATCAATACATTTCAGGATTATCTGGAAAACATGGAAGATTCTTCTTTTTACACACCTAAAGATGCAGTCGCATTTATTCGTCAGCTGATTGATTCATTGAAAGAATGATTTAACAAAAAATCCCATTCAGATTACCTCACGATAATATCTGAATGGGATTTTTGCTTCTTTTTCTTTTTCATTTTTTACACGCCGATACTATGTTCTGATTATACAGAGCAGTTTGTCTGGCAACAATATGTGGCAGTATTTGTGGACAGACTTTTCATGACTTTTCCACAAAATGGAATTCCGATTCGTGTTATTTTTTCACATACTTTTATGGAGAACATGAATTTTATTTATGGTTTATTGACAAAGAAAGTAGAAATAACTAATATAAACGTATATTTGGGACATTGGGGGAAGAATATGTCAGAATTGATATCGGTAATGATTGTAGACGATGAAAAAATGATACTGGAAGACATAAGTACTATGATTGACTGGGAAGCAGCCGGATATCAGATAATTGCAACAGCTTTTAACGGAAAGCAGGCGCTCAGAAAATACAGGGAACTTCATCCACAGGTGATTTTTACAGATATACGAATGCCATTTATGGATGGTATTGAAATGATATCTGAAATACGTAAGACAGATGAAAAAGTAAGTATAATTCTTCTGACTGCATATGAGGATTTCAGTTATGCAAAAGCGGCGATAAGCCTTGGAATCACTGAATATATAATAAAAAGTGAAATAACTGCAAATTCACTTTCAGATCTTCTGCTTCGGTTAAAAAACAACATTATAAAAGCAGGAAGAAGAGAACGCTATATAACCGACAGAATGCTGGAACAGTTTTTCCTGTCAGAGGAAATGACTGAGAATACTGATATTGAAGAAATTCTTAACAGGCCGGAATATATTATTATGGCAGAGCAGGATCTTCCTGTAAGTTTAAGTGGAGAAAATATACCTGAAGAAATTATTATTCACCGATCAAAGTTTGTTGAAATACTGACAGATGAAAAGGCGGACGGCTGGGAACTGGAAGTCATAACCGCAATTCCAGGACGAAAAATGGTAATTGCATTGAATCCTGATGAGAAGAATTATTCGGACAGAGAAAATAAACTGCTGAAAACAGCACATGAATTTCAGAGCAGGTTACAGAAAAGAACCGGATTCGGATTCACACTTTATATTGTCAGGGGAAAAATCAGCCTTTATGAGTTCAAAAGATTCTATGATGAAAATAAAAGGATTTTCCTGAAGAAATATCTGGAAGGAACAGGAAAAATACACATACTTGACTGCTCTCAGGTACAGGAACTGGAAAAAGAAAGAAATGCAGCCAGTACGAGAAACGGGATTTCCATGGAAGAAGTGCTGAAAGAAACAGATTCTCAGACAAGAACCAGGAAGCTGAAAGAAGTTCTTGATATAGCCGGAAATGATGGGGCTGAGCAGTTTATAAGTGCAGCACAATCCGGATATATGGCTTTAAAACATGCTTATCAAAAAGTTCACAATGGAAAAGAAAAGGAGTTTCCGCAGATTGCTTCATGTTGGAAAAACTGGCTTGATGCAGAAAAGATTACTTTGTGGCTGCAGGAACAGATGGAAGTTTATCATGAATATATCTCACGGGAAGTCAAAGGTTATTCCAGAATAGTAGCTGATGCAGAGGAGTATATTTACCGCTCTTTCAGGAATCCGGATCTCTCGCTTAATGATGTAGCGGCATATGTACATCTGAGTCCGGGATATCTGAGTAGTGAATTCAAAAAAGAAACAGGAGTAACCCTGAAAAGTTACCTTACGGATGTAAGGATAGATGCTGCAAAAAAAATGATGGACGAGGGAAAATTTAAAATATATGAAATCTGTTCAGCAGTAGGTTATAATTCGAGCCAGTACTTCAGCCAGGCTTTTTATAAGAAAACAGGAATGTTTCCGACAGAGTATTCCAGACAGGGAGGAAGAAAAAACGAAAACTAAATATAAAACATCTTTCAGGAAACGTCTGATGGTCAGTATCCTTACAGGAGGGCTTGTCGCTTTTATTGTGGCAACAGGGATTTCATTTGGCTTTTTTTATCCTACATTTAAAGAGCGTGAAGTGAAAATTTCTGAGAATACAACGGCTTCCCTGTTACAGCATATGGAAAATACGCTGTCGCTGGTTGAAAATTATATGGAAAATGTCGCTGCTACAGTAGAACAGAATAATGACATTCAAAATTATTTAAAAAACCCGGATGCAAAAAACAGCACCGGTGCGTCTGTAAGACTTAATAACCTTACAAGTTATATGGGAATGATCAGAGGAATTGCAATTGCCGGTCAGAATGCGCCAACAATTGATTCTATGACTAATATTGGGGCAGAAGATTACGAGATAATAGAATCAGATGAGTTTCAGAAGATGACAGAGACTGGATTCAGCCGTTCTTATTCTTCCGTTTATCAGACAAAAATAGGTTCAAAGTCTTATTTTACAGTTGCATATGCCAGAAATTATTATCTGAATAATCAATGGTGCAGTATTGTTATGTTTGTAAATCTGAATAACACACTGAAAGACATGAGGGGACTTGCCGGAAGTAGTCTGGATGCCTGGTTTCTGAAGGACAGCAAAGGGAAAATTTTCTATGAGTATGGGTCTGATGATAATATTGCAGATATCAAAAATCTGACAGTAGAAATTGATAAAGAAAAAAGAAATGAAATGACAGGAGATATTATATTTCATGACAAATCAGCTACCTGTGGTTATGAGATTGCGTCAGTCATTAAAAAAGAGACTATATGGATGGCAATTTTTCCATATATTGGAGGACTGTTCCTCAATTTGATGCTATTCCTTGTGCTTGTTCTGTTTATGAATTACAAAAATGTCAATACCCTGATAAATCCGGTTATGATCCTGTCACAGCGTATGCTTATGGCCGCAAGGGGAAATCTGGACTGCAAAGTAGTGTCTGACAGACAGGATGAGATTGGACTGCTCGAATCTTCTTTTAACAAAATGATTGATGATCTGAAACACAGTATAGAGGTGATCGGAGAGAAAGAGGCAAAGGAACAGCAGATCCGTTTCAGCCTGCTGGTCAGTCAGATTGACCCACATTTTATATATAATACAATTAACAGCATCAATTATCTTGCCAGAAAGAAAAGATGCGAAGACATTGTTACAGTCAATTCAGCACTTATAGCGATCCTGAAGGACAGACTCAGGGTGAATGATATACAGATTACAGACACTGTAGCAAATGAAATGAGAATCGTAAACCAGTATATCGTAATAGAAAAATTTATGTATGATGGGAATCTTGATGTGGAATGGAAAATTCCTTCAGAATTTATGGAGGAGCAGATTCCTAAAAACATGATTCAGCCATTAGTTGAAAATTCTCTGTTTCATGGCCTGATCGATGAGGAAAGTGGAGAATTCTGTGGAAAAATTATAATCAGTGTATATAAAAATGAAAAAGACAATCTTGTTTTGTCTGTAGAAGATGATGGAGGCGGAATGGAAACAGAGAAACTGGCTGAGGTCAGGAGTATGAGATTTAACCCTGAGGACAGGGGGAAGAAAATCGGACTGTCAAATATCCGTGGACGACTTTATTATCTTTATGGAAATACGGACTGTATGCAGATTGAAAGTGAGATGGGTAAAGGTACAAAGATATCAATAGAATTTGGAGAAAACTAAGTGAATGCTGTTGGACATGACGGATTTACGCATGTGCAACAGTATTTTTTTGTGTAATAACATAATGCTGTTGAAAAAAATAATATAAAAATATAAAAAAGGACGGAAAATCTAACAAAATATGAAAAAAATCATCTTTATTGCACAAAAGAACCGGCCTATAATAAATCCAGAAATTAAGGGAACACAAAGAAATGCAAAGATGTGCGGGGTGAAAGAATGGCTGAGCAGGAAAAATATTTGTTCCGGGCAGAAAAAATAAGCAAATCATTTGGAACAGTACATGCGCTGAAAGAGTTTGATATTTCCATAAAAGCCGGAGAAATAAGAGGTCTGGTTGGAGAAAACGGATCAGGAAAATCAACTTTTTCATCAATTGTAGCCGGAATGCAGAAATATGACAGTGGAACAATGTATCTGGACGGAAAACCATATGAACCAGGGGGAACAGTAGATGCGGTGAACCATGGAGTCAGCATGGTAGTTCAGGAACAGGGAACAATTTCAAAGATTTCTGTCGCAGCAAATATCTTTTTTGGTAAAGAAAATAAATTTGCAAAAGGCGGAGTACTGAATGTTAAGGAGATGAATAAGGAAGCTGCCAGGGCACTTCAGAGTATCTATGTAGACAATATAAAACCAGATGAGATGATAGACCAGCTGTCATTTGAAGACCGTAAACTGGTTGAGCTGGCGAGAGCGTTGTATACTTCTCCGAAAATCTGGATCATTGATGAAACAACTACAGCATTATCTGTTTCAGGACGTGAGCTTTTGTATAAGCTGATGAAAGAAAAAAGAGATGAGGGAAAGGCAATCCTGTTTATTTCTCATGATATTGATGAGATTATGGATAAATGTGATTCACTGACTGTATTGCGTGACGGATTGTTTGTGGCAAATCTTCAGAAAGAAGAATTTGATGCGGACAAAATCAGACAGCTTCTGATTGGCCGTGAACTCTCGGGCCATTATTACAGAGAAGATGAAGGTGTGCCGGTCAGTGATGAGGTTGTTCTTGAGAGCCGGAATGTTACAGCAGGTTCCCTGGAAAATCTTACGATTCAGCTGCATAAAGGTGAAATCCTTGGAGTTGGCGGCCTGAGTGACTGTGGTATGCATGATGTAGGAAAAGCACTGTTTGGGCTTCTGAAGCCTGAAGCAGGTGTGGTACTGAAAAATCATAAAGACCGCGTAAAAAATGCCTCCTGGGCAGTAAAACATGGAATTGGCTATGTTTCAAAGAACAGAGATCAGGAATCGTTGATGTTGATCAGCAGTATAGCAGATAATATCTGCCTTCCATCTCTGAAAGACATTACACCGGTTGGTCCAATATCAGATAAGAAGCAGAAACAGCTGGCGGAAAAATGGTCAAAGAGGATGGAGGTAAAAGCAGATTCCATCAAAGTTTTCTGTAATACGCTGAGTGGTGGAAACAAGCAGAAAGTTGTACTGGCAAAATGGCTGGGAAAAGGTTCAGACATTATGATTCTTGACTGTCCTACCAGAGGAATTGATGTTGGTACGAAAGCTGCAATTTATCAGCTGATCATGCAGATGAAAGAAGAAGGAAAATCTATTCTGTTGATTTCAGAGGAACTGCAGGAACTGATCGGAATGTCTGACAGAATTATTCTTCTTAAAGACGGAGCCGTTTCAGGAGAATTTCATCGAAGCGATGGTCTGACTGAAGCGAAGCTGATACAGAAAATGATTTAAGGGGTGAGCAGGATGGAAAACAGCAAAGTATCAGAGACTCCAAAGAAAAATATAAAAGAACTGCTGATAAATAATTTTGCATTTCTTGGTTTGGTACTTGTTCTTGTATTATTTGAGATACTGACAGGTGGAAAACTTCTGGGACAGCGAAATCTGATGAACATTTTTAACAATTTCTTCAGCATTGCATTATGTTCCATGATGTATACATTTGTTATGGCTCTTGGCGAACTGGATCTTTCAGTTGGGGCTATTGTAGGTTTCTCTTCGGCAATGGGGGCTTTTTCAGCAACGATCAGTCCGGTACTGATCCTGCCTGTTGCATTGATCACAGGACTTGGAATTGGTTTCATAAGTGGATTTGCAACGGCTTATCTGAGGGTTGAATCTTTTATTGGAACACTGGCAGTTTCATTTATTTTCCGTGGACTGACAACGTATTATCTGAATGGTTCAGTAGGAATTCCGATTTCAATGCGAGTGTTTGATGAAGACTGGGTAAAAATTCTTACAATGGTAATTGTTCTGATAATTTCAGGAGTGCTTTTTCAGAAATGCGCATTCGGAAAAAACTGTCGTGCTGTTGGAGCTTCCAGAGAAGCGGCAAGACAGTCCGGTGTGAATGTTGAAAGAACAAGGATGATATCGTTTATGTTAGTAGGTCTTATATGTGGCCTGATTGGATTTTTCACTCTTGTAAGAGCCTGTACAGCTTCTTCAAAAACAGGAAATGCATTTGAGTTTGATGTTCTTCTTGCAGTTCTGTTTGGCGGAATGCCTCTTTCCGGTGGCTGGAATGTCAAGTTCCGTGCAGCAATTATCGGAAGTGTGGCAATGGCATTATTAAAGAGCGGAATGTCACTTGTTGGAATTGATGGTCTGACGCAGCAGGTTGTTCAGGGAATTATTCTTATTATAGTAGTGGCAATCTCCTTTGACCGCAGAAGCGCAGCTGTAATTAAATAAATTCTGGATTTATTAACATGTAATTATGAGCAGAAATGCTCACAAAAAGAAACTATATAATTTTAAGGAGGAAAGAAATATGAAATTAAGAAGACTTGTAGCAATCGGGATGACAGTAGCGCTGTCTGCAACAATGTTCTCAGGGGTCAGTGTATATGCTGATAATTCAGATCCGGAACCGTTCAAAATTGGATTTCCGTGGGATACCGCAAATACAGACCCGACATGGATCTCTATTTACAACAACGTAAAAGCTGCTGTAGAATCTGCCGGTGGTGAACTGGTAAATGTAGTAACTGACAACTCAGCAGACGGACTGATCGATAACATCAGCGAACTTATCAGTCGTGATGTTGATGGTATCCTGTTTATGCCGGCTTCCGATTCCATGCTTCCGGCAGTTGATGCAATGTGTGCAGATGCAGGTGTTTACTGGGGAACAATGTTCCGTACGATCAGTGATGATGATATCCGTGAGGCAATGTATGACTCAGAATGGTATGCCGGTGGCTGCAATGAAGATGATGAAACCTGTTCTTCCAATATTGTAAAATCAATGGCAGATATGGGCGTTACAGATTTAGGTGTCATCAATATTGCAAAAGGTGATACTTCCTCAGATCTCCGCGACAAAGGTGCTGCTGAAGGTGCAGAAGAAGCAGGAGTTAATATTTTAAATACAACTTATGATATTACTGTAACAACAGATATGACGAAAACTATTGAAAGTTATATCGCAGCATATCCGGAAATGAATGGTATTCTTGTACTTGGAACATATTGTGGTGGTGCAATTCCGACAATTGAAAAAGCACTTGCAGATCATGACAAAGCAGGTGATATCAAAGTCGGCAGAATTGATTTTGAAACAACACTTGGTGATTATCTGAAAGAGGGAACATTCAACGTATCTTACGGTGGACAGCAGCAGATCGACCCGCTTGTATCAGCAGTTATTCTTGTAAACAAAGTAATCGGTACCCCTATCGTTGAAGACGGACCTACCAACATTATCACACCATATCTTGAACTTACAACAGCAGAAGAGGCCGATCAGTTCAATGAATACTTCCTTGGTGATGATGCCGTTTACACAGCTGATGAAATCAAAGATAAAATGATCAAATTCTACAATCCTGATATTGATATGGATTATATGAATGATCTTATCTCTACATTCTCAATTGCTGATGTTGTTGAGCGTCACAGCAAATAAGCAGTTGCAGATATAACTGCAAAATAAGGAGATGAAACCAATATGAAACGATTTTTGATAAATACACTGAAAGTAATCATGCTGCCTGTAATCGTTTATCTGATCTTCTTGGTTATTTGCTTTGAAAGGTTCAGTAACTGGAATTGTATTTACACGATTTTTCTTCAGACAATTATACCTACTATTACCGCTTATGCTATTGCATATGGAAATATCTGTGGAATATTTGATTTTACAATTGGTTCGAGGCTGGTTATCAGCGGTGTGGTTGGAGGTCTTCTTGCTGCACAGTATGGTCTGGCAGGAATGATCCTGGGAGCAGTCCTGAGTGCAATTGTAGTAGGCATTATTACAGGTGTTCTTAACTGGTGGTTAAAGATTCCGTCACTTGTTCTGACAATGGGACTGACGATGGTGTTTGAGATCATTGGTTCAAAACTTGCAGGACACTACGGATTTGTGCAGATTGATAATAAGTATGCGTTTTTTGGGTCTTCACCGAACATAGTTATTGTCTTTGTTTTGTCAGCAGCTCTGTTTTACTTTATCTTTAACCGTACTGTGTTCAGCTTTCATATGCGGGCAGTTGGAAGTAACGAAGTTGTAGCGAAAAATTCTGGTATCAAAACAGATCTGGTTAAATGCAAGTCAATTGTATACGGAAGTGTATTTATCGGAATCGCAGCAATTCTTACCCTTAGTCAGTCTGGTTCAGTTGGGGCGCAGACAAGTCTTGGCAGTGTAACAATTATGTTTAAACCATTGATCAGTATTCTGCTGGCACTGGTATTACAGAGAATCTGTAATCTGACAATTGGAATATTTATTGCTCAGTTTACTTTAAACATTATTTTTATTGGCCTGATCGCAGTAGGACTTCCGGACACATTCCAGAATGTAGTACTTGGATTGTTCCTCCTGATAGTAATGATCCTGTTTGAAAATGCAGGAAGAATAGAAGAAATCAGAGAAAAAAGAAAAGTCAGACAGAAAGCACTGAGTGCATCATAACTGTTTGGAAAGGAGTCAGAAAATGAAATATCCAGTTTTAACAGCAGAGGAACGCAGGCAGAGATTGGAACCTCCACGAAAAAAAATTCATGCAGTAATTGATTCAGATACTTATAATGAGGTGGATGATCAGTTCGCAATCTCATACGCAATGCTTTCACCGGAAAAAATAGAAATGGAAGCTGTTTATGCAGCACCGTTCTCATCTGACTTTTTTGCACGCCTGATGCAGACGGATGGAGTTGCAATTCCGATGACAGGAGATCTTCAGGAAGGTCTTGAACTGAGCTATCAGGAAATACTTAAGCTTATGAAACTTCTTGGAAGGGAAGATTTCAATGACAGGGTATTCCGCGGATCAGAAAGATATATGACAGTAAAAGATGAGCCTGTTGACAGTGATGCAGCCCGTGATCTGGTAAAGAGAGTTCATGAATGCGAGGATGTACTTTATGTCATAGCTATTGGCGAGATTACAAATGTTGCCTCAGCAATTCTTATGGATCCTGAAATCATAAAGAAGATGGTTGTGGTCTGGCTGTCAGGACAACCGCTGTATTGGCCGCATGCAATAGAATTTAATCTTGGCCAGGATGTTCTGGCTTCGCAGGTAATTCTGGATAGCGGAGTTCCACTGGTTCTGGTACCGTGTATGTCAGTAGCTTCTTATCTTTCAGTTACTGGTCCGGAACTGGAATACCATATCAAAGGAAAGAGCAAAGTAGGAACTTATTTATGCGAGACAGTTACGAGCCAGATGTCTCAGGAAATGGCACAGAACTGGCTGGATCTTTTCCATCAGACATATTGTGCCGGATTGGATGATTATGGAGATGAGGGTGCGCCGACAACGGATTCCATGCTTTCACCTTCAAGAATTATCTGGGATATTTCTACCGTAGGTTACGTAGTTAATCCAAACTGGTGTCCGTCTGCATTGGTTCCAACTCCGAGACTGACACAGGATCTGAAATGGGAACAGGATGAAACCAGGCATGAAATGAGACTTGTTCGCTTTATTTATCGTGATGCACTTCTGGGAGATATGTTCAGCAAACTTCAGAAGGCTCCCAAATAATAACAAATAGAAAGAGCGGCTTGATCGTGAAAGCAGATTGAGCCGCTCTTTTACTTTTAATATGGAGGTTGAGATTATGAAAGTGTTAAATTATGGTTCTTTGAATGTGGATTATGTATATACAGTAGATCATATTATAGTTGGCGGAGAAACAGAACATTCTTCAAAGCTCGAGGTGTTCAGTGGAGGTAAAGGTCTGAATCAGTCTATTGCACTGGCAAAAGCAGGGGTTCCTGTTTATCATGCAGGTATCGTTGGAATTGATGGAGACATTTTGCTGGAAGCATGTGAAGATGCCGGAGTTAATAAAAAATATATCCGCAGGCTTCCTGTAAAGGGCGGGCATACCATGATTCAGGTGGATAAAAATGCACAGAACTGTATTATCTTATATGGTGGAACTAACCAGATGCAGACAAAGGAATTTGTAGATGAAGTGCTGGCAGATTTTGGAGAGGATGATTATCTGATTTTGCAGAATGAAATTAATATGCTTGATTATATTATTGATAAAGCATACGAAAAAAAGATGAAGATAATTCTGAATCCATCGCCTTTTGATGAAAAGCTGGATAATTGTGATCTTGGAAAAATATACCTGTTTCTGCTGAATGAGATTGAAGGGGAACAGATTACAGGATATAAAGATAAGGATCAGATTTTGAATGCCATGGCAGAGAAATTTCCAAATGCTCGTTTTGTGCTTACACTGGGAAGTGATGGCGCTTTTTATTATGATGGTAAAGTAAAAATATTTCAGGATATTTTCAAAGTTAAAGCAGTTGATACTACAGCAGCAGGTGATACATTTACCGGATATTTTATTGCTGCAATGATTGAAGGCAGAAGTGTATCAGATGCTTTGAGAATGGCTGCAAAAGCATCATCTATTGCTGTGTCAAGACCGGGAGCAACTCCGTCGATTCCGACAGTTGATGAAGTAAAAAAAGAGCTTGTAATGAAAGATTAATTTTAAGATAATTTATTGATTTCTGATAACATGTCGTTTAAACTATAAATATAGTAACAGAAAGGTAAAGAGACATGTCGGAATTTTCGATAATGCTGGAAGAATTTATAAAGGAAAAAGATGTTCAGATTTCAGAACTTGCCAGATACTGTGGAATTGACAGAAAAAAACTTTTCAGATTGCTTCAGGGAAAAGAAAATCTGCCAGAAGAGGATATGGTACAGAAATTGTCACTGTTTATGAAACTGACACCGTTTGAACAGAAAGATTTTTATGAAGCATATGAGATTAGTGTGGTGGGCAGAGAACGCTATTTTATGCGGAAACAGGTGCTGGATTTGATCCAACATTTTCCGGAAAACTTTAAACCGACAGTAGAAGGAAGAATCATGGAGCTGTTTCCGGAAAAAAATGAGACGCGGGGAAAAAACTGTATTCCTCTGGGGAGTCAGATGGAAGTAAATCAGTGTCTTCACCGTATATGCCTGAAAGAAGCCAAAAATGGAAGGAACAGTAAGATATGTATGGTTATGCAGGCAGATTATGAATTTATTTTTGATCTGCTTCTGAGTCTGAAAAAAATTAACAATGAACTTGAGATTGAACATGTGACCTGCATGGATGCACCGGCTGACATATCAGAAGACATGGAATTTTATAATCTTGCGTATCTGAAAAATATTCTGCCGCTGTATATAAATGGGCTGAATTATAATCTGTACTCTATCAAAGAAGATTTACAAAACTGCAGAAAAGGCATAGATGGTTTTTCAAACCTGCTTCTGACCTCCGAGAATGCACTGTTATGTACTTCTGATTTCAGAAAAGGAATCGTTTATCAGTCAGCGGAAATTCTGGAATATTTCAGAGAACGTTATTACAATTACAGAAGCAGAGGAGAACTGAAATTTCATGTAATAGATAATGTTCAGCAGCAGATGGCAGTTCTGGGAAATATGGGCTGGGAAAGAAGAATCAGTTATGCACTTCAACCGGAGCCCTGCCTTCTCAGCTTTCTTACTCCGGAGATCATGGAGGCTGCTGTGTATAAGGAACTGCCGGACAGAGAGCAGATGCTGGCACTGGCCTTCTCTTTTATAAAAAATGCACGTGAACGTGTGGAAAAAGGAATTAATTTCTTTTACTGCACGAAGGAAGCTCTGGATCAGTTTGTGATAGATGGACGTATGCCGGAGATCCCTTCAGAAATATACAGGCCGCTTTTACCGGAAGAAAGAATAAAGCTCATAAAAGAAGCAGTTCATCTTTGCGAAAAAGGAAATTTTCGTTTTATGAAACAGCCACTGGAGCACCTGACGGCAAATCTTCATTTGTGTATAAACAAAGAGGAAGGTTATCTGCTGTTTCGGAATATAAAAGGCAGAAATGTATATCTGGTTATAAATGACAGGAAACTTCTGATGGCATTCTGGGATTTCCTTAGCAGCATGGATGACAGACTATTATATACAGGGCGGGAAACGGCTGATTATTTTAGAAAAGTTATAAAAGATCTGGAGGCAGGAGTATGAAAAAGGGAACAGGAAAAAATCTCAGTACATCAAAACAGTATAACAGAGGTTTGATCCTTCAGCTGATCGCCACAAATGAAGCTACATCCAGAATAGAACTGGCAACAACTACAAAGCTGACAAAGATGACTATCACCAATATCGTTTCGGAATACATTGAACATGGTATTGTAGAGCAATGTGAAGAAAAAATCACAGAAGGAAGCGGACGAAATCCAATCCGGCTGCGCATTGCAGAAAAAGCTCCGACAGTGATTGGGTTATATATCACCCGTGACAAAATAGAGGCAGTTTTGTGCACTCTGGGGCTTGAGATACTTAACCGCAAGGTAATGCCGTTTAAAACTCTGAAGAAAGAAGAAGTGAGGCAATATTCTTATCATGTAATAGATCAGCTGTTGGCAGAAACAGACTTAAAAGTTCTGGGAATAGGCGTTGCAGTTATGGGCCCGGTTGACATCAACAATGGAATTATTCTGAATCCTCCACATTTCTTTGGAATCGAAAACGTAAATATTACACAGTTTCTGGAAGAACGTTATGGACTTCCTGTTGTGGTAGATCATGACCAGAACAGCGCTGCACAGGCGGAAGTCCTTTTCGGAGCAGGCAAAAATGTTCAGGACTTTATTTTTCTGGGAATAACGAAAGGTATTGGCTCCGGGTTTGTCAGTGATGGAAAAGTTTTCCATAATAAAATGGGTATGGCTTCAGAACTTGGACATATCAGTATAGACCGCAACGGAAAAAGATGTGCATGCGGAAACAGAGGCTGCCTTGAAGTATATGCATGTGTAGATGCAATGGAAGAAAAACTTCGCAAAGTTACAGGGGAAAATCACACATTTCAGGAATTCTGCAAAATGAAAAAACGCAGAGATGTAGATAAAGTATTACGCGAAATGGTAAATGATATTGCTGTGGCAATTGTCAGTGGTATTAATATCCTTCACCCACAGCTGGTAATCCTGGGAAATGAATGCATGGACTGGGATGACAAATATGTCTATCTTCTGGAAGAAAAGGTAAATGAAGAAAAGTTTACACAGAATTATGGCCGCGTACCTATAAGAAAAGCGTATTTCGGAAAAGATTCTCAGCTTCTGGGGGCAGCTGCAAATGTACTTTATCATATATTCAGCGGAAAACTGCCCTTGTTCTGAAAATAAAAACGGGATTATAGACATATTTCTATTTATTGAATTGTATAATATTAACAAAAAAGTTGATAGAACATAATAGACTGTTGACGAATTGAACAAATTATGGTATCATTTAGTAAATTGAATTTACTAATAAAAATATTTTACTAAAAAGAGCAGGTTGGAGGGTATTCAATGAATGAAGTTATCGTATCAATGACAGATATCTGTAAGAACTTTCCAGGTGTCAAGGCACTTGATCATGTAAATTTCGAACTTCGTTCTGGAGAAGTAATGGCTCTGATTGGTGAAAATGGTGCCGGTAAATCAACATTAATGAAAATCCTCAGTGGAGTTTACACTAAGGACAGCGGAACGGTTAAGATTAATGGGCAGGAATATGATGACCTTAATCCTAAGAAGGCACAGCAGCTTGGAGTTGCGATCATCCATCAGGAACTGAATATGTGCAAACATCTTTCAGTTGCAGAAAATATTTATCTGGGACGTGAGTTGAGAGGCAAATTCTGCATTGATAACAAAACAATGGAAGCGGAATCACAGAAGATTCTGGACGAACTTGGAATCGATATCAAACCATGGGAAAGTGTTGGAGATCTCCCGGTTTCGAAACAGCAGATGGTAGAAATCGCCAAGGCGCTTTCGATCAATGCAAAGATCCTTATCATGGACGAGCCTACATCGGCACTTACTTCTAAAGAAATTGATGAGTTGTTCAGAATTATCCGCAAACTGAAAAAAGAAGGGCATGGTATTGTTTACATATCTCACAGACTGGAAGAATTCCAGCATATCGTTGACAGAGTTACGATCATGAGAGACGGACAGTACATCATGTCAGGAGATTTCAAAGATCTCACCATGGACAAGATGATTTCTTATATGGTTGGTCGTGAGATCAAGGAAAAATTCCCGCGTGTTCAGTGTGAGAAAGGCAAAAAGATATTTGAAGTACGTAACCTGAATGCAGGAAGAATGGTGCGGGATATCAACTTCTCCGTTTATGAGGGAGAAATCGTTGGTTTTGCCGGACTGATGGGAGCCGGAAGAACTGAGACGACCAGAGCAATTTTCGGAGTTGATCCGAAAGACAGCGGAGAGATTTATGTAGACGGTAAAGAAGTAAAAATCAATGGTCCCCTGGATGCTATCCGAAACGGTGTTGTACTTGCACCTGAGGACAGAAAAAAAGACGGGCTTTGCACGAAACTGAGTATACGTGAGAATATGGCACTTCCGAACCTGGATCTGATCGGAAAACATGGAATTGTTAATTCTTCAAAAGAAGATGAACTTTGTGAGAAAATTGTAAAAGATCTTCAGATCAAGACACCTAATGTTGAGATCGATTCCGGCAACCTTTCCGGTGGAAACCAGCAGAAGGTTGTAGTTGGTAAATGGCTCGCCAGAAATTCCAGAGTTGTTATTTTTGATGAACCTACCCGAGGGATTGATGTTGGTGCAAAGGTTGAGATCTATAACCTGATGAATCAGCTGAAACAGCAGGGAATCGCAGTAATGTTTGTTTCGTCTGAAATGCCGGAGGTTATGGGACTGGCTGACAGGATTATTGTCATGTGTGACGGCAGAATAACCGGAGAGCTTACTGCAGCAGAAGCCACACAGGACGATATCCTCAAAATGGCAACATCTTTTGAAAATAAAAATATTTCAGACAGTGAAGGGGAATAAAATGAACAGAAAAGAACAGACAGCATTTAAAAAATTCTTATCCATTCGGGGAATGGGAGCTGCTCTTACAGCTTTCGTAGGACTGATCATTATTTATATCGTATTCGGTATTATTAATCCTTCCGTATTCTCCGGACAGAATATTATCAATCTTCTCAGATCAATGTCAAAATATCTGCTTGTCGGTGTGGCACAGAGTTATGTTATGATCACTGGAAATGTTGACCTTTCTATTGGATCTGTAGTAGCAGTAAGTGCAATGATTTCTGCGACACTGATGACAAAAGGAATGGCACCTGTGCTTGCCTGTCTTATTGCTCTGGTGTGCTGCCTGGCACTTGGAGTGATCAGTGGGGTTCTGGTTGGAAAGTTCAAACTTCCACCATTCATTGCAACACTTGGAACAATGTTTGTTGGCCGTGGTATTTCCTACATGGTAAACGGAAACAGAAATACAGATGCACTTGCAACAGGGATTGGCAAGGACGCAGCTGATAAATTTTCAAATATTTTTTACTATGGCAAGACATTTGGAGTATACAATACATTCTGGATTGCACTGATCGTGTTCCTGATTTTCTTCTTCATTATGTCCAAGACATTCACAGGAAGACATATTTACGCAGTTGGTTCAAATGTAGATGCAGCCAGACTTTCTGGAGTAGATGTTGTAAAAACAACTATCAAAGTATATGTAGTCAGCGCTATCTGCTGCTGGATCGTAGGAATGATTCTTTGTGCACAGGCTGGAATGGGTAATATGGAAGCCGGAAATATGTACGAAATGTATGGTGTTGCTGCTGGTGTTATCGGTGGTGTTTCTCCTCTTGGCGGAGCAGGAATCCTTCTTGGAACATTTGCAGGAGCAGGGTTATGGCAGACACTTGAAAATGGTCTGAACATGATCGGAGCACAGGTTGGTATGCAGCGAATCGTAATCGGTGTAATCGTTGTTGGGGCAGTTCTTCTTGCTGAATTAAGAGGACGTAAAAAGAACTAAAAGCGTATGTTACATCGTAGGGGTACGATATGTAATATAAAAACTATATAATGGCAAAAAAAGGAGGATTTAAAAATGAAGAAAAAAGTGTTAGCGGTAATTTGCAGTATGGCTATGGCAGTTGGTTGCTTTGCAGGCGCAACAACAGTATTCGCAAAAGGTGAAAAAATCGCCTTGATCACAATGGACTCTATTGACCAGCACTGGGTAACCTTAAATGAAGGTGCACAGGAAGAAGCTGAAAAAGAAGAAGTTACTGTTGACTACATGGCACCTAATACAAAAGATGATGCTCAGCAGATCGAATGTGTAAACAACGCCATCGCAGGTGGATATCAGGCTATTATCGTAGCTGCAAACGGACCGGACGCTATTTCAGGATCACTTAAAGAAGCACAGGCTGCAGGAATCAAGATTGTTTATGTTGACTCTCCTGCAAACGTTGATGCTGAAGCTACTTTCTCTACAGATAACAAAGCAGGTGGAGAAAAAGCAGGCGAAGAACTGAAAAAAGCTCTGGAAGACAAAGGCGTAACATCTGGTTCTATCGGTATCATCAATACAAACGCAGCATCTCAGTCCACACTTGATCGTGAAGCAGGATTCAGAGGCGTATTCGAAGATACAGATTTCGAAGTTCTTGAAACTCAGTACAGCGAAGGTGATGCAGCTAAATCTCAGTCCATCGCAGAAAACTATATTACACAGGGTGTTGTAGGTATCTTCGGAACAAACGAAGGTTGTACAGTTGGTACAGGTAATGCTATCAAAGCATCTGGAAGTGACAGCGTTCTTGGCGTTGGTTTTGATAAATCTGATACAATCCTGAACCTTGTAAAAGACGGATATCTTGTATGCACAATGGCACAGAACCCGGACGTAATGGGTGCTGAAGGCGTTAAAGCAGCAGTTAAGGCAATCAATGGTGAAGACCTTGGCGGTGAAGTGACTGATACAGGCGTTTCTGTTATTAAAGCAGATGATGTAGAAGAATAAAAAGTATTTACAGATTGCATATGCTGTTCAACGGAGTGAACAGTAGCGAATAAATAAGAACTGCCTCCGGGGATTATTGAGTAGAATCGATATTCTTCGGGGGCTTTTTTTCTGAAAAAGGAGAGAAGAATGGGGAAAAAAGTCATTTCAGCCGGTCATATTATGAAAATTCTGGGAGCAGATGTTTCACTGATCGTCAGAACCGGAGATGATGTATTTGGAGAAATTGTGCGCTCCGGTATGGCTAAATATGGTGCAGGCGATGCAATGAGAGCGGTTGAAGGGGGGACAACTGCCCATTCGATTATCCTTGCAATACCGGGAATAGATCGGATTTTTCTGCATCATCCCGGGGTGAATGATACTTTTTCCGGCGAAGATATAGAAGAAAATATCCTGAAAGAGACTACCCTGTTTCATCTGGGATATCCGTCAGTAATGAAGAAGCCCGTATATAGATGTATTTATGCCAAGTGTAGAGGAATTGTGTTATATGCTTGATAAGCCATTGCTGGAACAATGAAAAACAAGAGCGAAGGGCAGAGACATAACAGAAATTCTGGATATAGAAAAAGATGTGCGCCCACTGGCAGATACATGCCTGAATATGGGGGCAAAGATTCTGGTAATCAAATGTGGAGTACGTGGTATGTATTACTGCACAGCTGATGAGACAAAAATTGCCATGATCAGTGATAAACTCGAGCTGAATGTTGGGGAGTGGAGCAATCAGGACGGTTTTAAGGAAAGTTATCATCCGGATAAATTCCGGTCGGGAACAGGTGCCGGTGATACGAGTATTGCAGCATTTCTGACAGCATTACTGAATGATTACAGTCTGAAAGAATGTGTTCAGCTGGCTGCGGCTACAGGAGCTTCCTGTGTGGCTGCCTATGATGCATTAAGCGGACTGAAAAGTTTTGAAGAACTGGAAAAAAGAATAAAAGCCGGATGGCCTAAAATAAAAATGTAGAGAAAAGAGGGAAAACCATGAATAAAAAATATCTGATTGACACAGAGGAAAATATAAAATTTCTGGAAGAAATCCGCGAGGATCTGCTGAACTTTGGCCATCAGTTTCCTGCACCGGATGGCACCTGTTATTATCTTGGAGATGATGGAACTCCATGGAAAGAGTATAACAGAGAAACTTATGCTGCAAGCAGAATGACGCATGTATATACGCTGGGAAAATATCTGGGACATGAGGGCAGCGATGAACTGATCAATGCAGCAGTTGGCGGACTCATGGGCGCTGCACGTGATAAAGAAAACGGCGGATGGTATTCAGCACTTACACCAGATGGCGGATATGCAGAGAATAAACTTTGTTATGCACATGCATTCGTGATTTTGGCCGGTACAGGAGCAGTTCTGGCAGGACATCCGGATGGAGAAAAACTGCTCCAGGATGCACTGAAAACTTATGATCGTTATTTCTGGAATGAAGAAGCAGGTATGTCCTGTGATACCTGGAATACAGAGTTCACAGTCATGGATCCGTATAGAGGACTTAATGCGAACATGCATACGGTAGAAGCTTTTCTTGCAGCAGCAGATGTAACCAAAGATGAAAAATATCGTGTAAGATGCGGAAGAATCATTGACCGTGTAATTGGCTGGGCCGGTAATAATGAATGGCGCATTCCGGAACACTATACAAGTGAATGGGTACCGGATATGGAATGCAATAAAGAGCATCCGGATGATCAGTTTAAGCCATATGGAGCAACTCCGGGTCATGGACTGGAATGGGCACGTCTGATCACACAGTGGGCACTTTCTACATATAAAGATGATAAAGAAAAAGCGGCAAAATATATTACAGCATCGGAAAATCTTTTCAACAGAGCAGTTGAAGATGGCTGGAATTCAGATGGTGCACCGGGAATTGTTTATACAACAGGCTGGGACGGAAAACCAATTGTCCACGACAGAATGCACTGGGTTCTTGCAGAAGGAATCAATACAGCAGCAGTACTGTATCATCTTACCGGAAACCAGAAATATGCTGATGATTATGCTGATTTTATGGAATATCTGGATGACAAAGTACTTGATCATGACAAAGGTTCCTGGTTCCATCAGATGGATCAGAATAATGTACCAAATGGAACAGTATGGCCGGGAAAACCAGATCTTTATCATGCGATCCAGGCAACTCTGATTCCGTATTATGTACCGGATCTTTCCATTGCAGTTGCAGTAAAAGAAGGAAAAAAATATAGCAGATAATTACAGCAGATAATTACAGGAGGAACAAGAAAGTGCTTGTCACAATGAATGATGTTTTACTTCCTGCAAAGAAATACAAATATGCAGTTGGGCTTTTTAATGCTGTAAATCTGGAAATGGCAAGGGGAATTATTGAGGCCGCAGAAGAAACGAAATCACCGGTTATCATGGGAACAGCAGAAGTGCTGTTTCCGTGCGGACCACTGGAAGAACTTTCTTATTTTCTGATTCCCATGGCAAAAAAAGCAAGCGTGCCGATCGTAATTCATCTGGATCATGGCCTTACAAAAGAAGCATGCCTGAAAGCTCTGGAGCTGGGCTTTACTTCTATTATGTATGACTGCTCCACAGATGAGTATGATGTAAATGTAGAAAAAGTACGTGAAATGGCTGAGATTGCACATTCCTATGGGGCAACTATAGAGGGCGAACTGGGACATGTGGGAAATAATCCTGAGACAGCAGATGGTGCAGCAGATCCTGCCAGTTTCTTTACAGATCCTGAAGTTGCAAAGGATTATGTAGAAAAAACGAAAGTAGATGCGCTGGCAATATCTGTGGGAAACGCTCATGGAGCATACAAACTTCCACCAAAACTCGATTTTGAAAGAATTCGTACAATTGCTCATACAGTTGATGGTGTCAGAAAAGAATGTATAAAGAAAATGCAGTTGTTTGAATGCTGCAACAGGGGATAAAGAATGAATTATATAATTTCAAATTCTGAAATATCAGTAGAAATATCCTCCAAAGGAGGAGAACTTCGATCTGTGCGCAGTGTGGCCGGAAAGGAATACCTCTGGCAGGGGGATCCTGAAATATGGGAAGACAGAGCGCCAAACCTCTTTCCATATATAGCCAGAATGACAGAAGGAAGTTACTGGTTTCAGGGAAAAAAATATCATATGGATATTCATGGATTCCTTCCCTCTTCTGAGATGGAATTTGTGGAAAAAACAGAAGATAGTCTTACATTGAAATTGGAGACGTCAGAGGAAACACTGAAACAGTATCCATTTGAATTTGTGCTTCTGATCACATGGAAAGTAAAAGAGACAACTCTGGATATTACATATCAGGTAGAAAATAAAGATTCCAGGACAATGTATTTTGGAATTGGCGGTCATCCTGGATTTATCGTACCGCTGGAAGAAAACAGAAAGTTTGAAGATTACCGGATTGATTTTGGAGGCGAAGTAATTCCTCAAAGAGTTAACATGTCGGAGGACTGCTTTGTAATGGAAGGTGAAAAATCTCTGGAATTGGAAGAAGGGCGTTATCTGAATCTCTGCCATAATCTTTTTGATCATGATGCAATCATTCTTAAAGAGATGCCACGGCAGGTAAGAATAAACTGTGCAGGTGGAGCTGAAGAAATAACATTTACATTTCCAAAAATGAATTACCTGGGTATATGGCACAGGCCATTCAAAACACCGGATTATGTATGTGTAGAACCATGGAGCTCATTACCTTCCAGAAAGGGAATTGTGGAAGATCTTGAAAAACAGCCTGGACTGATTTCGCTGGAAAGTGGAAAAACTTATCAGAACAGCTGGAGCATTACAATAAGTACTCCTCAAAATAGAAAATAAAAAAATTGAAAAAAGTGTTGACAGCCCGGTTAGAAAGTGTTATTCTAACTGAGCTGTCGCAAGAAATTGTTTCTTCTGCATCAACAATTTGAAAAGTTTTGAAAAAATAAAAAATAATTGTTGACAAAGAGAAATGAGTGTGATAAGATAGCAAAGTCGCTTCGGTGAGGCGACAGGCCAATTCAAAAAACTTCAAAAACTTTTTAAAAAAGTTCTTGACAAGTTGAAAAAGATTTGGTATTATAGATGAGCTGCTTGAGAGAGCGGTAAGCAAAGAACATTGATAACTGAACAGTGAAACACATACGATTCTCGAAAAATTCTTTAATGAATCATCATTCATAAGAATGAACTTTTTATAACAGTAATGACGAGAGATAACTAAGCTAGTTGGTTGTCTTGAGTACATCAAACACTTTATCAGAGAGTTTGATCCTGGCTCAGGATGAACGCTGGCGGCGTGCTTAACACATGCAAGTCGAA
>CAKRLX010000018.1 GCA_934359835.1 uncultured Blautia sp.
GAACATAAAGCATCTACAAACCGCGTAAATACAGGGTTTCCAGTTAGCACAGGGAAATTATCACCGATGATGAGAGAGTACTGTAAAACAAAAGAAGAATATAAAGATGCAATCCTGTTTTACAGACTTGGAGATTTTTATGAAATGTTCTTTGATGATGCGTTGCTGGTATCGAGAGAACTTGAGCTTACACTGACAGGCAAGGACTGTGGGCTGGAAGAAAGAGCGCCTATGTGCGGCATCCCTTTTCATGCGGCAGAAACATACATAAAAAGACTGATCGAAAATGGACATAAGGTTGCAATCTGCGAACAGGTGGAAGACCCGAAGAAAGCAAAAGGACTGGTAAAAAGAGAAGTGATACGTGTGGTCACTCCGGGAACAACACTGGATGCCACGTCACTGGATGAATCCAAGAACAATTATCTGATGTCAATTGTATCAATGGAAGATCATTTTGGGTGTGCCATTGCGGATATTACTACAGGTGACTGTTTTCTTACAGAAGTTGACCGTCCACAGAAACTTCTGGACGAGATTAACAAATTTGTACCTGCAGAGATTATCTGTAATGACGCTTTTTTTATGAGTGGTGTTGATACAGAAGATCTGAAAGAAAGACTCAAAATCTGTATCTTTCCGCTTGACAACTGGTATTTTGATGATACTCTCTGCAAAAGGACACTGAAAGAACATTTTCATGTAAATACACTGGAAGGTCTTGGAATTCAGGATTATGACAGTGGTGTGATTGCAGCAGGTGCACTGTTTCAGTATCTGACAGAAACCCAGAAGACGGCATTGTCTCATATGGCTACCATACGGCCGTATACGGCTGAGAAATTTATGCTTATCGACAGCTCCAGCCGCCGTAACCTGGAACTCGTGGAAACACTGAGAGAAAAGCAAAAAAGGGGTTCTCTTCTCTGGGTCCTTGACAAGACAAGAACAGCTATGGGAGCCAGAACCCTGAGAAGTTATGTGGAACAGCCACTGATTGATGCAGAAGAAATCAACCGGAGGCTTGATGCAGTGGAAGAGCTTACACAGAAACCGATGCTGAGAGATGAGATCCGAGAGTACCTGAATCCGGTTTATGATCTGGAACGTCTGATCAGCCGTATCAGTTATCAGTCGGCAAATCCAAGAGACATGGTTGCTTTTGCATCCTCGCTTGAAATGATTCCATATATCCGACAGGTGCTTAAAGAATTTCAGGTGCCTGTACTGAAACAGATTTATGAAGATATGGATCCGCTGGAAGATGTTACAGCACTGATCAAAAAGTCTATCGTAGATGAACCGCCTATTGCACAGAAAGACGGCGGTATTATCCGTGAAGGATATAATGAAGATGTAGATAAATTCCGAAGATCCAGAACCGATGGTAAAAAGTGGCTGACAGAACTGGAAGCGAGAGAAAAAGAACGTACAGGAATCAAAACTCTCAAGGTTAAATACAGCCGTGTGTTCGGATATGCACTGGAAGTTACTAATTCATTCAAAAATCTTGTCCCTGAAGATTATGTCCGTAAACAGACACTCACAAATGCAGAACGATACATCACGAAGGAACTGAAGGATCTGGAAGATATGATCCTCGGAGCTGAAGACCGGCTTTATGCTCTTGAATATGAACTTTTTGCAGATGTAAGAGAAAAAGTGGGCAGGGAAGTTGTACGTATCCAGAAGACAGCCAAGGCAGTTGCGGCTCTGGATGTTTTTGCTTCGCTGGCTCTTGTTGCAGAGCGGAACAATTTTGTAAAACCAAAAGTAAATGAAAACGGGGTACTGGATATCAAAAATGGCCGTCATCCTGTTGTTGAGCAGATGATCGAAAATGATATGTTCATAGCGAATGATACTTATCTGGATAACCAGAAAAAACGTGTATCCATTATTACGGGACCAAATATGGCCGGTAAATCCACTTACATGCGTCAGACGGCACTCATCGTTCTGATGGCACAGATCGGAAGTTTTGTCCCTGCTGAAAAAGCGAATATAGGAGTTGTTGACCGTATCTTTACAAGGGTAGGAGCATCCGATGACCTTGCCAGCGGACAGAGTACCTTTATGGTTGAGATGACAGAAGTGGCAAATATCCTCAGAAATGCAACATCCAGGAGTCTTCTGATTCTGGATGAGATAGGAAGAGGAACCAGTACTTTTGACGGACTTGCCATTGCATGGGCAGTGATAGAACATATAAGTAATACGAAACTCTGTGGAGCCAAGACTCTTTTTGCTACACATTATCATGAACTGACGGAACTGGAAGGCAAGATTCCGGGCGTGAATAATTATTGTATAGCAGTCAAAGAAAAGGGAGATGATATTGTTTTTCTCCGTAAGATCGTAAAGGGCGGTGCAGATAAGAGTTATGGTATCCAGGTGGCGAAACTTGCCGGAGTGCCGGATTCTGTTATTAACAGAGCCAAAGAACTGGTGGAAGAGCTCAGTGACGCAGATATCACGGCAGCGGTAAAAGATCTTACCGCACCGAAGAAAAAGCAGAAGATTGTTTACGACCAGGTGGATATGGCACAGATGTCATTGTTTGATACTGTACAGGATAACGATATTGTTGACGAAATACGTGATCTGGATATGACAAATCTGACACCTATGGAGGCAATGAATATTTTATATAATCTGCAGAATAAAATCAAAAATCGCTGGTAGAAACTAGGAGGTCGCTTTGAGAAAAATTGCAGTTTTGGATCAGAATACTATTGATAAGATCGCAGCAGGAGAAGTGGTAGAGCGCCCTTCTTCTGTAGTAAAAGAACTGGTGGAAAACGCTATTGATGCAGGAGCTACAGCGGTTACTGTGGAAATAACAGATGGTGGAAAGAAACTGATCCGTATCACCGACAATGGAGCAGGAATGGAGGCTGATCAGATTCCGCTTGCGTTCCTCAGACATGCTACAAGTAAAATCGAAAAAGTAGAAGATCTGGAGCATATTGCTTCACTGGGGTTCCGTGGCGAGGCACTTTCCAGTATTGCGGCGGTGTCTCAGGTGGAACTGATCACGAAAACACCTGCAGCGGTCAGCGGTTCCAGATATGTTATAGAAGGTGGTGTTGAGCATTCTCTTGAGGAACTTGGCGCACCGGATGGAACGACATTTCTGGTAAGAAATCTTTTTTACAATACTCCTGCGAGAAGCAAATTTCTGAAGGCGGATATGACAGAAGCAAATTATATTCATACAATGATGGAACAACTTGCTCTTTCCCATCCTGAAATTTCATTTAAATATATACAGAACAAACAGGTGAGACTTCATACATCTGGAAATTACAGTGTCAAAGATGTGATTTACAGTGTTTATGGAAGGGATATTGCAAAAGCTCTGCTGGAAGTTTCTGTTGAAAATCAGTTTATGAAAATTGTCGGTTTTATTGGAAAGCCGGAAATTGCCAGAGGGAACCGTTCTTTTGAAAATTATTATATCAATGGCCGCTATGTAAAAAATAATATTATCACAAAAGCCATAGAAAACGCTTACAGAGGATTTCTGATGCAGCACAAGTTTCCATTTGTTTCACTCAGAATGGAAATGGAGGGAAATGATCTCGATGTAAATGTTCATCCTGCAAAAAGGGAAGTGCGTTTTGCCAGGGAACAGGAAGTTTATGATATCATTTACGATGCTGTCAGAGGTGCGCTTACAAGGCGGGAGATGATACCAAAGGTTTCAGCTGGCCCTGATAACACAGAACGCAGAGATAAACAGGAAACTGTAAAATCAGTCCAGGTTCCGGAACCTTTTGAGCAGAAACGCCGGGAGGTATTGTATGAAGCGCAAAAGAGCGCAAAACCGATGGAAAGCAATCTGGTGAAAGAAACACCAGTTTCTGTGCTTAAAGAACCATCAACACCGTATCGCCCAGTAGAATCTACTGGTAAAACTACTGTGGTTTCTCATGTGGAATCGGTGACAGATGAGCCCAGGACGGCTGCGTTTACGAAAGATGAAGAAGAGATGTTCAGCGGAACTCTCAGAGAAAACCAGAAACTGGATGAAGAGAGAAAACTGGCAGAAATTTCAAAGCAGGCAGAACAACCAAAGCTTCAGGAGAAAGAACCTGAAGTGCAGGAAGAACCTGAAGTACAGGAAGAACCTGCACCGAAGCAGTTAGAACTCTTCGAGGAGAAGCTGCTTGCACCGGAATCACGAAGTCGTATTGATCTGATCGGACAGATATTTGATACTTACTGGCTGGTGCAGTTTGGGGATATTTTTTATATTATTGACCAGCATGCGGCTCATGAAAAAGTATATTATGAAAGGCTTGTGAAACAATTCAGGGAACATTCCATTGATTCACAATACCTGAATCCACCGCTGATCATTTCCCTGAGTATGCAGGAAGAGGAAGTCCTGAAAGCAAATATGGATTATTTTAGACAGTTTGGATTTGAAATTGAGAATTTTGGAGGAAGAGAATACTGTGTGAGCGCAGTGCCTTCCAATTTGTATGGCCTTACGGAAGAAGATCTTTTTCTGGAGATGCTTGATAACCTGGCTGCAAATAACAGTAAAGATGCACTTGATATTTTTGCCTCGAGAATTGCAACTATGGCATGCAAGGCAGCGGTAAAGGGAAATCATGCAATGTCTTATCAGGAGGCTGAGAAACTGATTGATGAACTCCTGACGCTGGAAAATCCGTACCACTGTCCTCATGGACGTCCTACTATTATTGCAATGACAAAGACTGAACTGGAAAAGAAATTTAAGAGAATTGTATAGGAGGCGGAAATGAAAAAACCATTGATCGTGCTGACGGGTCCTACAGCAGTGGGAAAAACAAGTCTTTCTATTTCACTGGCAAAAGCTGTAAATGGTGAAATCATATCTGCCGATTCCATGCAGGTATATAAAAAAATGGATATTGGTTCGGCGAAGATCCGTCCGGAAGAAATGCAGGGTGTGAAGCATTATCTGGTGGATGTTCTGGAGCCTGAAGAAGAATTTCATATTGTGAAATTTCAGCAGATGGCAAAAGAAGCCATGGAAAAAATCTATGCTGAGGGAAAAATCCCGATTCTCGTAGGAGGAACCGGATTTTATATCCAGGCTGTGACCAGAGATATTGATTTTACAGAGGCGCAGCAGGAAAATACGTATCGAACAGAGCTTGAGACTCTGGCTGAGGAAAAAGGTGCGGAATTTTTACATGATATGCTTTGTAAGGTTGATCCGGCAAGTGCTGATGCGATACATGCGAATAATGTTAAACGGGTGATCCGTGCGCTTGAATTTTATCATCAGAACGGAACTCCGATATCGGCTCACAATGAGGAACAGAAAAAACAGACTAGCCCGTATGATCTGGCGTATTTTGTTTTGAATGCACCGAGAGATATTCTCTATGAGAGGATTGATAAACGAGTGGATCAGATGATGGATGAGGGACTGGTTAAAGAAGTAGAAGACCTTAAAAATGAAGGTTGCCATCGAGGCATGGTTTCCATGCAGGGACTCGGATATAAAGAGATACTTGATTATCTGGATGGCGTATATCCCCTGGAAGAAGCGGTGCGTATTCTTAAAAGAGATACAAGACATTTTGCAAAAAGACAGCTTACCTGGTTCCGTCGTGAATCGAATGTGATCTGGGTCGATAAGGATAAATTCAACTGGGATGAAAAAGAAATCCTGGATTATATGGTAAATATTTGCAGGGAAAGGAATATGATCTAAAATGAAAGAACTTTATGAACAGCTTGGGATATCTTCTCAGGTTTATGATTTTGGAGCTAAGATAGAGGAATCTTTAAAAGAGAGATTTGCAGAATTTGACAGAATAGCAGAATACAATCAGCTTAAAGTACTGATGGCTATGCAGAAAAACAAAGTAAGTGCTGAGTGTTTCCAGTCCTCATCAGGATATGGATATGATGATTATGGACGTGATACTCTTGAAAAAGTCTACGCAGATACTTTCCATACCGAGGCATGCCTGATCCGTTCTCAGATCACCTGTGGTACACATGCACTTGCAATTGCTCTTTTTGGAAATCTTCGTCCGGGAGATGAGATCCTTGCACCGGCAGGAAAACCATATGATACTCTTGAAGAAGTAATCGGTATCCGTCCGTCCAGAGGCTCTCTTGCAGAATATGGTGTTACTTATAAGCAGGTTGATCTCAAAGAAGATAATACTTTTGATTATGATGCTATCCGTGCTGCGATCAATGAAAAGACCAGACTTGTTGAGATCCAGCGTTCCAAAGGATATCAGACACGTCCTTCTTATTCAGTGCAGCAGATCGGAGAATTGATCGCATTTGTCAAGAGTATTAAACCGGATGTGATCTGTATGGTAGATAACTGCTATGGAGAATTTGTTGATACTGTGGAGCCAAGTGATGTTGGAGCAGATATGATCGTCGGTTCTCTTATTAAAAATCCGGGCGGTGGTCTTGCGCCAATTGGCGGATATATCGCAGGAACTAAAGAATGTGTTGAAAACGCGGCAACCCGTATGACCTGTCCGGGACTTGGTATGGAAGTGGGAGCCTCTCTTGGTGTGAACCGTTCGTTCTACCAGGGCTTTTTCCTTGCGCCTATGGTTACAAAGGGAGCTTTGAAAGGCGCAGTTTTTGCAGCAAATATTTATGAAAAACTTGGATTTCCTGTAGTTCCGAATGGCAGTGAACCGCGTCAGGATATCATTCAGGCGGTTACATTTGGAACACCTGAAGGTCTTATCGCATTTTGTCAGGGAATCCAGGCAGCAGCCCCTGTAGACAGCTATGTTGCTCCGGAACCGTGGGATATGCCAGGGTATGACAGTAAAGTTATTATGGCAGCAGGTGCATTTGTACAGGGATCTTCTATTGAACTTTCCGCAGATGGACCGCTGAAACCACCATATGCTGCATATTTTCAGGGAGGACTTACCTGGGAGCATGCCAAATTCGGTGTTTTGATGTCACTGCAGAAACTTGTTGATGCAAAGATCGTAACTCTTTAAATCTTTGAGGATAATAAAATGGGCAATAAACTACAGGTGATCGTTGTCGGAGGCGGAGCTTCAGGCCTTATGGCAGCAGTCATTGCAGCACAAAATGGTGCCGCAGTCACAGTTCTTGAACAAAACGAGAATCCGGGACGCAAGATATGCGTAACCGGTAACGGAAGATGTAATCTTACCAATAAAGATATGCGCCCTGAGATATTTCGGGGTGAACATCCTGAAATAGTTGAGAGTGTTCTGGATCAGTTTACACTGGAAAATACGATAGATTTTTTTGAAGAGATTGGTGTTGCTTTTACTGACCGTAAGGGCTGGCTTTATCCTAGAAGTAATCAGGCAAAATGTATCCCGGAGCTCCTTGTTCTAAAATGCAGATCCTTAAAAGTCAAGATCAAAACCAGAGAAAAAGTGGAAACTGTTTCTTTTGAAAACGGTCGATGGAAGGTAAAAACTTCGGGCTGGACTTATGAGGGTGATCGGGTGATCCTTGCAAACGGTTCAAAAGCCTCGCAGGTTCCTGGCTCTGACGGCAGCGGTTATGAGATTGCAAAAAGTCTGGGACATCGGATCATCAGCCCGCTTCCTGCGCTTACCGGACTTAAGTGCAAAGGCAATAATTTTTCTGCCTGGGCAGGTGTCCGTACTGATGCAGAGGTGACTCTGAAAGTTGACGGACAGGTGCTCCTGAAAGAAAACGGGGAAGTTCAGCTTACTGATTATGGTGTATCTGGTATTCCTGTATTTCAGCTGAGCCGCTTTGCAATCCGTGCACTTGATGATGGAAGAAAAGTAAGTCTTTCTGTGAATTTCCTTCCTGAATACACGCAGGAATCACTGAGGAAATATCTGGAAAAAAGAAGAGAACTATGTCCGTATCAGTCAGATGCAGAACTTCTTCTCGGACTTCTGCCGGATAAGCTGATCAAAATGTTTTGTAAACAAAAATCTGATCTTTGTCAGACAATCACAGAATATACGCTGGAAGTAAAGGTAAGTACGGGATTTGAACAGGCGCAGATCTGCTCGGGAGGTATTGATACAACGCAGGTGAATACTAAAACTCTGGAATCACTGCTGCACAGAGGCCTTTATTTTGCCGGAGAATTGCTTGATGTTGACGGGCCGTGTGGTGGTTATAATCTTCAGTGGGCATGGTCAAGCGGTGCTGTGGCCGGCTTATACAGCGCAAAGGAGAATTTATGATTAGAATCACGCAGTTAAAGCTTCCGGTGGGACATAAACCGGAGCAGTTACGAAAAAAAGTTGCCAGGACGCTGAAATGCGCTGAAGGTGCTTTTGAGTACGAGATCATCAGACAGTCGCTGGATGCAAGGCATAAAGACGATAAGAAGTTCGTTTATACAGTTGATGTCAAAATACCTGGAGAAAATAAGATTTTACGTAAGGTTCACAATAATAATATTATGTCAATCACTCCGAAAGAGTATCAGTTTCCAGAGCCTGGCGCAGAAGAACTGAACGCTTCGCCTGTTGTTGTAGGAAGTGGTCCGGCAGGACTTTTCTGTGCATGGTATCTGGCAAGAGCCGGTTATCGTCCGCTTGTGATCGAGCGTGGACAGGAAGCTCAGAAACGTAAAGAGACAGTAGACCGTTTCTGGAAAGATGGTGTGCTGGATCCGGATTCCAATGTACAGTTCGGTGAGGGCGGTGCAGGAACTTTTTCAGATGGCAAACTGAATACGCTTGTCAAAGACCCGAATGGACGTAATCACGAAGTATTGAAGCGGTTTGTAGAAGCCGGAGCTCCGAAGGAAATAATTTATCAGCACAAGCCACATTTAGGTACGGATGTGTTGATCGGAATTGTTGAGACTCTGCGTTATCAGATCGAAGAGATGGGAGGAAGCTTCCGTTTTGAGACTAAACTGACAGATCTTCGTGTTGAGAACGGTAAGCTCACAGCCATCGAGGTGAATGGTGAAGAAATCATTCCGACAGAGGTGTGTGTACTTGCACTCGGTCACAGTGCCAGAGATACTGTTTCCATGCTCCATAAAAGAGGGCTTTTTATGGAACCGAAATCTTTTGCGGTCGGACTTCGTATGGAACACCCGCAGAAGATGATCAATTATGATCTTTACGGCGAGGAGGAAAATGAATTTCTCGGAGCTGCAAATTATAAAGTAACGCATACATGCGAGAATGGCCGTGGAGTTTATTCTTTCTGCATGTGTCCGGGCGGATATGTTGTTAATGCTTCTTCAGAGCCTGGAATGCTGGCTGTAAATGGGATGAGCTATCAGGCGCGTGACAGTAAAAATGCAAACAGTGCGCTTATTGTTACAGTAACTCCTGAGGATTTTCCGGAGGAAGGTCCGCTTGGTGGCATTCAGTTCCAGAGAAATCTGGAAAAAGCTGCCTGGGTGCTTGGAAAGGGCAAAATTCCGGTACAGCTTTTTGGTGATTATAAGGCTCATCGTGCAAGCACAAAGCTTGGAGAAGTTGAGCCTCAGATGAAGGGTGGATATGTACTTTCAGATGTGCGCTCGATCCTGCCGAAAGCCATAGGTGATTCCATAGAAGAGGGTGTTCTTGCGTTTGGCAGAAAACTGGAAGGATTTGACCGTGATGACGCGCTTTTAAGCGGCGTGGAGAGCCGTACCTCCTCTCCTGTGAGAATCGTGCGAGACAAAACAGGTCTGGCTAATATTAACGGAATCTATCCATGCGGCGAAGGCGCCGGTTACGCAGGAGGTATCACTTCCGCTGCGATGGACGGGATTAAGATCGCAGAGATGATTAGTAGTAAATATAAGTTTTGATCATGATACCGAAGAATGATAAAATTATGAATTTTTTAGGAGGGAGTGTACATCTCCCTCTTTTTATGCTAAAATGTGTTTTGATTCTTTCAGGAATCTTGCCATAGAGAGCGGCAGGTAAATGAAATGAAACAGACAATAAAAGAAATGCCGGAATCAGAACGCCCTTACGAGAAATGTGTCAGGGAGGGCGAGAATTCGCTCAGTGACAGTGAGCTCCTTGCAGTGATTCTCCGATGTGGAACAAGGGGCAGAAGTTCTCTTGCACTTGCAAATGAGATTTTGAATTTTATGGAGCAGACTCCTTATCCCGGGCTTCCGGGAATCATACACAGTTCACTGCCTGATCTGAAGAAGATACATGGTATTGGTACAGTAAAGGCTGTTCAGCTGAAATGCATTGGTGAACTTGCCAAGCGGATAGCTGTGGCAGCAGCCAGGCCGGGACTCAGTTTTCGGAATCCGGATTCGATTGCGGCCTATTATATGGAACAGCTCCGCCATCAGGAACAGGAGCTGATGATCTGTATGATGCTTGACAATCAGAATCATTTCCTTGGTGATTCTGTTATTTCCAAGGGAACCGTAAATGCTACACTTGTCACGCCAAGAGAAATTTTTGTTGAGGCAGTGAAGTATCATGCAGTCAGTCTGATTCTTGTTCATAATCATCCGGGAGGTAATCCCACACCAAGTACATGTGATAAAGAGGTTACGGAACGAGTCTTTCAGGCTGGAGAAATGTTGGGTATTCATCTGATCGATCATATTATCATCGGAGATCAGAAATATGTCAGCTTTAGAGAAGAAGGGCTGATCTGAGAATATCCATAATGAAGGGATCATTTTATGCTGTTAAGAAAAACCTATGGAATAGACTTGGGAAGCAGCAGTATTAAAGTCTATTCATTTTTTAGAAATAAAAGTTACATCGAGAAAAACATGATTGCATCCAAAGGACGCAAGATTATAGCCGTGGGCAATGAAGCATACGATATGTTTGAGAAAGCACCTGTTGATATCGTGGTAAATTCGCCGATGGCTTTTGGTATGATAGCTAATCTGGAACTACAGGAGATTGCCCTGTACAGTATGATGAAAAAAATTGACAAATTCCTGGGAGTGGGTTCTGATCTGTATTTTTCCATACCACTTGATATGACTGCTGTTGAAAAGCGTGCATATTATTATGTGGCAAATGGCCACTGGCTTCGAAAAAACCGTGTATTCATGGTGGAGGCGCCTGTTGCAGACGCAATTGCAATGGGAGTTGATTTTCAGAAAAATGAAGGCAGCATGATTGTAAATATCGGGGCACAGAGTACACAGTTTTCCATTCTAACCGGGGGAAAGATCATTATTGCCAAAAAGATACCGATCGGTGGCAGACAGATGAATGAATCTATCTGCAGTGAAATACGTAAGAGATACAATCTGCAGATAGGTACCAGGACCGGGAAACGTCTGAAGATTGCAATGGGACGTCTGAATGATCAGCACAAGGATGCCCGTAAGGTGGTAGGGCTTGACAGTATTTCCGGACTCCCAAGAGAAGAGATCATATCCGGATATGTGGTAAATGCGGGAATCATGGACTGTGTAAATGAGATTGCAGCAGAAATGAAAACATTTCTGGAGAGAATTCCACCTCAGATTGCATATCACATTTCCAGAGAGGGAATTTATCTTACCGGCGGAAGCACCAGAATTCCTTACATAGATAATTATCTGGCAAGTTATACCGGATTTTCGTTCAATCTTTCAGATTTATATGAAACATCAACAGTAAAGGGCCTGGAAAAAATTATCCGTGACCGAGAACTGCTGAAATGGGCACAGCCTGTTAAACAACGTAAGTTATAAAATACTGCAAACAAAGTATGCAGCAATAATTATGATTTTTTAGGGGTATGATACATGAAAAACCTGAAAAAGAAATTTCAATTTCGTATACATTTAAAAAGTAAACATTTGCTTGTGATCATGACTTTTTTCTGCGGAAGTGCAGCAGTTGCAACACTTGCTTCAGGAATTACGACGGCACCATTTCAGGAAGCAGCCGGTATGATCGTAGTACCTTTTGAAAAGAGCATGTCGGCAATAGGAGTATGGCTTGGTGATCTTGAAAAAGAATTTCATGACAAACAGGATCTGATAAGCCAGAATGAAGAACTGCAGAATACGGTGGATACACTGACTGAACAGAATAATATACTTATCCAGAATCAGGCAGAACTGACAAGACTGGAAGAATTATACAAACTGGATGAAGAATATTCTGACTATCCCAAAGTTGCGGCCAGGATCATTTCCAAAGATCCCGGGAACTGGTATGATACTTTTATGATCAACCGTGGAAGCAAAGATGGAATCAGGGTAGATAATAATGTTATTGCAGGGAAAGGTCTTGTTGGGATAGTGACAGAGGTTGGTACCAGCTGGGCAACTGTACGTTCAATTATTGATGACAGCAGCAATGTCAGCGCAATGACTGTTGGTACAGATGACACCTGTGTGGTAGAAGGTGACCTGGAGCTGATCGATGAGGGGAAACTCAGATTTACCCAGCTTTATGACCAGAATGATAAAGTAACAGTAGGCGAACGAATTGTTACTTCAAATATAAGTGAAAAATATGTCGAGGGCCTTTTTATCGGCTATGTAAGTGATATCCAGCTGGATACAAATAACCTTACCAAAACAGGTACAATTGTTACACCTGTAGATTTTCAGCATCTGAAAGACGTATTTGTGATAACGACTAACAAACAGGACGCAGTTCAGGAGGAAGGAGATGAACAATGAAAAGTAAAATAGTTCTCTTTTTTACCATAATTGTCTGTTTCCTTATGCAGTCTACAGTTATGCATCTTATTTCCATAGGTTCCATCACACCGAATCTCCTGCTGATTCTGTGTGTATCCATGGGACTTATGCGGGGGCGTAAAAGCGGCCTGTGGACGGGCTTTTTCTGTGGCCTTTTAGTGGATCTGTTTTACGGATCCCTTTTTGGCTTCTATGCGTTGATTTATATGTATGTTGGTTTTTTCAGCGGATATGCATTTCGTATATATTATGATGATGACATAAAAGTTCCCATGCTGTTGACAGCTGTTATGGATCTTTTTTTTAATCTGGCAGTTTATGCCCTCCAGTTTCTGTTGAGAGGCAGACTTGGACTTTTTACTTATATATACAGGATAATTATTCCGGAAATTTTTTACACAGTATTTCTGACACTGATCGTATATCGGATTTTTTATCAGATCAATCATCATTTTATGAGTGCAACCAGGAAAGAAAGTGAGTCAATTTGGGTACTAAAATAAAAAAATTACTAAAAAAAATACAGCTTAAAAGAACGTCGGTGCTTCTGATCGTATTTGTACTGATGGCATTTGTGCTTGTGAGGCAGCTTTTTCAGCTTCAGATCATACAGGGCGAAAACTATATCAGTGCTTTCCAGTCACGTACGACAAAAACGCGTGTACTGAAAAGTACAAGAGGAAATATTTACGACAGAAATAATCAGCTGATCGCTTCCAATGTGTTATCATATTCTCTGACATTTGAGGATAACGGAAGTTATGATTCTACAAGGGAAAAGAATCTGACACTGAATGGTGTTGCGTACAAGGTTCTGAAAATCCTTTCAGAAAACGGAGATTCTCTTTCTGACAGTTTTCATATAAAGGTAGATGCAAATGGAAACTATGTATTTGATGTACAGGAAGGCTTTACGCTGAAACGTTTTAAGGCAGATGTTTATGGTCATGCGCTGATCGATGACCTTACGGATGATGAAGCGGCAGCAACAGCTGAGGAGATGGTAGACTATCTCAGCGGCAGTAAGGGTTTCTCTATTGTACTGTATGGTGATTCTGCATATACAGCAGATGAACTGGAACAGTATGGACTTCCGCAGGAACTGACGAAACAGGAAATCCTTGACATTGCGATCATGCGTTATGAGCTGAATACAAACAGTTTCCAGAAATATATGGCGGTTACTATTGCGACAAATGTAAGTGAGAGCACAGTGGCTGCAGTTATGGAAAATCAGAATGAACTTCAGGGTATTGAAGTGCTGGAGGATTCTGTACGTAAATATGTTGATGATGAAAGTATGGGGCCTCTTCTGGGATATACAGGACGTGCTTCTTCAGATGAACTGGAACAGCTTCGTAAAGAAAATTCCAACTATACTAATGATGCTATTATTGGAAAAGCAGGAATTGAGCAGTATATGGAACTGGATCTGCAGGGAACAGACGGTCAGGAGACAGTTACTGTCGATAACCTTGGAAAGGTACTGAAAATTGACAATGATACAACAGTGGAACCTGTTGCAGGCAATGATGTTTATATGTCTGTAGATGCGGACTGGCAGAGTGCTGTATATCAGATCCTGAAACAGAGGGTTGCCGGTATTCTTGTAAACAAGATAGCAGCAGTTAAAACCTATGATTACAAGGGGGAAAATGATGCCAGTCATATTGTTGTGCCGATATATGATGTTTACAATGCACTCATATCAAACAGTGTGATAGACATCAGTAAATTCAGTGACGAAAATGCATCGGATACAGAAAAAAATTTATATGCCAGATTTCAACAAAAGCAGCAGGAAGTTTTTGATACAATAACTAACAGATTAACAACAGATAATCCGCCGGCATTCAAAGATGAATCTGAAGAAGTGCAGGAATATCTGTCCTATATCTGTAATACAGTACTGCGGGATACGCTTGGCGTGATACAGAAAGATTCCGTGGATACTTCAGATGCCACTTATCAGGCGTGGGCAAATGATCAGTCCATCAGTCTGAAAGATTATCTGAATTATGCTGCCAGTCAGAACTGGATCAATATTTCTGCAATTTCACCAAAAGGAGAATATCTGGATTCAGCAGAAATCTATCAGGCACTGACTGCCTATATTACGGATTATCTTAAAACAGACACAGGATTTTCAAAACTTCTGTATAAATATCTGATCATGAATGATCAGATTTCCGGACAGGAAGTATGTCTGGTACTGTATGAACAGGGAATTCTTTCAAAAGATGATTCCAGTTATGAAAGTCTTGCTTCCGGTGCGATGTCTGCATATGATTTTATGATCAATAAGATTTCAAACCTTGAAATAGAACCTGCACAGCTTGCACTTGCTCCGTGTTCAGCATCTGCTGTTATTACAGATGTAAAAACAGGTAAAGTACTTGCCTGTGTATCTTATCCGGGATATGACAATAACCGTCTTAGCAATGACATGGATACAGATTATTATGCAAAGCTTGCGCTGGATCAGTCAAGCCCGTTTTTCAACAAAGCAACACAGCAGACTACTGCACCTGGTTCCACACTTAAACTTTTGTCAACTGTGACCGGTATGATGGAAGGTATAATTGATGATGACACATATATAGAGTGTACGGGAGAATTTGATCTGGTTACACCGTCTATCTGGTGCTGGAACAGACAGGGACATGGCGCATTGGATATAAGAACAGCTATTGAACAGTCATGTAACTATTTCTTTAATATGGTTGGTTTCCAGGCAGGCAAAAATTCCAACGGAGATTTTTCAGAGAATCTCAGTCTGGAAAAACTGCAGAAATATGCAGCAGAATTTGGTCTGGATCAGAAAACAGGCATTGAAATTTCAGAGGCATCTCCTCATGTATCTGACAGTAAAGCGGTACCGTCCTACATCGGACAGGGTAATCACCTTTTTACAACAAGTCAGCTTGCAAGATATGCCACAGCGCTTGCAACTTCGGGTACGGTTTATGATCTGTCACTGCTGAATAAAGTTACAGATTCACAGGGGAAAACTCTGAAAGAGTATGGATCTTCCGTCGAAAATACCATGAGTGATGTCCCGGATAATGTCTGGGCTGATATTCATGATGGTATGAGACGAGTGGTTGAAACACATGAACAGTTTAATGGTCTTGGTGTCACTCTTTCCGGTAAAACAGGTACGGCGGAAATCGATGTGTATCATCCGAACCATGGACTTTTTATCGGATATACTACAGACTCTGACTCTCAGCCGGAGTATGCACTTGCTGTAAGAATCACCAATGGTTATTCTTCAGGTAATGCATGTCTGACTGCAAATGATATTCTGAAATACATTTATAATCTTGCAGATGAAGATACCATTCTGACAGGCTATGCCTCCAGTGATACCAGTAATACTTCCAACGACTAGTACATCGAAACTTAATATTCGATGTACCAGTACAGTGAAATTCAGTATTCACTGTACTGGATATATGAGGTACAGAAGAGAATACCAGAGGTCTGGAACATATCTTTTAGGAGGAATTGAAAATATGGGAGAAGTTATTGTAATAACATCCGGAAAAGGCGGAGTTGGTAAGACAACAACAGTTGCCAATCTTGGGACAGGCCTTGCGATGCTGAACAAAAAAACAGTAGTAGTAGATACAGATATAGGCCTTCGCAATCTGGATGTAGTACTTGGCCTTGAGAATCGTATTGTTTATAATCTGGTAGATGTTGTAAACGGAAACTGCAGGCTTAAACAGGCTCTGATCAGGGACAAGCGTCATCCGGATCTCTATCTTCTGCCGTCTGCGCAGACAAAAGACAAATCAGCAGTTTCACCGGAACAGATGATCAAACTGACAGAAGAACTGGCTGAGGAATTTGATTATGTACTTCTGGACTGTCCGGCAGGAATAGAGCAGGGATTTCGAAATGCTGTCGCAGGAGCAGAAAAAGCTATAGTTGTGACTACCCCTGAAGTATCAGCGATAAGAGATGCTGACCGCATTATCGGTCTTCTGGAGGCTGGTGGACTCAGAGACATTCATCTTATCATTAATCGTCTCAGACCGGATATGATCGCACGGGGGGATATGATGTCTGTAGATGATGTTACTGAAATTCTTGCGGTAGATCTTATTGGTACGATTCCTGATGATGAACAGATTGTGGTTTCTACCAACCAGGGAGAACCTCTGGCGGGACAGAAATCACAGGCTGAGGAAGAATACAGAAACATATGCAGGAGGCTGCTTGGAGAAGAGGTACCGTTTATGGAACTTCAACAGAAAAAAGGTATGTTTCAGAGACTGAGTGCGATTTTTCACAAGTAAATGCAGACTTATCAGCAGGGAGGGAGCTTTTTGAGAACTTTTTTTCAGGCAAAAGGCCGTTCCGCAGGGTATGCAAGGGACAGAATGAAAATGCTTCTTGTTTCTGAGCGGATCGACTGCTCTCCGCAAATGATAAAAATGTTAAGAAACGATCTGATACATACGGTAAAACGATATGTCAAAATAGAGGAAGAACAGGTACGTATCGGAATTTCGCAGAATCCGGTGGTTCTTCATGCAGAAATACCGTTATGTCAGAAAAAGGATAAAGATAAAGATGATTAAACAGTATAAATTGCGTTTTTATAATTTCAGACTGGTGTTGTTTCTTCTGGCAATCAGTGTGATTGGAATCGTTCTTGTAGGAACTGCCAGGGAGGATCTGAAGAGTAAACAGCTTGTAGGTGTTATCCTCGGCCTGATCATTATGGTAATCCTTTCACTGATGGATTATTCCTGGATATCTAACTTTCAGTGGATTATGTATGGCCTTAATATTGTCCTTCTTCTTGTTGTACGTCTGTTTGGTGATTCAGCCAACGGTGCAGCCAGATGGATCGACTTTGGTTTTATCCGTTTTCAGCCGACAGAGCTGTCGAAGATCATTATCATCCTGTTTTTTGCCAGGTTTTTTATGGATCATGAGGAAGATTTGAATACACTGAGAACGCTTGCAAAAGCAGTTGTACTGCTTGCTGTTCCACTGTTCCTGATTTATGAACAGCCAGATATGAAAAATACGATCATGATCCTTGGAGTGTTCTGCATACTGATCTATGTGGCAGGATTAAGCTATAAAGTTATCGGTGGAGTATTCCTTATCATGATTCCACTTGTTGTGATCTTTCTGTCCATTGTTGTGCAGCCGGATCAGAGCCTGATCAAAGATTATCAGAGAAAACGTATTATGGCATTTCTGTATCCGGAAAATGAGGAATACAGTGACGATATTGAACAGCAGAATAACTCCAAAACAGCAATAGCATCGGGAGAACTGATGGGGAAAAAATTATCTGGAAGTACAGATGTTACTTCTGTTAATGATGGTAACTTTGTATCTGAGAACCAGACAGACTTTATTTTTGCTGTTGCAGGAGAAGAATATGGATTTATAGGCTGTACAACCATTGTCCTTCTGTTACTTGCGATATCTGTAGAATGTATTCGTATGAGTCTCAGGGCGAAAGATCTGTCGGGTAAGATCATATGCTGTGGAATGGCCAGTGTGGTTTCTCTGCAGAGCTTTCTGAATATATGTGTTGCAACAGGTCTGGCGCCAAATACAGGAACACCGCTTCCGTTTGTAAGTTACGGCCTTACTTCACTGGTAAGTCTGTATATCGGAATGGGACTTGTGTTGAATGTAGGTTTGCAGAGCAGCGCCTATAATAAAGAAATTCAGAAAAAAACCATTGATCAGAAAGAGGAATACTTATGAAAAATAATGTATCAAAACCGAACCAGCGGCGCAGTGCAATGATCCGTGCCCGCAAAAGGCGGAGAAAAAAAGCATTTCAGAGAGTTGTACTTGTTCTTCTTCTGGTGCTTATGGCTGCAGGTGCGGGAGTATTGTTTTATCTTATGAAAGGCGGATCACTTTCGACTCCGGCAGTGGCTTACAATGTTATTGATGATTTTCAGTATCAGAATACGGCAAAAACAAAACAGCGTGCTGCTGCATTTGCAGAGGACCTGTGTGTGGTTAGCGGAGATCAGGTGCTGGATCAGGTATCACTGGAAGACAGCCAGGAAGGTCTTCTGCTTGATTTGAATGACAAAACTGTTCTGTACGCAAAAGGAGCATATGAAAAAGTATACCCTGCCAGTATTACGAAGATTATCACGGCGCTTCTTGCATTCAAAAACGGAAATATGAATGATACAGTAACTATTACAGAAGAAAACATTACTCTTGAAGAGGGATCTCAGGTAGTGGGTTTTCAGGCAGGAGATCAGGTTACCCTGGACCAGCTTGTACATTGTCTGCTTGTATATTCAGGTAATGATGCTGCTTCAGCGATTGCAACACATATAGGCGGATCTACAGAAAATTTTGTTGCAATGATGAATGAATATGCAGCACAGCTGGGCTGTACAGGTACACATTTTACCAATCCACATGGACTTCAGGATGAAAATCATTATACGACACCATATGATATTTACCTGATGCTAAAAGAAGCACTGAATTATCCTGAGTTTACGGAGATTACTCAGCTGCCTTCTTATACCGTAACTTATAAGCATAGTGACGGTTCGGAAGTAAGTACGGCGCTTACAGCGACGGATCATTATCTTACAGGAGAGGCATCAGCTCCGAAAGGAATTACAGTTCTTGGAGGAAAAACAGGAACTACAAGTATTGCAGGAAATTGTCTGGCACTGTTGTGCCAGAATTCATATGGTGCACCGTATGTTTCTATTGTAATGGGGGCATCTACAAAAGAACTGCTTTATCAGCAGATGAATTCTCTTCTTGAGAATGTTAATGCTGCGTAGAAGAAGTATGTCATGCATTGCATGACGCGCATCTCGCAGCAAGAATGCAGCGGCATTCTTGAAATAGTAACATGGTACTGTTCATTGGGAGAGTAGTATAGTGATAAAAGGGAAAAATTCAAAGAAATTACTGACAGGAGCCGGACTTGGACTTGCTGTGTTTTGCCTGACGGTGGTATTGACTTTTGGGGGAACACAGTTAGTTTCAGCGGCAGTTAAAAAGAATTCGGTTAAAAAGTATACAGTAACGTTATGTAAGCCAGATGGTAAAATATGGAAAAAGATAAATTTTTCAGGAAAAAAGAAATTTCCATCAGCAGACACCAGAGATGGTAACATGTTTCTTGGGTGGTCACGGTCAAAGAAAAAAACAAAAAAACCGTCTTATTATGCAGATGATATCATACCTCGTAAAAATGCGGTATACTATATGGTGACATTCAGAAAGAACCAGGACAAAGCACCTGCAAAAATCCGACAATCATCAAATTATGACAATGTATGGTTTGTGGGGGATTCCAGATTTCTGGGAATGAAGCATGCTTTGGGAAAAACTATCCCCTCAAATGTCAGTATTATCTGTAAAGGCGGAAAAGGACTTGGCTGGTTCAGACGGACAGGATTTGATAGATTACTGGAACAGGTGAAAGAAATGCCTGTTGAATCCAGAATGGCGGTAGTTATCAATCTCGGGGTGAATGACCTGAATAATTACAGTGAATATCCGAATTATATGAAAAAGGTTTCTGAGGTTCTGACTTCATATGGCTGTGATATGTATTACATGTCTGTGAATCCTGTAAACAGTGCGATGATAAGAAATTACAGAGGTTATTATGCTCGTACAGAAAAACAGATTCGAAATATTAATAAAATGATTTATAATAAACTCTGTTCGGGAAGTAACAGATGTTACACATATATAGATACAAATAATTATCTGCGCAGATATGGCTGGATAAGCAATAATAAAAATGATGGTGTACATTATTCAGATGCGACTTATAAAAGAATATATGATTATTGTATCAGACGTATTGGCTGACACCGGCAAATGAAAAGAAAAGGAACTCTGCCCCCATGCAGAGTTCCTTTGTTTTCCCCATCCTATGTAATTTAATAAATAACCAAAAAAGACTATCCCGATTTTGAATTATAAAGCTGTAATGATCTTATCCTGATATGTTTCAGGAACTTCTTCTTTATCAAGAGACATACTGATAATAAATTTTACATTAAATTTATCTCCGATAGCAGTCAACTGGTCAAGTGCACTGGTGACATCTTTGCCTTCCAGTTTGGCGGTTGTAAGAAAACTGTCCAGATAAACCTGCTCAAGGTCGTGATCCTGAGAAATAATACCGCATACAAATCCAACAAATTCATCAGCATTCTTGATTGGATAGACAGATACGTCGATCAGACGAACCTTGTTATTCAGTTCATACATGTGTTTCGTGCTTTTGTCTAAGTAAACAATGCTGCCATTGGCTTCTTTAATTGCACCGTTCACTTTGTCTAACAGTACTTTTGTTTTGCCTTTGCCTTTCTTTCCTACGATCAGTTCAACCATCCTGTTTTCCTCCTTAGACACAATATAATATTAATTTTAAACAAAAAGCTGAATTAATATGTTCTAATTATAGTGCATATTAGCTTAAAATACAAGAGGAATTTAAAAAAATCTGTCAATTTTTCCGAATTGTGTTACTGCTCACTCCGTTCACAGCAACTTGGTCAAAATCCATTCCAAATCACCTTCGGTGATGGGATTTTGCCCTGTATGTCTCGGGATATTGCCTGTGAACGGTAACTGACTTGAAGAATTTGGATATTCGTGATAATTTGACATACGTTTGTACAAAGGCTTATAATCAATTATTAATAAAGGAAGGGAAAAAAGATGCGATATTTAAAACCTCATTTTTATGACAGTTTTGTCTGTACGGGAGGATCTTGTCCTGATACCTGCTGTGCGGGTTGGCAGATTATGATTGATGAAGATTCATTGGACAGATATGGAAATGAACCTGGCGAGTTTGGAAAAATCCTGCGTAATTCAATTGACTGGGAAGAGGAGTGCTTTTATCAGAATGATCAGCGTTGTGCTTTTTTGAATAATGAGAACCTGTGTGATATTTACAGGGTACTTGGGGCAGATGCACTCTGTGATACCTGTCGTTTGTATCCGAGACACACGGAAGAATATGAAGGTCTCAGAGAATTATCCCTGTCTTTTTCCTGTCCGGAGGCGGCAAAGATCATTTTATCCTGCAAAGAGCCGATTCGGTTTCTGGAAGAGGAAACTGACGAGGAAGATGATTTCGAGGAATTTGATTTTATGATGTTTTCACGGCTGGAAGACACCCGGGATGTCCTTTTTGATGTTTTGCAGGATCGTTCTCTTTCGTTGACTCTTCGTATGACAGTAGCTGAACAGCTTGCAGAGGGTTATCAGATCTGTATGGAAGAGCAGAGGGAATTTGATATAGATGATCTTCTTATGGAATGCAGACGTCATCAGAAAGAGAACACATTACATAAATTCATATCGGAATCTCTTTCGGGAAAAGGTGTGGATGCGACGTCTCTTCATCAATGGGAACAGCAGAAAAAAGAACTGCAGGTACTCTGCGGCCTGGAACGACTGCGCCCGGAATGGAATCAGATACTTGATGGTGCTGAAAAATGGCTGTATAAGGAAGACAGGGAAAAGTATCAGCATACCTGCGAAGAATTTCACCGGACGTATGGGGCATTGAGCAGTCACAAAGCAGAATGGGAAAATCTGGGAGAGCAGCTTCTGATTTCTTTTGTTTATACATACTTTTGTGGAGCTGTCTATGATGACATGGTCTGTTCTAAAATGGAACTTGCATTATTTTCTGTACGTTGGATTCAGGAGTTTCTGATCGTGCGGTGGCTGGAAAACGGGAAAACACTTTCAATGCAGGATGTAGAAGAAATAACATGGAGATACGCAAGGGAGATTGAACATTCGGATAATAATTTAAATGCACTGGAAGACTGGCTGTTTGAAAATTATGCACCGGAAGGCTGCATATTGGAGGAAACATGCGATGAATGATAAAAAAATTCCTCTTGGATCATTAATTTCTACAATAATAATTGGTGTTTATATGATATTTCTTTTTTGTGCCGGAATTGGAACAATATTTCTTGGCAGATATGCCGGAAAAATCACAACTGCCGGCATAAATCTGGCAACTGATTCAGGAGGAAACGGAGACTACATAAGCGGATATTTTATATTTCCGGGTTCGTTAGCAGCATTGCTTGGAGGAATGACGGGAACTATGGCATTTCTGCTGGCAGCAGGATGTATTCTATTGTTCCTGGTCTTCCTGATCCTTTTGATAATCTCTGTTGTGATGCTGAAAAAACAGAAAATAAAAGCAGATGCCTGTGTGAAAATAACGGCTTTCTTTATTTTTTCGATTCTTTCATGGATCCTGTTGCAGAGTGTATGGATAACCCTGTTGCTGATATTGCCAGGGACGTTGGGAATACCGGTGCTGTTAAAAGAAGAGGAGTAAGCTTGTTCAATTTCAATTGAAGGTGACTTAATAGTCTCTTTTTTGCTTGAATTCCCCGTATAAACCATATATAATAGGAATACTGCGAAGAAATATCTCTTCATGTAACCTGTTATATATGAACCTTCGAAAGGAAAACTATGAGAAAATTAGCATTATGCGATGAAATACTCCTGCAGATTGACAAAGCTGCCCGCTATATTGGTGGCGAAGTCAACTCTGTTATGAAGAATAAGAATGAGGTAGATATCCGATTTGCGATGGCATTCCCGGATGTCTATGAAATAGGAATGTCTAACCTTGGGATGATGATCCTTTATGACATGTTTAATAAAAGAAATGATGTATGGTGTGAAAGACTGTTTTCACCATGGACAGATCTTGATAAGATCATGCGTGAGCAGAAAATTCCACTTTTTACTCTGGAATCACAGGATCCGGTAAAGAAATTTGACTTTCTTGGAATTACCCTTGGGTATGAGATGTGTTATACAAATGTACTTCAGCTTCTGGATCTCAGCGGAATTTCCCTGCTTGCAAAAGACCGTGAGGAAAATGATCCGATTGTGGTCGGTGGAGGTGCCTGTGCATATAATCCGGAACCACTGGCGGCATTTTTTGATATGTTTTATATTGGTGAAGGCGAGGTTGTTTATGATGCGCTTTTTGATGCATATAAGGCAAACAGAAAGCTCGGCGGCAGCAGACAGGATTTCCTTTTAAGAGCAGCACAGATTCCGGGAATTTACGTGCCGTCTCTCTATGATGTTTCATATAATGAAGATGGTACGATTGCTTCGTTTGTGCCAAATCATGATAATGTACCTGCAACTGTCGAAAAACAGCTGGTGATCGATATGGATCGTGATTATAACAATCTGGAAGCACCTGTGGTACCTCATATAAAGGCAACCCAGGATCGAGTTACTCTGGAAATCCAGCGAGGCTGTATCCGTGGATGCCGTTTCTGCCAGGCGGGCATGATCTACCGGCCTACCAGAGAACGTGATATCAACAAATTAAAAGCGTCTGCAAGAATCATGCTTCAGAATACCGGACATGAGGAGATTTCACTGAGCTCACTGAGCTCCAGTGATTACAGTTGTCTGAAGGAACTTGTGACTTTCCTGATTGATGAATTCAGAGAAGAAGCAGTAAATATTTCTCTTCCTTCTCTCCGAATTGATGCCTTTGCCCTGGATGTTATGAGTAAAGTTCAGGATGTAAAGAAGAGCAGTCTTACTTTTGCTCCTGAAGCCGGTTCTCAGAGACTTCGTAATGTTATTAACAAAGGCCTGACAGAGGAAGACATTCTTCATGGTGCAGGAGAGGCATTCAAAGGCGGATGGAATCAGGTTAAACTGTATTTTATGCTTGGACTTCCTACAGAAACTGAAGATGATATGAAGGGTATTGCCCATCTTGCGCAGAAGATTGCCGAGACTTACTATGAGACAGTACCCAAGGAACAGCGTAAAGGAAAAGTTCAGATTAATGTGAGTACGTCTTTCTTTGTTCCGAAACCTTTTACGCCGTTTCAGTGGGCGCCTATGTTCAGGGAAGAAGATTTTATCGAGAAGGCAAAAATTGTCAAAAATGAGATACGTTCCCAGCTGAATCAGAGAAGTATCCGTTACAGCTGGCATGAGCCGGATGTGACAGTACTGGAGGGCTTTCTTGCAAGAGGAGACCGCAGATGTTCAGATGTCATTCTCAGTGCGTACAGGAAGGGAGCCCTGTATGATGCCTGGTCTGAAAGTTTTAACTATGATATCTGGAAAGAAGCTTTCAGAGAAACCGGCGCTGATATAGAGTTTTATACACTCCGTGAACGCAGCACAGATGAAATACTTCCGTGGGATTTTATTGATGCAGGCGTTACAAAAGAATTCCTGATCCGTGAATGGAATCAGGCAAAGGCAGAGACAGTTACTCCTAACTGCCGCCAGAGATGTTCTGGATGTGGAGTCCGCAAATATAAAGGAGGTGTATGCTGTGAAGGTAAGAATTAAATTTACCAAGACCGGACATATGAAGTTTGTTGGTCATCTGGATACTATGCGTTATTTTCAGAAGGCTATTCGCCGGGCAGATCTTCCAGTTGCTTTTTCAGGTGGCTACAGCCCGCATATGATAATGTCGTTTGCAGCGCCTCTTGGTGTTGGGACTACAAGCCAGGGAGAATATTTTGATATGGAACTTACAGAGACAGTTCCTACAGATATTATAGAACAGCGCCTTAATGATGTGATGGTGTCTGGTGTTACTGTATGTTCTGCCAGACAGGTAGAAGATGGAAAAGCCAGTACAGCTATGGCACTTGTTGCGGCAGCAGATTATTTTGTATGTTTCCGTGAGGGAAAAGAGCCGTCAGATCAAGACTGGCAGCAGCATATTTCTGAGTTCCTTGAGCAGAGTGAGATAACAGTCACAAAGAAAACAAAACGCAGCGAAAAAATAATAGACATCCGTCCATTTATTTATAAGATGTATGCTGTGGACAACGGGGTGTTTATGCAGCTTGCATCTGCAAGTTCCAATTATACGAAACCTGAACTTGTTCTTGATACTTTTCTGAAATGGCTGGGAGAAGAACCGAAACCATTTGCGTATATGATCGAGCGCAGGGAAGTGTATGCAAATAAGGGGAACGAAGAATCTCCGAAGTTTGTTTCACTGGAAGCGTTAGGTGATAAGGTTGAGTAAACTGATAATTACGAAAATGCAGATAAATGGTAAGTTATGTACTGTATGTGCACATGTACAGGATCAGAAAGTTGTTGAAATACACCTGAAACCTGTCGGCGTTACTACTGCATTAAATAACATTTATGTAGGACAGGTTGAAAAAATTGCTGCGAATATTCAGGCTGCTTTTGTCCGTCTGGGCCAGGACTTTAATGGTTATCTGCCGCTGAATCAGGCCGATCAGGCCATATATACCGATGGACGAAAAAAGGAGTCTGCACTTCGGCCGGGAGATGAGATACTTGTGCAGATCAGCAGGGAGGCCATGAAGGGAAAACTTCCTGCGCTTACGACAAATCTGAATTTTTCGGGCAAGTATCTGGTACTTACTTCAGGAAATCAGAAAATTGGTTTTTCGAATAAGCTTTCAAAAGAAGAATGCAGAATTCTTAATAACTGGCTGGAAGAAGAACGAAATGACGAGGATCGTACTTATGGTATCATTGTTCGGACAAACAGTGCGGAGGCATCTAAAGAAGAATTCTTTCGCGAACTGGATATGCTGAAAAAACAGTATGAAAAAACAGTTGTTTTCGGACGCAGCCGGACCTGCTTCAGCCTTTTATATGAATCAGAACCTTTTTATCTGACAGCAGTAAGAAATACTTATACAAAAGAACTGGAAGAGATTGTTACGGACATTCCGGAATTTTATGACAGAATAAAAGAATCTCTGGAACAACAGGATTCTGATGAGATACGGCTGCTTCATCTGTATCAGGATAAACTTCTTCCATTATATAAGCTGTATAATCTGGAGGGGGCTTTCGATGAAATATGTCATGAAAAAGTCTGGCTGAAAAGTGGTGGATTTCTTGTGATTCAGCAGACGGAGGCTTTTGTTTCCATAGATGTAAACAGTGGAAAATATACCGGAAAGAAAAAGGCAGAAGAGACTTACCGTAAAATAAATCTGGAGGCCGCTGAAGAGATTGCAAGGCAGATTCGTCTTCGCAATCTTTCAGGAATTATACTGGTGGATTTTATTAATATGAAAAATCCGGATCATCAGGAGGAACTGTTTCATGTTCTGCAGAAATATCTTCGCAGAGACCCGGTAAAAACCAGGGCTGTAGATATTACGCCTCTTCATATTCTTGAAATGACAAGGCAAAAAGTAAACAGGCCTGTAATCGAAGACATGCGTATGCTTCGTGACTGACATGTGCGAAAATGAAAATTATATTAAAAAACAAATAAAACCTCTTGACGAATCAGGAAATGGATGCTAAGATACAACAGATGCCGCACAAAGAGGTTTAAGAGTGTGAGTTTTTACAGTAAAATTACTCATACCACCATATTTGGCGAGTAAAGATTATAGGAGGTGCCACAGATGTACGCAATTATTGCAACAGGTGGTAAACAGTACAAAGTTGCCGAGGGCGACGTAATCAGAGTTGAAAAGCTCGGTGTTGAAGCTGGTGAAACCGTTACTTTTGATAACGTTCTTGCAGTTAGCAATGAAGGTTTAAAAGTTGGAGCTGATGTAGCTAATGCCAGTGTTACCGCTTCTGTAGTTGAAAACGGAAAAGCTAAAAAAGTTATCGTTTACAAATACAAAAGAAAAACTGGATATCACAAGAAAAACGGTCACAGACAGCAGTTCACAAAAGTTAAAATCGAAAAGATCAACGCTTAATCTGGTGTTTGCATGATTACAGTGACAGTCAGTAAGAAGAACAATTCATATGTCAGTTTTACATCCAAAGGGCATGCCGGATATGCAGAAGAGGGATACGACATTATATGTGCCGCTGTCTCTGCTCTGGTAATTAATACGGTGAATTCCCTGGAACAGCTGACAGGAGATCAGATTCAGGCAGAAGAGAGTGATGGATTTGTTTCTTTCTCTTTCATGAAACCTGTTACAAAAGAGGGAACTCTTTTGATGGATTCTCTTGTTCTCGGACTGACAGAAATTGAGAATAGTTATTCTAAACGTTATTTAAAAGTAAAAGTCAGGGAGGTGTAACGACATGATGAAAATGAACCTTCAGTTATTCGCACATAAAAAAGGTGTTGGTTCTACAAAGAACGGCCGTGACTCCGAATCCAAGAGATTAGGTGCCAAAAGAGCAGACGGACAGTTTGTTAAAGCTGGAAACATCCTTTACAGACAGCGTGGAACAAAGATTCACCCAGGTGAAAATGTAGGCTGTGGTAAAGATTATACATTATTTGCACTGACAGATGGTGTAGTAAGATTCACCAGAAAAGGACGCGATAAGAAACAGGTTTCTATCGTTCCGGTAGAGGCAGAATAATCAAGTTCAGCGTGAGGCTTCAAATCGTTCAGGTTTGGAGCCTTTCTTTAGATATAAAAGTAAGGAGCGACATATGTTTGCAGACAGAGCAAAAATCATCATCCGTTCAGGAAAAGGCGGAGACGGACATGTAAGCTTCCGCAGAGAGCTGTACGTACCTAATGGCGGTCCGGACGGCGGGGACGGCGGAAGAGGCGGAGATGTGATCTTTGAAGTAGATGAAGGTCAGAATACTCTGGGAGAATACCGGCACAAACGTAAATTCAAGGCCCAGGATGGGCAGGAAGGCGGCAAAAAGCGCTGCCATGGTGCCGACGGATCTGATATTGTCCTTAAAGTTCCGGAAGGAACCGTTATAATGGAAGCACAGTCCCGTAAAGTAATTGCAGATATGTCCGGAGAAAACCGGAGACAGATCGTATTAAAAGGTGGAAGAGGCGGAAAGGGAAACCAGCATTATGCTACAGCAACAATGCAGGTTCCAAAATATGCACAGCCTGGACAGCCTGCACAGGAACTTGAAGTTCTCCTGGAACTTAAAGTTATTGCAGATGTAGGCCTTGTAGGATTTCCGAATGTTGGAAAATCTACATTTCTTTCCAGAGTTACCAATGCACAGCCGAAGATTGCCAATTATCATTTTACAACATTAAGTCCGAATCTTGGTGTTGTGGATACCGAAAACGGCGGATTTGTTATTGCTGATATTCCAGGTCTGATCGAAGGTGCTTCAGAAGGTGTTGGGCTTGGACATGAATTCCTCCGCCATATTGAACGTACCCGTGTGCTGGTACACATTGTGGATGCGGCATCTACAGAGGGTCGCGATCCTGTGGATGACATCAGAAAGATCAATCATGAACTGGAAGCCTATAATCCTGAGATTGCTTCCAGACCTCAGATAATTGCAGCTAACAAAATTGACTGTATTTTTGACGAAAATGACAATCCTGTTGAACGTTTGAAAAAAGAATTTGAACCGCAGGGAATTAAAGTATATCCGATATCTGCAGTTACAGGTCAGGGGTTGAAAGAGCTTCTGTATGGCATCAAAGCTCTTCTGAATGAAGTACCTGCTGAAAGAATTGTATTTGAGCAGGAATTCTTCCCGGAGGATGCTCTTGTTACAGAAAATCTTCCATATACGATTTCCGTTGACGAAGAAGATCATTCTGTCTTTGTAGTTGAAGGACCAAAGATTGAAAAGATGCTTGGCTATACTAATCTTGACTCCGAAAAGGGATTTGCATTTTTCCAGCGTTTCCTCAAAGAAAGTGGAATACTGGAGGAACTGGAAGAAGCAGGTATTCAGGAAGGCGATACAGTCCGTATGTACGGATTTGATTTTGATTATTATAAATAGAAAGGTCAGAAACATGACAAGTAAACAGAGAGCTTATTTAAAAAGCCTTGCAATGAAAATGGAACCGATCATGCAGCTTGGAAAGGGCAGTGTGACTCCTGAAAATACGGCTGCAGTTGATGAAGCTCTGGCAGCTCGTGAGCTTATTAAGATCAGTGTCCTTCAGAACTGTCTGGATGATCCGCGTCAGATGGCAGAGGTTCTTGCGGAAAGAACTCGTTCTCAGGTTGTGCAGGTTATCGGAAGAAAAATTGTTCTGTACAGAGAAGGCAAAAAAGAAAAGAAAAAAATAATTCTTCCATAATTTCCGGAAAGGATAAGATATGAATATCAGACGAAAAAAAATAGGAATTATGGGTGGAACATTTGATCCTATCCATGTAGGACATCTCATCCTCGGTGAAAGAGCATATGAACAGCTTGGACTTGACAAAGTGCTGTTTATGCCTGCCGGAAATCCGCCTCATAAACAGCATCGTGAGGGACGTGCGACAGATATGCAGCGGGTTGTTATGGTTGAAAAAGCAATTTCCGGTAATCCTCATTTTGAATTATCACTGATCGAAATGAATGCAGAAGGTTTTTCCTATTCTTATCGTACACTGGAAACTCTGAACAGACAGAATCCAGATACTGATTACTATTTTATCATAGGTGCTGATTCTCTGTATAATTTTACAACATGGCGTGAACCTGCCCGAATATGCAGGGCATGTACCATTGTAGTTGCCACAAGGGATCATGTTCCATCAAAAGAACTGGAAGATGAAATGAAATATCTTTCTCATCAATATGGCGGTCACTTTCTGAGACTGAACACATTGAATATTGATATCTCCAGTCAGCTGATCCGTCAGTGGCATCAGGAAGGAAGAAGTCTTCGTTATTATGTACCTGATGCAGTGATTGATTATATCAGAGAGAATAATATTTATCTTTCAACAAAAGGAGAAAATAAATATAATGGCTGATTATGATTTCATCAAAATTCAGAAAAAACTTGCAAAATATCTGGATGAAGCCAGATTTGCCCATACTCTTGGTGTTATGTATACATGTGCAGCACTGGCAATGGTCTATGACTGTGATCTGAAAACAGCGCAGATAGCAGGTCTCCTTCATGACAGTGCAAAATGTATTTCAAACAAAAAGAAACTGAAGATATGTGAACAGAATAAAATTTCGGTTTCGGACTTTGAAAAAGATCATCCGTTTTTACTTCATGCAAAATTAGGCGCATATATTGCAGAAAAAAAATACGGTGTTACAGATCCGGAAGTCCTTTCCGCTATTACCTGGCATACAACAGGAAAACCGGATATGACTCTCCTGGAAAAAATCGTATATATCGCAGATTATATTGAACCTGCACGAAACAAAGCGTCAAATCTTACTGAAATCCGCAAGCTGGCATTTCAGGATCTGGATGAATGCATGTATAAGATCCTGCATGATACACTTGCATATCTTGATGAAAATCCAGATGATGTTGATGGCGCTACAAAGGATGCGTTTACTTTTTACAGTGACCTACATGACAGAAGAGAGATCGAACAGAAAAGGAGTTGATTCTATGACAAGAGAACAGGAAATGGTACGCCTTGCCTGCAAAGCCATGGATGACAAAAAAGCAAAGGATATCAAGATAATTGATATTCATGAAGTATCTGTTATTGCAGATTATTTTGTTATTGCCAGTGGAACAAACCAGAATCAGGTACAGGCAATGGCAGACAATGCTGAAGAAACACTTGCAAAAGCAGGCTATGAACCAAAACAGATTGAGGGAACCAGAAACTCCAACTGGATCCTGATGGACTATGGTGATATGATCATTCATATTTTTGACGAGGAAAACAGACTTTTTTATGATCTGGAAAGAATATGGGGCGATGGAAAAGTTCTGGACACAGAAGAGTATTTACAACGATAGTTTACAATAACAAAATTATGTAAACTGACGGTGCGAAAAAAGAAAAGAGGTATTGCAATTTGGATCAACATGATCATTATTGCAATACCTCTCTTTTGTTTGAACTGTTTAATTATAAAAACGAAAAACCCCGAATACTTTGCCTAGGATCTGAACATCTCCCTCTACAAGAATCGGATCCATGGAGTCGTTTTCAGGCTGGAGGCGGATATAGCCATTTTCTTTATAAAAGGTTTTAACTGTTGCTGCATCTTCGATAAGAGCAACTACAATATCACCATTGGAAGCAGAACTCTGCTGCTTTACAAGAACCTGATCTCCGTCAAAGATACCGGCATTTACCATACTTTCTCCTTTGACTTTTAACATAAAACTCTGTTCATTGGGCATATATTCTGCTGGTACAGGAAAGTAAGCTTCAATATTCTCAACTGCCAGTATTGGCTGTCCGGCAGCAACAGTGCCGACAAGAGGAACATTTACCATTTCCCTGCGGGTGAGATTAAAATTATCATCTATTATCTCAATTGCACGTGGTTTTGTTGCGTCACGTCGAATATAACCGTTCTTTTCAAGAGCTTCAAGATGAGAATGTACAGAGGAAGTGGATTTCAGATTGACTGCTTCACAGATTTCTCTGACAGCAGGAGGAAAACCTCTGTTGAGAATTTCATTTTTAATATAATCCAGGATTTCCTGTTGTTTTTTACTGATTCTGCCGTATGCCATAATGATACCTCCAATTAACGAATCTAACCTTGTTACAGGTAGTATATCATATTACTTCAGGAAAAGCAAACGGATATTCGGAAAGTATGTTCGCAATAATGGGTATCACCGGCAACAATAGCCGGTTTTTTCTTGTCATGTCGGAAAGAAAATGGTACAATGTCTTAGTATTTGATTTTATGAATTATATAAAGGAGGCATTTTTTTGCCTAATATTCAGAAGAACGCCGGGCAGCCTTCCGGCATTTTAAAAAAAATCAGAAAGATATTCAGCATGAATATAGGAACCATGCTTTTTGGTATGCTTTTTATATATATGCTGTTCAGTGCAGTACTTTATCTGACTTCTACAAATATCGAATCTTATCAGGTTATTTCAGGACCGTTATCAAGAAATGAAACTTATACAGGCCTTGTGATAAGGGAAGAATCTGTTCAGAAGGCAGATACCTCCGGTTATATTACATATTATGCTCGGGAGGGTTCAAAGATTAATGCAGATGGTGCTGTATATGGAATCAGCAGTTCCAAAAATACAGAATCCAGTACAGAACTGAGCAGCGAAAATCTGGCATCTATCCGAAATCAGATGCTCAGTTTTTCAAAAGGATTTAACGGCAGCAAATTTAATACAACCTACAGTTTCAAATATGAACTGGAGGGAAATATACTTCAATATGCCGGAGTGACGGGGAATTCAGTAAGTACCTCTGAAGATGGCACAACTTCTGTTGTTACTTATGGTAATCAGACGATCAGTAAAGCGGCCAATGACGGGATTGTTCTTTATTCCAAAGATGGTTATGAGGGAAAAAGCGTAGAATCACTGACAGCTTCGGATTTTGATCAGAATGCATATCATGAAACAGATCTTAAAACACAGAATTCCATAAAGACAGGTGACAGCGTTTATACACTGATCACAGATGAAAAATGGAGTCTGGTCATTCCACTGACTGAAAAGCAGGCTTCGAAACTTGCTGACAGAACGGTTGTACGTGTTAAATTCCAGAAAGATTCCATGACACAAAGCGGCGATTTCAGTATTATTGAGATTGATGGTTCGAAGTATGGACGGATTGATTTTAATAAGGGACTGATCCGATATGCATCTGACCGTTTCCTTGAAATAGAGCTTGTGACAAATACTGTTACAGGTCTGAAAGTTCCGTTATCTTCTATTGTGACAAAGGAATTTTATGTTATTCCGTCCAAGTATGCCACAACAAATCAGGACAACCAGGAAACAGGTTTTATGGTTCAGAGCAGAGACAAAGACGGAAAAGATGTTGATACCTTTGTACACACTACCATATATGCCAGCAAAGAAGAGGACGGATCAGGAGGGCAGACAGAGGAAGAATCGACAAGTACGCTGTATTATGTGGACAAAAAGGATTTCAACGAGGGTGATGTGATTGTAAGTCAGAAGGATCAGAGTCATTATACAGTCAGTGACGTGGGAGTCCTGGAAGGTGTGTATTGTATCAACCAGGGATATGCAGTCTTCCGCAGAATTGAAATTCTGGATCAGAATGAGGAATATGCTATTGTATCCAGAAATACGGATTATGGACTGTCACGTTATGACCATATTGTCAGAAATGCAGATAAGGTAAATGAAGAAGAAATTTTGTATTGATCAGGAGGCATAAAAATGATAACTGAAAATTTAAAAACAGTACACAGTAACATAGAAGCGGCCTGCAGGGCAGCCGGACGGGATCCAAAAGAGGTTACTCTTATTGCTGTCAGTAAAACAAAACCTGTATCTATGCTTCAGGATGCCTATGATTCAGGTGAACGCTGTTTTGGAGAAAATAAAGTACAGGAGATCATGGACAAGTTTCCTCAGCTGCCGGCTGATATTAACTGGCATATGATCGGGCACCTTCAGCGTAATAAGGTCAAATATATTGTTGATAAGGTTGCAATGATCCATTCAGTGGATTCTTTACGTCTGGCTGAAACAATTGAGCAGGAAGCTGCAAAACATCAGGTGACTGTACCGATTCTTCTTGAGGTCAATGTAGCACAGGAAGAGAGTAAATTTGGACTGAAAATTTCAGAGGTTCTGCCGCTTGTGGAATCAATTTCAAAGTTTCCTCATATAAAAATAATGGGACTTATGACAATAGCTCCATACGTGGAAAATCCCGAGGAAAACCGCGTGGTATTCCGTCAATTAAAGAAATTAAGTGTTGACATTGACGCAAAAAACATTAATAATGTTAATATGAGTGTTTTGAGTATGGGTATGACCGGTGATTATCAGGTCGCCATCGAAGAAGGCTCTACAATGGTACGTGTCGGAACTGGTATCTTTGGAGAAAGAAACTATTTGCGATAACTACAAGACAATAAGATTGGAGATTAATAATGAGTGTTTTAGATAAACTTCTTGATGCTGTGAAACTGAATGATGATTACGATGATGATGAATTTCTGGATGAAGATCTTCTCGATGATGAAGAAGATGATTTCCTTGATGACGAAGAAAAACCTGTCAAAAAATTCTTCCAGAAATTTGGCAAAAAGAAAGATGACGAAGATTTTGACGATTATGATGATGTCGATGATGAACCGGAACAGCAGACTTCCAAATCTGCTGCAAAATCTGTTGCATCTGCCAGGATATCTGTTAAACAGGACAAGCCTGTACGAACTTCATCCAAGATTACACCTATGCGCAGCAGCAGAAAGGGAACTCAGTCAGCTAATATGGAAGTATGTGTGATAAAACCGACTTCTATGGAAGATACACGTGAAATAGCGGATACACTTGTAGATAATTCTACAGTTATTCTGAATCTTGAAGGTCTTGATATGGAACTTGCCCAGAGAATCATTGATTTCACTTCCGGTGCATGTTATTCGCTTGGTGGAAGTCTTCAGAAGGTATCCAGTTATATTTTTGTATTGGGACCTTATAACGTTGACATTACCGGTGACCTTCAGAATATCCTTGGAAGCACTCCGGTTCCTTCTGTACGCGCAGGATACTGATAAATGGAAAAAGACGAATTCTTTATAAAGAGAATCCGGGAACTGGCAAATCTCTCTTATCAGAGAGATATTGTCACTTTTTCGGATTTTCTTAATTTAAATGAACAGAATATTGTAAATGACCGCAAAAATCAGATACCTGGCGTAGTGATAGAATGCTTTGGCGGTTACTCACAAGCAGAGCGTCAGATGATGGCATTTCATTCTGATGCTCTTGCTTTTCCATGGGAATATCCGATCACCTGTCTGAAAATCCAGCCCAAAGCAGTCCGATTTTCAGAAGAACTGACACACAGAGATTATCTGGGAGCAGTTCTTAATCTTGGAATTGAGCGTTCTGTAATAGGAGATATTCTTATACAGGATAAAATTGCCTGGATGTTCTGCCATAATAAAATTGCGGATTATATAATAGATAATCTGGATAAAATACGTCATACATCGGTTTTGATCGAAAAAGTAGACAATCCAGAACATATACCGGAACCTTCTTTTCAGCTGATAACCGGAACCTGTTCTTCTGTAAGACTGGATGCATTGATCGCACTTGCTTTTCAAACTTCCAGAAGCAGTATGGTATCTTTTATTGAGGGAGGTCAGGTTTTTGTAAATGGAAAACTGATTACTTCGAATGGATATGAGCCTAAAGAGGGTGATATTATTTCGGTCCGTAAAAAAGGCCGTTTCCGTTATGAAGGTGTTTCCAGACAGACAAAAAAAGGCAGAAACAGTGTGAAACTGCTTCGGTATCAGTAACAGAGGAGGTTATTATGAAAACAGATGTGCTTAATGTAAAAAGAACCGGAGATTTTTATTATCCGATTCATTTTGAAGATGGTTTTGATAAACTTGCAGATGCTATTATGGAACAGGGACTTGAAAATCGACATTTCTGTATTGTAACTGATACAAATGTCGGACCTCTTTATGCTGAGAAGGTAAAATCTGTTCTTTCCGGAATTTCTTCCAGAATTTCTGTTTTTACATTTGAAGCAGGTGAAAAAAATAAAAATCTTAATACAGTCCAGTCTCTTTATAAATTTCTTATTGAAAACAAAGCCGACCGTAAAAGCATTGTCGTTGCACTTGGCGGTGGTGTTGTCGGGGATCTCTCCGGTTTTGGAGCTGCCACATATCTGAGAGGAATTGACTTTATTCAGGTTCCTACAACATTACTTTCGCAGGTTGACAGTAGTGTAGGTGGCAAAACAGGTGTGGATTTTGATCAGTATAAGAATATGGTGGGTGCTTTTCATCAGCCCAGACTTGTTTATATGAATATGAATACATTGAAATCTCTTCCGGAGGTGCAGTTTGCCTGTGGTATGGGTGAAGTTCTGAAAACAGGACTTATCTGTGACAGGGATTTCTACGATTTTGTCTGCAAAAATGAGAAGAAAATCCAGGAACTTGATACGGAATTACTGGCTCAGATGATAAGAAGATGCTGCGAGATCAAGGCAGGTGTTGTAGAACGGGATCCTAAAGAACAGGGTGAACGTGCACTTCTTAATCTTGGTCATACTGTTGGACATGCAGTAGAAAAACTTATGGATTTTCAGTTGCTTCATGGACAGTGTGTAGCTGTGGGACTGATTGCTGCAGCGAAAATTTCTCTGAACCGCGGATTACTGACTGAGGAAGAATTTCAGCAGATTTCAAATGGCTGTAAAATATACGGGCTTCCACAACATGTGGAGGGGCTTACTGCGGAAGCAATTCTGGCTGCTACCAGAAAAGACAAAAAAATGGAGCAGGGACAGATTAAATTTATTCTTATGGATGGAATAGGACATAGTTTTATAGATAAAACTGTGTCAGATCAGGAATTGCTGGAAGGTATCAGGGAGATTCTTTCATGAATGAAAAACAGACTCTGACTATTTATTCCATAAGATCTACATGTTTCTGGCTGATAAGTACCATGCTTCTTATTATTGCCGATCAGGTTACCAAAAAACTTGCAGTTGTAAATCTGAAAAATCAGTCTGGTATTTCCATTATTCCAGATGTGCTGGAATTAAACTATCTGGAAAACAAAGGAATGGCATTTGGTATGCTCCAGGGAAAGCAGATCTTTTTTCTTATCCTGAGTATTGCATTTTGTATTTTCCTTTTTTACCTTTTGATCAGAATTCCAAAAACACCTTATTATCGTCCGTTGATGGTGATTGGGGCATTTCTTGCTGCCGGCGCTCTTGGAAACTTTATTGACAGGCTTTCGCATGGATATGTTATTGATTTTATTTATTTCAGCCTGATTGATTTTCCTGTATTTAATCTGGCTGATATTTTCGTTGTCTGTGGCGGGATTGCACTAGTTCTTGTTGTGCTCTTTCGATATAAAGATGAGGATTTTGAATTTATTTTACCAAAACATATAAATAAAAAAGGATAGTTTATGGAAACTTTGAATTTTATTCCGGAAGAAAAAGACAGAGCCTGTCGGATAGATCGATATCTGGCAGAGCAGTGTCCGGATTTTTCACGGTCTTATATACAGAAACTTTTAAAGGAAGGGGCTGTATGCGTAAATAATACCGTTGTCAAGGCCAATTATAAAGTACAGACTGCAGATCAGATTTCTATGGCAATTCCGGATCCCCAGGAGCCTGATATACGTCCTGAAAATATTCCCCTGGATATTCTGTATGAAGATCAGTGGCTGATGGTTGTAAACAAGCCGAAAGATATGGTTGTACATCCAAGTGCCGGGCATCTGGAAGGTACCCTTGTAAATGCGATAATGGCGCATTGCGGAGAAAACCTTTCGGGTATCAATGGTGTCCTCAGGCCGGGGATCGTACACAGAATTGACAAAGATACTACAGGGGCACTTCTTATCTGCAAAGAAGATACTGTGCACAGAAATCTTGCTGAGCAGTTAAAGGAACACAGTATAAAAAGACGTTACAGGGCCATTGTTCAGGGAAATCTGAAAGAAGATGAGGGCACGGTGGATGCACCTGTTGGGCGTCATCCTACAGATCGTAAAAAAATGGCTGTAAATCATAAAAACGGTAAAAATGCGGTTACACATTACAAAGTGCTGGAACGTTTTGGGCAGGCAACTTATATCGAATGCCGCCTTGAGACAGGGCGTACTCATCAGATACGTGTCCATATGGCGAGTCTTGGACATCCTCTTCTTGGAGATACAGTATATGGCTCATCAAAAAATCCCTATCATTTGCAGGGGCAGGCACTTCATGCAATGATTCTTGGTTTTGTCCATCCAGTGACCGGTGAATATATGGAATTTGAAGCGCCACTCCCGGATTATTTTCTGAAACTTATTGATAAACTGAGAAAATAGTTGGTTTTTTCTCTGAAATACGATATAATATCTTTATCGAGTTCAAACTGAAGGGAGTGTACAGCATATGAACAGCACTAATTCAATTATCACGATCGGAAGAGAATATGGAAGCGGCGGACGTCAGATAGGACAGGAAATCGCCAGTTATTTTGGCATTAAATGTTATGATAAAGAACTTCTCGAACATGCTGCCAATGACAGTGGCATCTGCAAAGAACTGTTTGAGAATCATGATGAAAAACCAACAAACAGTTTTCTGTATTCCCTTGTAATGGATACATATTCTTTTGGCTATTCATCAGCAGGCTTCAATGATATGCCTATGAACCACAAGATTTTTCTTGCACAGTTTGATGCAATCAAAAAACTAGCAGGAGAGGGACCATGCGTAATGGTTGGCCGTTGTGCAGACTATGCACTTGCAGACTGGGACAATATGTTCAGTGTATTTGTTCATGCAGATCTTGACTGGAGAATCAACCGTCTGTCTGCAAAACATCACAAGACTCCGAAAGAAGTCAAAGATATGATTACAAAGACTGATAAAAGCCGTGCAAGTTATTATAATTATTACACCAATAAAAAGTGGGGTGCGGCAAAGAGTTATAATCTCTGTATAGACAGCAGCAAACTCGGAATTGATCATTCTGTTGAAACAATCGTTGAAGCAATCAAGATTTTTGATTCTATTCACAAATAAGACCATCATCGAAACCCTGAGATACCATCTCTGTATGTTATTTCAGGGTTTTGTAAAGCACATAAAAATATTGCCTAACAGGAGGGAAAGTTTATGCGACTCGTTATACAGCGTGTTCTCCATGCAGAAGTAGAAGTAGAGGGAACAACTGTGGGAAAAATTAACAGAGGTTTTCTGGTTTTTGTTGGTGCGGGACATAATGACACAAAAGAAATTGCAGACAAATATCTCAAAAAACTTCTGGGACTTCGTATTTTTGAAGATGAAAATGGAAAAACAAATCTTTCGTTGAAAGATGTCGGAGGTGAACTTTTACTGGTATCGCAGTTTACTTTGTATGCAAATTGCAGAAAAGGTAATCGACCGAGTTTTGTAGAAGCTGGTGACCCAGCTATGGCAGAAGAACTTTATGAATACATGCTTTCTGAAGCACGGAAGGTAGTGCCTGTTGTTCAGAAGGGAATTTTTGGCGCAGATATGAAGGTTTCGCTGGTTAATGACGGTCCTTTTACCATTATTCTTGATGAACGTATTTTGGCAAATTCATAGTTGATTGAATTGCAAAGGAGTATTTATATTGAAAAAGAAAAAATTCTTGCCTGTTATATTTGCTATGGCCTTTTTTTGGGTGTTTGCCTGTGGAATGATTTCGAAAGAACCGACATCAGTTGAAGCTGCAGCAAGGAACCGTTTTGTGGTTAAAAAGGGAGTATATTATTATTACAGAAACGGTGTGCCTGCAAAGGGCTGGGTACGCAGACGAAATGGAGGACGTTATTATTTTAATACCGTCACAGGTGCGGCAAAACCTGGAATTGTAACAGTTGACGGACATAAATATTTTTTTACAAAAAATGGTAAAATGATGCGTGGCTGGCGTAAAGTCAGGGGAAAGGTATATTATTTTGGTAAAAATGGCCGAATGTACTGTAAAAAGCTTGCTGTTATAAATGGGAAACGTTATTATTTTGACAAAAATGGTGTTCGTCGCAGTGGACGTGTAAAAATAGGTAAAAAGTGGTACGCATTTGATCCTGTTACAGGAATTCAGATCCGAAATGGCTGGTATACGACCCGGAAGGGAGCTACATATTTTGCCGGACCGAAATATCATTTTGTGAAGGGATTTTATAAGCCGGATGATGCATACCGTTATTTCCGAAAAACGGATGGTAAAATGTTAAAAGGCTGGCAGACGCTCAATAAATCACGTTATTTTTTTGATCCGATAACCGGAAAGCGTTATGATAACTGTACAATTGTCTATAAACACAGACTGTTCAGTTTTGACAGCAACGGGAAACTTTTTAAGAATGGCTGGGTAACTGTCAATGGAAAAACTTATTATGCCGGAAAAAACGGAGAACTTCTGACCGGCTGGTATACAGAATCCGGTAATACATACTATTTTAACAGCGCTGGAGAGCGACAGACGGGCTGGATCAGTGTGGATGGTAAAAACTATTACATGAGCAGTTCAACAGCTGTTTTGGTCCGAAATCAGTGGATAGACGGCACACACTATGTTGGCGCAGACGGCGCCTGGATTCCTGATTATAAGGATAAATATTTCCAGTGGCCTCTTGATGCCAAAAATAATATTATTACAAGTCATTTTGGAAAAAGAACGCCTCCGGGTGCAAATGCATCTACAAATCATAAGGGGATTGATATCAAGGCAAATGAGGGAGATCCGATTTATGCTGCGGCAGATGGCGTGGTCCATCTGATGCTTCCAACTGCCAAAAGTGGCGGCGCAGGGAATTATACACAGATTCTTCATGATAATGGTATGGTAACTGAATATATGCATCAATCGCGTTTTGCAAAACTAAAAGTCGGACAGGCCGTAAAAAAAGGTCAGTTGATCGGATATGTTGGAAATACAGGAAATTCTTATGGCGCACATTTGCATTTTGGTATTTTTGTAAATGATAAGAACAAGAATCCATTGAATTATGTAGACGTTCCAGGCTGAAAAGGCCTGGAGCTGTCTTTGAATATAGATCTATTTGAAAAACTCGGGTTTGTCGTATAGATCTATGCCAGTGCTCTTTGCAGCTGACAGGTTGAAATAAATTCATGGAGGAATATTATAATGAACAATAACAAAACAACTTACCGTGAACACACAGATATCGAAAATACACTGAAGTTACGTCAGGTGCTGAACACACTTCCGGTTTTTTGCAGGGATTATTTCCGGGCAATTGATACGACCACCACAACAAAAACCAGAATTTCCTATGCATATGATATCAGAATTTTTTTCCAGTTTCTGCTTGATCAGAATCCGGCTTTCAGAAATTACAAAATGACTGATTTTACTGTTGATGTTCTGGATCAGGTCAAAGCTGTTGATATCGAAGAATATCAGGAATATCTAAAAGTTTATCAAAATGGCGGAAAACTGGAAACAAACGGTGAACGTGGACTTAAACGTAAAATATCTGCTCTGCGCAGTTTTTATGCATATTATTATAAACGCGAAATGATTCAGTCAAATCCGACAGTTCTTGTTGACGTACCTAAAATACATGATAAAAGTATTATTCGCCTTGATACTGATGAAGTTGCACTTCTTCTGGATTATATTGAACATGGAGGAGAAAATCTCAGTGGCCAGAAACGTGTCTATTATGAAAAAACAAAAGAACGTGATCTCGCAATCGTTACGCTTCTTCTTGGAACCGGAATCAGGGTTTCTGAATGTGTAGGTCTTGATATTGAAGATGTTGATTTCAAAAATAATGGAATAAAAGTCACCCGAAAAGGTGGAAATGAAATGGTTGTTTATTTTGGATCTGAGGTTGAAAAAGCACTTCGTCGTTATCTTGAGATCCGTGAGGGAATTACTCCTGTGGCAGGTCATGAACATGCTCTCTTCTACTCTTCCCAACGTAAAAGAATGGGGGTACAGGCAGTGGAAAATATGGTAAAAAAATATGCCCGGGAAATCACTACAACAAAGAAAATAACTCCGCATAAACTGCGCAGTACATATGGTACTGCATTATACCAGGAAACAGGCGATATTTACCTTGTAGCTGATGTTCTGGGACATAAAGATGTTAATACTACTAAGAAACATTATGCTGCCCTGGACGACGCCAGACGGCGCCAGGCAGCTACTGCAGTAAAATTAAGGGAGGACTGATATTGATCAGCCTCCCTTTTTGATGCCAAAGTATGCTAGAGAAGCTGCCAGTGGCAGGTTCTCTGAATTTCAGAATATTGTTATCCGGCCATATGCATTATTTCTATGAGGAAAATCCAGCTTAAGCCATAATAGGAAATAACTGCAACCAGGTCGTTGATTGTTGTAATAAGCGGGCCGGATGCTACGGCAGGGTCTATATGTATCTTTTTGAAAAACAGAGGGATACAGGTACCTACAGCACTTGAGATCAGCATTGCAACCATCAGAGACAGACCGATGCAGCCTGAAACAGCATAGGCAAATATAAGAGTTCTTCCCTTGAAAATAAAGATATACAGACCTATTAACACAAAGGATAAAATTCCAAGTAGTCCGCCATTACATAAACCTATATGCATTTCTTTAAGTACCAGTTCAAATTTCTGTTTACCTGTCAGAGATTCATCCATCAGGACACGGATTGTGACAGCCAGTGACTGTGTACCTACATTACCTGCCATATCAAGAATCAGAGACTGAAAACACATGATGATCGGCAGTTGAGTAACTACTTTTTCGAAAACACCGACAACAGATGAAACAATCATACCGAGACCAAGTAAAATGATCAGCCAGGGCAGACGTTTTTTCATACTTTCTTTCAGGGGTTCTTTCAGATCCTCCTCAGCAGTAAGACCGGCCAGTTTTGCATAATCATCTCCCATCTCATCATCAACCAGATCAACAATATTGGCAGAAGTTATAACACCAAGAAGCCGGTTTTCATTATCCAGAACAGGTATGGAATCCTCCGAATAATCTTTGAGGTCTTCAATACATTCATCAATCAGAGCTGTACCGTATACATATGGATATGAAGTTACAATAAGTTCATTTAAAGGATGATCACGTCTGGCAATGATCAGATCCTTAAGATCAATAGCACCAAAAAATTCCTGATTTGAATTTACAACAAAAATTGTGGAAATATTATCGTTTTGAGCTGCCTGTGAAACCAGTTCGTTCATGGCTTCTTTAACAGTAATATTTTCATGAATGATAATGCAGTTTGTTGTCATCCTGCTGCCGATTTCCTCGTCATCAAATGAATTGATCATTTCGATATCATGACGGACATTGTCATCCAGAAGTTCTATTAATATACGGCGCTTGTCTTTGTCAAATTTCTGCAGAATATCCGCGAGAACGTTTGTTTCGATTTTTGAAAGAATTGCAGCAGCTTTTTTTATATTCATTTCTTCAAGATAAGTAACTGCTTCTTCTTCATCCAGATATTCCAGAATATCAGATAAAGTGTCCATATCCAGAATACGATACAGTTTACATCTTTCTCCGACTGTAAGTTCAGACATGACATCTGCAATGTCATTTTCGTGGAAATCCTGCAGCTGTCTGGACATCATTGCAGGAGAGAAAGTTCCTCTGACAATTTTGAGGATGTCGTTTTTATAATCCTGTACTCTTTTTTCCATCTTATCCTCCTTTTCTCTTAACATATTCTATCAGAACAGCACATTAAAACCATTCTTTATAAAAATCATAGAATGAATGGCACGCAAAAAAGCATGTTTCTGAATAAAACATGTTTGTTTCTTTGGTTTGATCAAATTGTGTTCCGGGAATATACAGGATAAAAAGAGTAATAAGAAATGAAAAGATTATTTATTTAAAAAACAGAATGCGATAATTTACTTCACAGACTGTTTCGCTCTTCCATCCTGTGCATCTACTTCGCCCGTGAGAATCACAATTATCCATTCTGTTCACCTGCCTTTACTTATTTAATAAATTCTTTCGACTGTCACATTATAAACGTTACGGTCATTAATGTCAACAAAAACAACAAAAACAACAAAAACCCTGGCATAAACTTATGAACCAGGATTTTTGTGAATAGAATCATTTATTTTTCGAAAATACTTTTGTATTTTTCGTTTTTACTGCAGTTTAATTCCCCAGATTTTACAGTCACGTGTTCCAACTACAGCATAACTTCCATATACAGCAGGTGAAGCTTCAATTACACCGTCACTGATAGAAATGGTATCATGAACAGTGCCTGTTTTTCCGTCAAGGAGATGCACATCTCCCGCACTTGTGCAGTAGAGAATCTTACCTGTTCCGTCTTTTGTATAAACACATACAGGGGAAGACCATGCATAGGAAGAATTATGTTCCCATACTTTCTCACCTGTATTTTTGTTAAGGCAGACAAGGACACCAGAGGCGTTATCACTGGTCTTTGATACTGTGACATAAATATAGTCAGCCAGACTGTTTCTGCCGCTGGCAATGGTGGACTGCACACCGCCGGATACACCGTCATCTGTTGTGCACTCGTAATCTGTATGCCACAGGATCTCACCTGTTTCCGCATCTATTTTCCATATAGGAATGGTAGCTGTATCGTAGCTTCTCCAACCCAGGCGGAATGAAGTACTTATATATACGTAGAGGTGATTGTTTTCAACAGAAAGAACAGGCGTTGAATTAGAATCATCCAGGACATCCTGAACCCATACCAGTTCCAGTGTGTTAAGATTCAGGCACATAAAATTTCCACCATTATCAGCAATAAACAAATAGCCTTTGTAGATGGCAGCACTGTCTTCCATTCCTACCCAGAAAGATTCTGTACTGGATCGGGTTCCGTAATAATGCCATTTAACGGTTTTGTCCGGAGAAATGGAAAGTGTTCCAGCTGACTGATCATACTGTGTATTTAGATGGATCAGATATAGGATACCGTTTTCACCGGGGTAAATAAGAGTATCTGTTTCTGCATCAACCAGAGCTGATCCGTCAAAGAAGCTTAAAGAACCGCGAAGAGAAAACTCATCATTATCGCCAAAAGTGTACATAACACTGCAGTCAAGGAGATTAATTACAAATACCCGTGCAGTTCCTTCATTACTGTTATATCCTGCACCTACATACATGATGGGATATCCTCTTGGATCAAGCGCACCAGCCCCTTTAAAAGTAAAGCCAAGATACAGAGGATCTCTTGTCGGTTCACCTGTCTTCAGATCAAGAAAATATACGTAACCATCCATACAGGCATAAATTACTTCTACCAGGTCATCATCAGCTTTTGCATTGTCGTACATGTTCATATGCTGTTTGATATCTTTTGGCCATTTCATCATCAGTGGCTGGCCGGTCCATCCGCTTCCTGTCCAGGCAGTATCACCGGAACTTAAAGAACCTGTATCATGAGACCATTTGGGATTCAGCTTAAAATCTTTCATTGTTGAATAACCGTAGGCAGCGGTATCACGAAAGTTATTTCCACGGAAAGTAACTATGCCTTTGACATCGGTATAGCTGTCTCCATCTGCAAATTCAATATCAGAGTCAGCTTTGTAATCGGATGCATTATCCAGAACACTACCGTTTACTTCGATGTCTGTATAACTGATAAGATTTTCAGGTTTTGTGGAGTCTGTACAGTGAGGCTGGAAATTGATATCCTTCAGTTTTTCCATTTCAAGCATCTCGTCGGGTGTGTCAGTAATTTTGGCAGAAACCGGAATATCTCCGAAAGAGGAACAAAAACGGGAAATACCGGATTTTACAGCAAAAATAACTATAGACAGGATTACAAAGCAGAAAAAGATACCAACGAAAAATTTAAAAGGAATGTTTCGTTTCCTGCTGTCAGGGCGATGGGTGGGTTTGACAGAGGCTCTGGCATTATGCTGAATTAGTGAATCTGAAATATGCCGTGGTCTGGCTGATTTTTGGTGGCTGGAAGATCGTGCGGCAGCCGGTGCAGTGTATCTGCTTTTTCTTACGTGGGAATGCTTTTTGGAATTCATACATGCTCCTTCTGATAAAAATGTTATGAATACACAAAATCCCAGGGAAATTAAACTTTCCCCGGGAGGTGTAGTCGTTTCTTATGTATATTTTAACGCTCATTGTCTGACTTTTCAAGTAATGGTTTAAAAAAACAACTGCGGCTTCCAGTATGGCAGGCAGCACCGATCTGTTCAACTTTTGCAAGAATTGTGTCATTGTCGCAGTCCAGATACAGAGATCTTACATATTGAAAATGCCCGGAAGTAAGTCCTTTTATCCAGAGCTCACGGCGGCTTCGACTCCAGTAGGTCATTTTTCCTGTCTGTACCGTGAGGGTAAAAGACTCTTCATTCATATATGCGACCATAAGTACCTGATTATTCTGGTAGTCCTGGACAACAACAGGAATCAGTCCATCACTGTTAAGTTTGAAATCAGCCCACTTAATCTTACTTTCATAAGTATTGTTCATAATGTCCTCCTATGCCAGACTGCCTTTGGTTGAAAGAACGTCTGTAATACGTGGGTCAAAGGATACGGCCTGGTCAAGTGCTTTTGCAAAACTTTTAAACATGGCCTCTGCTACGTGGTGGCTATTTCCGCCTGTCAGTACTTTGATATGAAGGTTCATTCCACTGGTATAGGAAATTGCGTAGAAAAATTCTTTTACCATTTCTGTGGACATATCTCCGATTTTTTCGGAAGTAAATTCAGCATCCCAGGAAAAATAAGGACGGCCGGAAAGATCTACTGCACAGAGAACAAGTGCTTCATCCATGGGAAGAATACAGCTTCCATAACGCCGGATACCTTTTTTGTCTCCGACAGCTTCTTTTATGGCAGTACCAAGAACAATTCCGGTATCTTCGATCGTATGGTGGTCATCTACTTCCAGATCACCATGGACACGAACAGAAAGATCAAAAAGACCGTGTCTTGTAAAGCCATCCAGCATATGATTAAAGAATCCGACACCTGTTTCAATATCAGAATATCCGGTGCCATCCAGATTCAGATTCAGTTTGATTTCTGTTTCTTTGGTATTTCGTTCGATAGAAGCTTTTCTTGACATGTTTCCTCCTACTTCTCTTCGTCTTCAAATCGTACAGCTATTGAATTGGCATGGGCAGTTAACTGTTCGGAAGTTGCAAACTGCTCGATATCTTTGTGGATTTTGCGGAGAGCATCTTTGGAATAATATACAATACTGGATTTCTTTACAAAATCATCTACAGACAGAGCTGAGAAGAATTTAGCAGTGCCGTTTGTAGGAAGAACGTGGTTAGGACCCGCAAAATAATCGCCCAGAGGTTCGGAACTGTTTTCGCCAATAAAGATAGCTCCTGCGTTGCGGACTTTCATCATAACTTCAAATGGATTGGCAGTTACGATTTCCATATGCTCAGATGCTATGGCATTTGCTGCTTCAATTGCTTCATCCATATCTTCTGCAATAAGAATATAACCGAAATTATCAAGGGATTTCTGAATGATTTCCTTTCGGGAAAGAATCTGAACAAAGCCATCTACTTCTGCACTTACTTTTTCTGCAAACTCCCTGCTGGTTGTGATAAGGATTGCAGATGCGAGTTCATCGTGTTCTGCCTGTGAAAGAAGGTCAGCAGCCACATATCTCGGGTTGGCCGTTTCATCAGCAAGAACAAGAATTTCACTTGGACCTGCGATAGAGTCAATGCTTACATAACCATAAACTGCCTTTTTGGCAAGTGCAACAAAAATATTTCCCGGTCCTACGATTTTGTCAACTTTTGGAATACTTTCTGTACCATATGCAAGTGCCCCTATTGCCTGTGCGCCACCGACTTTATATATTTCGTCAGCTCCGGCTTCTTTTGCAGCTACCAGAGTAGAAGGATTAACTTTTCCATCTTTTCCAGGCGGTGTTGTCATAACAATCTGATCAACTCCGGCTACTTTGGCAGGTACAATATTCATAAGAACGGAAGAAGGATAAACAGCTTTTCCACCAGGAACATACACACCTACCCGTTCCAGAGCGGTAACCTTCTGTCCAAGCATAGTTCCATTTGTTTCAGAAGTAAACCAGCTGTTCTGACGCTGTTTTTCGTGATAACTTCTGATATTGACAAGTGCCTTACGAATAACATCGATCAGAGCCGGTTCAACCAGCTGATAGGCTTCCTGAATTTCTTCATCTGTGACACGGATAGTCTCAGCAGAAATCTCCGTTTTGTCAAATTCTTTTGTGTAAGAAAAAAGAGCTTTGTCTCCCTCGCTTTTTACATGTTCAAGGATGTCTGCCACTGCGGATTCAAATTTTCCATAGTTATTGGGACTCCTTTTCAGCAGATTGTCCAGAATATCTTTTGTACTTTCTTTTGTAAGAGAAATAATACGCATTTTATCATCCCTTCTGTCCGGTTTAAGGACATTGTTGTTATAGTATCAGTTACGCTTCGCTTTGTTTGAAGCAACTGTCAGCGAACCACATTTCTGAGATCCTGAATAAGTTTTCGGATACGTTCATCTTCCATTTTCATACTCACCTGGTTTACTACCATACGGGCAGAAAGCGGGCATACTTCTTCGAGAACTTTCAGGCCGTTTTCACGAAGTGTACTTCCGGTTTCTACAATATCAACGATTACTTCTGACAGCCCTACGATAGGGGCAAGTTCAATGGAACCATTCAGTTTGATGATTTCCACAGTCTGATGTTTGATGTTATAGAAATAGTCTTTTGCAATGTTAGGGTATTTGGTAGCCACGCGGATCAGCTGATTGTTGTGGAGAAGTTCTCTGGCGCTTTCGGGACCGCAGACACACATACGGCATTTGCCAAATCCAAGATCCATAACTTCATATAATTTGCGTCCCTCTTCGAGAATGGTATCTTTTCCTGTAACACCAATATCAGCAGCGCCATATTCTACGTAAGTCGGAACATCAGGACCTTTTGCAAGGAAAAATTTCAGTTTGAGGTCTTCATTGACAAAAATAAGTTTACGTGAATTTTTGTCTCTCATTTCCTCACAGGTAATTCCAATCTGTTCAAACATATCAAGAGTCTTCTGTGCAAGTCTTCCTTTTGTCAGTGCTATTGTAAGATATCGCATATCAGCAATCCTCCTTTTCATGGCGCAGTGCAACAGAAGTTCCCTCACGGCGGAGTTTCTGTGCTTCAATGATGGCATTTTTCCTGGTGGAATTGTTGTATGTGATAACAACCGGCGCCGGAGTTGATTCTACGTGTATTTTCTGTCTGCAGAGAACAGTAAGAAGACTGTCTACCATGATAACAAAACCAATGGAGGCAGCAGGTTTGCCAAAATGTTTCAGAAGATCGTTGTAACGACCGCCTTTGACAAGTGGTTCACCTGTTCCGTAAGTATATGCCTGAAAAATGATTCCTGTATAATATTGGATCTTACTTACCATACCGAAATCAAAACTGATATATTTTTCATAGCCGTAGATTTTAAGAATTTCATAGATTTCTTCAAGTCGTTCTACTGCTTCAATTGCCCTGACGTTGGAGGTAAGATTGCGGGCTTTTTCAAGTACGTCATAAGAACCGAATAAATGTGGAAGAGACTGAAAGGCTTTTGCAAGTTCCGGTTTCATATTCTGTTCAGCAGTAAGGTCTTCCACACCGAAATAATTTTTCTGGGAAATCAGGGAACGGAGCCTTTCTTCTGCATCTTCATCAAGGTCTGCTTCTGTAAGAAGAGACTTGTAATAATCAACCTGTCCTACACTGACCTGAAATTCTTTAAGGCCGGAACGCAAAAGACATTCAACAGTCATGGCCAGAAGTTCGGCATCAGCTTCTGGAGAATTGTCACCGATACGTTCCACACCCATCTGAGTTGTCTCTTTCAGGCGCCCCTGATAGCTGGAACTGTTAATAAATGCCTGTCCTGTATAGGAAAGAGTCACGACTTCCTGATCAGGATTAAAATATGTGGCACAGGCTCTGGATACGGAAGGGGTAAAGTCAGGGCGTAAAACAAGGGTATTTCCCTCACGGTCAAAAAATTTATAGAGATTACGGGAAGGTACAGTGCCTACTTCCCTGCTGAAAACTTCAAAATATTCAAAAGTAGGTGTTTCAATTTCTGAATATCCGTAACTGTCAAACACCTGGTGGATTTCCTGTTCCAGATGATGTTTCTGGCTGCATTCTTCATTATAAATATCCCGTACACCTTCTGGTGTATGAAAAATTCGCTGCATAATAATTTCCTCCTCACAGGAAGCACTTTAACGTGCTACCATGTTACTATATGAAACACACAAAATTATAGTAGAATATCTATTTTTTGTCAATCCCGCAAATTCAAATCTTTTTGGATTCCATCCAGATAAGGAACCAGAAAACCACTTTGCTTTTTCAGATAAAACTCTTCATCAAGTTCTTCCCTGCGAAAACTTTTACGACCGCCCTCATTCATGCGATTCCAGAATTTCATAAGATCTCTGAGACGCAGATAGTAAAATAGATTTCTGCTGCTGTAAAAGATCAGAAAAAAGGAAATTCCACCCTGTTTTTCAAAGGCATTCATGAAATCAACCTGATGAGGATGGATATTACTGAGGGGAAATGTATCAATTGAACATTCTTTTGCATCAAAACATACAGGTATACCCTGCACGGCACCAATATAGTCGATGGTACTTTTCTGCTCAAAATATGCAAGTGTGATGTGCCGGCTGTTTTTATCCATCTTTACAGGTGTGATTGGTGTAGGAATTTTCTGGATAAGAGCAAGTCCTTTTTCTGCGTATTGTTCATTGGTGCGGTTGACAAGTTCTTCCAGGGTAGAACCACGGAGTCCACGGCTATTCCATGTTGCCATAAATATATCCCTATTTCAGTAATGTAATAGAAGGATAATAACGGATAACCGCCTTACCTACAATTTCATCAAATGATACAAAAGTATTGTTCCAGAATCTGGAGTCTCTGGAATATTCACGGTTGTCTCCCATCATGAAATAACTGTTTTCCGGAACTGTATATGGTCCATAATTTCCGGTAGGTGTTTCCGGGCAGTAGTCATTGGCTTCAGGATGGTATTCTCCGTCAATATATACTTTTCCGTCTTTGATTTCTACAGTTTCTCCTGGAAGACCAATCAGACGTTTGATAAAAAGCTGGCTTTCATCATCGGGAAATTTGAAAATGATGATATCATAACGTTCCGGATCTTTCATTTTTTTGGAAATATGGTTTCCAAAAAAGTCGAAATTAATTCCATATGCCATACGGAATCCAAAGATACGGTCGCCTGTCATGATAGTCTGTTCCATAGATTCAGATGGGATTTTGGCATTGATGAGAATAACATTATTTACAATAAGAACTACGATCACCACAATAATGATCATTTTTACATAATCCCAGATTTCATTCCATATTTTCATGATAACTCTCCTCTAATTGTTCTTCTTTTAATATATGCTGAAACTGTGCCGGCAAAGCCGCCTGAAATCTTCTGTTGGACAGTCGGGCAAGTTTTCCGTTCATTTCGGGAAAGCTCAGCTGCCATGCATGCAGGAGTTGATGTTTCAGGTGGTAACGGCTCTGACAGTCCCGGTTAAAACTGTTGTTTCCATATTTGGTGTCTCCCATAAGCGGATGCCCGACGGAAGCAAGGTGTGCACGTATCTGATGTGTTCGTCCTGTGATGAGTCTTACCTTCAGAAGTGTTACTCTTCCGTTGTTTCCCAGAGGGGTATACAGGGTGTCCACAGGCTGGGTTCCCGGCTGCTCTGTTTTGTAAACAGTAACTTTGTTATTTGCATGATCTTTGTGCAGATATCCATGAATATGTTTTTTCTCAGAAATAACACCTTTTACGATACACAGGTAATCTTTGTGCAAAGTTCTGTCATGAAAAAGTACGGACAGTTCCTGAAGCCCGGCAAGAGATCTGCCTGCTGCAATGATCCCGCTGGTGTTTTTGTCCAGACGGTTGCAGACAGAAGGCCGGAAAGTATGAAGATCTTTTTCTTTCAGCGCACCGGAATTTAACAGATGGCCAATAGTATATTCAACCAGAGACGGTTCATGGCTGTCATCAGGCTGCGATAACATTCCGGCCGGTTTATTGATCAGCAGGATATCATCATCTTCATAGACAATATCCAGAGGAATGACCGGATAAGAAAAAGTTTCATGTGGACTGAATTTATAAAAAGTTTCATCGCTCAGAAACAGCCGCACAGTATCGCCTGTCTGAAGCTTTTCATTGCCGGTGGCTTTTTTACCGTTCAGTGTGATATTTTTTTTGCGCAGCATTTTGTAAAAAAAACTTTTGGGTGCTTCTTTCATAAGCTTGGTGAGATATTTGTCAAAACGCTGGCCTGCTTCATTTTCATTTATAAGAAATTCTTTCATATGTCACCTACAGACAGAGGGCAAGGATTGTGTGCTTGATCAGTTCATTTCTGGAAAGTTCCGGATATTTTTCATCAGGCCGGAATTTAATGCCCTCTTCCAGAGATTCTCTGTGTTCGTTCATGGAATCCAGACGTTCAAGAAATGCATTCAGGCGGGTAAAAATCTTGACCGTAGCCTTGAAGCCATTTCCACGAAGTATTTTTTGACATTCCTGTTCCATGAAAGCAGTGTCGATTTTCGAATCACTGCTGAATCCGACTACAACATTTCCACAAATGGCAAAAGCGTCTATTGAGGCACTTTTTTCATAGAATGTCATATACATTTCATATGCCATGGTCAGATTGCCGGAATGTGCATTTATCTGTCGGTAAATTTCCGGTTTTACAGGTTTGCACCGAAAGATCATGATAAGACTGACCAGGGATTTGCATGCCGGCAGACATCCGACTACTGCGATAACAGTCCATATGGTCAGACGTGTTTTAAAATATATCAGGGCAGTAAAAAAAATGATCAGTGGTGCTGCAAACAGAAGGACAGTAATTATGATCCGGCGTTTCTTTTCAGCCTGAAGGTAACCGAAATCACCCTTAGGGACAGTCTGTTTTGTTTTACTCATTAATTAACTCCTTATTTGTGTTTCTTTTTATGGGTATTGCGAATAGTTTTATGGCGGTTTTTACAACCGGAGGAAGGTGTAGATGACTGCTTCTGTCCTCTTACTTTTTCCGGACGGATCAGACATTTGGGACCGAATCCGACAAGATCCATACGTCCGGCGATTTTAAGACCTTCCATTACGAGCCTGCGGTTTGCCGGGTTTTTGTACTGCATAAGAGCCCGCTGAATCGCTTTTTCATGAGGATCCTTTGGAACATAAACTTTTTCACCTGTAAGTGGATGGATTCCAGTATAGTACATGCATGTTGAAAGCGTTGACGGTGTGGGATAAAAATCCTGAACCTGTTCAGGAGTAAATCCCAGATCCCGAACGTATTCAGCCAGTTTTACTGCCTCTTTCATGGTACAACCCGGATGAGAAGACATAAAATAAGGTACTGCGTACTGCTTTTTGCCGGTTTGGGCATTGGCTTTTTCGTAAGCACTTAAAAATCTCTGATAAACCTGGTGGGATGGTTTTCCCATATAGTGAAGTACATGATCTGAAACATGTTCAGGTGCAACACGAAGCTGTCCGCTTACATGATGTTTTACAAGTTCCTGAAGGAAAACAGGATTTTTATCAGCCATAACATAATCAAAACGTACTCCTGAACGGACAAATACTTTCTTGACACCCGGTACATTACGAAGTTTACGGAGTAATGACACATAATCTGAATGATCTACAGTCAGATTTGGGCAAGGTTCAGGAAAAAGGCACTGTCTGTTCTGACAGACACCCTTTGTGAGCTGTTTTTGACAGGAAGGCTGTCTGAAATCTGCCGTTGGACCGCCCACATCGTGAATATATCCTTTAAAGTCAGGATCCTTTGTCATAGATTCCGCTTCTTTCAGAATAGATTCATGACTTCGTGTCTGAAGAATTCTTCCCTGATGAAAGGTCAGGGCACAGAAATTACAGCCTCCAAAGCACCCACGGTTGCTTGTAAGGCTGAAGCGGATTTCCTCCAGTGCAGGGATACCCCCCTGCTTTTTGTACATAGGATGATAAGTTCCGGTATAAGGCAGATCATAAACATCGTCCATTTCCTGCTGTGTCAGAGGAAATGCCGGTGGATTCTGGACGATATAGCCTCTGGAACCATAATTCTCGGCAAGAGGTTTGGCTGTAAAAGGATCGGTATTCCTGTATTGTATGGCAAAACTTGCTGCATAAGAAGTTTTGCTTTTGGATACTTCGTCATAGGAAGGAAGTTCTATGGGATCATAAGCCCGTGAAAGGTCTCTGGCTTTATATACAGTTCCGGGGATATATGTGATCTCATTTACAGGGATACCACTCTGGAGAGCTTCTGCAATCTGAATAATAGAATGTTCACCCATTCCATAAGAGATAAGGTCTGCGCCTGAATCAAGGAGTACACTGTGTCTGACCCGGTTCTCCCAGTAGTCATAATGAGAAAGGCGGCGGAGACTTGCTTCGATTCCACCGAGTATGATCGGCGTTTTTTTGTATGTCTGACGTATCAGATTGCTGTATACGACAGTTGGCATATCAGGACGAAGATCCATCTGTCCTCCAGGTGAATAGGCATCTTTCTGGCGGTGCTTTTTGGAGACCGTGTAATGGTTGACCATGGAGTCCATATTTCCGGCTGTTACAAGAAAACCAAGGCGAGGTTCGCCAAATATCTGAATGCTCTCTTTCTTTCGCCAGTCAGGTTGTGGAATGATGCCTACACGGTAGCCTCTGCTTTCCAGAAGACGGCTGATAATGGCCGCACCAAAAGAAGGATGGTCTACATAGGCATCTCCGGTAAGATAAACAAAATCTACCTCATCCCATCCTCTTTCAATCATTTCTTTTTTTGTTACCGGTAAAAAATCCTGCATGTATCTGTACTCCTAAAATGATACGCTCTGGGCGCGGTAGCCCTCAGCGATAATATCAAGCTGTCTGTGAAAACGTGCAAGCTGCTGAAGGTCTTTTGTACGGAAAACCCGCAGGAATTCGTCCTGTATCTTGCTGACTTCCCGTTTGTTGGATATTTTATACAAGTTTTCGATGCTGAGCAGAATGTCTTTGACCAGATTGGACTGAGTCTGAGAGGAATTCTGCGCATCCATGATCTCATCACGGACAGAAGACATTTCCTGATCCAGTGCAATAATGGCATCTGCTGCTTTACTTAAACGGTCTGCAACGTGAGGCGGCATTTCTCCCTTATATTTATATTGGAGAGAATGTTCGATGGTAGCCCAGAAATTCATTGCCATTGTACGGATCTGGATTTCTGCCTGAAGTCTTTTGGGACCATTGATGGTATTAACTGTATAATAAATGATAAGATGATAACTTCGGTAACCGCTTTGCTTGATATGCTTGAGATAATTCTTTTCACTTTTGATCACCATGTCGCTGCGCTTCTGTATCAGGGCGGCAACTGTATCAATATCTTCTTCAAACTGACAGATAATGCGAACGCCGGCAATATCTTCTATTTCTTCTTCCATGTGTTCCATGGGGATATGTTTACGCTGCATTTTTTCCAGAATGCTGGATACACTTTTGACTCTTCCGCTTACCTGTTCGATAGGAGGATAAAGATCATTCTGTCTGTGTTCTTCTATAATATGTTCAAACTTGACTACCAGTTCACGGACTGCAAGTTCATATGGACATAAAATACTTCTCCATAATTGTATTTCCATAAAATCGCTCCTTGAAAACTTGTTGCTGTGAAGTTCTAGACGAACTTTCAATACATTATAGCATATTTCGAATGAGATATGTTATCAATATGTATAGTTTCTTATTTTTTTATGGATCACTCTGAGAATCCAGTAAGGATTTACACTGACTTTCTGTTTTTGAATATCATTTATAAATATTCCAAAATGAAGGCAGGAAAGTTCATTGTTAAATGCATGAGGGAAAATACGTCTTGAATTTCCCATATATCCGAGAATATCCCCTGCGAAGATAGAATTTCCACGGCTCCAGTTTCTTTCAAAAGAAGAAAGCATGGAATAATAAAAAAAGCCACCGGAAGGACTCTGTATAAGAATCTGATATCCGTCATCGGCTGTCCAGCCAGACTGAATTACTGTTCCGTCAGAACAGCTGATGACAGGGAAATATCCCGGATAATGAGAATATCCCCAGAGATCCGTCCCCTGATGTGAGGACTTTCCATTACACCCGGATTCTTTTAGCCAGTCATTTGAAAAAAATATTTTGTCTGAAGATACAGGAAAAAAGAGCAGATCCTTCCAGATTGCCTGATAACAGTTTTTCAGAAACTGATATTCACGTGGTTTGAATTTTTGACAGAAGCTGTTTCGCTGGATAATATGTAAAGAATTATCAGGGCGAAAATTGGAGTCCAGCATCAGAGAAGTAAGTCGGTTGATCCAGTCATCTTTCGAGTCTGTTTCTTCAATAAGAGATGTATAGAGATATGGACGGAGTTCCTGTCTGCGGAATGCCTCCGTAGAACAGGTATGAAAAGTAAGAACAGACGTATAACTACGTTCTATGCTTAACTGTGATATAAAAACTGTAAAATAAATCATGAAAAAAAGAAACAGGGATACAAAGAAAATACGTCTGGGCATAGGCTGTTACCAGGGTTTTTTATTTATTTTATGCGGGAATCACAGACACTAATGCCTGAAAAAGCTCCGGCATATACACCGGAGCTTTGGGAAAAATCAGTCTTTTAATTCAGCAAGGACTTTTACGAGATAATTCCATACACGTTCAGTTGATGCGATATCAAGAACTTCTTCTGAGGTATGGATGTCTTTTATATCAGGTCCGAGTGAAATACAATCCAGTCCTTCGATTTTTTTATAAAACAGACCACATTCAAGTCCTGCATGAATGGCAACAACATTAGGCTTTTCGCCATACATGGATTCATATACAGAAACCATTTTGTCACGGAGAGGTGATTCCTTTCGATATTCCCAGGCAGGATATGCCCCCTCAGTTTCATATTCGCCACCAAGGAATTCTGTCAGATACTGGATTTTGCAAGATAAGGCATCTCTTGCAGATTCTACAGAACTTCGTACTCCTGAATTAGCGTAAAATTCTTTTTCATCAAGTTTGACAATTCCGATATTAGTGGAGGTTTCTACAAGACCGTCAATGCTTCCACTCATTTTCTGGATGCCAAAAGGAACCTGCATCAGATAAAAGATAACTCTTTCTCTGCTGGAAGGGTGAAGAACCTGTGCTGAGGAAAGACCGCATTCCTTAATCTGAACTGTAATTTCGTCATCACTTTCGGCATATTCCGCTCGAAGATTTGCCTGAATTTTGTGTGCATATGCATTGACTTCTTCAAAATCCTCTTCTCCTGTCAGAATTTCACATACTGCCTCGCGGGTAATTGCATTGTTTTTCTGACCGCCTTTCATGGAAATAATTTCATAATCAGCATGAGCCTTCAGACCATAGAGAAATCGTCCCATTAAAATATTGGCATTTGCGCGTTTTTTGTCAATTTCAGATCCGGAATGTCCACCGTTAAGACCGCAGATTTTGATTTCAAGTTTTTCGCCCTGTGCGTCTACTCTCTGTACAGGAATATGGCTTACAGCTGAAAGCCCGCCTGCGCAGCTGATCCAAAGACTTCCTTCTGCCTCAGAATCCATATTGATCATGCGTTTTCCCTTCAGAACACTGCAATCAAAGTCTACAGCACCGAGAAGACCGATTTCTTCGTCTACTGTAACAAGTAATTCCAGTGCCGGATGAGGAATATCTGTGCTGTCCAGAAGAGCAAGACCATAGGCAACTGCAATTCCGTCATCGCCGCCAAGTGTGGTTCCATTAGCTGTAATATATCCGTCTTTTACAGAAATATTTAAAGGATCTTTTGTAAAATCATGGTTTACGTCAGGACGTTTTTCGCAGACCATATCCATATGTCCCTGAAGGATTACAGTGGGTGCATTTTCATATCCTGCTGTGGCGGGTTTATAAATGACAATATTATTGGATGCATCCTGAACATAGTCAAAGTCATGATCTTTGGCAAAACTTACAAGGTAATCACTGATCTGTTTTGTGTTGCCTGATCCGTGAGGAATCTTACAGATTTCCTCAAAGTAATAAAATACTCTTTTGGGTTCACAGTTTTCTAATGCTCTCATATCGATTTCCTCCATTATGAACACTTACTTATATTTTGCTGACATATCTGTCAGATATGTACCATATATTAAGAAAAAAACATATATGTAAATGAAAAAATTATTACTTTTTGCAGGTATACTGGTATTACTGCTCTATTTGCTGTTTTGTCCTTTGCAGGCTCTGGAAGCTGCAAGAGAAGGATTAAATCTGTGGTTGAATACATTGATTCCTACGTTTTTGCCATTTGTAATTCTGACGAATATTCTGACTGGTACAGGAATGATTGAAAAGATGCTGAATCCGATGAAATATTTCTGGAAAAATATCTGGGGAATTTCTCCGTCCGGTTCGTATGCTCTGCTTACAGGATGGCTCTGCGGTTATCCAATGGGAGCGAAAGTTACTTCTGATCTGTATGAGGCCGGGAAGATCAGCCGATCGGAAGCTGAATATCTTTTTACATTTGTAAATCAACCCAGCCCGGCATTTATAAATACATATGTGGTAAATATATGTATGAAAAATCAGGTTTCTGTCGGAAAAACATTTATAATTATATATCTGTCAGCGTTTATTACAATGGTCATTTTTCGATATCTGTATATCAGTAAAGATGTTACTGATTCTAAAGAGACAAAAATAGAGACTTCCATACCAAGCTCTCCAGGAGCCCTTCTGGATGTCTCCATTATGAATGGCTTTGAAACAATCACCCGCTTAGGGGGATATATACTTTTGTTTTCAATTTTAGCTGCTGCAGTTAAGGAATACTGGAATAAAGGGGAACTTTCCTGCTGTATACTGCTCGGATTCATGGAAATGACTACCGGAATCCGGGCATTGAGTATTATATCATTTCCAACAGAAATTAAATATCTCTGTATTGTTCCAGTAACTGTCATGGGAGGATTGTGTGTTGCTGCACAAACACGAAGTATTGTCAGCAGGAAACTGTCACTCCACCTGTACTATTCAGCCAAAATCCTCAGTGCAACTGTTTCAGTGATACTGATTCTAGTTTTCGCCAAGATCATCTAAAAGATCATCATCAGAGTCTTTTTCATCTTCATGATAGGAACCAGTGATTGCTGCTGCCTGAGCTGTCTGAGGTGCAAGTTCCTGACGGTTATGGTTTACTACATCAAGGCAGCTCTGGAGTGCTTCAATAAATCCTTTGTATTTACCGCCGGCATCTTCAAGTGTCTGATTAAGTACAGACCCGATGTTTGCCATCATATCGTCTGTATATGTGATAGCACTGAGACGAATGCTGTTGGCATCCTGTGTTGCGGAATCAAGGATTTCCTGTGCCTGCTTGTTGGCTGCATTGATAGTTTCGTTTGCCTGAGCATATGCCTTCTGCATGATCTCATGCTGTGTAACAAGTTCCTGAGCTTTTGCCTGAGCATCTGCGATCAGAGCATCTGCTTTGGACTGAGCATCCTCGAGGATAGCATCTTTATTGCTGATGATTTTCTGATAACGTTTAATCTCATCAGGCGTTTTAAGACGAAGCTCTCTCAGGAGTTCTTCAATTTCTTCTTTATTTACAATAATTTTAGTTGCAGATAAAGGCTGAAATTTACAGCTCTCTATAAATTCATCAATTTCATCAATAATCTGTTCAATTCTGCTGCTCATAGTACATTCTCCTTATATTTTCTCTTTTTCGTCCTGCAGTTTTCTGCGTAAAGCGTCGATAATCTCCGGTGGAGCGAACTTTGTCAGATCACCGCCGAAACGTGCCACTTCTTTCATAATTGTGGAACTTACATAAGCATATTCCAGACTTGTAGTCAGAAATATAGTATCCACATCAGGAGCCAGAACACGGTTTGTCTGAGCCATCTGAAGCTCGTATTCAAAATCTGTAACCGCACGAAGCCCACGTACTATGACCTGGGCCTGGTTTTCTCTGGCAAAATTTACAGAAAGACCATTAAATGGTTTTATGATCACATTTGGTATATCTTCTGTAGCCTTTTCCAATATATTAACACGTTCCGTTACAGAAAACAACGGACTTTTTGCAGAATTATGCAAAACACCCACGATTACACGGTCAAAAGAAACACTGGCACGTCTGATTACGTCCAGATGTCCGTATGTGGCCGGATCGAAGCTGCCAGGATATACTGCTGTTACCATGTGTATTCTCACTTTCTTTTATGCACAAAAACATGCTTATTTGTTTTGTATTCTTTGGATCTGGCCAGCTCAAACCCCAGATCTTCGAGATAGGAAAAATCAGTGGAAAGGTCAGCTTCTATGATGATCAGCGTAGATTCATCTGCAAGTAAACTTTTGCTGAGATATTCCAGTACCTGTTTTTCGAGGTCATGATTATATGGCGGATCCATAAAAATACAGTCAAACGCCTCTTCTCCTTCCAGAGTACGGAGCGCCTGCAAAACATCCATGTTCAGAAGTTTACCATGTTCAGCAAGTTTTGTAAATGAAAGATTTTCTCTGATACATTTACATGCTTTGGGATTTTTTTCAACAAAAACTGCAGAATCGGCCCCTCTGCTCAGTGCTTCTATGCCAATCCCACCACTTCCGCTGAAAAGATCCAGAAAACGGCAGTCTGCTATTTCAGGCTGCAGAATGTTGAACAGCGTTTCTTTAATTCGGTCAGTTGTCGGTCTTGTATCTGTTCCAGGTACAGTCTTTAATGGAAGACGCCTGGCTTTTCCTGCAATTACTCTCATTTCAGATTTAATCTCCAATCAAGGTCACCACGCGCCAGACCGAGGATAAGGAGTTCGGCTGTGGCAATGTTTGTGGCCACCGGTATATTATACTGATCGCATCTCATAACAATAGATGCAATGTCCGGTTCTTTGGGATCGATCATGACCGGATTGTAAAACAGAATTACCATATCAAGATCCTGACGTTCAACCATTTCCATAAACTGTTTATCGCCACCAATACTACCGGCGAGAAATTTGTGTACATGAAGGTTGGTAACTTCTTCAATTCTTCTTCCGGTGGTTCCTGTCGCATAAACCTCGTGTTTGGCGAGAATATTCTTATAGGCGATACAGAAATCTTCGATAAGTACTTTTTTACTGTTGTGTGCAATGATTCCTAAATTCATCGTTCATCTCTCCATTTTCACCAATACATTACTGGTTTTTTTAATACACTCCAATTCTTTATAATTATAACAAATTACTAAAAAAAGTGCAATTAAATCTTGAAAAACATACAAAGTTCATAGAATTTTAATATTTTGAAAATCTGGTATTTTATACAGGAAATACCAGTGTATTTTTTATGAAGAAACATATACTAGCATTGTAACATCAAAATCCAAAACCAAGGAGGAAATCAATATGTCTAACAAAAATACTTCTTCTAACAAAGCAGTTGTACCTGAAGCAAAAGGAGCGCTTAACCGCTTTAAATTTGAAGTGGCAAATGAACTTGGTGTACCTCTTTCTGATGGTTACAACGGAAACCTGACTTCCAAACAGAACGGATCTGTCGGAGGCTATATGGTAAAAAGAATGATCGAAGCTCAGGAACGCCAGATGTCCGGCGGTTCTCAGAACGGTCAGTATTAAAAACCATATAACTGATCAGTCAGGAAACTGAAATATCCGGAACCGTGTTGTTCTGTGACCGATATTCGGCTGCAGAGTGACACGGTTTCAGGCGTTTTTGCCCTCTCCTTCAAAATACTCTTTTAAAAGCTTTACAACAACTCCGGAAAGCAGGAATACTGCAATCAGGTTGGGAATTGCCATGAGTCCGTTAAATGTTTCAGCAATATTCCACAGAAGGCCAAGATCAACGGTGGCGCCGAGAATAGCTACCAGGGAATACGCAACCATAAAAGGTTTGATTATTTTTGAGGTAAATAAAAATTCAATGCATCGTGCACCGTAAAGCCCCCAGCCAATAATGGTTGAAAATGCAAAACAGCACATTGCAACTGCAGTGAAAATGGATACCCAGTTTCCATAAGTAGAAGTAAAGCCGAGAATTGTAAGTTCAGCTCCTGCTGCTTCTCCATAGGAAACCGGAATTCCGCTGCAGAGAATTACAAGCGCAGTGAGTGTACAAATTACGATGGTATCTGTAAAAACTTCGAAAATACCAAAAAATCCCTGTTTGACAGGTTTACGTGTATCTGCACATGCATGTGCAATGGAACCTGTACCAAGTCCGGCTTCGTTGGAAAAAATACCTCTGGATACGCCCTTTTTCATACTCATAAAGAAACTTCCTACTGCTCCGCCTGTGACAGATGCCGGTGTAAAAGCACCTTTGATAATAGAAGCAAAAACAGCCGGAATATGATTGATGTTTAATAAAACAACACCAAGTGAAAGAATGATATAGAAAAGAGCCATAAAAGGAACAAGTTTTTCTGCAACATGTCCGATACGTTTGATCCCGCCAAGGAGAACAAGACCTACAAGGATTGCAAGAAAAATACCAAGTGCAAGATTTACGGTAGGGACACTGCCCGAAGATATAACATTGTAGTTTAACAGAGCAGAGTCAATGGCAGTGGTGATCGTGTTGACCTGAGTGGCATTTCCGGTTCCAAATACAGTCAGTACACCAAAAGCTGCAAAAAGATATGCGAGCCAGTGCCAATGCTTTTTCAGACCGTTTTTTATATAGTACATGGGACCCCCAACGAGTTCACCGAGATCGTTTGTTTCACGAAAATGTACGGCAAGTGTTACCTCTGAAAATTTTGTACACATTCCAAGGATAGCTGAAATCCACATCCAGAATACAGCACCTGGGCCTCCGATGGCAATTGCACCGGCTACACCGGCAATATTTCCGGTACCGACTGTTGCGGCAAGCGCTGTACAGACAGCCTGAAAAGGTGTTATGCTCCCATCGGAAGCTTCTCTCTTGCGGAGCATACGTCCTAAAGTAGTTTTTATTGCATAGGGAAATTTTCGAATCTGGAGAAAATTGGTACGAATGCTGAGGTAAAGACCGACACCGATAATGCAAATCATTGCCGGAACACCCCATATAAAATTGTTTACAGCTGAATTTACAGCTTCAATGGTTGATAACATAGGTTTCCCCCTTCTGGTATTATTGTTACTGCGAGAAGTAACGAGTTTTCAACTTTATCGTTTTAAAGTAAAATAAAACTGGTGGTATTTTACCATGTTTTAGGAAAAATGTATAGTGCAGATTCAAAAGAAAAGATGCTTTATATATGTATGCAGAAGAAAAAACCCGGGCAACGGTTGTTGTCCGGGTTATGTTTACTGCACCTGTATAGGATTATAAGCTGATAAAACCGGTGATATCGCCATTGATAACATAATGTGCACCATTGTCTTCCGGTTTGATGTATACTTTTAAATCTACCAGTTCGGATTCCTTTTTGCCCATTTCTTCTGTCCAGATCTTTTTGATGCTGTCTACGATGGTTTTGGAATCTACTTCTTTTCCGAGCCACTGAACATATACTTCGGTGTTAACAGTGACTGTTTTTTTTGCAGTAGTTTTTCTTGCAGCAGGTTTTTTTGCAGCAGGTTTCTTTGCAGGAGCTTTTTTTTCTGTTTTTGCTTCTGTGACTTTTTTAACAGGAGCCTTTTTAACAGCTTTTTCAGTAGCTGTTTCAGTTACTGTTGCTTTGGCAGGTTCTGTTTTGGTCGGTTTTGCAGCAAGTTTTGCAGGAGCCTCTTTTTCGATAGCTGTATTGGCAGTAGTTGTCTTGGTTTCTGCTTTTTTTGTAGTTGTTTTTGTAGCCATAATAGCCTCCTTACAAGGTGTATTGATTAAATTACCGTTTTAGGATACTACGTTTCCCCGAAATTTGCAAGATTTTATTTAAGATAAGAACAGTCAGGTATGTTCAGAGTTATTATTTTTACAGACCAAGATTGTCAAGAGAATCTTTCTGGAGAGATGTCAACTGCTCCTTAAGTTTCTGATGTTGCTCAAGAGAAAGATCCGGATCCAGAGCAAGAATTTCTGCAGCGGCTTCGCTGGCAGATTTAAGAATGGCGGAGTCATTATAAATATCTCCGATACGGAATTCCATGGTTCCGCTCTGACGTATACCAAAGAGATCACCAGGACCTCGCAGCTTCAGATCTTCACCTGCGATATAAAAACCGTCATTCGATTTATTCAGAATCTCGAGACGTTTGGAAGTGTTTTCTTCATCATTACCCTGAATAAAGATACAATAAGACTGATACTCTCCACGTCCGACACGTCCTCGAAGCTGATGCAGCTGAGCCAGGCCGAATCTCTCTGCATTTTCAACCATCATTACAGTGGCATTTGGAACATTTACGCCAACTTCTACTACTGTTGTAGAAACAAGAATCTGAATTTCGCCCGATGCAAAAGCTTCCATAATACTGTTCTTTTCTTTTGCTTTCATTTTGCCGTGCAGATATTGTATATTGATATCAGAAGGAAAGATTTTCTGGATCTGCTGCGTATAGTCGAGCACATTTTCAGCATCAAGCCCCTCACTCTCTTCTACCATCGGACAGATGATATATGCCTGTCTTCCTTCACGGATCTGTTTTTCTATAAAAGAATAAGCTCTGGGTCTGTATCCTGTATTTACGACACAGTTTTTAATTGGGAGCCGTCTTGCCGGCAGTTCGTCAATGACAGAAATATCCAGATCTCCGTAGAGAATTATAGCAAGAGTTCTGGGAATAGGTGTAGCACTCATAACAAGGATATTGGGAGGATTACCTCTTGTAGAAAGAGCCTCTCTCTGTTTGACGCCGAAGCGGTGTTGTTCATCAGTGATAACGAGGCCAAGTTTATGATAGATGACTTTATCCTGAATAAGCGCATGAGTTCCAATGATGATAACAGCTTCTCCTGAAGCAATTTTTGCATAAATTTCCCGCTTTTCCCGTGCAGTTGTGCTTCCGGTAAGAAGTACAGTTTCAAAAGGCAGATCATTGTTGGCCTTCAGTTCCATAAATCCTTCATAATGCTGACGGGCAAGAACCTCGGTAGGTGCCATCAGAGCTGCCTGACAGCCATTTTCCGCCGCAAGTACCATTGCAAGAAATGCAATAATCGTTTTGCCGCTTCCTACATCGCCCTGTACAAGGCGTGACATAAGGGTCTGGCCGGACAGATCACACTCTATTTCATGCCAGGTATTCAACTGTGCGCCTGTCAGCCTATATGGGAGATTTTCTATAATCTGTTCTGTTGTCCATGTTTCGTGCATTGGAAAAGTGTTGCGGGCTTTTTCTGTCTGTTCTTTCAGCATCTGGACTGAAAGAATAAAAAAAAGAAACTCATCAAAAACAAGTCTTTTACGGGAAACAAGCAGTTCATCCATATTTCTGGGAAAATGTATTGTTCTGAGGCAGTAATTAATGTCTGCAAGCTCATAATGCTCTCTTATTTCCTGTGGAAGATATTCAGAATGCATAGTAAATTTTCCGAGAAGCTGCTGTACCATTTTGGTAATGGTTTTATTTGAAAGTCCGGCTGTCAGGCTGTAAACAGGCTGCAGACTGTGAAGGATTTCTTCATAGGCCGCAGGTGTAAAAATTTCCGGATGTTCCATCTGAAGACGATTTTGTTTTCGGATAATCTTTCCACGAAAAACGAAGGAACTGCCTTTCTTGAGCTGGGTGCGAAGATAAGGCATATTAAACCAGATAACAGAAAGCTTTCCGCTGGAATCAGCAACAGTTGTTGTAATGATCTGTTTTCCTCGTCCTGAACTTACATAAACGCCGGTACATACCGCAGCGGAGACAGATTTGACTGTCCCCTCATTAAGGTCTGCGATATTGGCCGGCGTTTCATAAGTATCATAATTTCTGGGATAATAACGGATAAGATCCTCAGTGTCGTAAACTCCGATTTTCTGAAAAAGTTTTTCTGTTTTTTCTCCTACACCTTTTAAGGTTCTTAAACTTTCTCCCATGGCAGTTACTCTACAGAAAGTATATAGTAGTAAATAGGCTGGTCGCCTTTGTTGATTTCTACTTCGCAGTCAGGATAAGCTTCTTCAAGAGTTGAAGCAAGAGTTTCAGCATCTTCTTCAGAAGCATCTGCGCCATAATAGATACTGATTACTTCTGCTTCATCTGACATCATTGCATCTACAGTGCATTTTGCCACATCTTCTTTATTTGAACCGACTGCAAGGATGCCGCTGTCGCCGATTCCCATGATGTCACCTTCATGAATTTCTTTATCGTCAATCCTTGTGTCACGTACTGCGTAAGTAATCTGTCCGGTTCTGACTTTTGAGATTGCTTCCAGCATTTCCTGTTCATTTTCTTCAGGCGTTTTTTCAGGAACAAAGCTGATCATTGCTGTGATTCCCTGTGGAACTGTTTTTGTGGGAACAACAATAATATTTTTATCTTCTGTCAGATCACGTGCCTGATTGGCAGCGAGAACGATATTTTTGTTGTTCGGGAAAATAAATATATTTTTCGCATTAACTTTTTCGATAGCGTTTAACATATCTTCTGTACTTGGGTTCATTGTCTGACCGCCTTCAATAAGGTAATCAGTTCCAAGTTCTTTAAAGATATCAGAAAGTCCTTCACCGGCAGATACGGCAATAAAACCAGTTTCTTTAGGCGGAGTCAGTTCCTTTTCTTCTTCTGCCTGCTGGCGGGCGAGGTTTTCGGCATCTTTTATGAGTTTTTCCTGATGCTCTTCACGCATATTGTCAATTTTCATACGGGAAAGAGCTCCATATGTCAGGGCACGTTCAATTGCCTGACCGGGATGATTGGTGTGTACATGTACTTTAACAATTTCATCGTCAGCAACAAGTACAATTGAATCACCGATGGATGTAAGAAATTCTTTGAAAGAATGTTCTTCTTCAACCGGCATTTCTTTATCAAGAAGGATAATAAATTCTGTACAGTAACCAAACTTGATATCAGCCTCTGCCTGAGGAGAAATTTTGGTTACAGGAGTACTTCCGGTTTTCTGGAAATCATTGTAATCAACTTCTTTGCCAAGGAAACCATCCATCGCACCACGGAGTACTTCGAGAAGTCCCTGACCACCGGAATCTACAACACCCGCTTCTTTAAGAACAGGAAGCATTTCTGGTGTACGTGCAAGTGTTGCTTCCGCATGAGCAAAAATTTCTTCGAAATATGGTTGAAGATCTTCGGCAGCAGGTGCTATTTCAGCTGCTTTCAGTGCTGCTTCACGTGCCACGGTAAGAATTGTTCCTTCTTTTGGTTTCATAACTGCTTTATATGCAGTTTCTACTGCTTTATCCATGGCAGCTGCAATTGCGAGAGCATCAAGTTCCCTGGATTTGCGTACACTTCTTGTGAATCCTCTCAGAAGCTGGGAAAGGATAACACCGGAGTTTCCGCGGGCTCCACGAAGTGAACCTGATGAAATTGCCTTTGCAAGGGTCTCCATATCAGGGTTATCCAGTGCGCTCACTTCTCCTGCAGCAGACATGATCGTCATTGTCATATTTGTACCGGTATCCCCATCTGGTACAGGGAATACGTTTAATTCATTAATCCATTCTTTTTTGGCTTCCAGATTCTTGGCTCCTGCCAGGAACATTCTGGAAAGTACTTTGGCATCTATGGTTTTAATAATCACCACAAGTTCCTCCTCTAAATACTTAATCTATTGCGCGAACGCCTTCCACATAGATGTTGATTTTTTCTATTTCCATGCCTGTGAACTCTTCTACTTTATATTTGACACTGCTGACCAGATTATCAGCAATTGTACTGATGTTAACACCATATGCGACAATAACATGGAAATTCAGGCAGATTTTGTTATCTTCGGTGATCTTGACACTGATGCCGTGCTTCAGGCTGTCCTTGCGAAGAAGTTTTACAAGACCGTCTTTCATGCTGACTGCAGCCATACCAACAATACCAAAACATTCAACTGCAACACTGCCTGCGTAGGTTGCAATAACATCCGTATCAATGACGATCTGTCCCAATCCGGAATCTATACGTCCATTCATATAGGTACCTCCAATTTAATATTATGAAAGTATTATAACCTCTTTTTGTAGATAAAACAAGGTTACGTTTTATCATGTTTCGTCTAATAACGAAAAAAATACTACCGGAATCACTGTGTCATGGTTTAAAAAAAATCACTCAAAATATAGACCTTGTTATACTTGACATTATGATGCCAGGAATTTCTGGACTCAAGACATGTGAAGAAATACGTAAAATTTCCTATATCCCAGTTCTTCATCCAGTTCCTGATCAAGGGCGCCTTCCAAAATGATAGACATCATATCCCGCATAATGGAATTAACATCTGTTCCATCTTTTACTTTTACATTGTTTTCTTTCAGGTAGTTTCCCATGAGTTCTCTAAGCGCTGCTTTTTGTGGTGAATCCTTTTTTCTTGCCATAAAATAAACCTCCAAACTGAGTACTTCTATCTTACATCAGCTTGAAGGTTTACACAAACTTTGGGATACTCCCCAAATGAATGGTTTATGTGAAATTAAATTTGCTTCTGATTATTCATTATTACTCTGCCTTTGACTTTGCTAACATAGCAATATCCCCCACACCATTTAAAACCATAGTTGGACGATACGCATAAGTTTTGAGTGTATCCTTCGTTGAACATCCAGAGAGAACCAATACAGTAGACATACCACTTTCCATTCCTGAAATCACATCTGTATCCATACGATCCCCAACCATTACAGCTTCTGCTGAATGACATCCAAGCATATTCAATCCTGTTCTCATCATCAGTGGATTCGGTTTCCCACAGAAATATGCCTGTGTACCTGTTGCCATTTCAATGGGGGCAATCAATGCACGACAGGCAGGAGCGATTCCGTTCTCGATCGGTCCGGAAACATCTGAGTTTGCTCCGATCAGCTTTGCACCTTTCAGAACTAAATTCGTTGCTTTTGTTAATGTATCCAATGAATAGGAGCGTCCCTCTCCCACAACAACATAATCCGGATTTACATCATTCATTGTGATACCTACATCATAAAGTGCATTTAACAGGCCGGCTTCTCCTATCACAAATGCCGAACAGCCTGCCGCCTGT
>CAKRLX010000019.1 GCA_934359835.1 uncultured Blautia sp.
AGCGCCATTTCAAGGGATGTACCTGGAAATGGTGCTCATTTTGTAAAAAGATAAAAAAATAAAGCTGGAAATGAGACTCGAACTCACGACCCCTTCATTACGAGTGAAGTGCTCTACCGACTGAGCTATTCCAGCTTGTGTTACAGACACAATATTTATTATATCGAAATATGAGAAAAATGCAAGAGAAAACTTTTATATTTTTATAACTTGCAATACAAAAAAAGTATGTTATGATTATTTCTGTATATATTTTACGTCAATATAAAGTGTTAAAATGTGAAAGTGAGATGAAGCCAGTGGATGATACAGAACAAAGAATCATTCAGCTGATAGATGCAAACAGGGAAAAAATCATTTCCTTTGCAGAAGATATACAGGCGCATCCGGAACCTGGATATGAAGAAACAAGAACAGCTGCAAAAACAGCAGATTTTTTGAGAAATCTCGGATATAAAGTGAAAGAGGGACTTGCCCTGACAGGTGTAAGCGGTGAAGCCAATATGAATCCGGAAACCCGCACAGAGAAAAAATCTGCAGCAGATTCCGCTCCAAAAACCGGTCCCAATATCACGGTAATCGGAGAGATGGATGCCATAGGCTGCCGCACACATCCAAAAGCAGATCCGACTACAGGAGTGGCACATGCCTGCGGACACCATGCACAGATGGCAGTTATGATCGGTACGGCCATAGCCATGGCAGATCCTGCAGTACGTAAAAAAATGTCGGGTTCACTTACTTTTATGGCAGTTCCGGCAGAAGAATACATAGATGCTGACAAGAGACTCCGACTGAAAGAGAAGGGAATTCAGTTCTGCTGTGGCAAAAGTGAGCTTATCAGGACAGGTGCTTTTGACAAAACAGATATCGCAATGACGACACATGTGCATATGGTACCTGTAGAAGAAGATTTTTATCTGGGAAATCCTGCCTGCAACGGATATACTGCAGAAAGGGTCACCGTAAGAGGAAAAGCAGCCCATGGAGCCATAGACCCATGGAATGGAGTCAATGCCCTGAGTATCACTACCAGCGCCATTAATATGATGGGAATGATGCGGGAGACTTTTCGCGAAGAAGATCATGTCCGTCTTCATAATGTGATCCGTAAGGCGGGAGATGTGATCAACAGCGTTCCCGATGAAGCCGTTGTAGAAACGAAGGTACGTGCAGCTTCACTGGATAAAATAAAAGAAATCATGGATATGATGAACCGTGCTTATGATGGTGCGGCCTATGCGTTTGGCGGCAAAATTGAGCGGGAAGTTCTTCAGGGTTACATGCCGATCATTCCAAGAAAGGCAGACGATGTGCTGACAGAAGCAGCAGAGGAACTTGGATTGGATTATCGAACGGTAAAAGACGGCGATTTTAACAATGCATGTACAGATGTGGGAGACCTCAGTCATCTGCTTCCGGTTGTCAATTTTACTTTCAGAGGGTTTGAGGGAAAACTTCACAGTGCGGATTTCAGGATCACAGATCCGGAAAAAGCTTATATTCTTCCGGCGAAACTGACTGCACTGACTCTATATAAACTTCTGAAAGATGATGGCAGAAAAGCAGAAAAAATTATAAATAATTTCACACCATATTTCAGTAAAGATGAATATATACAATATGTACAAAATCAGTTATAATACAAACATATTAATATAGTAGGGAAAGATGACAAAACCAGTTTTCCATATAAAAATAAAACATCAGGAGGTCAGACAGAAAACAGAATGGCAGAAGTATGTTTGGAATTAAAAAATATCACGAAATCATTTACAGAAGAGGAATCTGTTCTGAAAGGAATCAGTCTCACCATTGACAAAGGCGAATTTATTACACTTCTTGGATCTTCAGGCTGTGGCAAAACAACCACACTCCGTATCGTAGCAGGACTTGAGATGCCTGATTCAGGAAAAGTATTTCTGGAGGGAAAAGACGTAACAGAACTGGCTCCTGAGGAAAGAGATGTAAATACAGTTTTTCAGAATTACGCATTGTTTCCGCATATGAATGTAGCAGACAATATTGGATACGGCCTGAAACTGAAAAAAATCCCCAAAGCTGAGATACGTAAAAAAGTAACAGAGATGCTTGAACTGGTGCAGCTTCCGGGATTTGAAAAAAGAAAACCGTCCGAACTTTCAGGAGGTCAGAAACAGCGAGTTGCGATCGCCAGATCTCTGGTAAACAATCCAAGAGTCCTTCTCCTTGATGAACCTCTTGGGGCACTGGATCTTCAGCTTCGTCGTGCCATGCAGATTGAACTTAAGAAACTCCAGAAAAAACTTGGAATCACCTTTATTTATATCACTCATGACCAGGAAGAAGCAATCAACATGTCAGACAGGATTGCGGTTATGAATAACGGTAAATTTGAACAGATAGGAACACCGGATGAGATATACAATCACCCGAAAACAAGTTATGTGGCAACTTTTGTCGGAAACTCGAATATCCTGAAGGGTATTGTTGAAAGCTCCGAAGAAAACATTGTAAATATCAAAGTTTCGGGCGGCACAGTTCCAGTATTTAATGACGGTCCGACAGTAAAAGAAGGAGAAGGTGTAACACTTGCAGTAAGAAGTGAAAATATTCATCTGGACGAAACAGGAGTGAAAGGACTCCCGGCAGAAGTAGTTGAGAAAAGTTTTGCCGGCGGTATGCTTCGTGTTGTTCTGAAGCTTCAGGATGATACTGAGATTATTGCAAGCCGCTATGGAATTGATGCGGGTGTACAGCCAGGGCAGAAAGTCGGCTGCTCTTTTGCAGCAGAAGATGCAGTTCTGGTTGACAGGGAGGTGCCTAATGCGTAAGCAGAGATCCGGCTCTGTCTGGATGATACTGCCCTTATATATTTTTACACTGGTTTTTGTTGCAGGACCACTTATCTATATGTTTGCGATAAGCTTTGCAAAACCAAGGGCAGGTCACGGAGTAGAGTGGATCTTTACACTGGATAACTACAGAAAAATTCTGGATCCCGTATATATGAATACTTTCGCAGGATCTTTTCAGCTGGCAGTAACAAGTACACTGATCATCTGTCTGATTGGTTATCCTTTTGGATATTTTATGGCAAAACTTTCCGAAAAATGGAAAAAACGTGCCATGATTTTTCTGATGCTGCCGTTCTGGGTAAATTCCCTGATCCGTCTTTATGGCTGGATGATCATTCTCCAGACGAAAGGTCTTCTGAATCACGTGCTGAAAAGCCTGGGAATTATTGAAAAACCTCTGAGGATCCTGTACAGCTACCCTGCGATCGTCGTCGGCATGGTCTATGTGCTTCTGCCGTTTATGATTCTTTCTGTATATTCAAGTGCGGAAAAACTGGACTGGTCACTGGTGGAAGCAGCCAGAGATCTGGGAGCGAGCCCCTTTAAGGCATTCTGGACAGTATCATTTAAACTGACTCTGCCCGGACTTCTTTCAGGAGTGATTCTTACCTTCATTCCTTCCATGGGACTTTTCTTCATAGCAGACATTCTTGGAGGAAATAAGATCGTACTTGTGGGAAGCCTTATCCAGGAGCAGATGACAAGGGTCAATAACTGGCCGTTTGCAGCTGCGCTTGCGGTGGTGCTTATGATACTTACGACATTAATGATCCTTCTTTATCGCAGGATCACAAATGCAAAAGAATTGGAGGGTGTGGGATGAAAAAGAATTCAAAACTCTCCGGGTTTTACCTTGGACTTATTTTTGTACTGATGTATCTGCCCATAGCGGTTGTCATCGTATTTTCTTTTAATGAATCAAAACTTCCGGTAAGGTTTACTGGATTTTCCCTGAAATGGTATCAGGAGCTGATCCATGATGATGCAATCCTGGAAGCGCTTGGAAACAGTCTTTTCCTTGGAGTGGTCAGCTGTCTGGTATCAGCTGTGATCGGAACCCTTGGAGCAGTAGGACTCTCGAGGATCCACTGGAAGACAAAAGGAATCCTTGAATATATTTCCATTATGCCGCTGATGATCCCTGAGATTATTCTCGGTATGGTACTGATGGCCTTTTTCTATATGATGAATCTGCCTTTCGGCATGCTGACACTTCTCATCGGGCATACAGTTTTCTGTGTGCCGTATATTCTCATGGAGGTGAAGGCAAGGCTGGCGGGAATGGATCCGTCTCTTGAAGAAGCGGCAAGAGATCTTGGCGCAAGACCGATTCGTGCATTCTGGGATATTACCCTTCCGCTTATCATGCCGGCAGTACTTTCAGGATCGCTTCTGGCGTTTGCAATGTCCATGGACGATGTGGTCATAAGTATTTTTATCAACGGCCCGAGATTATCCACATTGCCGATCAAAGTTTATACTCAGCTGAAAACAGGAGTTACACCGGAGATCAATGCTCTCTGTACGATCATGCTTGCAGTGACAATTTTGATTCTTCTGGTGTACAATCTGATAAAACACTTTTCAACAGAACGAAAGTAAGATATACTGAATATGATATGGATGCTCGAAGAGAGTGTTTAATATAAGGAGGACAAAGATTATGAAAAAATTAGTGGTATGTGCTCTGTGCGCAGCAATGGTTGTACCTGCAATGGCAGTATCTGTCAGTGCAGATTCCAAAGAACTTGTACTCTACACATGGGAAAACATGTTCCCTCAGGAAGTTCTGGATGGATTTGAAGAAGAAACAGGAATCAAGGTTGTTTACTCTAATTTTGATACTGATGAAACAATGCTTGAAAAACTTTCCATGGCTAAAGGCGGAGATTATGATGTGGTTGTTGCAGATGACTATATCATTCAGACAGCTATTGAAGAAGGCCTTGTAGAGAAACTTGACAAATCCAAACTTTCAGGCTGGGATAATATCAATCCTCTTTATCAGGGACAGTTCTATGATCCGGATGACGAATACACTACACCTTACGGTGCCGGAATTCCGCTGATCGTTTATGATCCGGAAATGGTTGATATCGATATCAAAGGATATAATGACCTCTGGGATCCGTCTCTGGAAGACAGTATTGCACTGACAGCCAATTACCGTGTGATCAATGGAATCACAAACCTTGCACTTGGTCAGGAATTCAATGATCAGAACGTGGACGATATCAAGAAAACAGGAGAAAAACTCCTGGAACTTGCCCCGAATGTACGTCTGATCCAGGATGACAATACACAGGATTCACTCCTTAACGGAGAGGCAAGCGTTGCTTTCCTTTATACTTCACAGGTAACAACTGCACTTCAGGAAAATCCGGATCTTAAAGTGGTATATCCGGAAGAAGGACTTGGTTTTGGTGTTATGGGAATGTTCATTCCGAGCCAGGCACCTGACAAAGACGAAGCATACCAGTTTGTAGATTATATTCTTCAGCCGGAGAATGCAGCCAAATGTTTTGATTACATCGGATATTATTGTACAAACAAAGCAGCAGATTCCCTTCTTGAAAATCAGGATCTTGTAGTTCCTGACACAGTAACAGAAGGTTCAGCTGTCGAAAATGTCAGTGCGGAGGCAGAGGAACAGTACAATAAAAACTGGACGGAATTTAAAGCTGCCTGCGACTGATACTGACAGGGGGTAGAAAAGATGGAAATTTATAAAGGTGTATCCACCTTTTCAGGAATAGCCATCGGAAAAATTCTGTATTACAGCAGAGGAGAATATCAGATACGACAGTGTCTGGTAAGTAATATCAAGAAAGAAATTGCTGATTTTCAGGAAGCACGGAAGCAGGCAATCAGGAAGCTCAATGAACTTTATGAAGCCAACCGTATGCTGAATGAAAATGAAGCAAGAAATTTTTTAAGACAGGCAAAACTCCTGGAAACAGGAAGTTTTCAGAATGCGATCGTGAGCAGCATTACAAATGAGAAGGTCAATGCTGCATATGCGATCATGACTAATCGGGATGAACTTGTGGATACGTTCCGTAATCTGCAGGAGCCGGTGATCCGTAAGCGAATTTCCGATATACAGGAAATATCAGCACGGCTGATACAGATTCTTGGCGGAGCGTCTCTCCGTATCAATCTTGGAGAAGAACCGGTAATTCTTGTTGCGGAATCACTTTCTCCGACAGAGATCATGGAGATGGACAAGGACAAACTTCTTGCGGTTGTAATGCATCACGGATCTACAGTCTCACATGCATCAATCATGACGAAGACAATGGAGATTCCAACAATTGTAGATATTCCTGCAGATGATGAGTGGGACGGAATGACTGCAATCGTAGATGGGTATACAGGAACACTTTATCTGAATCCTGATAATGAAATCCGTAAGGAATACCAGATCCGTCTTGAGGCAGACAGAAAAGAGAAAGAAGAGCTTCTGAAACTCAAGAATCAGAAGGATGTTACAGCTGATGGTCATCATGTTGGTCTCTATGCAAATATAGGTAATATGAATGATCTTAGCAGTGTATCATTTTATGGTGCTTCCGGCATCGGTCTTCTCAGAAGTGAATTCCAGTATCTCGGAAGGGAAAATTATCCGCGTGAGAACGAACTGTACCATGCGTATAAAATGCTTGCCGAAACAATGGGTGATCGATTGGCGGTGATCCGTACCGCAGATCTGGGGGCTGATAAACAGGCCTCTTATCTGAATATTCCGGAAGAGACGAATCCGATCATGGGCAACCGTGGAATCCGACTCTGTCTTGACCGGCAGAAAATGTTCAGGGCACAGTTGCGTGCCATTTACCGGGCAAGCGCCTACGGTAATCTTGCTATCATGTATCCGATGATCGATTCTGAAGAAGAAATGGATGAGATCGAAAAACTGACTGAAGAAGTCAAGGCCGGTTTGAGGGAAAAGGAAATTCCATTCAAAGACATCATGACAAGTATTATGATTGAAACACCGGCTGCTGTAATGATCAGCCGGGAACTTGCAAAAAGAGTGGATTTTCTAAGTATAGGAACAAATGACCTGACTCAGTATACCCTGGCAATGGATCGGCAGAATTCACTTCTCAAGGATAAATATAACGATCACCATCCGGCAGTACTGCGTATGATCCGGATGGTCGTAGAGGCCGGACATCAGGAAGGAAAAAAAGTAGGTATCTGTGGTGAAATTGCAGCAGACACAGATCTTACAGAAATTTTCCTGAAAATGGGTGTTGATTTTCTTTCTGTAGTGCCTGCGTGCATACTTCCTGTACGCAAAGCCATAAGAGAAACAAATCTGGGCACCGAAGAGGATTAATATGAAAAAAAGCAAAGTCATTCTTCTTCCCTGTAATTCTTACAGGGAAGAAATTGTTTATAACAGCCTGAAAAAAGGGCTGGAACTTCTTGGAGGAATTCAGTCTCTTGTTGATAAAGAAGAATCTATTCTTCTGAAGCCGAATCTTCTGAAAAAAGCAGAAGTTGACAGAGCTGTGATTACCCATCCGGCAGTTGTGGGTATGTTTGCTCGAATCCTCAGGGAAGAAGGCTATAAAGATATTATACTTGCTGATTCCTGTGGAAACGGCAGTACATCAAAAGTCATTCATGGAACCGGAATGGACACTTATCTTGAAGATCTGAACATACCGGCAGTTGATTATTCCAGAGGTACAAAAGTAGAATATCCGGAAGGTATCCAGGCAAAAGAATTTATTATTCCGGAGGAACTGCTGGAAAGAGACTGTGTGATTTCCATATGCAAAATGAAAACACATGCCCTGGAACGCATTACAGGAGCAGTCAAGAACAGTTATGGTTTTATTTATGGATTTCATAAGGCGAAAGGACATACACACTATCCCAGTGCAGACAGTTTTGCAAGAATGCTGGTAGATCTGAACCAGTATGTGAAGCCAAGACTTTATATTATGGATGGGATTGTAGCCATGGAAGGCAACGGGCCTGGATCAGGAGAACCGGTTCCTATGAATGTGATGCTGATGTCAGAGGATCCGGTGGCACTGGACAGTGTATTCTGCCGTCTGATTCATCTGAAACCGCAGCTTGTTCCGACAAATTACCACGGAGAAAAAATGGGACTTGGAACCTGGACAGAAGAGCAGATCGAACTTTTGACGCCGGAGGGTGAAATAACGCTGAATGATGCAGTTGCTCAGTTTGGAAATCCGTATTTTGACGTAGATCGCAAGGTGATCCGTCATGGAGGCTGGGAACGTCTGGCAAAAGCCCTGAATATTTTTCAGAAGAAACCATATATTGACGAAAATAAATGTATCTGTTGCGGCATCTGTGTTAACAGCTGTCCGGTGCCGGACAAAGCGGTTGATTTCCGCAGGGGCCGTAAAAATCCGCCGTCCTATGACTACAAAAAATGTATCCGCTGTTTCTGCTGTCAGGAAATGTGCCCGGAGAAAGCAATCAGGGTAAAATAAAATGTCTGTGAATACAGCGAAGTGCAGCAAAATAAAAGAGAACTGCTTCCGGCCTGATCTGGTCGGGAACAGTTCTCTTTTTGTATGCGCTCTCATCAGCGCGCGTTTCTAACAGATTGTGTCGTGAAGTGCTTTAATGAATGCAGGAGTAGTTCCGCAGCATCCACCTACAACAGATGCACCGTTGTCAATGAGGACTTTCATATAAGATGCAAATTCGTCAGCATTCATGCTGTATACGGCCTGTCCATTTTCGTCAATTGTCGGCATGCCTGCATTTGGTTTTGCGATTACAGGAATGGAAACATTTTCTTTAATATTTCTTACTACAGATACAAGCTGGTCCGGACCTACAGAACAGTTGACTCCAACAGCATCAGCTCCGGCTGCTTCCAGTGAAACCGCAGCTTCGATGGCATTTCCGCCGCTGAAAATACTTCCGTCTGCTTCTACAGTCATGGTACACATGATCGGAAGATCACATACAGAAGATGCGGCATCTACAGCTGCAAGAGTTTCTTCGATATTGATCATTGTTTCAGCAGCAATCAGATCAATTCCCGCATCAGCCAGTAGACGGATCTGCTCCTGGTACATTTTGAATGCGTCATCATAGGTGTAATCCCCGTCAGAAGTAATAAATGAACCCGAAGTTGTGATGTCACCGGCTACATAAACACCGTTTCCTGCAAGCTCTTTCGAGTAACCAACCAGTGTACGGTTGATCTCCTCAATATGATCTGCGAGATCGTGTTTCATAAGATTTATACGGTTTCCACCAAAAGTGGGGGCGTAGATTACCTGCGATCCGGCCTGTATATAGGATTTCTGAAGGTTCTGTATAATGTCCTTATGTTCAATAACCCATGTCTCTGTGCAGATTCCTCTGGGCATTCCGCTGGCCATAAGATTAGATCCTGTGGCACCGTCCAGAAGAAGGATATTTTCGGTAAGTTTACGAAATTCTTCTTTTGTCATATAAGTTTGTTGCCTCCTTGATGAAAATATATAATATAGCTTTATAAGCTCCGCGTTCTGAAAAATGCTTATGACTTTCCTATTATAGCATGATGAAGAGACCATAGCAATGAGCATATTTGACCAGGTTGTTGTGAACAAGAAACTATGAAAGAAGTTCAGAGCTTTCCACAGTAATATCCCGATAATTTTTCTTTCGTCATCACGAGAGTTCGCTCTTGCAAGCTACGAGGTAGAAGCCTCAGGATATCTTCTGAAACCATTTCAAAATTCTGTTCTCAGATCACTTTTAAGCCGAATTCTTAAAGTAGAACGCAAAAAGCGTGTAGCCATAAAAATCGGCCGTCAGTATCGTTATCCATACACAGATCAGATATTATACGTTGACAGCAACGCTTATACAGTAACCTTTCATCTGACAGATGGAAGAGAAATCACAAATGTTTACCATGATTATTTCATAAATAATCTGTCGGTTAAAAGCGAATAATTGCGAATTTCCGCCTGACAGTAAACCGGCCTCCGACAGTTGCAGGTGGCGCATATGCTAAAATTGTGTAAAATCTATTGAAATTGATACGTTTTTATGATACAAAAGTATGGTTACTGTAAATATTTTTCTAATGAAAAAGAGGGGATTTTTTTAGGGAGGAATAGCCAATGAGCAATAAGCTGATCGACCTGATCGACATTTCCAAATCCTACGGGATGCAGACAGTTCTGGATGAACTGAATCTTTATATCAGAGAGAATGAATTCCTGACTCTGCTGGGACCAAGTGGATGTGGAAAAACAACTACACTTCGAATAATTGGAGGATTTGAGACACCTGATAAAGGCCGTGTGATTTTTGACGGACAGGATATTACGAATCTTCCGCCTAATAAGCGTCAGCTGAATACCGTATTTCAGAAGTATGCGTTGTTTACGCATATGAATATTGCGGATAATATTGCCTTTGGATTAAAAATAAAAAATAAAAGCAAACAGTATATATATGACAAGATCAAATATGCCCTGAAACTTGTTAATCTTGATGGTTTTGAGAAACGTATGCCTGATTCTTTAAGTGGTGGTCAGCAGCAGCGTATTGCCATAGCAAGGGCCATTGTAAATGAGCCTAAGGTGCTTCTGCTGGACGAGCCTCTTGGTGCACTTGACCTGAAATTACGTCAGGATATGCAGTATGAGCTTATCAGGCTGAAAAATGAACTGGGTATTACCTTTATTTATGTTACTCATGACCAGGAAGAAGCACTTACCATGTCAGATACTATTGTCGTCATGAATCAGGGATATATCCAGCAGATCGGAACACCGGAAAAGATCTACAATGAGCCTGAAAATGCTTTTGTTGCTGATTTTATCGGTGAGAGTAATATCATTTCCGCTACTATGGTAGAAGACCGGATGGTTAAGATCCTGGGTGTTAATTTCCCATGTGTGGATGAAGGATTCGGCCAGAACAAACCGGTGGATGTTGTGATCCGGCCGGAAGATATTGATCTGTTGAAGCCTGGTGAAGGAAGTATTGACGGTGTAGTTACGCATCTGATTTTCAAAGGCGTCCATTATGAAATGGAAGTTATGGCAAACAATTATGAATGGCTGGTGCACAGCACAGACATGTTTCCTGTAGGATCGGAGGTCAGTATTCATGTGGATCCTTTTGATATCCAGATCATGAACAAACCGGAATCTGAAGATGAGGAGGCGGTTAATGTTGAAGAATAAACGTTTACTGGCCGGCCCATACCTCTTCTGGTCAGTATCCTTCGTGGTGATTCCACTCCTGGTTATCGTTTATTATGCGTTTACCAGTGATGAAGGAAGCTTTACATTTTCCAACCTGGCACAGATCACCACACCGGAAAATCTCAAGGCTCTTGGAATGTCAATTCTTCTTTCATTCCTGAGTACCGTTATCTGTCTGGTTCTTGCATATCCGCTGGCTATGATCCTGAGCCAGAAGCAGGTAAGCCAGACAAGTTTCATTGTTCTGATCTTTATTTTGCCTATGTGGATGAATTTTCTGCTCCGTACACTGGCATGGCAGACACTTCTGGAAAAAAACGGTGTCATTAACAGCGTTTTGAGTTTCCTCCATCTGCCTGCACTTGAGATCATCAATACACCTTATGCGATCATTCTCGGTATGGTTTATAATTTCCTGCCGTTTATGGTACTGCCGATCTACAATGTCCTGATCAAGATTGACAATAATGTTATCAATGCAGCGCGTGATCTGGGAGCAAATCCCGTACAGACATTCTGTAAAGTCGTTTTTCCTTTAAGTATTCCGGGAGTGATCAGTGGAATTACAATGGTCTTTGTACCTGCACTGACAACTTTTGTTATTTCGGATCTCCTTGGAGGCGGCAAGATTCTTCTGATTGGTAATGTGATCGAGCAGTCTTTCAAGCAGAACAGCAACTGGCATGTGGGAAGCGGGCTTTCCCTTGTGCTGATGGTATTTATCATCGCAAGTATGGCTATGGTGGCAAAATATGACAAAGAAGAAGGAGGGTCAGCATTTTGATAAAAAAATATTTGCAGAAGATATATCTGGCCCTTATTTTTATAATCCTTTATGCACCGATCGTTACACTGATCGTACTGTCTTTTAACCAGTCAAAGACGAGGGCTAAGTGGGGCGGATTTACCCTGAAATGGTACAGGGAACTTCTGGATAATGAGCAGATCATGAGTGCTTTTTATACAACACTTATCATTGCCTTTGTTTCAGCAGCAGTTGCAACCATTATAGGAACAGCAGCAGCGATTGCGATCCAGAGTATGAAACAGAAGTGGAAAACGCTTTATATGGGCCTTACAAACATTCCCATGATGAATGCAGAAATTGTAATGGGCGTTTCCCTGATGCTTCTCTTTATTGCGTTTCATATGACACTTGGTTTCGGCACGATCCTGATCGCCCATATTACGTTTAATATTCCTTATGTGATCTTAAGCGTGGCACCCAAGCTGAAACAGACTAACCGTTATACATATGAGGCAGCCCTTGACCTGGGTGCATCACCTCTGAAAGCTTTTTTTAAGGTTGTTTTCCCGGATATTGTGCCTGGTGTTCTTTCCGGATTTATGCTGGCTTTTACCATGTCTCTGGATGATTTTGTTATCACACATTTTACGAAGGGACCAGGAATCGATACGCTGTCCACGAAGATTTATACAGAAGTACGTAAGGGTATCAAACCTGAGATTTACGCACTTTCAACGATTATGTTTGTTACAGTGCTTGTTCTTCTTCTGCTGATCAATTATTCGCCGAAAGAAACAGAAGAGGTGACTGCAAAGAAAAAAGCACGCAGGCCTTCCAGAGTAAAAAATATCGTGATCCGCAGAGTGATTCCGGTAGCAATCTGCATTCTGTTTATCGGCGGTGGATTTTATTATGCTGAAAAGAGTGACATGCTCAACGACGAAAAAGTTGTAGTTTATAACTGGGGTGAGTATATTGATCCTGAAGTTCTGACAATGTTCGAAAAAGAAACAGGGATTGATGTTGTCTATGAGGAATTTGAGACAAACGAGATTCTTTATCCGAAAGTAAGTTCCGGCGCTATTGCCTACGATGTAGTCTGCCCAAGTGATTATATGATTCAGAGAATGATTGAGAATGATCTGTTGACTGAGATTAACTTTGATAACATTCCAAATATCAAAAACATTGGACAGCAGTATATGGATCAGTCCAGACAGTTTGACCCGGAAAATAAATATTCCGTACCGTACTGCTGGGGAACCGTGGGTATTCTTTATAATAAGACAATGGTAGATGAACCGGTAGACAGCTGGTCCATTCTCTGGGATCCGAAATACAAAGATAATATTCTTATGCAGGATTCTGTACGTGATGCTTTTGGCGTCACACTTAAATTCCTGGGCTATTCACTGAATTCCACAGATCTTGATGAACTGAACGATGCCAAAAATCTTCTGATCGAGCAGAAGCCTCTTGTTCAGGCGTATGTTATTGATCAGGTTCGTGACAAGATGATCGGAAATGAGGCAGCGCTTGGTGTTATTTATTCCGGTGAGGCAATTTACACACAGAAAGAAAATCCAAATCTGGAATATGTGATTCCGAAGGAAGGTTCCAATATATGGATCGACTCCTGGGTTATTCCGAAGAATTCAGAGCATAAGGAAAACGCAGAGAAATTTATTAACTTCCTGTGCAGACCGGATATTGCCCTGATGAATTTTGAGTATATCACTTATTCTACACCGAATGAGGCTGCAAGAGCACTGATTGAAGATGATGATATCAGAAACAGTGAGATCGCATTCCCGGATCTTTCACAGTATGATAATCTGGAGACCTTTCAGTATCTTGGTACAGAAGCAGATCAGGTATATGGAGATCTCTGGAATAAAGTAAAATCTTCATAATAATTGAATGCTGTAAATTAAATGATAATAAAAATTCAATAAAATGAAAAATGCACCCCCAAGTTGTGTATCTGTGTATATACTATACTCAACCTGGGGGTTTTTAGGAGAATGTATTTTATGAATAGAGAGAAAATTTCAAATTATCAGAAACTCTGCGGGGAGTGGGCGGAGAAGTTTCTTATCATGGACAAAGAAGAACTAATGAAGAGACTGCCTGAATTAAAAAGAGAGAAAGACTATATGACGATCTGGCACTTTGGGGTGAAATTCGGTGTCAGCGAAAAAGACGGAAGTATTATCTGCATGAGTGAGGAACGGGAACCGGAGGTTACAGAAATGCTCAATATTTATACACTTCTGGGATACGTGAAATCAGATGCATTTTTTATGAACAAATGGGTGCCTTTTGCAGATCTGCGTGGCGCAAGGCCGTTTGGACCTGCGTATAAGATTGGTGTGACAGATGTATTTGCTGCAACTTTTTCAGGCCATGAGGAAGAACTGAGAGAGGCCTTTGAGAAACTGAATGGAAAAGTTCTCCCACAGGGCGATGTGGGGTACGAAATTCAGGCGTTTAACTGTGTACCCATGCGGTTTTATTTCTGGGAGAGAGATGAAGAGTTTGAGGCACAGGGTAATATTCTCTTCGATTACAGCGCAACAGATTTCAATCATGTGGAAAGCGCTGTTTCCATAGCAGAAATGGGAGTGAGACGTCTGGCAGAGCTGGCGGGACTTCCGCTTAAAGGGAAATCTTTTGGAATGCAGTAAGCAGGAATACTAAAAAGAACAGTTGTCCTCGCAGAATATCTTTGATATACTGAAATTAATTATATATGTCAGCAATGACAGAAAACATGACGTTCATGACAGTAAAAGGATTATAATACTTATATGAAAGAACCGGAATTAGGAAATCTTCAGTCCAAACTGGATGATCCGGAGCTCGTACTGCAACAGATGATACTGACAGACAGAGCAACAGATATTGAAGAGCTGAACAGCGCACTGCAGCTTTTGCTGGAATCCATAGGTGATTATACGAGGTCTGATATAAGTGTATCGAGAGGTAGTGGGATAAAATATGGGAAGGAACGCATCAGGGATATACATGATCGATGAGGACTATAACGTAGTAAGTTATAATCACGCTGCAGCGAAGATATACCCCGGTTTGAAAAAGGGTGAGAAATGTTATAAATGTGTAATGAACAATGACAGACCGTGCAGAGAATGTCCGGTACTGAATAAAGTTGAAGGGCCAAAAACATATCTGGACTCTGTGAGAAAAATTCTGGCATCAGTAGATGCAGTGGAGATAGAACTGTGGAATCATAAGCGCGGCTATGCAATGGTATGTTCTGTTGTGGCGGACAGCGAACAGTTTTCGGAAACAATAACGGGCAAAAATGACGATCTGAGACTCCTTGGTGTGATCAATGTTCTTGGAAGCGATTATTGTAATATATATTCTGTGAACCGTAAAGACCATTCGGTTCAGATCTATCGTTTCAGAGGTCATGCAATGGGCGTAAAAGAGGCTCTTGACAGGAATAATGATTATGAAACTGCTGTTGGAGCTTATATAGAGCAGAATGTGCTTCCTGAAGATCAGGGAAAACTCCGGCAGGCACTTGCTTTTGAAAATGTATGCCAGCGGCTGACAGGAGCATCGCAGTTTACTGTACACTACAGAGTAAAAAGAGATGGAGAAATTCATTATTTTTACGTGAAATGTGTCAGAGTCGGAGAAGCTGAGAACTTTGAATCTATCGTGTTTGCTTTTGCAAATGAAGATTCAGATGTGCAGCGGTATGAGATGGATGGTCTTCTGGAACCTGTAGGTACAGCAGGCCGCCACAAAGTACTTGTGGTAGAAGATAATGAGCTGAACAGGGAAATTCTGTGTGAACTTCTCAAAAAAGATTTTGATGTACTGACAGCCGAAAACGGTGAAGAAGGTCTGAAACTTCTGTCAGAGTATTACAGATATCTTTCGGCAGTGCTGCTTGATGTCTGCATGCCTGTATGTGATGGTTTTGAATTCCTGGAAAGAATTAAGGACGATATCCTTCTTTCTTCTGTACCTGTAATTGTTACAACAGGAAGCAACAAGCAGGAAGATGAAGAGAAGTGTCTGGAACTGGGAGCGGTGGATTTTGTTACGAAGCCATATAACGGGCGGATTGTTATTGCCAGACTGAACAGTGTTATCAAGCTCCGGGAGTCGGCGGCTGTGCTGTCAGCAGTGGAATATGATGAACTGACAGGACTTTATACAAAGCAGGCTTTTCTTCATCATGCAAAGACCCTGATCCGTTTTCGCAGTGATCAGGAGATATCTTTTATTGTTGCCGATGTCAGAAATTTCAAATGGATCAACAGTATTTACGGCGAAAAAACAGGGGATAATGTGCTGGTCTATATTGGCCGGCAGCTTCGGAAATATATCAGGGGAGGTCTGATCTCAAGATATGGAAGTGACCAGTATGTATGTGCCGTATATGGAGAACTTGATTCATTTTTTAAGGATATTGATGAGATAATAAAAAGTATATCAGCAGATGCACCTGTACCGAATCTTGTTATTAATTACGGAATTTACCGTAACATAGATCATTCGCTTCCTGTTACACTGATCTGTGACAGAGCGTTCCTTGCGATGAAGAGTATACAGGATGATTATGAACGCAGGGTTGCTTTTTATGATGAGGAAATGAGCTGTAAACATATCAGAGACCGTATGCTGGAAAATGATTTTGAAGCAGCAGTTGCAAATAATGAGTTTGTTGCATATTTCCAGCCGAAATACGATGTAAAGACCGAAAAGATCGCAGGAGCAGAGGCACTGGCTCGCTGGATAAAACCGGACGGAACTATAATATCTCCAGGTGAGTTTATTCCTCTTTATGAGAAGGATGGACTTATTGTGAAACTGGACGAATATATGTTCAGACAGGTATGCTCCATTCAAAAACAGAGAATTGAACATGGTGAGAAAATTATTCCGATTTCTGTAAATCTGTCCAGAGCCAGTCTTCATTACAGAGGTATGGTCGAAAAATATGTACAGATCGTAAAGGATACAGGAATTCCGTTTTCTGCGGTGCCGATTGAACTGACAGAAACGGCAGCCCTTTATAATACAAAGATCAAAGAGCTTACAGAGAAACTTGTACAGGCCGGATTTCAGCTTCATATGGATGACTTTGGTTCAGGCTATTCATCTCTTACAAGTCTGGATATGCTGCCTTTCAACGTGCTGAAGCTTGACAAGAGTCTGGTTGATTTTATTAATCATGACAGAGGACGTCAGGTCATCCGTCATACAATAGCGCTTGCGCACGGACTTGGAATGAAAGTGCTGGCAGAAGGGGTGGAAGAAAAAGAGCAGAAAGAAACCCTGAAAAAGCTGGACAGTGATGAAATTCAGGGATTTTATTACTCACGTCCGCTGCCGTACAGTGAATTTGAAAAATTATATAAGGAAATATAAAACGGAGGAACAAAAATGAGCCAGAACAAAGGTAGAGTTACCATTCCAACCGACTTGGATGTGGTGAAGGAAACACTTGATATCATGGAGGAATGGGGAGCAGATGCGATCCGTGACTGTGACGGTACAGAGTTTCCGCAGGAACTGAAAGAAACCGGTGCCAAAATCTATGCTACATATTATACAACCCGAAAAGACAATGTCTGGGCAAAGGCAAATCCTGACGAGATCCAGCAGATGTACATTATGAGTTCTTTTCACACAGCAACAGAAAAAACTCTGAAGATCCACCTTATGGATCATCTTTATCCGGATATGCTGAAAGTGAATACACGTGATGACATCACAAGATGGTGGGAAGTCATTGACCGTACCACAGGAGAAGTTGTTCCTGTAAGTCAGTGGTCATACGAGGAGGAAAGCGGAGATGTGGTAATCACATCTGTGAAGCTATTCCATGAATATACAGTAAGCTTCCTGGCTTATATTATGTGGGATCCGGTGCACATGTATAATGCAGTGGTAAATGACTGGAAGGATGTGGAACCACAGATTACTTTTGATGTACGTCAGCCAAAGACAAGGGCGCATTCCCTTGAGCGTCTCCGCCGTTTTCTTGATTCACACCAGTATGTAGATGTGGTACGTTTTACGACATTTTTCCATCAGTTTACGCTGATTTTTGATGAGCTTGCCAGAGAAAAATATGTGGACTGGTTTGGCTATTCTGCGTCTGTCAGCCCTTATATCCTGGAACAGTTTGAAAAAGAAACAGGCTATCCTTTCCGTCCGGAGTATATTATTGATCAGGGTTACATGAATAACACTTATCGTATTCCGTCTAAAGAATTCAAAGATTTTCAGGCTTTCCAGAGAAGAGAAGTTGCCAGACTTGCAAAAGAGCTGGTAGATATTGTTCATGAATATGGAAAAGAAGCCATGATGTTTATGGGTGATCACTGGATCGGTATGGAGCCGTTCATGGATGAATTTGCTTCCATCGGACTGGATGCTGTAGTTGGAAGTGTTGGAAACGGTGCTACTTTACGTCTGTTCAGTGACATAAAAAACGTAAAATATACAGAAGGCCGTTTCCTTCCATATTTTTTCCCGGATACGTTCCATGAGGGTGGAGACCCTGTCAGAGAAGCGAAGGTAAACTGGGTAACAGCCAGACGTGCAATCCTTCGGAGCCCGATTCAGAGAATCGGCTATGGCGGATATCTGAAGCTTGCGCTGGAATTCCCGGATTTTGTACAGTATATTAAAGAAGTCTGCCAGGAATTCCGGACTCTTTATGATAATATCCAGGGTGTGACACCATATTGCGTTAAGCGTGTGGCAGTTCTGAACTGTTGGGGACGCATGCGTTCCTGGGGCAATCATATGGTTCATCATGCAATATATCATAAACAGAATTATTCTTATTTTGGAATTATCGAAGCTTTGAGTGGTGCGCCGTTTGATGTTTCTTTCATCAGCTTTGACGATATTCTTGAGAACAGGGATCTTCTGAAAAATTATGATGTTGTGATCAATGCAGGCGATGCAGACACTGCACAGAGCGGCGGCGAATACTGGGTAAATGAGGTCATCATCACGGCAGTAAAAGAATTCGTATATAACGGTGGCGGATTTATCGGAGTAGGCGAACCGGCGGCTCATCAGTGGCAGGGTAAATTCTTCCAGCTTAATGATGTACTTGGTGTTGAAAAAGAGAGAGGTTTTAACTTAAACACAGACAAATATAACTGGGAAGAACATAAAGATCACTTTATCCTGGAAGATGCAGATGGAGAAGTGGATTTTGGCGAAGGAAAGAAAAATATCTTTGCACTTCCTGAAACCGAGATACTTATCCAGAAAGACCAGGAAGTTCAGATGGCTGTAAAGACTTTTGGGAAGGGGCGTGGCGTTTATATCAGCGGACTCCCGTACAGCTTCAAAAACAGTCGTGTACTTTACCGGGCGGTTCTCTGGTCAGCATCAGCAGAAGAGGAACTGAACTGCTGGTATTCCACAAACTATAACGTAGAAGTTCATGCTTATGTAAAAAATGGCAAATACTGCGTGGTTAATAATACTTATGAGCCACAGGATACAGTTGTATACAAAGGTGACGGAAGCAGTTTTGATCTTCATCTGGAAGCAAATGAGATCCGGTGGTATCAGATCTGAATTTTATAATGGGATAATATGAGTATCGGGGGCTATCTGTTTCAATTCAGTGAAACAACAGCCCCCGTTGATTTTATCTGCTTTGTACGCGTTCCTCGATAAAATTCAGTACAGCATATAACATCATGGCAATCACACACAGAATAATGATGGACATAAGCATTGTACTGAGGCGGAATGTCTGACTGCTGTATATTATGAGATATCCAAGTCCGCGTCTGGCACCGATAAATTCACCTATGATAACGCCTACCAGACAGAGCCCGATATTTACTTTCATGACACTCAGGATAAGAGGGACAGAAGATGGAAGGACGATTTTTGTCAGTTCGTCTTTTTTTGTTCCTCCAAGTGTGCGGATCAGTTTCAGTTTCTCAGGATCTGCTTCTCTGAAACCGGTATACAGGTTGATCACAGAACCAAAGATCGCGACAGACATACCTGCTACAATGATGGTTTTTACGTTGGCACCCAGCCATACGATAAGAAGAGGCGCCAGTGCTGATTTTGGAAGACTGTTAAGTGTGACCAGATAGGGTTCCAGTATAAGTGAAAGCTTAGGACATGCCCACAGAAAGACAGCAGTACCGATACCGAGAATCACTACAAATGCAAAACTCACAAGAGTTTCCATTACAGTTACACCGATGTGAGAAAGCAGTGACTGATCTTTTATCATACTGAAAAAAGTGATCCATATCTCACAGGGACTGCTGAAAATAAAAGAATCAATCCAGCCTTTTCGGGCTGATACTTCCCATAAAATCAGAAAGCCCAGGAACAGAAGAATCCTGGACAGTGTGATAAGATATTTTTCATGTCGGATCTTTTGGAGAAATTTTTTCTGAGCAGGAGAAATCTGCGTCATATGATTGAAGCTCCTTCCATATCAGATTAAAATAGTTTTTGAATTCAGGTGCGCTGCGGGAGTTAAAAGGAGTGCGTTTTTCTATTGAAAAGTGAATTGGAACAATTCGTGCCACAGACGCAGGGCGGCGTGTCAGCACAATTACACGGTCAGCCATGCTGATCGCTTCGGAGATATCATGTGTGACGAGGATAGCAGGCTTATGTTCTTCTTTAAGTATATGTCCGATATCATCGCTGACATTCAGGCGTGTCTGGTAATCAAGGGCTGAGAAAGGCTCATCAAGAAGGAGAAGTTCCGGTTTAAGAGCCAGTGTCCGTATAAGAGCTGCGCGCTGACGCATTCCGCCGGACAGCTGTGAGGGTCTGGCATTGCGAAACTTATCAAGACCGTAGGTGTGCAGCATTTCTTCGATACAGGCCAGTTTATCGGCAGTTCTTTCACCGCGTATTTCCAGACCGAGCATTACATTCTGATAGATGCTCCGCCATTCCAGAAGATGATCTTTCTGAAGCATATATCCTATACGGGAATCTCCGGGAACCGGTGGCATTCCGTTCATGAGAATCTGTCCTTCCTCCGGTTCTGTAAGTCCACAGATGAGATTAAGAAGTGTGGATTTGCCACATCCGGAAGGACCGACAACTGCCAGAAATTCACCTGGCATCAGCTGAAAGGATATATGGGAAAGAGCAGGAGTTTCTCCTTCAATCGTATGATAAGAGAGAGAAATATCTCTGATCTCCAGAAGGGGTTTCATACTATACCTCCAAAGTCAGGATTCCATAGATTATTTTAAATCTATATTTTAAGATATGCGAAAGGCAGTTCATGTGCTATGATATACAGGTGTCAGGAAGCTGAAAAGCAATAGCTGAAGAAAAGAGGAAGAGAATTGAACAGACGAAATTATCAGAGAGAGCTGGACCAGCTTATTGAAAATATACAGAAAGAAAACAGGGTACCGAAACTTTTTCTCCATGCCTGCTGTGCACCATGCAGCAGTTATGTACTGGAATATCTTTCGCAGTATTTTGAGATTACGGTTTTCTTTTATAATCCCAATATTTCACCGGAGGAGGAGTACCGGAAAAGGGTCAGGGAAATCCGGCGCCTGGTAAGCGAGATGGCTTTTGTACACCCGGTAACGATCACAGAGGGAAAATATGATCCGAAAAGATTTTTCGAAATGGCAAGGGGGCTTGAAAAAGTCCCGGAAGGCGGTGAACGGTGTTTCCGCTGTTACAGACTACGTATGGAAGAGGCAGCACAGCTGGCAAAAGAGGGCGGCTATGATTATTTTACAACTACACTTTCCATCAGCCCGCTGAAGAATGCGCCAAAGATCAATGAGATCGGAGAAGATCTTTCGAAGATTTACGGAGTGGCACACCTGCCGTCAGATTTTAAGAAAAAGAACGGATATAAACGTTCTATTGAATTGTCGCATGAGCATGATCTGTACAGGCAGAATTACTGCGGATGTGTTTTTTCAAAATCCGCTCTTTGATTTCTCACTGGAATGTGATAAACTAATAGATATTTTATGTGTGTACCGCAGTTACAGTTGGAAAGGCAGTACGACACAACAAGGAGGAAGACAGATGGCACAGTTGTGGGGCGGACGTTTCACAAAAGAAACAGATAAGCTGGTTTACAATTTTAATGCGTCAATTTCATTTGACCAGAAATTCTATAAACAGGATATCCGTGGCAGTAAAGCACATGTTAAGATGCTTGCAAAACAGGGAATCCTTACAGAGAAAGAAAGAGATCAGATCCTTGAGGGCCTGGACGGCATTCTTGCTGACGTAGAATCAGGTAAGCTTGAAATCACGTCAGAGTACGAAGATATTCACAGCTTCGTTGAAGCAAATCTGATCGACCGTATCGGAGATCCTGGTAAGAAGCTTCATACAGGCAGAAGCCGTAACGACCAGGTTGCCCTTGATATGAAGCTTTATGTAAGGGACGAGATCGAAGAGATCGATGAAGAACTGAAGAAGCTTCTGGAAGCCCTTCAGACAATCATGGAAAACAATATCCATACTTATATGCCGGGCTTTACTCATCTGCAGAAAGCACAGCCTGTGACACTGGCTCATCATGTGGGCGCATATTTCGAGATGTTCCGCAGAGACAGAAGCCGTATGGCAGATATCCGTAAGAGAATGAACACCTGTCCACTGGGTGCCGGAGCACTTGCAGGAACTACTTATCCGCTGGACAGATTTTATACAGCAGAGCTTCTCGGATTTGATGAACCTACCAGAAACAGCATGGATTCCGTATCTGACAGAGATTATGTGATCGAACTTCTTTCAGCAATGTCCACTGTTATGATGCATCTCAGCCGTTTCTGTGAAGAGATCATCCTCTGGAATTCCAACGAATATCGCTTCGTGGAGATCGATGATGCCTACAGCACAGGAAGCAGCATCATGCCACAGAAAAAAAATCCGGATATTGCAGAACTGGTAAGAGGCAAAACAGGACGTGTTTACGGTGCGCTTACTTCCATGCTCACAACCATGAAGGGAATTCCTCTTGCATACAACAAAGACATGCAGGAAGATAAAGAGCTGACATTTGATGCTATTGATACAGTAAAAGGCTGTATTGCTCTTTTTACAGGCATGGTATCTACTATGGAATTCCGCAAAGATGTTATGGAGGCAAGTGCCAAAAATGGATTTACCAATGCGACAGATGCGGCAGATTACCTTGTAAATCATGGAGTTCCTTTCCGTGATGCGCATGGTATTGTAGGACGCCTTGTTCTGACCTGTATTGATAAGGGGATTTCTCTTGATGAACTTCCACTTGATGAATATAAAGAAATTTCTCCTGTATTCGATGAAGATATTTATGAAGCGATCAGTATGAAAACCTGCGTGGAGAAACGTGAAACTTACGGTGCTCCGGGTCCGAAAGTGATGGAGCAGATCATTGCGCTGAACAGAGAATATTTGAAAAATAATTAAAAACCTCTTGCATTTTTATGCAAAGTGGTATAGTATGTACAAGAAAAACAGATGTGTGCGTAGAAAAGACACATCAAAATATAAGTAATGAGGAGAACAGTTGTTATGAGCGAAAAACTGAGAGTTGGTATTCTGGGTGCTACAGGAATGGTTGGACAGAGATTTATTTCTCTGCTTGAAAATCATCCGTGGTTTGAAGTTGTTACACTTGCTGCAAGTGCAAGAAGTGCAGGCAAGACATATGAAGAGGCTGTAGGCGGAAGATGGAAAATGGATACTCCGATGCCGGAAGCTGTTAAGAAGATCGTTGTTATGAACGTAAACGAAGTAGAAAAAGTTGCTTCCACAGTTGATTTTGTATTCTCAGCAGTAGATATGTCCAAAGACGAGATCAAGGCTATCGAAGAAGAATATGCAAAAACAGAAACACCGGTTGTTTCCAACAACAGCGCACATCGCTGGACACCGGACGTTCCTATGGTAGTGCCGGAAATCAACCCTGAACACTTTGACGTTATCAAATATCAGCAGAAACGTCTCGGAACAAAAAGAGGTTTCATCGCTGTTAAACCTAACTGCTCTATCCAGAGTTATGCACCGGTACTTACAGCATGGAAAGAATTTGAACCATATGAAGTAGTTGCCACAACATATCAGGCAATCTCCGGAGCAGGCAAAACATTCAAAGACTGGCCGGAAATGGAACATAACATCATTCCTTACATTGGCGGAGAAGAAGAGAAGAGTGAAAAAGAACCTCTGAGACTGTGGGGCAAGATCGAAGACGGTGTGATCGTACCTGCTACAGAGCCGGTTATCACATGCCAGTGTATCCGTGTTCCAGTACTGAACGGACATACAGCAGCTGTATTTGTTAAATTCCGTAAGAAACCTACAAAAGAACAGCTGATCGAGGCTCTTAGAAACTTCAGTGGTGTTCCACAGGAACTTAACCTTCCAAGCGCTCCGAAGCATTTCATTCAGTATCTTGAAGAAGACAACCGTCCGCAGGTTACAGAAGATGTAAACTACGAACACGGCATGGGCGTTTCCATCGGACGTCTTCGTGAAGATACAGTATACGATTACAAATTCGTAGGACTTTCTCACAACACTGTAAGAGGCGCAGCAGGTGGTGCTGTTCTCTGTGCAGAAACACTGAAAGCCAAAGGATATATTACAAAGAAATAATAACTGAATAAAATCAGAAGCACCTTTGCTGTATGAAGCGGCGAGGGTGCTTTTTTTCGTTAGAAACAATATTGTTTTTGGTTACAGCATAGAGAAGCTATGATATAATGAAAATCAGATGATATAAGAAGATCAAGAAGGAGATAGATCAGAAAATACGAAAGGGGCTTTTACGTATGAAAAAGAAAAAAGTACATAGATTGCTGAGTATTCTGCTGTGTGCCACAACAGTTATTACCAGCATGCCTGTTTCTCTTTATGCAGGAGATGAGATTGCAGTACAGGAAGAGAGTGCGGCAGGAGATTCAGAAGAATTCAGTGATGAACTGGAAGTGTCCGATGATGAAGATGAACAGGAACTGACAGTAGAAGATGCAGGGGATTTTTCTTCAGACGGAGAAACAGCAGTGACACCGTCTGTTATTGTACCGCCGGAACCTACAATAGCTCAGGGAGAAATTGAGCTGCCGGATATCACCGGGATACCGCTTCCCACATCTGCCGGGATTCCGATCCCTACGGTTGATGGAGGAATAACCATTCCCGATATATCAGGGATTCCGCTGCCCTCGGATGATGGAGGAATTCCTCTTGGAGGGGTTGTTTCTGTAGGTCTTACAGGGGGCGGCGAAATCAAAGTTGACTGTGATACAGGAACTCTTCTGCAATTCTGGGGTAATGAAGAGAAAGTGACTTTGCCTCAGAAAGTTATGGGAGCAGCGATCACAAAAATCAATGATAATGTCTTTCAGGATCTGAAAACCCTGAAGTCAATAACTATCCCGGACAGCTATACAGAAATCGGTGATGGTGCCTTTGCAGGCTGCTCCTCACTCGAAACAGTAAGTATCGGAAGCGGCCTTGAAACAATCGGCAAAGATGCATTCCATGGCTGTGTTAAACTTAAAGACATTACACTGCCGGACAGCCTGACAACGATTGGAGAGAATGCTTTTTATGAATGTGAATCACTGACTGAGATGGTTATTCCAGGTAAGATTACTGAACTGCCGGACAGTGTATTTTATGAGTGTGATGATCTTGAGACAGTGGTGCTTCCGGAGGGACTGGAACAGATTGGAATAAATGCTTTCGCCGGCTGTAATGGTCTGAAAAACATTAACCTGCCGGACAGCCTGACAAAAATAGGTCGTGAAATTTTTGCAAACTGTACCCAGCTGACTGAAATAAGTATTCCATCCGGAATTACAGAAATTCCCGACAACGCATTTATTTACGATTTTATGCTGAATAAAGTAGAACTTCCGGATAACCTGGTGTCTGTAGGCGGCCGTGCATTTGATGGCTGTGAAGGTCTCAGATCACTGAAACTTCCGGATACGTTGACTTCGCTTGGTGGATTTTGTTTTTATAAGAGTGGACTTGCTGAGATCAACCTTCCATCCGGGATCACAGAGATTCCCGCATTATGTTTTTATGGCTGTAATCTCACGGAAATCCATATTCCGGCAGGTGTAACCAGGATATGTGACGAAGCATTCTGGAACTGCGGCTCTCTGAATGATATCTGGTTTTACGGGGCAGCTCCTGAACTTCCTGAGAGAGAGGGCTGGGTAACTGGTTCTTATGAACTGGTCCTTCATTATCTTGAAGGGAAAGATGGCTGGACAACACCGGAGTGGGACGGGCTGAAGGCAGAACCTTTTACATTAGATGCAGAAGAAGATACGGTTATCACAGTAGAGATCGGAGAGGCAACCGCTGTCTTTAACAAAAAAACAGAAACACTCACAAAAGTCACCGGAAATATTTCTTCATTTGAGATTCCTGTAACGATCCAGAATGTTGCAGTTACGAATATTGCATCAGGCTGTTTTGATAAATGTAAGACCCTTGAAACGATTGCTGTTGCAGAGGGCAATACGAATTTCGCAGCAGAAGACGGGGTACTTTATAATCAGGATAAAACAATCCTTCTGAAAGTTCCGGCAGCAAAATCAGGAATCCTTACTGTGGCAGATGAAACAGTAGAGATCCGGTCAAAAGCAGCGATGAACTGTAACCAGATCACAGAGATCCGACTTCCGAAGGTACTTGAGACAATCGGTAGCTGGGCTTTTTCAGGCTGTACATTACTTACAGAACTTACTGTTCCGGAAACTTTAAAGACTATACAGGCAGCTGCGCTGAGCTACTGTACTTCTCTTACATCTGTTTATTTTGAAGGGGATACACCGGAAATTTCCGGCGGTGCGATACCACGGTCTTCCGCTCTTACACTGTATGTGGTAGAGGGCCGTTATGGCTGGACAGTTCCGAAATGGAAAAACTGGAAAACAGAATATTACCAGAGCAGTATATATGACGGATACGGATTTTTTACGGCTGACAATGGTTCAGTGAAATACAGAAAAGAAGATGGCATGATCGTTGGTTATACCGGAAGTCCGGAACATATCCTGATTCCGTCTGTATCCGGTGAAACAACGATCACCGGAATTGACTCCGGAGCTTTCCGTGACTGTACATCTTTAAGAGACATTTATCTTTCTGTTACAACGAAAACAGTTGCGGAAGATTGTTTTGAGGGTATAGAAAATCTGAAAATATGGTGTCCGGAAGGGGATACCTGGAGTGAGCTTGCAGGAAAATATGGCTGGACAAATTATTATGTCTGCAAATTTAACAGCGCGGAGCCTGTGAATGCTTCCACAATAGGCGGTAAAAACTATACCATAAAACTGAAAGTAAACGGTGATGTGGAACTTCCGTTTGAATTTACCTGGACAGACAAGGCAACCGGAGAACAGAAAGAAATTCCATATGAGAAAAAAGTTCATGCATTTTCTTATTATACAGAATCTGAATATGAACTTCAGATGGATTTCAGTGATATAGATACCGGAGAATATATACTTAAGGTTTCACTTGATGATTATGGGATCCAGAAAGAACTTCTTTATGAGATCGACAGAACACCACCGACAATGGTAAGTGATTTCTCAGTAAAGGCTGACAATCTCACCAATATCCTCAGCTGGCATGCGGCAGTGGAAGCAGATGTTGTAAGATATGAGATTTACAGGAAGACAGCAGACGAAGAAGAGTATTCATATCTCATGACTGTTTATGACATGAACATGACTTCTGTTACTGATGAAAATGTAGAAGAAGATGTGGAATATTTCTATAAGATTTATTCAGTGGACAGATTTGATCAGATGTCTGAGGCAGCAGGTCCGGTGAGCTGCAAACCGGGGAAGGACGAGAAACCACCGCAGATCATAAGTGTCAGCCCTGAAAACGGAAGCGTGATCCATGGAAAACAGGAATTTCGTGTAACAGCAACAGATAACAAAGGTATTGCTTCTGTTACATTGGAATACTCGACAGATAATGGAGAAAAATGGACAGTAGCGGATAAAGTATCTACAGACGGAAACGCAAAACTTGTTTTTGACACGACAGAAACAGATGCAAAAACAGTAAAGGTCCGTTTCCTTGCAGAGGATATCCATCAGAATACAGCATACAGCGATGTTGTCTATCAGTATGCAATTGACAATCAGGGACCTGAAAAAGTACAGAATCTTTCTTATACAGCAACAGCGTCAGTTATCACCCTTTCCTGGGATGATGTGGCAGATGAGGACTTTTCTTATTTCCAGGTGGAACAGTTACAGTCAGATGGAAGCTGGCTGGCTGTGGGAAGAACCAGTTATGTAAGAGGTATGTATATCGAAAATCTGCTTCCTGAAGAGACATATGAATTCCGGGTAGTTGCCTATGATATTTATGGAAACAGAGGAACAGAGTCTGATACCATCATGGCAACAACAGAAAAAGACATTACCTCTCCTGTTGTTTCGGAAATCAGCCCGAAACCTTACCGTCTTCGTGGGATCCTTAAAATGCAGTTCACACTCTCTGATGATACAGGTTTCGGGAAGCTTCTTGTGCAGGTTTCCCCGGACAGGAAAACATGGGAAAATGCTCAGGAGATTACACTTAATGCCCAGCAAAGATGTGCAGTAGTATTCTGTGATATAGATACGGATAATTATGAGGAAGGAAATTTTTACGTAAGAGGAATCGTCAGTGATCTGTCCGGCAATGAGAGCAGCAGTGATGAAACGGCACCGTATGTACAATATGTTCTGGACAGGACTGCTCCGTCTGTTCCGTTAAATCTGAAGGTACAGGCGAAAGGAAAAGCAGCAAGACTTACATGGCGTGCAGGGCTGGAAACAGATCTGGAAGGATATAATATTTTCCGTGCGGAAGAAGACGGTGAATACGTAAAGATTGCTGTTATAAGCAGAACTTCAGCCTACACAGATGACAGTGTGGAATTTGGCAAAAAATACACATATAAAATCCAGGTATATGATCAGATTGGAAATACCAGCGAATCAAGTGACAGTGCAGAAGTGGAAATCTCTGTAGATATTGAGAAGCCTGTGATCTACAGTGTGTCACCTTCTGAACAGTATGTACTTGGCAAAAACACCCGTATCCGTGCACTGGTAGGGGATAATGACCAGATTAAGACGTTTTCTTCTGCATACAGCACTGACGGGGAAAACTGGGTGGATCTTGATGATATTCTTCTGGAAAAACAGGAAGACACTGTTGATCTGAATCTGACACCGGTTGATACAGGAGCAACAGATCAGCTCTGGATCAGGATTTCCTGTGAGGACAGAAATAACAATATCAGCGATACTTTTACAAGAAAATATCAGGTAGATCTGATTCCTCCGGCAGTGCCCGTTCTGGACGCATCTGAGGCAGACGGAAACGTAGTTCTTCACTGGACTTCCGGTCAGGAAGAAGACCTGGCGGGATTTATGGTTTACAGAAAGGCGGCTTCTGAAGGCAATTACAGCTGTATTTACCAGAAAGCAGCGGAAGATCAGGCAGAGTATACCTGGACAGATACCAGTGCACAGGATGGAGTAACCTATTATTATAAAGTAGAGGCTGTAGATGCCAGACAGAATGTGGCAGCAGGTGATGAAGTAACTGTCTTCATTCCAAAAGGCACCGGAAAAAAGGATACAACTGCTCCGTATGCCTACATTTCCGGTGATACAGTAGGAGAGATTGGAACACAGCTGGCATTTTCAGCAGAGAATTCCTCTGATGACAGAGGCATTGTTTCCTATAGCTGGGACTTTGGTGACGGAGGTTCTTCTTCACTGATGAAACCGGCCCATGCATATGATGAGACCGGAACTTATACAGTAAAACTGACTGTCAGAGATGAGGCAGGAAATGAGGGAACAGCAGAACTTCAAGTTTGCATCAGGGAAAAACAGGTAGTCGGAAGCGTGGAAGTCACGGTTCTTGATGAAAACGGAACACCTGTAGCAGAGGCCGGTGTTTATGCAGACCTCGGTTCTGAAAAAATGACAGTCAATAATACAGATACCACGGGAAAAGTTACCATCTCCTGTCTGTCTGGAAGTATGCCGATAGGTGTTTACAAATCAGGATACCTTCCTGCAAAGAAGGATGTTCAGGTAAACGCAAACGCTGTGACAAAGATTACGTTTACGATAGAACATAAAGATATTGTTGTAGGTGAACTGAAGTCTCATAGAATGACTCTGGAAGAGATCCTGGCTGCAGGCATAGATGTGGACGATCCTGCAAACCAGCAGGTATATAAATTTCAGATCCAGCTTACGTATGAAGAAGAGGTGATAGAAACAGAAGCAGTCATCAACTCTGAAGGAAAGAAACTTTCAGATCCTGAGCAGTTTGAAATCGGTGACAGAGTTATTACTGTTGATTTTGTAAACTGCTGGGGAGGCGGCGGAGGCGGCTTCGGAACCGGTAGCAGTAACAATAATCCGGGCGGCCAGCCGGGAGGAAGTGACAGTGCCACCCTGCCGAAAGAACCTGAACCGGTAGTTGCTGTCATAGATATTCCGGGAACCAGCAGCTGGCTGAAAGATTTCTTTGATGTGGAACTTTATGTTATGAATCAGGCAGGAGAAGAGTTCAGCCTTGATAACTGCACTGCAACCCTGAATGTACCGGAAGGTCTGACTCTTATGGATACAAACAGAACCACATCAGATCCTGTCGTAAATATCGGTACACTGAAAGGTCAGCAGTCAGCAACAGCAGAATGGATCCTTCGTGGTGATGAACCTGGAACTTATGATCTCTCGGCTGATTTTGAGGGAACCCTGCGTGATTTTGGCGTACAGGTAAAGGCTAACTTTGTCACAAAAGATCCTGTGGAAGTCAGAGGCGGCGAACATCTCTGGCTGGATGTGATGACAGAAAGTGCGATCCTTGAATATATAGATGGTGCGATCCGTGTAGGTTTCCGAAATGAAGACAAAGATCCTGTTTATTATCCAAAGATCAAACTTGAAAATGTAGAATTTGTCAGAAGTTTCAAGACGAAGGGATCTGACTCCGTAGATACAGGTTCTGATGTACTGGAACCTGGAGAAGAAATCTGGTTTGATTATATAATCCGGCGTAAAGACTGGGAAAGTCTTATGAAAAACAGTTCTTCACCATTTTATCTGAAAAATCAGATTTTGCAAAAACTGTCCGGAGTGGAAATGAACACTAATTTCATAACCGTGGATCCTCTGACAATTTCACCGGATAGAATAAAAATATATGAGTATGATTCGGAAACAGGAAAAGCAGGAAAACAGATCTCTCTTCTTGAAATATGGAAGGATACAGATGTATCAGCGAGGGTGCCGGATCTGCTGATCAAATCTTTTAAACAGGATGAAAACGGAGCATTCCAGCCTGCATCAATGCGGGTGAATATTTCGGATGCATACATTAAGGAACAGCATCCAGAGCTTACAACTGATTATACGGGCAGTATCGTAACTGATCAGAATGGTGAGTTTGTGCTTAAAGGTTATGAGATTACAGACTGGCGGCCGGGATATGACGAAGATAATAATAAGCCGGATGATAACAGAAAAACAAACTATAAAGCTTATGACATAAGCTTCTGGTCAAGTCGTGCCCTCACAAAACTTTCAGTAGTGGGACGCGGCGCAACAACAGAAAGCGGACTTCTGAAAATCACGGTAATGGAAGATGATGGAAACGGCGGAGCTAAAAGAGTTAAAGATGCAACTGTAACAGCAGCAGGAAAATCAGCAGTTACAGACAAAAAGGGTGTGGCTGAGCTTGCATATATCCCAACAGGAAAAGTAAATGTAACTGTAGAAAAGAAAGGCTACAGAACGCGGCTTGAAGTTATTTCCATGAGCGGTGATACCTGCGAGAAGACGATTTATACATCCATAGATAACAGTGATGGTCATTCGTATATCACTAAGACGCTGAATAATGCAGGTTCCAATTCAATAGGAAATATTGTAGTACTGCCCGAAGGAAATGTGAAAGGAAAACTAACATTTGAACTGGACAGAGCGATGAGAAACGATGAAACATTTGAATCGTATTATTATCAGATCGTCCAGAAAGATGGTGAGATCAGAAAAACCGGATCAATAACTTCCGACATTTTCATAATGGACGCAGAGGATATGAAGGCCGGAGACAAACTGTATTTCGGACTGAATGTGGTAAAGGATGACGAAAAATATACTACTGTACCCCAGAGTGCCAATTTTATGGTGATCGAACGGCCGAAATTCCTGGATAATTTTGTTTTAAATTTAAATAAATTTAATAAAAAAAATAAAATTGGCAACATTACGGTTGACGGAGAGGCATTTCTGAAACTGATTCTGGGCGATTATGGAAGCGAATCCACAGAAGAACAAAAACAAAAGGTATTGTATCTTCTGAGTGACCTGAATCTTGATGGAAACAAAAATGATGAAAAAGTCAATGCAATTACGGAACTGATGAAAAAATATAAGCTGATCATGAAAAAAGCAGAACAGTTCCCGGCAACGCTTGAATATGACACATCAGGAAAACTGACAGTGACAGTTCATCTTTATAAGAGAGATACTTCAAAGCTGGAAGATAAGGAACTTTCGGATACAGAGAAAAAATTCCTCTTTCTTGATACGGATGATAAATATGACAGTGATAAAAACGGCAGCCTGGTCGGAGATATAAAAGTTGAAATGGTACTTGCCTATAATACAGTTAAGAACAACTGGGATATGACTGTTTATGGTACGATGAACGGATCTGCAAAGCAGCCTCTGTGGAAAGTTAAAGGGAAAGTTATATTTGCAGATGTTGATCTGGAGGGAGACGGAACCATGAAAATACAGCTTTTCAAGACTTCTGTCGGTAATAAAACTCTTGACGATATCTGTGAATATCTTGAATTTAAAGAAGGTAAGATAGGAGGCAAGATCAAAGGGACAATAGGAGGAATGCTGCTTGACAAAGATCTGGCTTCTATCAGCGCCTATATGACGATTGGAGCTTCCATCGGATTTATGCCTCTCTTCAAAGTTCTGGTAAGTGCAGAACTTGGCTGGGAAGGAAATGTTCTCTTCTTTAAGAGTAAGGGTAAATATCTGGAGGAAAAATATCAGATATTCCCGAAGAATAGTGCGGACGCAAGAGTCATGACGCGTGAAATGCTTGCGGCAGGCAGCGAAGGCGACACACAGTATGAAACGGATACCGGAACCGAAAACAGCAAATGGATTGGAAGCGGTGAAGAGCTTGCATCAGATGTTTACTATGACATCAGTCCGCAGACAGTTACTCTTCCGGATGGAAGTACACTGATGGTATTTACCAATTACAGTCAGAGTAAAGATAAAAATAATCCGGTTGAACTGTATTACACCAGATATAGTAATGGAAACTGGTCAGAACCGAAATCCATAAAGAATGATGGCACTTCCGGTATGTATCCGTCACTTACGGCAACAGATAAAGGTGCTGAACTGACATGGATGAACATGAAAGAAAAACTGACCAATATGTCAGAATGTACATACAGCGAGATCGTGGAAAAAGTTTATGGCAATATGGCCGTTTATAAAGCATCTTATGATCCGGAAACAGACAGCTGGAATATGACAGAGACAGCAGCTGACGGAACACTTATTGTAAGTCCTTCCAGTGCTTCAAAAGATTCCACAGAGATGACTGTCTGGATCACAAATAAGGCGAACACAGAGAATGCCACAGGACAGAATCCGGATTCACTGAAGTTTGTTGAGACAGCAGATGGAGCCACTGTAAACAGTGGTGAGATCCGAATTCCGAAACAGTATTATGACCTTACATCAGTGTCCGTAAGTAGTGTAAATGGTCAGTACAGACTGACGGCACAGATCATTGATGATTCAGGTGAAGGAAGGATTGGAATTTCCGTTTACGATGGAAACAGCTGGAGCGAGATGGAAATGATCCCGTCAAAAACAGTTTATTCACCGATACAGCTGGGAAATTCTGTATATTATGTCAGCAATTCTCAGATATTCCGTTATGAAGATGGAAGGGAAAAAATGCTTCTTAAGAGCGAACTGCTGGATTCTGTTGAAAAGATCACAGTTTCAAAATTCGGAGAGAATGGTTTGCTTCTGGCCTGGGCTCCGTCAAAAGACAGTGCAGGAATTTATATTGCATTTTCCGAGGACGTAAACAGTTTCTCAGAACCTGTAAAGGCAGCAGAGACGGAAGGTGTCTGCACAGCCCCGCTTGTAAATGTAACAGAAGATGGCGGGTTCAGACTGATCTATCAGCAGATGAATGCAAGTTCTGACATTGTTTATAATCTGAAAACTGCAACAGTAAAGCCAGGAGTAAATATCAGACTGGCTGAGTTTGATACAGATGGAATGCTCTACGGCGGAGCAGAAGTGAATACTTCTTTTACCTGGGAAAGCGCGGGCACAGTACCTGTGACATCTGTACATGCAGTGATCAGTACAGATGAAAAGGGAGAAAGCGTCATTGCCGAAAAGACAACTGAAACAGGTAATACAGATGTGATTACATGGACAGTACCGGCAGAGTATCAGGGGGAGGAATATTACCTTGTCCTGAAACCAGCAGATGGTCAGACAGACATTGATCTTACTGATAATACAGGTGCGATTGGAAATGCCATGAGAGATACAGAGCTTGTGGCAGCAGAGTACACAGGTGATGATGAAAATGGTACAGGTCTTCGAGTTACACTGAGAAATAATGGTATCGTTGATTCAGGTGCTCTGAAACTTAAGATTAGAGAGATAAATGAAAATGCAGCCGACGAGGGCAATACAGCAGATTCCGTAGAAGAAAAGATACTTCTGGAAAAGGATATTAACGAACTGAAAGCAGGCGACACAAGGGATATCAGTTTCGGTATTGACCGTGAGATGGGGGATGGAGGACTTTATGTAGAAGTTATCTCAGAACTTGAAGAGACCGATACAGATAATAACCGCAAAGTTGTTCTGATCCATAACTCCTATAAGCCGGAAGAAGAACCTGATCCAACAGCGCCCCCGACCCCGGAGCCATCGGAAGCGCCGAAACCGTCAGAGACCCCGAAGCCGGGTGACGATAAGCCGACAGTAACTCCGTCGCAGACACCACCTCATGTACATACATGGAATACAGGTACTGTGACAAAAACGGCAACTGCACTGGCTGCCGGAATCCGCACATTCAGTTGTAAAGGCTGCGGACAGAAACGTACGGAAACAATCCCAAAACTGACTCCGACCATCAGCCTGAATGCCACATCACTTCCAATGAAGACCGGCCAGGTTACAAAGGCTGTAAAAGTCAGCAATCTTGCTGCCGAGGATTATGTAAAATCCTGGACTTCCAGCAATACAACCATAGTAAAAGTTGATGGAAGCGGAAAGATCACCGCTCAGAAGAAAACAGGAAAAGCTGTGGTAACAGTAACTCTGGCAAGCGGTAAAAAAGCAACGATTAATATTACTGTAGGGAAGGCAAAAGTCAAAACTTCAAAAGTTACGGGCATTTCCTCAGGAATGACGCTGCAGAAGGGTAAAAAGATCATTCTGACACCTGTACTGATACCGCTGACTTCGCAGGATAAAATTTCCTACAGAACTTCAAATAAGAAAGTGGCAACAGTAACAGGCAGAGGTATAGTGAAAGCGAAGAAGGCCGGAACAGCAAAGATCACAGTAAAAGCAGGTAAGAAGAAGTTCACCGTCCGGATCATTGTTCCGAAAACAGCCACGACAGATCTTCGTAATGTTCCTGAGACAAAGACCCTGAAGAAAGGCAAAAGCTTTAAGATCAGTGCCAGAAAAGTTCCTTCCGGCAGTGAAGAAAAGATTACCTACAAATCTTCCAATAAGAAGATTGTAACAGTAGACAGAAAAGGTAAAGTAACTGCACGAAAGAAAGGAACAGCAAAGATTACAGTGAAGTCAGGAAAGATAACGAAAGTTGTGACAGTAACTGTTAAATAGTAATGTTAATAAGATTAAATTATGTTACAATGATAAAATCAAACGAAAGGCGTTAGATCATGAAAGAAAAAGTTTACCTTACAAAACTGGCGCCCAACTGTGGTTGTGCAGCCAAGGTTGGACCGGGAACACTCTCGGGAATTCTCTGTAAACTTCCGAAATTTCAGAATCCGGATCTTCTGGTCGGAACAGAAACTTCTGATGATGCAGCTGTTTACCGTATTTCAGATGAGCTTGCTATAATACAGACACTGGATTTTTTTACACCGGTTGCCGATGATCCTTATGATTTTGGCCAGATTGCAGCAGCGAATGCACTAAGTGATGTATATGCCATGGGTGGTGAGCCAAAGACAGCTCTGAATATTGTGGCTTTTCCGAAGGATATGGATACAGAGATTCTGGGTGAGATACTGAAAGGCGGCGCTGATAAAGTTATGGAGGCCGGCGCAGTTCTGGCAGGCGGACATACGATACAGGATGATACACCGAAATATGGACTCAGTGTGACAGGTTTTGTCCATCCGGATAAATTCTGGAAAAATTACGGAGCGCAGACAGGGGACAGACTGATCCTTACCAAAGCTCTCGGAACAGGAATCATTAATACCGCGATCAAGGCTGATATGGCATCAGAGGGAGCAAGAGAAGCAGCACTTGCTTCTATGAAAACTTTGAATAAAGGTGCAAGAGATGTGTTAAAAAAATACCATATTCATGCCTGCACAGACGTGACAGGTTTTGGCCTTGGCGGACATGGTACAGAAATGGCAGAGAGCAGTAATAAAACTCTTGTGATCCATACAGAACAGCTCCCTGTTCTTTCGAATGTAGAAGAATATGCGTCTATGGGTCTGATTCCCGGAGGAGCTTACAGAAACAGGGAATTTGCAGGAAAAACCGGCTATACCAGTACTGCGGTACTGTGGAAAGAGGATCTGGTATTTGATCCTCAGACTTCGGGAGGACTTCTTGCTGCCGTACCGGAGGAAGAGGCTGACAGTATCGTAAAGGAACTGAAAAAGGCAGGACTTCCGGCTTCTGTGATTGGAGAAGTCATAGACAGAACGGAACATACTTTGATAATTCAATAGCCTGATGCTATAAATTAGGCTGGAAAATTTGTCAAAAAAATATCGAACTTTTAACTAATTGTATTGAGAATATTTATCATAAATGGTATAATTCAAGAATACAAAAAAGGTACAGAAACATTGATTTATGGGGTTCAATGTTTCGCGGAAAGGGAGGTATTTCTATGAATCACGAAGATGTACAAAAAGTATCAAATGCTGCAAACGCAAAGATCACTCTGTTGAATACGAATTTCTCCAGATATTTTATGCGTGCAATCATGGCAGGATTTTTTATCGTAGTTGCCATGATCTTTTCTAATGTTGTTGGAAATGTTTTTTCCGGAGCGAGTGAACCGGCCTGGGGTAAATTCCTTGGAGCAATTGTATTCTCAATTGCAGTTCTTCTGATTTCGATGGTAGGTGGAGAACTTTTTACCGGAAATAACCTGGTTATGGCCTTTGGTGCTTTTGATAAAAAAGTCAGCTGGGGTGATGCCGGTAAGGTATGGCTGGTAAGCTATATCGGAAATTTTGTAGGATGCGCGATTCTGGCATTGATCTTTGTCGGTGCCGGAGCTTCCGGAACTGCAGATTATTTTGCAGGATTTATGACGAATAAACTGTCTATTCCGGCAGGCCAGATGTTTTTCCGCGCTGTTTTATGTAACTTCTTCGTATGTCTTGGGGTGCTTTGTGGTATTAAACTTAAGAGTGAAGCCGCAAAGTTTCTGATGATAGTTATGTGTATTTCAGGTTTTGTTGTAAGTGGATTTGAACACTGTGTTGCCAACATGGGTATTTTTGTAACTGCTGCATGTCTGGTGCCGGGACTTTCCATTGGAGCAATGTTAAAGAGCATGGTTATCGTCACTTTGGGAAATATGGCAGGCGGTGCATTGCTTCTTGCATGGCCTCTCAGAAAGATGAGTGCAGATAAATAATATGGGTAAATCCTTATACATAGCTGAGAAACCAAGTGTTGCTCAGGAATTTGCGAAAGCATTAAAAATCAACGGACAAAGACGGGATGGCTATCTTGAATCAGAAGATGCTGTAGTGACCTGGTGTGTAGGACACCTGGTCACTATGAGCTATCCCGAAAAATATGATATCAGGTACAAAAGGTGGAGTTTCGAGACCCTGCCTTTTTTGCCCCGTGAATTTAAATACGAAGTGATTCCGTCTGTGAAGAAACAGTTTGACATTGTCAAGGGGCTTCTTAACAGACCGGACGTAGAGACCATCTATGTGTGTACTGACTCAGGACGTGAGGGAGAATATATTTACCGTCTGGTCGCACAGATGGCGGGAGTAAAGGATAAAAGTCAGAAAAGAGTCTGGATCGATTCCCAGACAGAAGAGGAAATCCTGCGTGGTATCAGAGAAGCAAAAGATATTTCAGAATATGACAATCTTTCTGCCTCTGCCTATTTGCGCGCAAAAGAAGATTATCTGATGGGAATCAACTTCTCCAGAGTTCTTACACTTCGATATGGGAACAGCGTTTCTGGTTATCTGAAAACAAAATATCAGGCAATCTCCGTGGGAAGGGTTATGACCTGTGTCCTTGGAATGGTCGTGCGAAGAGAGAGGGAGATCCGTTCTTTTGTAAAAACACCATTTTACAGAGTGCTGTCCTCCATTGAACTTGAAGGAGAAAATTTTGAAGGTGAATGGCGTGCGGTAGAGGGAAGCAGATACTTCCAGTCTCCGTATCTTTATAAGGAAAATGGCTTTAAAGAAAAGAAGCATGCAGAGGAACTGATTGCCAGGCTGTCCGAAAAACAGCCGCTTACATGCCTGGTTGCAAAAGTTGAACGCAAAAAAGAAAACAAAAATGCGCCCCTTCTTTTTAACCTTGCAGAGTTACAGAATGTGTGTTCCAAACTGTTCAAGATCAGTCCGGATGAAACTCTTCGGATCACACAGGAGCTTTATGAAAAGAAACTGGTCACTTATCCACGAACAGATGCCAGAGTCCTTTCTACAGCAGTATCGAAAGAAATTTATAAAAATATTTCGGGACTGCGGCGTTACGGTGCAATCGGAAATGCAGCTGAGGAGATCCTGCAGACAGGTACATACAAAAACATCGCAAAAACCCGTTATGTGAACGATAAGCAGATCACGGATCATTATGCGATTATTCCGACAGGCCAGGGACTGAATGCACTGAACAGCCTTTCCCTGACGTCACAGAGGGTATATGAGACGATTGTAAGACGTTTCCTGTGTGTTTTCTGTCCACCGGCTGTATATCAGAAAGTATCATTGACAACGATCATGGACAATGAATCCTTTTTCTCTTCTTTCCGCGTACTGATGGAAGAGGGATATTTGAAATATGCCACAAATTCTTTTGCAAAAAAATCTGCAGCGGACAACAGGCAGGAACAGAATGATGCAGAAGATGTGTCCTGTGACAGACAGCTGCTTGATGCATTGCAGAAGCTGAAAAAGAATGATATACTGACTGTGAAATCACTGAGCATCAAAGAAGGGGAGACATCACCGCCGAAGCGTTATAATTCAGGTTCCATGATACTTGCAATGGAAAATGCAGGTCAGCTGATCGAAGATGAAGAACTGCGTGCGCAGATTAAAGGAAGCGGAATAGGAACGAGTGCTACAAGAGCAGAAATCCTCAAGAAACTTTTTTCCATAAAGTATCTTGCACTGAACAAAAAAACGCAGGTTATTACACCGACATTGCTTGGTGAAATGATTTTCGATGTAGTAAACTGTTCTATCCGTCAGCTTCTGAATCCGGAGCTTACTGCAAGCTGGGAAAAGGGACTTACCTATGTGGCAGAGGGCAGTATCACATCTCAGGAGTACATGGACAAGCTGGAACGTTTTGTGCGTATCAGGACAGACCAGGTGGAACAGAGTAATTATCAGTATGCATTAAGGCAGTTTTTTGATGCGGCAGCAGTGAATTATAAAAAGACGTCAACAGGGAGGAAGATCCAGAAATGATGAAGGAATTTACCATAGCAAATATGCTTGATTTAAATGAAACAATTGCAGCAGAACTTTTTGAAGGAAAAACATATCCATGGGAAGTGCTTCCGGAGATCGGAGATTTTATCATGAAACTTGGCCCGACACTGAATCCTTTTGAATATGAATGCAAAGACGGCAATATCTGGATTGCCAGGTCAGCAAAAGTTGCTCCTACTGCAAGTATCACAGGACCGGCGATCATTGGCAAAGATGCCGAAATACGTCACTGTGCTTTTATCCGCGGCAAAGCAATCGTGGGAGAGGGTGCTGTAGTCGGAAACTCTACAGAACTTAAGAACGCAGTTCTCTTTAACAAAGTGCAGGTTCCTCATTACAATTATGTAGGAGATTCTGTACTTGGATTTAAATCTCATATGGGTGCAGGATCTATCTGCTCAAATGTGAAATCTGATAAAAAGCTTGTCGTTGTTAAAGACGGAGAAGAAAAGATCGAGACAGGTCTTAAGAAATTCGGAGCCATGCTTGCTGATCATGTAGAAGTCGGATGTGGATCTGTTCTCAATCCGGGAACCGTGATCGGAAGAAACTGCAATATTTACCCGCTTTCACCTGTAAGAGGCTGCATTCATGCTGACAGTATTTACAAAAATGCTTCAGAGATCGTGAAGAAGCAGTAAGAAGTTGTGGAAGAGGGATTGAGCGTGATGAGTAGTTACAAAGGAAAAAACAAAAAAATATTTGCATTTATTCTTGCACTGATCTGCATCTGCAGCAGTGTTTTTGTGCCGGTAAGTGCACAGGCTGCTATACCGGAAGGCCCGTATGGGCATGTTTATCCTTTAGTATATAAGACACCATCTAAGATTATTTTACTGAAAGGTACAAAAGAGACTTTTGCTTATGATTCCAGTTATGGAAAAGTGAAATGTACTTCAAGCAATAAAAAAGTTGTCAGACCTGTTGCTTCAGGAAAAAATAAATTTAAGCTGAAAGCAGTAAAGAACGGTACAGCAAAAGTAACATTCAAGTCAGACAAAATATCCGAGAAATATACGATTGTAGTAGCGTCCGGCAATAACTATGTCAATAAATGGGTAAAAAATCTGGCAAAAGAAGTCAAGAAGAGCACCAGAAACCCTGAAGACCGGCTTATGGCAGTGTCTCAGTATCTGGCCTGCAATTTTACATACGCCAACGAATATGACATGAAAAAGATCATTTCCAAGAGAAGAGGAAACTGTTACTCTGCAGGCCAGCTGATGGCAAAAATATATAAGGCACTGGGCTATAAGGCAAAAGTCCGTCTGGCAATACATGACAAAAAATCCAGATACCCGGAAAACATGTATATGATGTCACAGCATTATAACGTACAGGTAAAGGTAAAAAACAAAACATATTATATTGATGCAACCCCACAGTGTGGAATGGTCTATCTTTCCTCGCCTAAAAAAGTCCTGGATTATTATATGGACTGGGGCGGATACTGGATGCGGATGGAGTAGATTATCCGAATAATATCTGCCGCAGGATAACAAGTACTGTGATATGCAGAGGATAAAATAAATAAAAGAAATACTTCGCGGCTTTTCCTTTTATAAAGCCGCGTTTTCCATTGTACATATTAATGGAAATGAAAGCAAAACATGCCTTCCATTCATAGGCAAGCCAACAGCTTCCCACAATAGCCTGGGAAGCTTTTTCGTTGCGCAGAAGATACATGATCAGAAGAAAAATAAAACCTCTCCAGCCATAATCTGCATTTACAATGAAGGAAAGTCCGAAAAGTGCAAGAAGACAGAGCATCTGTTTCCATCTATCCTCCCAGAAATATTCGATGGCGCAGAACGCCAGGTATCCGAGGAACAATGTAAAAAATACATTCTGTTTTGCATAATGCCATGTGTTGGCAAACATGAAATTCCACGGTATTTCAGAAAGCAATGCAAAAATCAGAAGGTTTCTGCCATATTTCCGTCGGTTGCCTGTATGTAAAAATCCCTCAACCAGAAGAAAACAGAAAATCGGAAAAGCACACCGTCCGATATCGCGACAGAGACGGTATGTGCTGATTACCTGTCCGTTAAGATAAAATAAAGGCCGCAGTGCCGGCGCATACAGTCTCAGAAGTATTTCCGCACTGTGATCTATCAGCATGGTTATGATCGCTATCATTTTCAGAGCACTGCCGCTCAGAATCTGGAAACGAGATGGAAAAAAAGAAACAGGAAGTTTGTCTGACATGGTTTACTCCTTATTTTTATACTATTTGTCTTATATTAACATATTACCAGAAAAAATACTCTGTTTTTTTTACAAAGTTTGACTGGACTAAAATGATGTTTTATGAGAAAATACTCTCAGGTTGTTAGCTAATTATTTAACAACATCAAAGTAAATCTATACTTGAAAGGAGTTTTAACATGATTTATTCACGCGAAGTAGAAGAAATGTGCCCAGTTGCACAGGGTGTCCATCACGGCGCCGCTCCAATCCCGGAAGAAGCAAAATGGGTTCAGGCTAAGGAAGTGAAGGACATTTCCGGTTTCACACATGGTGTAGGCTGGTGTGCTCCTCAGCAGGGTGCCTGTAAGCTGTCCCTGAACGTAAAAGAAGGTATCATCCAGGAAGCACTGGTTGAGACAATTGGTTGCTCCGGTATGACTCATTCCGCAGCTATGGCATCTGAAATTCTTCCAGGACTGACAGTTATGGAAGCTCTGAATACAGACCTTGTTTGTGACGCTATCAACACAGCTATGAGAGAACTTTTCCTTCAGATCGTATACGGACGTTCTCAGTCTGCTTTCTCTGAAGACGGACTTGCTGTAGGTGCTGGTCTTGAAGACCTTGGTAAAGGACTTCGTTCTCAGGTTGGTACAATGTACGGAACACTTAAAAAAGGTCCTCGTTACCTGGAAATGGCAGAAGGCTATGTTACAGGTATCGCTCTTGACGAAGATAATGAAATTATCGGTTATCAGTTCGTAAGCCTTGGCAAAATGACTGACTTCATCAAAAAAGGTGATGACCCGAACACAGCATGGGAAAAAGCAAAAGGTCAGTATGGCCGTGTTGCAGATGCTGTTAAGATCATCGACCCACGTAAAGAATAATTATACCGATTATAATTTCAGGAGGATAAGTAAATGGCTTTATTTGAATCATATGAGAGACGAATTGACAAAATCAATTCAGTTTTAAACAGCTATGGAATCGCTTCTATCGAAGAAGCAGAGAAAATCACTAAAGATGCAGGCCTTAACGTATACGATCAGATCAAAGGCATCCAGCCGATCTGTTTCGAGAACGCTTGCTGGGCATACATCGTAGGTGCAGCTATCGCAATCAAAAAAGACTGCAGAAGAGCAGCTGACGCAGCTGCAGCTATCGGCGAAGGTCTTCAGGCATTCTGTATTCCTGGATCCGTTGCTGATACACGTAAAGTAGGTCTTGGACATGGTAACCTTGGTAAAATGCTTCTGGAAGAAGAAACAGACTGCTTCTGTTTCCTGGCTGGACATGAATCTTTCGCAGCTGCTGAGGGTGCTATCGGTATTGCAGAAAAAGCTAACAAAGTTCGTCAGAAACCTCTTCGTGTTATCCTGAACGGTCTTGGAAAAGACGCTGCACAGATCATCTCCCGTATCAACGGATTTACATATGTTGAAACAGAATATGATCCATACAAAAACGAAGTAAAAGAAGTATTCCGTAAATCTTACTCTGAAGGACTTCGTGCAAAAGTTAACTGCTACGGCGCTAACAGCGTTCCGGAAGGTGTTGCTATCATGTGGAAAGAAGGCGTTGACGTTTCTATCACAGGTAACTCCACTAACCCGACTCGTTTCCAGCATCCGGTTGCAGGTACTTATAAGAAAGAATGCAACGAAAAAGGAAAGAAATACTTCTCAGTTGCTTCCGGCGGTGGTACAGGACGTACACTTCACCCGGACAACATGGCAGCAGGTCCTGCTTCCTACGGTATGACTGATACACTTGGACGTATGCACTCTGATGCTCAGTTTGCAGGATCCTCTTCTGTACCGGCTCACGTAGAAATGATGGGTCTTATCGGTGCTGGTAACAACCCGATGGTTGGTATGACAGTTGCTGTAGCTGTTTCTGTACAGGAAGCTGCTGACGCTGGCAAGTTCTAATATTTGCGTAAATTTATTAACTGAATTTCTAACAAATAAAGTTAGACACGTCATTTTGAGTAAAACACTCATGATGTGTCTAACTTTTTGTTATATATCAAAGTTTTGTATAAATCATTGACAGCAACATACACTGTGAATATAATAAAAGTACAGAATACTGTACGTAAAGGAGGACGCTTATGTTAGCTGTTAATTATACAACCCTGCGTGAAAACATGAAAAATTATATGGATAAAGTCACAGATGATTATGAGACTATGATTGTTACCCGAAAGAATAACAGAAACGTAGTTATGATGTCCGAGGAATCTTATAATAATCTTATGGAAAATTTGCATATTATAGAAGATCGTGCAAATTATGACTGGCTTATGGAATCCAAGGCACAGTTACAGGCAGGAAAAGCAAATATCCATGAATTAAAAGAGGTTGAGTGATGAATAAAGTGTTTACTCAGAATGGCTGGGCAGATTATGTTTACTGGGAGACTGAAGACAGAAAAACACTGAAGAAGATTAATTCATTGATTGAAGATATATGCCGAAACGGAAATCAGGGGATTGGAAAACCTGAACCTCTGACAGGAGATTTGGCAGGATTCTGGTCAAGACGAATTAATGATAAAGACAGGCTGATCTATCAGATAGATGATAAGAATGTGTATATACTGGCCTGTCGATATCATTATTCAAGATGAATTAACAAAGATATTTTCCGATTATCGGAATTTTTTTGATCAGGCAAACAATAAAAAAGGATATTAAATATGTGCAAAAAACAAATCCAAATCGCCAGACATGTCGTGATGCAGACATATGAAAAATTTGTTTTTCATAATACATAATCACCGGGTGAATCAGGTAAATACCAAAACTGCAGGAAGAGATTGCTGACAGCTTGGAAAGAAATCTATCTGGTAAAAATCTGCTCCAGGGTATATTTTTTGCAGCTTCAAATACAGCTATAGAAAGAAAAACTGCGTGGAACATAACATATCCTTTGATGGTAGTATCTGTTTCGCCCTTTTGCATAGAAAAAATGTATGTATATATAAAGCGGAAGAGGAATCCGCAAATTCCAGAAATATAGATTATAATGCGCATTCCCGGGCTGAAGTTCTGAACTGAAATCAGATAGCCAAGTAGAATATATATTATAAGACTTCCGACAACAGGTATATCAAGCCCCCAGGAAACACCAAACCACATATTAAGAAGTGGGAGACAGGAAGCAAATGTAAAGTTTAGTATTACGATATACCAGAGGATTTTTTTATATTCAAGTAAAAGAGAAAAAACCGGGATAGCCAGATAACAGGCAAATAATGCACCGAAAAACCAGTAGATGGGCATTATTTTATTATTAACTATCAGATCAAATAAGTATCGCACAGAATGACTTTCCAGGGTGAAATTTTTTACTTTACATTTCCATAGCAATATAAGAAAACTCCATAATAACCATGGAATAACTGTACGCATAAATCTTTTTTTGAAGAAAGTAGCAGTATTATATTTTGAACGATAATTCATGAGATTGGCACCACTTAACATCAAAAATATTGGAACAGCCCAGTAAAATCCGCATTCTATAACTAAACTTTCTTTCCATGCAAGTGTATTGGAAAAATTGTGTACAATGCCATTGTGATGCAGAAAAATAACTGCAAAACATGCGAATATGTTTAGTATATCAAAATATATAATCCTGTTTGAGTCTGAAGTTTTTTTGTTCATACAATAGAAATACCCCTTTGTGTTGTTTTGTATTCTGATGATAAGTTGAGTTTTATGAATGACATATCTGAAGTTAGATACCTGCTTATTATAAACACAAAAAATAAAGAAGGAAAGTATTAAAAAATGTTTTTGTAAAGTTCATTAAAAAATATATAGAAATCTGCTTTATAATACAATACACCAATAGCAATTTATCCGAAAAACTGGGTTTGTTTTTACAATAGGCGCATGTTATAATAAAAAATCAGAAATATGAAACCAGAGGAAACATCATATCATGAAAACAGATACGAGGAAAAAAAGATTATACAACATAGAATTTATCCGCTTTGCGTTTGCAGTCAGTATTATTTATTTTCACTTACTACATTCTTATATCATGCCTCATACAAAGGACAGCAGTGTATACAAATACCTGTCAGATCAGGTTCTGTATTCCAAATATATTGTGGAATGCTTTTTTATTATGTCCGGATATTTTCTGTACCACACGATCCGAAATCACCCTGACTGGACAGTGGGAACTTTTATCTGCAAAAAGATAAGCAGGCTGTGGCCATCTCTTGCATGTTCTGTTATAATAATGGCAGCGTTTTTCGGAAAGACTTTTTATGCGTCTTTCCTTGATCTGCTTTTCCTGCAGTCAAGTGGACTGGCGACAGACTGGAAGGGACTGAACTGGTATGTGTCCGCATTTTTTGTCGCAGAGGTCTTTTATTTCCTTTTGACAAAATGTATTCATGATTCCAATAAAATGAAGCTGCTGACCTGCCTTCTTGTTTATTTTGGCTATGAGTTGAATATCAGCGGAACAGACGGTGAATTCGGACGGAATATGATTTATGGTGTTTTTAATATGGGCGTTGCAAGAGCGATCGCAGGGGTTGGCCTTGGGTATCTTATAGGACAGATTTTTGAATCAGCATCAGCAAAATGGCGTGCAGGAAGAAAAGATACAGCGGCCCAGTTAAAGAAAGAAACATTCGCAGTTTCATGTCTGGAACTTATTACTCTGGTGATGCTGATTATTAATTTCTTTGTTAATGATCATGCATATGAAAATCAGTTTATTGTGGTGGTATTATTTGCAGTATTTTTTATCTGTCAGCTTACAGGAAAAGGTGTTTTTGCCAGGATCACAAACAATCCGGTGGCCGGTTTTGCAGGAAAATATGCCTACTCTGTTTATGTTATGCAGGAAGTGGCATTTGCTGTTATGAAACACACCTGGTGGAAGAATGAAGATTTTATTTTTGATCATGTAGTGATATCACTTGGAATATCTGTTTTTATGGCAGTTGCCATCGGAATTGTAACATATTATCTGATTGAAAAACCGGGTGCAAAGATTATGAACAGGATATTCAGTCCTTTTCTATGACAGAAAGATGAAAATTATATTTGTATGGGAGGGCAGTTGAATGCCAAAAGTTTCAATTTTAATGCCTGCATGTAATGTGGAAAATTTCTTAAGAGAGTGTATGGACAGTGTTGTGAATCAGACGTTGAAAGATATAGAAATTATATGCCTTGATGACGGCTCAAAGGACAGCACAGGAAATATTCTTGATGAATATGCTGCGAAAGACAGCCGTATAAAAGTAATCCATAAACCTAATTCAGGATATGGCCACAGCATGAATGTGGGGCTGGATCATGCAACAGGAGAATATATTGGTATTATAGAGACAGATGATTTTGCGGATCCGGATATGTTTGAGAAATTATATATTACAGCAAAAGAAAATAATGCTGATATGATTAAATCTAACTACTATAAATATAAATCAAAGCCAGAACCACGAAGCACTTTTCTTGAAGTACTGAAGCCTTATGAGAGACTGTACGGCAAAGTATTCTGTCCTGCAGATGAGATGGAGGTTTTTCATGTTCGTCCCTGCATCTGGACAGGAATTTACAGAAGAGAGATGCTTACAGAACAGAACATTCGGTTTACAGAGACTCCGGGAGCTTCTTATCAGGATACATCATTTGCATTCAAGGTCTGGGCAAGTGCCAGAAGAGCAGTAATTGTAAAAGATGCTTATCTTCATTATCGCGTAGATAATGAGAATTCTTCTGTAAAATCAGCAGCCAAGATTTTCTGTCTTTGTGATGAATATGAATCCACAGAGAAATTTCTGGAGGAACGTCCTGGGTTAAAGGAAAAACTGTCGGGGCTTATGACGTCGCTGAAGTATGAATCTTATAACTGGAATCTGAAGAGACTTGCTTTTGAATTTAAGTATGTATTTTTGATGGAAATGAACAGACAGTTCACAGAGGCCAGACGCTCCGGTATTCTGAAAGAGGAATATTTTACAGAGGAAAACTGGTTCAGAATCAATCAGATAGTAGATGATATGGATGGCTATTTTAATGAATACTGCAGAGATGATCTGGGCAAATACGAAAGTGTCCGGGAAATGTCCTCTCAGCTGAAAAAACTTGAGAAGAAAGTGAATGATCTGGAGAATTCCACATCTCTTAAAGTAGGACGGGCAGTTACTTCTGTTCCGCGTAAACTGAAAAAAATAATTAAATAACCGGAGGAAAATATGAATAAGAAATATGATTATCTTGTGGTTGGTGCCGGGCTTTACGGCGCAGTTTTTGCTCATGAGGCAAAGGCAGCAGGGAAATCAGTCCTTGTGATTGACAGAAGACCTAATATTGCAGGAAATGTATATACTGAAGAAACAGAAGGAATCAATGTTCATAAATATGGCGCACATATTTTTCATACAAACAATAAAAAGGTATGGAATTATGTTACGAAATTTGCGGATTTTAACCGCTTTACAAACAGCCCGGTAGCCAATTATAAGGGTGAGTTGTATTCCCTTCCTTTTAATATGTATACTTTTAATAAAATGTGGGGCGTGGTAACTCCTGAAGAAGCAGAGGCGAAGATCCGTCAACAGAGAGAAGAAGCTGGTATCACTGATCCGAAAAATCTTGAGGAACAGGCAATTTCCCTGGTTGGCCGTGATATTTTTGAGAAGCTTGTTAAGGGTTATACAGAGAAGCAATGGGGACGTGACTGTAAAGATCTGCCTGCGTTTATAATCAAGCGTCTTCCGGTACGCTTTACTTTTGACAATAATTATTTTAATGCACTGTATCAGGGAATTCCTACAGGCGGTTATACTAAAATGGTAGCAAATATCCTGGAGGGCATAGAAGTTATTCTTAATCAGGATTATCTGGACAGAAAAGAAGAATATGATACCATGGCAGACAAAGTAATCTATACAGGTCCGGTGGATGCGTATTTTGGATATAGAGAAGGTTATCTTGAATACAGATCTGTGCGTTTTGAAACAGAGGTCCTTGATCAGCCGAATTTCCAGGGAAATGCAGCTGTCAACTATACGGACAGGGAGACACCGTGGACAAGGATCATTGAACATAAATGGTTTGAATTTGGCAAGGATGCCAGCGGAAATGATCTTCCAAAAACTGTTATCAGTCGTGAATTCAGTTCTGAATGGAAGCCTGGAGACGAGCCGTATTATCCGGTCAACGATGAGAAAAACAGTGAGTTGTATAATAAATATAAAGAACTTGCAGCCAGAGAGGAAAATGTAATCTTTGGTGGTCGTCTTGGAGAATATAAATATTATGACATGGATGCAGTAATTGCATCTGCACTTGAAATGAGTGAAAAGGAACTGGGCAGATAGTAGTTTTAAATGTTACATAAATGTGAAAAAATGATTGCATTGCCATATAAAAACTGCTATAGTTGATTTTGGAAATGGCTGACTGATGCCGGGAGGGGAGCGGTACAGTCAGATATAAAGGTTGAATTAAATTAAGGAGTTGTTTTTTTATGTTAAAAGTAACAGAAAAATGGAAGGTCGCATTGCTTGTTTTACTTATGATGACTTTTTTTCTGATAGGTGTGTCTGCAAGAAAAGTATCTGCGGATACATATGATGTAGGACAGTGCAGAGTTGTATTTGCCAACAGTAAGGGTGTTGTAAGTACTGATCTGTACAAAAGCTGGGAAAAGATTGTGGATACCGGAAGTTATATTACGCTTCCCGAATACAGTAAATCCGGCTACAGAATATACTGGACTGTGAAATACAATGGAAAAACTACAAAGTATACTCCAGGAGCGTCTGTCCAGATTACAAGAAATACGAAATTCTGTATGAAGTATTACAAACTTTATACAGTGAGATTTTATAATCCGTCCGGTAAAGGCGAATTCAAAAATCTCAGGGTTCAGGCAATAAAAGGCGAAAGGATCACATTGCCGGAGCGTTCCCTGAATTCTGATACGAAGACGGCTGTCTGGGCAACAAAGATTAAAGGAACTTCAACAAAGAAACCGGGTGCAAGTGTTAAAGTTACCGGAAACATGAAGTTTTATGTAGTTGTCAAGAGTGCACCGTCAGGAGTGAAACTCTGCTATAATACAGGCGGAGTATGGAAAACAATTACAAATACAGCCGGTACAGCTACGTTCCCTGCCGTAAATATGAAGAATGGTGACATGTGTCTTGGCTGGTCCAGAAAAAAGGGCAAGTCAACCTTGCCGAATTACAAGACAGGAGATAAAATCCCATCTAAATCTGGAACTTATTATATGGTTGTTTTCAAAAAAACCATGGACAGGGAACCGGCACAGATAAAGACCCTGACTTCTTATGACAGTGTTTATTTTGTCGGTGATTCAAGAACATGGGGAATGATGCTGAGTCTTGGGGAAAGATGCCCTTCAAATGTTCATTTTGTATATCGGAGACGCGAGGGATTATCCTGGTTAAAGAGTGACGGATACAAAAAGCTTCTGTCACGAATGTCAAATGAGCCTGCTGATTCCAAAAAAGCAGTTATTTTTAACTTTGGTATTAACGATCTGAACAATGTAAATAAATATGTAAAATATATGAAAAACATTTCAGGAAAACTGAAAAGAAATAACTGTGATCTCTATTATATGTCTGTAAATCCTTATAACAGTGCGATGTATGCAGGATCAAAATCAAGACGTTCAGAAGCCAAAGTTGCAAGTTTCAATAAAACTATTTATAATAAACTGTGCAAAGGCAGAAATAAAACTTATACTTATATAAATACCTGTACAGGTCTCCAGAAATATGGCTGGATAAGTACAAGACCGGAAGATGGCGTTCATGACGGACTTCATTATTCTGTTGCAACATATCTCAGGATTTATAATTACTGTATTAATTATCTGAATCGATATTAAACTGAAACAGAGAGGAATCATCAGATGAAACGTGTTATCACATATGGAACTTTTGATCTGCTCCATTACGGACATATCAATCTTCTGAGAAGAGCCAGACAGCTGGGAGATTATCTGATCGTAGGGCTTTCCACAGATGAATTTAACTGGAATGAAAAGCAGAAAAAATGTTATTTTTCCTATGAAAAACGTAAACAGCTTCTGGAAGCGATCCGTTATGTGGATCTTGTTATTCCGGAAGAAAACTGGGAACAGAAACGTACAGATGTAAAAGAATATCATGTTGATACATTTGTTATGGGAGATGACTGGGAAGGTAAATTTGATTTCCTTAAAGAGGAAGGCTGTGAAGTGGTATATCTGCCACGTACACCGGAAATCTCCAGTTCACAGATCAAGCAGGATCTTCACACAAAAGATCAGAAAAAATAACAAACATAGAACAGACCGGAGCGTTAGGAGGCTCCGGTCATTTCTTTTACAGAACAGAATCTGTATCCCATATCTTCCCATCGGGTAAGAAGTTCGTCAAGAATAGCTCCGTTAGTAGAAGAAGTGTTGTGGAGAAGCACAATTGCACCGGGATGGATGCGTGTGAGGAGTTTTTGAAAAGCTTCTTCTTTTGAAGGCTGTTGATCCTGAATCCAGTCCACATATGCAAGGCTCCAGAAAAAAGTAGAGTATCCCAGTTTTTGTGCCGTTGAAAGATTTTCTGTATTGTACACACCGCGTGGCGGTCGATACAATTTCGGCATAGATTCATCTGTGGTCTCATGGTAAAGCTTTTCTACACCTGAGAGTTCTTTCTGAAAAGATTCTTCTGTAGAAATCTGAGACATATCCGGATGAGTCATTGTGTGATTGCCAACCAGGTGTCCTTCCTGCAGCATTTGTCTGATGAGATCAGGATTATCTTTTACAAAATTTCCGACAACAAAGAAAACAGCAGGAGCATTGTGCTTTTTTAACGCCTTAAGGATCAGAGGCGTATTTCCGTTTTCATAACCACAGTCAAATGTAAGATAGATTTTTTTATCTTCTGTAGGGTTAATATAGTAGGCATTATATTTCTTTAATTCATCAGAACCCGCATTTCCTGTCGGAGCTTTTCCTTCTTCTTGAAAACTCAGGCCCCAGCTGCTGGAAGCGGAAGCAGATGTAACAGAAACTCTGGAAGAAAAGTGTTTGGTGATTTTTTCTGCTGTTGAACCCAAAATAAAAGCAGCAGCAAAGAGAAGAAATAATTTCAGATGTGAAAAAGAAAATAATTTTGAAATAAGTCTGGAGAGATTTATACGCATGTAAACTCCGGGATTTTTTTATATGTATATGAAAGAGAGCAAAAAATTAGAGCCATCAGATTATTTTTTCTGGTGGCTCTTTTACTGTTCATTATCCAATGGACTGTACCTCCTGATAATATTTATAAAACATCTGGAATGAAAGTTATGTTCTTGGTGGACTGTACCTCTCTTTCAAAAAATTATTTAAAATAAATTTAAGTTTCTGGCGGTTTGTACCTTCCTTTCTTAGATTATGAGATTTCACTTATGTTTTCGGTGGTCTCACTCCTTTTTGTTTATTTGTATTTCCTTTTGTTTTATGAGTAAACTATAACAGATAATATTTGATATGTCAAGTTGCATTTTAAAAATAATAATAAAAATATATTATATACTGTAAAAATAGTTTTAATTATCATAAATAACTGATAATTATATAAAATAGGAAAGCAGAAACTTGCAAGTGAATAATGAAAAAGATTTGGGAGAAACTATTCTTATTAAAAAATGGAGGTGCAGAACCAATGTTACGATATTTACCGATAAGAAAAATTCACGCAAGACAAGTTCTGGATTCCAGAAGCAATCCTACAGTCGAAGTCGAGGTGACTGTTGGAGAAGGTGTAATGGGGATTGATGGTTATACAGCGAAGGCAATGGTGCCTTCCGGTGCATCTACAGGAAAATTTGAGGCAGTGGAATTGCGGGATGGCGATAAAAATTATTACCTTGGTTTAAGTGTTAAAAAAGCAGTAAATAATGTGAATACACGGCTGGCAGAAGCTCTTGTGGGAGAGAATGCGCTTGAACAGAGCAGAGTAGACAGAATACTGACAGAATCAGATGGGACAGAAAATAAAAGCAGTGCGGGTGCAAATGCGATACTGGGTGTTTCGATGGCGGTTGCAAGAGCAGCTGCAATGGCGCTTAGAATTCCTCTGTATCAGTATCTTGGAGGATGCAATCGCAAAATTCTTCCAGTTCCCATGATGAATATAGTCAATGGTGGAAAGCATGCATCAAATACTGTTGATGTACAGGAATTTATGATCATACCTGCGGGAGCCGGATCTTTTGATAATGCGATAGAAATGTGCGTCGAAATATATCAGTTTCTCAAAATCCTTCTTAAAGAATATGGTCTGTCAACAGCTGTAGGTGATGAAGGTGGTTTTGCGCCTGATCTTGCGGACTCAGAGTCAGTGCTGAAACTTATTATGGAAGCATGTGCAAAAGCAGGATATCGTGGTGGAGAAGACGTATTTATTGCAATCGATGTGGCGGCAAGTGAACTATATGATGAAACTTCCGGAGTATATCATTTTTCTGGAGAAAGTCGTATGAAAGGAAGGGAAATTCTGCGAGATACAGAAGAAATGATTTCATATTACGAAGAGCTTATAGAGAAGTATCCGATCGTGTCAATAGAAGACGGTTTGAGAGAAGATGACTGGGAAGGCTGGAAGCAGATGACAGAGCGCCTGGGTGACAAGGTTCAGCTGATTGGAGATGATCTTTTTGTAACTAATATAAAAAGACTGAAATGTGGAATCCGACTGGGAACTGCAAATGGGATCCTGATAAAAGTCAATCAGATAGGTACGCTCAGTGAGGCAATGGATGCGGTTGAAATAGCTCAGAAAGCAGGATACAGGACGGTAATTTCACACAGATCAGGCGAAACGGAAGATCCTTTTATTGCAGATCTTGCAGTGGCAGTAGGTGCCGGGCAGATCAAAACAGGTGCCCCATGCAGATCTGACAGAAATGCAAAATATAATCAGCTTTTGCGAATCAGCGAATATCTTGGTGAGCTCGCAGTTTATGAAAATCCATTTGCAGAATAAAAGAAGTGTCGCAGATCGGAACAGATCTGCGGCACTTCTGTGTTGGAAATAACTTATTTCCGGATATAATATTCAAGGACAGCTCCCTGGAATTCAAAAGTCTGTGCAACCTGATAATTGTTCAGAAGCCAGTCGGATTTATCTTTGGAACAATATTTCTGAAGACGTTTCACAGCGTTTTCACCAGCAAGAAAACAGGAAAGATTTTTTTTCCGGATATTCTCCATCACATGGTCGCCAACTTCTGGTCGAAGAGACAGGTCTGCAAAATCCAGAGTGTAACACTGGGTATCCCATCGAAGCATGGCATAAATCTCGGGAACTCCTATTCCGAATCCATAGGTGTTTTCGGGAATGTTAGCAGCAACATTTGCGGCAAAATCATGCACTTCTGTTTTATTGTGCAGCTGCTGGCGGAGGCTCATGTTTGAACTGTACTGAATGATATTTCCTGTGCAGATGCTGACCAGGATTACAATGGAGGTAATGGTAAAAGCTCCTTTATAAATCATATGTGTCTGATATTTTCGAAGATCAGTGATACGGAAAGTGCAAACAAACTCCCAGCCACGTTCTGCGAGAATGCAGATGAGTAAAACTGCAGGCAGGTGGCAGATCTCGAGGTTATGATAAGCAGCACGGTTAATGAAATATGTCAGCTGCCCAAGTGTCAGGACTGATGCTGAAAAACTGTAACATGCCGGAAGAAGTGCATTGTCACTGACAAAAGCGGAATGAATAAAACGTATTTTGGATATTCCCCATGCAAGTGCCAGAAACAGAAGTCCTATAACTGCCAAGTAAGCACTTGGAAAATCCGGGAGGTCAACACGGAGCAGATCATCCATATAGGAAGACTGCAGAAGCGGAAACAGGAATTCATGCAATCCTGCAGGTGATCCGCCGCAGGAAATGTTATATATTTCGACGATACCGTATGCACCAAGGAAAGAGAAAACAATTCCGGCGAGGTGCAGACAGATATTTATAAAAGAATTTACAAAAGACCTTGAATGATCTGCAAGAATCTTAAGAATCCAGAAACCTGACCAGGCAACTGCGCAGAAAAGACCGCTTTCTGTATTCCAGAGAACACCGGCCATTGCAATAAGATATCCAAGAATACAGGTTATACGGTTAAGTTTATGATATCTTACACAAAAGGCTGCATAGCACAGCATAAGGCTCATAAAGAGAATACGGTGCGGCCACAGCTGCCAGTAGATTCCGCTGCGCATACTGAGAACAGGGAATGTCATGGCAATCGCTCCGAGGATTCTGAGAGAAGTTCTTCTGACCATAAAATGCAGAGCAAGGAACATGGCAAGGAAGCAGAGTGCACCAATACAACTGTTAAGGAATATGAAATCAATAAAATCACCGCCCATAAGTTTGAGAGGCAGTTTATAAAAAATACCATAATGCCCGTAAATACTTGTAGTATATGTGCTGTATGCATTTCCATGGAGTACATTGTAAATGGAATTAAAATAAGCATCCATATGGAGGCGGTCAGCCTCATCCCTGAGAAAAACTGCCGGTGTATAGAAGTTATAGGCAGTCAGCAGTGTAAGAATCCCATAAAACAGGTACATAGAAAAATCCGGAGTGTTTAAAGTGCTTCTGCGCATAAGAAAAAGGAAAAAAAGATTTTCAACGGTGATGCACAGAATTACAAGAAGCAGCGGCATATTATGCCAGATGTATCTGGAAGAAAAAGATGCATATACGTTCACTTCCATTTTGAACATAAAAAACAGAAAAACAAAATCAGCTGCCAGAAGAAACAAAGATACGACAAAGGCTGATGCAGGATTCTGTCTGTGACTGGAAACGGAGGTTCTGCTGACCAGAAGACATCCAAAAAAATAAACTATGCAGAAGAGAACCACAGTGATTCCATAGGTAAGAAGATTAATATTTCCTTTTGATGCCACAACCTCGGAAAGTGAAGGAATCTTAAGTATTAAAGCGCCTGTTCCAAGGGAAAGGAACAGCGAAAAAAGAAACACATAAATTTTATTATCAGTTGTTTTCATGGTATTCCATCCTTTATTTTAGTCTTATACAATAATCTATGAATAGCAGTGCTTTGTCAAGAGAAAAAACCCTAAAAATAGTTGAAATAACTGAAACGATATGTTACAATAACCACTAGTTGATTAGGAGGTGTAATCGAAGTGCAGATTTTAAGAATTATTCTGACTGTTATTTTTGCCATAGATTGTATTGCTCTTACTGTTGTTGTTCTTATGCAGGAAGGTAAACAGCAGGGTCTTGGCGGTACAATTTCAGGAGCCGCTGATTCTTACTGGGGAAAAAATAAAGGACGTTCCATGGAGGGCGGTCTTGTCAGAGCAACTACTGTCATGGCAGTTTTATTTTTTGTACTGGCAGCTGTTTTAAATATGAATTTCTAGGAATTGTCAGAAGAAAACACTCTTGTATGATCACAAGAGTGCTTTTTTTTCTCAAACAGAAAAGGAGTATCATTGAGCAGAAAAAAAATATGGGAAAAAAGAAAGAAATTTCCCGGAAAAAAACAGATTATAAAACCCAAAAAGAAAAATATAAAAGAATATAAAAAACTTGGCCTTATTAAAGAAGGAACTTTTATCGGAAATCATAAAGGCTTTGGTTTTGTAGAACTTGAAGAGGAAGAAGACGATATCTTCATTCCTGCTGATGCGACTGGCACAGCCATGCATCAGGACAAAGTCCAGGTTCTTCTGAAAAAGGAAAATAAAAGCGGGAAGCGAAGAGAAGGAACTGTCATAAAGATCCTGGAACGTGGAAATCAGGAAGTTGTGGGAACTTTTCAGCGCGAGCGTGATTATGGATTTATCCTGTGTGATAATCAGAAATTTTCAAAAGATATATACATTTCAGCAAAAAATGCCAAAGGTGTCCGTGACGGTGACAAAGTCGTAGCCGAGATTATTGATTACGGTGATGAAAAGCACAAACCGGAGGGCAAAATAAAAGAAAATCTCGGAAGCATGAATGCTCCGGGAACAGATATCCTTGCGATTGTCAAAAGCTTCAATATTCCGACTGAATTTCCGGTTAAGGTCATGAACCAGGCACAGCGCGTGCCGGATCATGTACTGGAAGGCGACAGGAATGGCAGGCTGGATCTCACAGAACTTCAGACAGTGACTATTGACGGAGAAGATGCAAAAGATCTTGACGATGCCGTTACACTCACAAAAACAGACGGAGTATATCATCTGGGTGTTCATATTGCTGATGTAAGCAATTATGTGCAGGGCGGCAGTGCCATTGACAGAGAAGCTTTGAAAAGAGGAACAAGCGTTTACCTGGCTGACAGAGTTATTCCGATGCTTCCGGAAAAACTTTCCAACGGCATCTGTTCCCTGAATCAGGGCGAAGAGAGACTGACCTTAAGCTGTCTTATGGATATAGATGAAAAGGGAAATGTAGTAGATCATAAGATCGCAGAGACGATCATCCGTGTAGACAGAAGGATGAGCTATAACCAGGTGAGATGTATTCTTGAAGATGGTGACACAGAGACAAGCAGAGAATACAGGGATTTTGTGCCGATGTTTTTCCTTATGAAAGAACTTTCAGCACTTCTGCGTAGCAAACGTCACCACAGAGGGTCCATAGATTTTGATTTTCCGGAAAGTAAGATCACACTTAACGGCGCAGGACGTGCCATAGATGTCCAGCCATACGAAGCAAATGTAGCTACAGAGATTATTGAAGATTTTATGCTGATGGCAAATGAAACTGTGGCAAAAGAATACTGTAAGGGTGAATATCCCTTTGTATATCGTACTCATGAAAATCCGGATCCTGAAAAAATCGAAAGTCTTCTTACCCTTCTCAGAAATCAGGGAATCAAAGTACAGAAATCAGGAGAGGAAATCACTCCCAAGGAGATACAGGAAATACTTGGAAGTATACAGGGACTTCCAAATGAAACCATGATCAGCCGTCTGACTTTGCGGACTATGAAACAGGCACGATACACAACGGAATGCAGCGGACATTTTGGACTGGCTGCAAGATATTACTGTCATTTTACTTCTCCGATCCGCAGATATCCAGATTTACAGATCCACCGTATCATTCGTGATAATATAAGGGGGAGACTTGAACGGGAAGGCAGAACGGAACATTATAAAGAAATACTGGAAGAGGTTGCCCGTCAGTCCAGTACCTGTGAAAGAAGAGCACAGGAAGCGGAAAGAGAATCTGACAAACTGAAAAAAGCAGAGTATATGTCCTATCATCTTGGAGAGGAGTATGAGGGAATTATTTCAGGCGTTACAGCTTATGGTCTGTACGTGGAACTTCCGAATACGATAGAAGGCCTTGTTCATGTAACCAGTCTGAATGATGATTACTACACTTACGATGAGGAGAATTTTGAACTACGTGGAGATATGACAGGAAAGGTCTATCACCTGGGACAGAAAGTTCGGGTACGTGTTGCTGATGCAGATGCATTGAAAAGAACCGTTGATTTTACTATTACTGAAATAAAAGAGGAGGAAGAGCCATGGCAAAAAAATCAGGAATCAAACTGATCGCCAATAATAAAAAAGCCTTTCATGACTATTTTATAGAGGATACCTATGAAGCCGGAATTGCCCTTGTAGGAACCGAAGTCAAGTCTCTCCGCAATGGCAAATGCAGTATCAAAGAATCTTTTATCCGAACAGAGCAGGGAGAAGTTTATATTTATGGTATGCATATCAGTCCGTACGAAAAGGGAAATATATTCAACAAAGATCCGCTCAGGGTACGCAAGCTGCTTTTACACAGATATGAGATCAATAAAATCGAAGGAAAGCTTCAGGAAAAAGGTCTGACGCTTGTTCCGCTGAAGGTTTATTTTAAAGACAGCCTTGTAAAAATTGAGATTGGCGTTGCACGCGGCAAAAAGCTGTATGACAAACGACAGGATATTGCCCGTAAAGACCAGCGTCGTGAGGCTGAGCGTGAATTTAAAGTAAAGAATCTTTAATCCGTCTGCATTACCAACCTTTTAAAATTGTATGAATTTCACTTTCAATTGGTTGACAAGAATTGGATACTCTGTATAATTAAATTAAAACAAAAGACGTTTACAGGGTTATTCCATAACAGGAATGGGAGGAATTAAAATGATCAAAAAACGTTATTTTGCAGTTGCAGGACTGCTTATACTTGCGGTAGCGGCAGCAGGCTGTGGTAAAAAATCCGAGAACCAGCAGCAGACCGCTCAGGTGACTCCGACTCCGGCAACAGAAGATACCACGCCGACACCTACCGTAGAATTGGTCGACATGGAAAAAACCGAAGAAAAAAATATTATGGGGGAAAAAACTTCCACAGCTTCCAAGCTGACGATTGTAAACCAGACAGGATCTGAGATCAAGGCTATTTATATTCGTCAGACACCGTCTGATGATGCTGATGAAGATGCACAGTACGAATGGGGTGATGATCTTGTAAGTGGGATGTTTACTCTGAAAAACGGGGACAGTGCCGTATATTATTATGAAAAAGATTCTTCTTCTGCAACTTATGATATCCGTATCACTTATACAGATGAAGAAAAGAATGAATGTTTCTTCCGTCAGCTTCCGCTGACCACAATTCAGAAAATCACTCTGAAAATGGATGGTAAAGATGAAGATGCAATTCCATATGCAACTTATGCGACATCTTCCGGTGGCTCAGAAGTTTCAACACTTAATGATGTAAAGAAGAGACTGGGTCTTGATACAGATGAGGATTCGGATTCTGATTCAGCAACACCGACACCAGAGCCGGATAATTCAAATAATTCTGACAGTGAACCGGATCCAACCGCTACTCCGGACCCGTCAGATCCGGGAAATAATAACAATAATAACAATGATAATCCGGGTAATGGTGGGGCTAATACCAATACAGAGCCTACTGACAGTACGATTGAAACAGCAAAAGGATATATTGGCAAGTCTGTGGATGATCTGATTGGAGCAGTGGGAGATGCACAATCTTCCGAATGGGATAATGATGAAACCACAGGTACTTCCGGTTACTATTATTATCCGAATTTTACAGTTGCAACTACAGTGGATGAATCAGGAAATGAAGTTGTTAGCGGAGTATGGTAATGTGATACCGGAAGGGGAAAGGATAAATATATAATGAAACGAATTTTACTGAAATTAAGCGGAGAGGCTCTTGCGGGAGCAAAAAAGACAGGGTTTGATGAAGCAACAGTTATTGCAGTAGGCAAACAGATCAAGACGATTGTTGAAGAAGGAACTCAGGTTGGTATTGTTATTGGCGGAGGAAACTTCTGGCGAGGTCGTACGAGTGAAACAATCGATCGCAATAAAGCGGATCAGATAGGTATGCTGGCTACTGTTATGAACTGTATTTACGTATCTGATATCTGCAGATATCTTGGATTGAAAACAGAGATTTTTACACCATTCGTATGCGGAGCATTTACGAAACTCTACTCCAAAGATGCAGTGGAAGAAGCTTTTGCAGAAGGCAAGATCCTGTTTTTTGCAGGCGGTACAGGTCATCCGTATTTCTCAACAGATACAGCCACTGTACTTCGTGCAGTAGAAATTGAAGCTGAAGCGATCCTTCTGGCAAAGGCAGTTGACGGAATCTATGACAGTGACCCGAAGGTAAATCCGAATGCTGTAAAATATGACGAGATCACTATCCAGGAAGTTGTAGATAAAAAACTTGCTGCAATGGATCTGACTGCTTCTATTATGTGCCTTGAGCAGAAAATGCCGATGCTGGTATTTGGCCTGGAAGAAGAAAACAGTATTGTAAATACAGTTCATGGTAAGTTTTCAGGTACCAGAGTCACTGTATAGCAAAACTAATATAAAAGTAAAGGGAGATTTAACAAATGGATGAAAGAGTTCAGAAATATGAAGGCAAAATGGAAAAGACTCTGAAGGGATTTGAAACAGAGCTTACCACAATTCGTGCGGGACGTGCCAATCCGCATATTCTTGACAAGATCATGGTTGATTATTATGGATCACCTACACCGCTTCAGCAGGTTGCAAACATCACTGTGCCGGAAGCACGTATGATTCAGATTCAGCCGTGGGAATCCAGTCTGATCAAAGGAATCGAAAAAGCAATCCTTACCTCAGATCTTGGTCTGAACCCGAATAATGATGGAAAAATCATTCGTCTGGTTCTTCCGGAACTTACAGAAGAGCGTCGTAAAGAGCTGGTTAAAGATGTTAAGAAAAAAGGCGAGGCTGCAAAAGTTGCTGTACGTAACATCAGACGAGATGCAAACGATGCATTCAAGAAACTGGCCAAACAGGATGTATCTGAAGATGAAATTAAAGATCTGGAAACAGCTGTACAGAAGCTGACAGATAAATACATTAAAGACATTGACGCAGCAGTAGATGTCAAATCAAAAGAAATTCTTACTGTATAATTATTTAAATGAACACATGGGGGAGGAGAGCCGTAGTATCCGGCTCTCTTTCTGTTGCATATGATACAGAGAATGAGAGGAACGAATATGAATGTACCAAACCATATAGCCATTATTCTGGATGGTAACGGCAGATGGGCAAAGGCGAAGGGAATGCCAAGAAGTTACGGGCATATCAAGGGATGTGCAAATCTGGAATCCATATGTGATGATATCAAAGATCTGGGTGTAAAATATCTCACAGTATACGCTTTTTCAACAGAAAACTGGAAACGTTCCAGAGAAGAAGTTGAAGGACTTATGAAACTGTTTCGCAGTTATCTGAAAAAGTGCCTTAAAAGTGCGGAAAAGAATCATATGAGAGTAAAAATCATCGGAGACCCAAGCGCATTTGCACCGGATATACAGGACAAAATCCGTGAGCTGGAAGAATTTTCGAAAGATTATGACGAACTGTATTTTCAGATAGCACTGAATTATGGAAGCAGAGATGAAATCATACGTGGGGTGCGCCGTCTGACGCAGGATGCGATTGATGGTAAGGTCAAACCGGAAGATATAAATGAAAATGTTTTTGAAAATTACCTTGATACAGCAGGAATTCCTGATCCTGATCTGCTGATCAGAACAAGCGGGGAACAGAGACTTTCCAATTATCTCCTGTGGCAGCTGGCATATGCTGAATTTTATTTTACAGATGTGCCGTGGCCGGATTTCCATAAACCGGAACTGATCAAAGCAATCGAAAAATATAATGAAAGAGACCGAAGATACGGGGGAGTTAAGGAGGAATAAGGATGTTTAAGACACGACTCTTAAGCGGAATCCTTTTGGTGATTGCTGCTTTATTGACAATTATAAGCGGAGGCTATGTGCTTTTTATTACACTTCTGTGCATTTCACTTATCGGAATGCAGGAATTGTACAAAGCAATGGGAGTTCATAAAGAAAAAGCTGAACTGCTGGAAATTACCGGATATCTGGGAGCGGTTCTTTATTATGGAGCAGTGCTTCTTGATTTTGAACGTTATGGAACAATGGCAATTCTGACTGCTCTTGTTCTTTTGATGTTTGTTTATGTCTTTACCTATCCAAAATACAAAGCAGATCAGGTTATGGCGACATTCTTCGGGGTAGTTTATGTAGCAGTTATGCTGTCTTTTATTCTTCTGACCAGAAACCTGGAAGGTGGAAAATATATTGTATGGCTGATCTTTCTCTGCTCCTGGGGTTGTGATACCTGCGCATATTGTGTGGGAATGCTGATCGGCAGGCACAAAATGGCACCTGTACTCAGCCCGAAAAAATCTGTGGAAGGTGGCGTGGGAGGCGTTGTCGGTGCTGCGCTTCTTGGCGTTATCTATGCAGCTGCAACAAATGGCCCAATGGTTGAATATGCAGTAATCTGCGGAGTTGGTGCGCTGATCTCGATGGTAGGAGACCTGGCTGCTTCTGCAATCAAAAGAAATCAGGGAATCAAGGATTACGGAAAACTTATACCTGGTCATGGCGGGATACTGGACCGTTTTGACAGTGTAATCTTTACTTCACCTGTGATTTTTTACCTTGCAAAAATTATTCTTGGATTATAATGGGAGTATATAATGAAAAAAATAGCGATTTTGGGTTCAACAGGCTCTATTGGAACACAGACACTGGATGTTGTCCGTGCAAACGGAGATATTCAGGTTCTTGGAATCAGTGCGGGAAGAAATATAGCGAAACTGGAAGAGCAGGTAAGAGAGTTTTCTCCTAAACTGGTCGCTGTATGGGATGAAAAAGCAGCAGAAGAACTGAAAACAAAAATCCAGGATACTGATACAAAAGTAGTTTCCGGTATGGAGGGATTGCTGGAACTGGCGGCAATGCCTGAGACAGAAATCCTGGTGACAGCAATTGTCGGTATGCTTGGAATACGTCCTACTGTTGAAGCAATCCGTGCAGGAAAGGATATTGCTCTTGCAAACAAAGAAACCCTGGTGACAGCCGGTCATCTTATCATGCCGATGGCAAAAGAATATGGGGTGCGTATTCTTCCGGTTGACAGTGAGCACAGTGCTATTTTTCAGGCACTGAACGGTGAAGAACATAAAGAGATACATAAACTTCTTATTACTGCGTCAGGAGGTCCTTTCCGTGGTAAGAAACGGGCTGAACTTGCAAATGTAACACTGGAAGATACGCTGAAGCATCCGAACTGGGTTATGGGGCAGAAGATTACAGTGGATTCTGCGACTCTTGTAAATAAAGGACTTGAGGTTATGGAAGCCAGATGGCTGTTTGATGTAGATCTGGAGCATATCCAGGTTGTTGTTCAGCCACAGAGTGTGATCCATTCCATGGTAGAATTTAAAGATGGAGGTATCATTGCTCAGCTTGGAACACCTGATATGAGGCTTCCTATTCAGTATGCACTGTATTATCCGCACAGAAGATATCTTGAAGGAGAACGCCTTGATTTTGCGAAACTGAGTCAGATCACTTTTGAAGAGCCGGATATGAATACATTCCTCGGGCTGCCGATGGCAATATATGCTTCCAGAGAGGGCGGTACGATGCCGACTGTATTTAATGCGGCAAATGAGCTGGCTGTCAGAAAATTTCTTCATAAAGAAATTGGTTTCCTGGATATTTATGATATTATCGGGCAGTCTATGGACAGACACCACAAGAGTGAAAATCCGGATCTTGATGAAATACTTGCAGTAGAAAACGATACATATCAGTGGATTGAAAGTAGGTGGTAAATTGAAAATTCTTATCGCGATCATTATTTTCAGTGCGATAATCCTGATACATGAATTTGGACATTTCCTTTTTGCAAAGCTTAATGGCATTGGGGTAACAGAATTTTCTCTTGGAATGGGACCGAGAATCTGCAGTTTTCAGAAGGGAGAAACAAAATATTCTCTGAAGATTCTTCCAATAGGAGGATCTTGTGCCATGGTAGGAGAGGATACTGCTGAAGAAGATGTTCCCGGTGCGTTTAATGCAGCTCCTGTCTGGGGCAGAATTTCTGTTGTTGCAGCAGGACCTGTTTTTAACTTTATTCTTGCTTTTATTCTTTCGGTCATTATAGTTTCTTTTGTTGGCTATGATCCGGCAGAGATTGTAGAGGTACAGGAGGGTTCACCGGCAGCAGAGGCCGGACTTCAGAAAGGCGATGTTATTGCGGAATATGACGGATATCATATTGATCTTGCGAAAGATCTCTATGTTTACAGTTATCTGAATGAACTTCAGGAAAAACCACTTACTCTCAAGGTTAAGAGAAATGGTAAAACAGAAACTATTACCTATACTCCGGATGCATCTGTGCGATATCTGCTTGGTTTTAATCGTTCAGACACTTCTTCTATGACTGTTGAATCACTGATAGAGGGAATGCCACTGGAGCAGGCCGGGTTGAAGGCCGGTGATACGATTACGGCAATTAACGGAACAGGGATAGCAGACGGAGAAGCTTATGATGCATATATTGCAGAACATCCGCTTTCATCTGATCCGGTAGAAATTACGTATGAACGTGATGGCCTTGATTATACGGCGACTATCACACCAAAGGAATATCGTACACCACAGCTTGGATTTTCATTCAATGTAGGCTATGAGAAAACACATGGACTTGGTGTTGTGAAATACGCTGCTCTTGATGTGAAATATATGGTAAGAACAACGATTCTAAGTCTAAAGGAACTTGTGACAGGACATCTGGGAATGAAGGACTTAAGCGGTCCTGTCGGTGTTGTTGATGCAATTGGAACCACATATGAAGAGAGTAAGAGTGAGGGTACTCTGATGCTCTGGATGAATATGATGAATATGGCGGTACTTCTTTCTGCCAATCTTGGAGTAATGAATCTGCTGCCTCTTCCGGCTCTTGATGGAGGGAGACTTGTTTTTCTGATTGTTGAAGCAATACGCAGAAAACCTGTGAACCGTGAAGTTGAAGGTATGATTCATTTTGCCGGTCTGATGGTGCTAATGCTACTGATGGTATTTGTCATGTATAATGATTTTATGAAAATATTCTGACTGTAATTACAGAGAGGATCAGAAATGGTTCTCTCTGTTTTTTTAATTATTATTTGTGCCGGATACACCTTGTACTGCATAGAATGTACGGAGAGCTTTTGGGCAGGAGAAGCAGATGGAATTTTATAATAAAATAAAATGTCAGCAGGATCAGACGGATCATGGGGAATTAAAAGTAAGTGTTTTTACGGAAGACGGAACAAGGCCAATAGAAAATGCGCTGGTGAAAATTTCTTATACAGGAGAAAGTGGCCAGACAATTGAAGAGGTGCAGACAGATTCGTCGGGGCAGACACCGGTGCTGGATTTGAAAACACCGCCTCTTGAATACAGTATGGAACCCGGGGAAGAGCAGCCATATGCAGAATATACAGTTCAGGTACAGGCAGAGGGGTTTGAAAATTTGGAAATTGCAGGAATACAGGTGCTGCCGGGAGTGCTGGCGCAGCAGCAGATGAAAATTGCTTTTCAGGCAGAAGCTTCATTTGAACGTATTGTGATCGGACCACATACATTATTTGCAGAATATCCTCCCAAAATTGAAGAAGCAGAGATCAAACCAATAGATGAAAGTGGAGAGATTGTTCTGAGCAGGGTGGTCATACCGGAATATATTGTAGTTCATGATGGGTCAGTGAATGATACAACAGCCTCAAATTATTATGTGCGATATAAAGATTATATCAAAAATGTCGCCAGCAGCGAGATCTATGCAACCTGGCCTGATGATACGATCCGTGCAAATGTACTGGCAATCATGTCTTTTACATTGAATCGTGTTTATACGGAATGGTACCGGAACAAGGGCTATGACTTTACAATTACCTCGTCAACAGCTTATGATCATAAATGGATCCGTGGCAGAAATGTCTTTGACAGCATTTCCAGAATTGTAGATGAATTATTTGAAAATTATCTTTCACGACCAGATGTTCGCCAGCCAATTCTTACACAATATTGTGACGGGCGACAGGTACAATGCAGAAATCGTGGCTGGATGACGCAATGGGGCAGCAAATCGCTTGGAGATCAGGGGTATTCTCCGATTGAGATTCTGAGATATTTCTACGGAAATGATATGTACATCAATGTTGCAGAAGAAATTTCGGGAATTCCGGCCTCCTGGCCTGGCTATGACCTGAATATAGGGGCAACAGGAGAAAAAGTGCGTCAGATGCAGGAACAGCTAAATGTTATATCGGGAGCATATCCGGCAATTCCCAAAATTACAGAAGATGGAATCTACGGACAGGAAACACAAAATTCAGTAGAAAAATTCCAAAGTGTGTTCGGACTTCCTGCGACAGGAATTACAGACTATTCAACATGGTACAAAATTCAGGAAATTTATGTTGCAGTCAGCCGAATTGCAGAGTTAAATTAAGAACAAACGTTGTGCACTGTCTGGAAATCAAGCATTTACTGTGATATAATAAACAGAAAATGAAACGGGAGGAAATGCTGATGAGCTACAAAGAGAAAAAAAGATCTATGTTTCTGGGACTGCCATGGACTTTTACTTCTTATACAGTAACAGATGAAATTATTACAATTAATACCGGATTATTAAGAAAAGAAGAGAACGACTGTTACTTATATAAAGTAATCGATGTTCGTCTGGAGAATACCCTGCTGGAGCGGATCCTTGGTCTTGGAACTATTCATTGCTTTACAGGCGATGTTACAGATCCGGATCTGAAACTCAGCCATATCAAAAATGCCAAAGAAATCAAAGATTATATTCTGAAGCAGTCAGAGCAGGAACGATTAAAAAGAAAAACAATAAATATGCAGCATCTGGATGGAAATCCGGAAATAAGCAGAATGGCTGAAACAGACAGCTGCCGGTAACCCGGTAGCTGCTGGCAGAACAGCAGAATTGAACTAAAAATATAAAAAATAAAAAAAATTTAAATAATTTAAAAAAAGGTGTTGACTTTATTATAAGTCTCTGGTATTATATCACTTGTCGCAAGGAAAGAAACAAATTCCTGCGAAACATAATATGCGGAAGTGTCGGAACTGGCAGACGAGCAAGACTAAGGATCTTGTAAGCATTGCGCTTGTGTGGGTTCAAGTC
>CAKRLX010000020.1 GCA_934359835.1 uncultured Blautia sp.
TCGCCTTGGTGAGCCGTTACCCCACCAACTAGCTAATCCAACGCGGGTCCATCTTATACCACCGGAGTTTTTCACACTAGACCATGCGGTCCTGTGCGCTTATGCGGTATTAGCAACCATTTCTGGTTGTTATCCCCCTGTATAAGGCAGGTTACCCACGCGTTACTCACCCGTCCGCCACTAGAAACAAATTAAATCGACCGAAGTTTCAATAATAGGTTTCCCGTTCGACTTGCATGTGTTAAGCACGCCGCCAGCGTTCATCCTGAGCCAGGATCAAACTCTCTGATAAAATGTTTGATTCCGGTCAGACAACACTTGGCTATCTTCCCGTTTTACTGTTTTAAGGTTTGTTCTTAAAAATTTAATTTAAAGAAATTTTCGAGAATCGTATGTGTTTCACTGTTCAGTTATCAATGTTCTTTGTCTTGCGACAGCTTAATTAGATTACCATATCTTTCTTAATCTGTCAAGCACTTTTTTTATTTTTTTCAAATCTTTATTTGATTTGTTTTTTAAAAAAGCCCGCTTCTTACCGAAGCGAGCTTTAGTATACCATTCTTTTCCAATATTCGTCAAGTACTTTTTTTAATTTCCGTTAAAAATATTCATAAAGAAATTTACAAACACATCATACTTATACAGCGGCTGCAAAAAGCTGTCTTTCTCTATCAATGAAAGTCCCTCTTTACCTACTTCTGTATTGCACAATACTGTAAGCACAAGAAATCCCATCCATACAAACAGCAGCCCTTTTGCAATTCCTACCACTCCTCCGGTAAGCCGATTTGCGCTGTTTATCACAGGAAGGCCTGTTATAATATCCAGCACACATGTTACGCCTTTTATCAGGAGTGTTGCAAATATATACGAAATAACAAATGATAATCCATTTATAATTGATCTCGCCAGATATCCCGTTATATATTCTGCAAAAGTATTTACGGACAGATAGCCATATACATCTTCCGTGTTATTTGCCTCCAGGCTCTGTTGCAATATCTGCGGAAGTCCAAGTGCCTCTATGACACTCTTCTGTTTCTGTTCTTCATCTCCGGCACTTTCCTCTGATTCGGTCTCATTCTGCAAACCTGAAAGTTTCTCACAGTTCTCCTGAATTTTCTGGTATACCGGTGTTTTTTCCATAAGAAAATCATTTACATACGGATTCACTGCCCACGCAAGTGCAATTGCAAGAAACACAAAGAAAAACGATACAATTTCTCTTATAAAACCTTTTTTGTATCCTCTGTATCCAGAAAAGAGAAGTATACCTGCCACTACAGCTCCAAGCCAGGTCAATGTCATTCTGCACCTCTTAAGTTAATTTAATTACCTCTACGCCGTTGTCCATAACAAGGAGATAACGATTCCATCCTATTTTTATAAAACTACTGATTGAACCGTCTACCGTCCCGCTGTATTTTTCTACCCCTCTGTTATTCATCACACACATCTGGGAACTATTATACAGGAGGATATTCCCGCCACTCATCTTTATGGTTGTATAAGGAATATTAAAGTTTTTTTCAAATCTCATTTTTCCGTCTGTTCCATACACCTGCATTGTATACGGTTTGTCTTTATTTCCGCTTTTAAATACCAGACCTATATTACTGTCATCATAAAATGTGCTGACTATTTCTTTTTTGGTACTTACTGTAGTTTTTTCTTTCGGAATCTGACTTCCGCTATATATTGTAAATCCATCATCTCTTATGGCTACGGAATTATTTCCGGAAAGATATTCTATCTGCGGTACAACAACACCCTCATATGTGTATCCACTGACAATTCGGTTGTCTTCGCTCTGACCAACGTCACCGAAATTATAAAAAGCCACATAACTGGTTGTATTACTTCCATCCACAAACTGATAAGTGACCATCATAACATCTCCACTGTCTGAGACAGTCACATCCATAGGATATCCGGGATCTGAAATATGTGTCTGATTTTCCGCTATCAGACTTCCATCTGAACCGTAAAAGTTTATCCATGTAGCATCTCCTCCATCAAGAATTGCCGCAACCATACCGCTTGATGAAATTGTTGCTTTTACAATACTATATGAAGTAGTTATATTTCCAGTTTCTCCGTCACTGTCAAAAATTTCTATAAGCGTGCCATCCTGATCTGCAATTACCGCTTTGCTGCCTTTAACATCTGCAACCGGATTCTGCATTTCATACAAAGCACTCCAGTATGATTCCATTTTTCCGTTAACCAGAGATGCTCCATCTGGACTGTATCGAAGGATTTTGCCATCCATTTCTTCATATTTGGTCGATACAATGTCCTCCTGTTCACTGGTCTGAATAACTTTGTAATTATGATAGCTGCGTTTTTCTATATAAATAATAACAGCCGCTACTGCCGCAACAACTACAACTGCTGTCATCAGACCTTTTCTGAGTTCCGCATGCTTATGTCTGGATAATTTTGTCATGTAGTCGTCATTATTGTTCCGGTTGTTTTTACTTTGCTGCTCCTGCTCTGCACGTGCTTTCTGCGCCTGAATTTTCTTTCTTCTTCGCTTTCTTTTTATTTTCTGAAATATATTTGCCATTATATTTTCCTCTGATTACCGGACTACGGAAATCACCTTTGTTTTGTTTGTTAAAAAAGATTTTCACTTTTGTTGATCGTTTTTATTATAGCAGAGTTTTCAGGGCAATACAATTATTTGTCCCGGATAAATGATCTCGTCCTCTGCGATCCCATTGGCTTTGCATATATCTGACACTTTTTCTGTTGTCCCGTAATTTGCAACACTGATCTGATATAATGTATCACCCGGACGTATAACATAGGTATTCCGGGTTGCGGCACTTGTCTCTGTTTCCCGCATTCTTTTCTCTGCTTTTCGTGTATCCGCTTCCTCACGATATACTTTATCCGATTCAGACGGAACTGACGTTATCGTTGTTTCCGTTTTTGCTGTCTCCTTATTATCTGCTATTTTCGTAGTTATCGGTGCTTCTGAATCTGGAGCTTTTGTTATTGTACTTGTTATAAGAGGTGTCACTGTCGCAGCGACTTTCGGAGCTTCTGTAACTTTCTTTTCAATCGGGACTTTCGTTATTTTGCTTTCCTCCGCCTCATGTACAACTGTATTTGCCGAAACCTGCTCTGCTTTCCGGTTCGCATTCTCCATCAGTTGATAGTTCTGATAAACCTTTCCGCCAACTGCTGCTATTGCCAGAACCAGACATGCTGTTGCAGCATAAGAAAAAACAGAAGTATGCTCTTCTGTCTCCTGTTTTTTCGCCCTGTTCTTTTTCTGTATGATCTTTCTGAATGTATGCACCGCTTCATCCGGAATTTCTTCTTTCTGATTTTTATAAAACTCCGGATTTTTTTCTATCATATAATTTTGCATTTGGGGATTTTTCTCATAATACAGGTAAAATCCGTTCTGCCTGATGAGAAAATTATTATCATATCTGAAAAATGCTTCTTCTTTTTCACCCGGATCCATAAGCATAAGGATCTTGTCACTGCCAAAATGTTTCAGATGCACCTTAAGAAAAAGATCTGGTACTTCCATCGCCAGCCCTTTTTCTCCGAAAAACCATCCTACTATTTCCTGTCCTTCAAAATATTTTTCCTGTTCTTCATGTATTTCCTGCCATAACACATCTGTCAGATTGATATGATCTTCTGTTATCTCTTCGTCCTCTACAGTTATTGCTCCTTTCACAAAAACATAAACAATGCCATCATTATGCCCCAGTTTTCCTGTCAGTACTGCGAATCTGCTTTTTTCCTTATCATCTTCTTCTGACTGAGTAAGTTTTCCCAGGAAAGTATATACGTAATCTTCCATATATATTCTGTAATCCCCATTTCCCAGTCCTATCTGACGTATATTTCTTGGCAGTTCAAAAACTTCCTCATTCCCCTTCGACTCCTGTTTTTCATCTTTGTAGATGACCTCTATCATATTCTATCACCCCTTCGGCAACAGAATAGCATATAAAAAACGCAGAATTTAGCAGAATGTAAGAGCCTGTTCGAAGAATTTAACGACATATTTTGCAAAAGGCATAAGATTTCTTCTTTGTGGATACAATAAATCAGTACAAATAAGTGAGGATTATTTTATGCCATTTTATATTGATTCTAATCACACAGAAGCACCCGATAAAATAACCAGAGCCCTTCACAAATGCATACAGCGGCATAACGCTCCCTGGTCAGAAATTGTATTTCTCTGTATCGGATCAGACCGGATCATAGGCGACTGTCTTGGACCTTTTGTCGGACAGCTGCTTGATTCCTGTACAACTGCCGGTGTTTCTGTCTATGGCACACTTCAGAAACCTGTTCACGCTCTGAATCTCGAACCTGTTCTCAATTATATACATCAGCACCATCCTGACAGTCTTATTATTGCCATTGATGCTTCTCTTGGACAAAAAAAGCACCTGGGCTATGTAACCATTGATAATGGTTCATTATACCCAGGTGCTGCCGTTCAGAAGCATCTGCCGCCGGTTGGCGACATTCATATTACAGGAATTGTAAACATCTCGGGAATACTGGCACAGCTCACTCTGCAGACAACACGAATTTCTACGGTCATTTCACTGGCTGATACCATCGCCCGCGGACTGCTTCCAATCCTGAATGCTTCAGGACTTATACAAACTCTTTAATCTGTTTGTAGATACCTTCAGCATCCAGACCATATTTTTCAAGAAGTGCTGCTGCCGGTCCTGACTCTCCAAATCTGTCATTAATACCGATGCGTTTTACCGGTACAGGAGCTTTTTCTGCAAGACATTCGCATACTGCTCCCCCAAGTCCGCCAATCACAGAATGTTCTTCTACTGTAACTACTTTTCCTGTTTCCTTAGCTGCAGCAACGATCAGTTCTTCGTCCAGCGGTTTGATTGTATGGATATTGATAACCTTTGCATCAATACCATCTGATGCAAGTTTCTCTGCTGCTTCCAGAGAAGCTGCAACGCAAAGACCATTTGCGACGATTGTAAGATCTTTTCCCTCACGAAGGACAATTCCTTTGCCCAGTTCAAATTTATAATCCGGTCTGTCATTAATAACCGGAACAGCCAGACGTCCAAAACGCATATATACAGGTCCTACATATTCGTAGGCTGCCTTAACCATTGCTTTTGCTTCAATATCATCGGCAGGAGACATAACAACCATCCCCGGAATAACACGCATAATGGCAAAATCTTCACAGCACTGATGTGTTGCTCCATCTTCACCTACGGAAATTCCTCCATGTGTAGCACCAATTTTGACATTTAAATGCGGATAGCCAACAGAGTTTCGTACCTGCTCAAAAGCACGTCCTGCTGCAAACATTGCAAATGTACTTGCAAACGGAACCTTGCCAGTTGCAGCAAGTCCTGCTGCAATACCGATCATATTACATTCAGCGATTCCGCAGTCGATATGACGATCCGGAAATTCTTTTTTGAACATACCAGTCTGAGTAGCGGCAGCAAGGTCAGCATCCAGAACGATCAGATCTTCATGTTCTTTTCCAAGTTCCACCAGAGCACTTCCATAACTGGCTCTTGTTGCAATTTTCTTTACTTCTGACATAATGCTTCACCTACCTTTTCCAGATCTTCCATTGCCTGTGCATACTGTTCATCATTTGGAGCTTTTCCGTGCCATCCAACCTGATTTTCCATGAAGGATACACCTTTGCCTTTTACAGTCTTCATTATGATTGCTACCGGCATTCCCTTTACAGTTCTTGCCTCATCAAAAGCTGCCTTCAGCTGATCCATGTCATTTCCATCTGCAACATTGATCACATGGAAATTAAATGCTTCAAATTTCTTGTCGATCGGATATGGAGAGCATACATCTGCAATATTTCCGTCAATCTGAAGTCCGTTATTGTCAACGATCACAACAAGATTGTCCAGTTTACGGGCACCTGCGAACATTGCAGCTTCCCATACCTGTCCTTCCTGAATCTCACCATCTCCAAGAAGAGTATATACTCTGTAGGATTCGTTGCTGAGTTTTGCAGAAAGAGCCATGCCTACAGCTGCTGAAATCCCCTGTCCCAGGGATCCACTGGACATATCTACTCCCGGAATATGTTTCATATCCGGATGTCCCTGAAGATAAGATCCGAGATGGCGAAGAGTCTTGAGATCTTCTTTCGGAAAGTAACCTTTTTCTGCAAGTACAGAATACAGCCCTGGTGCTGTATGGCCTTTGGACAGCACAAAACGGTCTCTGTCTGCTTTTTTCGGATCTTTCGGATCAATGTTCAATTCTTCAAAATACAGATAGGTAAATAAATCAGCTGCTGACAAAGAGCCACCCGGATGACCGGCTTTTGCAGCATGAACTGCAGTAACAATGTCCTTGCGGACTTCGTTCGCAATCTTCTGAAGTTCTAATTTTTCCATGATTGTCTTCTCCTGTTATTTTTTTTACAAGATGTAACTGTTCAGTCTCCTGACAGTTACTGCCAGATTCAAATTACTGTTCACTCCGTTCACAGTAATAGCTTCATACTACAACCTGCTGCCCACTTTCGTCAAGTACTCTGTAGCGTGCAATATATGTAACCTTCTTAATTATTCTCCGAATACTGCTTTGTAATCTTTCTGGAATTTTTCGATTCCGGCATCTGTCAGAGGATGATGAAGCATCTGTTCGAGAACTTTATATGGAACAGTTGCAATATCAGCTCCTGCAAGTGCACATTCTGTTACATGGATCGGATGACGAACACTTGCGCAAATGATCTCAGTTGTAATTCCTGCAACTTCAAACATTTCAACAATCTGACGAATAAGTGCAAGTCCGTCTGTAGAAATATCATCCAGTCTTCCGAGGAACGGAGATACATAGGTTGCACCTGCTCTTGCAGCAAGAAGTGCCTGGTTAGCAGTAAAAATCAGTGTAACGTTTGTTTTGATTCCTTCTTTTGAGAGAACCTTTACTGCTTTTAATCCTTCTCCTGTCATAGGAATTTTTACAACCATATTCGGATGGATTTTTGCAATTTCACGACCTTCTGCAATCATTCCCTCCGCATCTGTGGTAGTTGCTTTTACTTCTCCACTGATAGGTCCGTCAACGATAGATGTAATTTCTTTGATTACTTCGTTGAAATCTCTTCCTTCTTTTGCGATCAGAGAAGGGTTTGTAGTAACGCCACAGATAATTCCCATGTCATTAGCTTTACGGATATCCTCTACATTTGCTGTGTCAATAAAAAATTTCATTACTTTTTCCTCCTGAATTTTGTTGTCTGCTTTTTGATAATTTCATTATATCAGATACTTGTTTCAGGTCAAGAAGTGTGTTTATTATTAATAATTATTTCATTAATAATTTATGCTTTTATTAATTGCACACGGCAATTTAATGTATATTTAATTGATCTATCTGACAAAAATGTCAAAATATCGTTATTCTAAATGTCTATCTTCAAAATTATTATTAATAATTTCAATCAGATAATTTATTTTACATCACTTTTTTCCCAGAATGCCTTACCCGTCCTGGCATAGGATGTCGTTTTGCGTGTGATCAGCTTGGGCGTATATTCTATATTATAAAGACTTGTAGGCTGAAGTCCTGTATAAAACTGATCATTAGTTGTAATCTTCCTTATAATGATGTCGCAGGCATCTCTGCCTTTCAGTGCAACAAAGTGATCGATCGTTGTAAGTGACAGTCTGCGGATACCTGAATAAAAAATATCGTCACAGCCGATCACTGACACATCTTTTGGAACTCTGACTCTTGCTTCCTCCAGCGCATCGATCGCACCAAAAGCCATCATGTCATTCTGTCCTGCGATCGCAGTAAAGTGGCAACCCTCATCCAGTAGTTCTCTCGTAAGCTGATACCCCATAGAATACTCCGAATCCATTCTGGGTAAACGCCGTTCTATAGATGCATCTGCTGCCTTGATCCGAACATGACCTTTCAGCCCTTCTTTTTCAAATTCGCTGACAAATCCCTCTATTCTTCTGGAACGCTGCCACTGTCTTCGTGTCAGAGGTGGCGTGATGAAAGCCACATCTCTGTGTCCAAGATCAAGAAGATGTCTGGCCATCAACCGGCCAACTTCTGAATTATCCTGATTTATGGCATCTACGGTAGTTGTCTTTTCTTTGTTACTGATGATAACAACCGGAAGTTCTTTCGCAAGCTCTTCTACTTTTTGCTGAAAATCAGGGTGCGGATTACAAGCATAAATAATTCCCTGAGGATTGATCGTCCGTATCATGCGAAGATATTTTTCTTCCAGCCCCGCATCTCTCTGTGTATTACAGATAAAAACCCCATATCCTTTTTCATTCGCAACAGATTCAATCCCCTGCAGAAGAAGCACATAATATGGGCTGGTCAGTGTGGGGCAGAAAACCACGATCAGTTTTTCTTTTCTGCTTTCCTTCTGTTTCTTCTTTCTGCCAGGCAGTTCATATCCGAGTTCTCTGGCTGCATTTTCAACTTTTTCGATTGTTTCCGCAGAAAACGAGACATTATTTTTTCTGTTAAGTACCATGGATACAGTTGCCTGAGAAACCCCTGCTTTTTCTGCAACCTGAGAAGAAGTTATTTTTTTCCTTGCCATCTGTTTTTCTCCTTTTGGAATTCTGAAAAATCTGATTGTCCAAAAAGGGCAGAGCTCTTATCAGAGTTCCACCCTTCCTTCCAGTGCACGAAGCAGTGTTACTTCGTCAATATATTCCAGATCTCCTCCCACAGGCACCCCGCTTGCAATTCTGCTGACTTTGATTCCCGTAGGCTTGATCAGTTTACTGATATACATGGCTGTTGTTTCACCCTCCAGACTGGAGTTTGTGGCAATAATAACTTCTTTCACATTATCTGTCTGAAGGCGCTGCATCAGTTCTTTCAGGCGGATATCATCAGGGCCGATTCCCAGCATTGGGGAAATCGCACCATGAAGCACATGATAAACGCCGTCAAATTTGCCCGTTTTTTCGTAAGCGGCCAGATCCCTGGTGTTTTCTACTACCATTATGGTCGAAGCATCTCTCTTGGGATTACTGCAGATCGGACATAATTCCTGATCTGTCAGTGTACAGCATTTTTTGCAGTAACGAATTTTTTCACGCGCACCTGTAATAGAAGACGTCAGCTGTTCCACCTGGTCCTTAGGCATATTCATAATGTGAAAAGCCAGCCTCTGTGCTGATTTCGGTCCAATTCCCGGAAGATGGGACAGTTGCTCGATCAGCTTGTTGATATGCGTACTGTAGTATTCCATCAGAACGGAAGGCCTCCGCCAAGACTTCCAAGGCCTCCTGTAAGTTTGGACATAACTGCCGTAGACTCTTCTTCTACTTTGCGAAGCGCTTCATTTGTTGCAGCAACGATAAGATCTTCCAGCATCTCAATATCATCTGGATCCACAACTTCTTCTGCAAGGGTTACTTTGGTTACTTCACGCTTACCAGAGATAGTTACCTCTACAGCGCCGCCGCCTGCTGTTGCTGTGAATTCTTTTTCTTCCAGTGCTTTCTGATTTTCTTCCATCTGACGCTGCATTTTCTGCGCCTGTTTCATAAGATTATTCATATTTCCCGGCATACCCATGCCCGGAAATCCTCCACGTTTTGCCATTGTTAAAATCCTCCTGTTGATTTTGTTGTTTTATATTATATGATACCTGTGAATTGTTCCGTGTCACATGCTCTCTTAATCCTGGTATCATTTTATATGTGAGCCAGGTTCCTCCTCGACCACAACATCCATATGGATATTCTGTCTGATTGCCTGTTCTACAGTCACCTGCGCCAGATTAGTCTGCTGATGGTCCTCTGCTACCAGCATATGGAGTTCCACGCTTTTGCCTGTCTGTTGTTCTATGATATTCTGAAGTTCCTGTTTTGCCTCAGAATCATCTGGATAAAGCCTTCCCAGCGGTGTCTGAAATTCCACAAAGAGTATAGGCTCGCCTGTTTCACCATTGTACTTCGGAATTGAATGTATAAGTGCCTGTTTGAAAGCGGCTGTCGTCTGATTGACGATTACCTTCCAGTTAGCCACAATTTTCTGCAGATCTTCCGGCGCCGCTTTCTGGGGCGGCTTCGGCTGCTGTATATTCTCCTGTGTCAGGGTCTTTTCTGCTGAGCGGACCACCACCTGCTGGACAGGACGTTCTTCTATCTTCTGTTCCAGTACCCTGATTCGGTCCAAAACAGAATCAAGATTGGTTTCCATTGCAGGTCTGCACAGTTTGATCAGTGCAATTTCAACAAGAACTCTTTTCTGTGTGGCATATCGTATCTGATTGGAAAGTTCTGAGAAAATACGGATATACCTCATCAGAGTGTCCACGTCCGTCATTTCACTTTCTTCTTTCAGAAGTTTGAGATTTTCGGAAGAAACATCAATAGCCTCTTCCGGATTGTCTGATGTTTTTACAAGAAGAAGATTTCTCATATACCAGGTAAAATCTCCCACGAACTGACTCAGTTCCCGTCCGCCCACGATCAGCTCTTCCAATATTCGTATGGACGCTGTCACATCTCCCGCAAGTACTTTGCGGAGAAGTTTACTGAATACTTCTGTATCCACTGCTCCCAGGACTTCCAGGACCTTGTCATAAGTAAGTGTCTGTCCCAGATAAAATGCAATACACTGATCCAGAAGACTCAGGGCATCTCGCATGGAGCCATCGCCTGCTTTTGCCACATACCGAACTGCTTTTTCCTCAGCCTCCACACCTTCAATCTTCAGAAGTTCTGTCAGCCTTGCCGCAATCGTATCTATAGTTATTCTGTGAAAATCATATCTCTGGCATCTGGACAGAATTGTGATAGGAATCTTGTGCGCTTCTGTTGTCGCCAGAATAAAAATTACATAAGACGGCGGTTCCTCCAGTGTTTTCAGCAGCGCATTAAATGCTCCTGTAGAAAGCATATGAACCTCGTCAATAATATAAACTTTGTAGTTACCTTCTGTAGGACGGTAGGTAACTTCTTCTCTGATCTCACGGATATTATCAACACCATTGTTTGAAGCCGCATCGATCTCGATAACATTCATGGAAGTTCCCGCCTGAATGGCTTTGCACATTTCACACTCATTGCATGGACTGCCATTCACCGGATGCTGACAGTTGACTGCTTTTGCAAGAATCTTGGCCACTGTAGTCTTACCGGTTCCTCTCGTACCACAGAACAGATATGCATGCCCGATACGGTTGGCCTTTATCTGATTAGTCAAAGTAGTTACAATATGGTCCTGCCCTTTGACATCAGCAAAATTATCCGGCCTGAATTTTCGATACAGGGCAGTATAACTCATAATTATGCTCCTCTCATGCCGCCTGTTTCACAGGCATTAAGCCGCCGCAGAAAAAAATTTCTGCGGCGATATTATCAGTCTCCGAAACTGATACCGATCTGTTTTGCAGCTTTTACGATCTGGTCCTTCGGGGAAACCATTTTGAGTTTACCGGCACATTCTTCCAATGGTACTCGTTTGATTTTGCCATTGATCACACCGATCATAACACCATATTCTTCATCAAGGATAGCTTCCGCAGCACCTGCACCGATTCTTGTGGAAAGAACACGGTCATACGGGCACGGTTCTCCGCCTCTCTGAATATGTCCCGGAACAGTAACTCGTACTTCACTTCCCAGTTCTTTGTTGATACGATCTGCAATTTCATAGGAAACAGACGGATATTTTTTTGCTCTGGCTTCCAGTTTTTCTTTGTATTTTTTCTTTGGAAGTTCTGCATCTTCTTTGGAAACAGCTCCCTCTGCAACAGCAAGGATCGTAAAACGTTTACCTGCTTTGTTACGGTTCTTGATTGCCTCGCAGACTTTCTTGATATCGTAAGGAATTTCAGGAATCAGAATAATATCTGCACCGCCGGCAATACCCGCATGCAGTGTCAGGCTTCCGACCTTATGTCCCATGATCTCAACGATAAATACACGTCCGTGAGATGTCGCTGTTGTATGAATACAGTCAATAGCATTTGTGGCAATATTAACTGCACTCTGGAATCCAAATGTCATATCTGTACCAAAAATATCGTTGTCTATGGTCTTTGGCAGGTGAATAATATTTAACCCTTCTTCTCTCAGAAGATTAGCTGTTTTCTGTGTTCCGTTTCCTCCCAGAATGACCAGGCAGTCCAGGCAGAGTTTATAATACGTCTGCTTCATTGCCTCTACTTTGTCAAGTCCTTTTTCATCCGGTACACGCATCAGTTTGAACGGCTGACGGGAAGTACCAAGAATTGTTCCTCCTCTGGTAAGAATTCCTGAGAAATCCTTTGCGGTCAGCATATGATATTTACCATAGATCAGACCTTTATAACCATCATCAAATCCATAAACTTCCAGATCATCCACTGCGTTTGAAAGAGCTTTTACCACGCCTCTCATTGTAGCATTAAGAGCCTGGCAGTCACCACCACTTGTTAATAAACCGATTCTTTTAATCATAGTCTCAGTATCCTCCTGACTGCACATCATCTGTGCTATAGTATACCTGTTACTTTTGCAGCAACGTATGCGTTACTGTTCACTCCGTTCACAGCAACTTGGTCAAAATCCATTCCAGATCACCTTCGGTGATGGGATTTTGCCCCGTATGTCTCGGGATTTTGCCATATTCATGGCAAAACACCTCGCGGGATATTACCTGTGAACAGTTACACGTATGCCTAAAACCTATTATATAATATTTTACCCCTACTTGACAAGTATACAAAAATCGTCTATACTTAAAGTCCGCGCAGCCGGGGAGATAGCGGTGCCCTGTACCTGCAATCCGCTACAGCAGGGGTGATGCCAATCTGAGGCTTGTCTCCTGTGGGGCTGCCCTTTATAAGTGGCGTTGACGTCTGGGTCTTACGCAACAGGAATCTGTGAACCGTGTCAGGGCAGGAATGCAGCAGCACTAAGCAGAAGCTCTTGTGTGCCGTAAGGGTGCCTGGGCCGAGTTAACTGTAGAGGTAACGTCCATGGGACCATTCCGAAGTGCGGCGCGCGTAAAGAAAAAATCAGGTTGCTGTGAACAAAATAAACAGTAATAAAATTAATACTCTGAAGTTCATTATGAGCTCCAGAGTATTTTTTATGCCTTAATTATTTGCAGAGATCAGCAACAACCTGATTGATCAGTTTTCCGTCTGCTTTGCCTTTCAGGTCTCCCATAACTGCTTTCATGATCTGACCTTTGTTTTTGGTAGCCAGTACATCTGCGAATTTTTCTTCAAGATATTTACGTATCTCATCTGCTCCCATCTGCTGTGGTGCGTATTTTGCGATTACGTCATATCTTGCCTGATATTCTGCACGAAGGTCATCTCTGCTTTCCGGGCAGGTATCCAGCTGTTCTTTGACTGTTTTCATCTCTTTCAGGATCACACGGTCTACCAGTGCTTCCGGAACATCATCACGGCAGCCTTCATCAATTGCAGCTTTCTTAACTGCTGATACCAGAGAAGAAACTGCATCCTTTGTTGTTTTATCTTTTGCCTTCATGGCTGCAACCATATCTTTTCTTAATGCTTCCAGTGTCATTTCAAAATCCTCCTCGTTTTTTCTGTTTTTTTTATCATATCACTTTTTGGCTGACATTTTAAGTTGTTTTTTCTTTGCCCGAAGTTCCCTGAAGAAATCCGACAGCATTGATGAGCATTCTTCTTCCAGAACTCCCCGGGTAATTTTTACCTTATGGTTAAATCCATCAACCTCCAGAAGATTTAGTACTGATCCGGCACATCCTGCTTTCGGATTCATACTTCCTATAACAACTTCATCAATTCTTGACTGCACCAGGGCGCCGGCACACATCTGACATGGTTCCAGTGTCACATACATGGTACAGCCCTCCAGCCGCCAGTCGCCAAGCTTTTTGCTGGCTTTACGTATGGCGTTCAGTTCCGCATGTGAAAGTGTATTTTTGTCTGTATTTCTCCGATTATATCCTCTGGCAATAATTTTTCCATCGGACACGATCACACATCCGATGGGGACCTCTTCCAGTTCCCGGGCTTTTTTTGCCTGACGGATTGCTTCTTTCATAAATTTTTCCTGTTCAGTCAAAGGATCTTCCTCCTGCTTTGTCTGCAGATCGCATCCACAGATTTCTGATATTCAGTATAGTAAAAGCCGCTTGCAAAATCAACAGATAAAAACTAGAATAGAGGAAATCGTATTACCTGTGAACAGTAACGAAATCGTATTTTGGAGGATGCCTATGCCTGTTATACATGGTTTAAATAAAACAACTCTCCTGGATTACCCGGGGAGAGTCGCTGCAACAATTTTTCTCGGAGGATGCAATTTTCGCTGTCCTTTCTGCCAGAACAGCGGGCTTGTCCTGCATCCGTCACAGGAACCTGTCATTTCTACTGAAGAAGTATTTACTTTTCTAAAAAAACGCCGTGGGATTCTGGAAGGAGTCTGCATTTCCGGTGGCGAGCCTACTCTCAGTGCTGATCTTGAAGATTTTATCAGACAGATACGTGCACTTGGATATTCAGTCAAATTGGACACTAATGGAACACACCCGGAAATTATAAAGGAGTTTTTCGCCCAAAATCTGATCCAGATGACAGCCGTTGACATAAAAGCCTGTCCTGATAACTACTGTTCACTTACAGGGCTGATGCATCCGGATCTTGCGGCAGTTCAGGAGACCGTTGACTTTCTTCTTCACAGTAATGTTGATTATGAATTCCGTACCACCGTTGTGCGTGAGCTGCACAACCGACAGGATTTTGAAGCAATCGGTCAGTGGCTGAAGGGTGCAAAAGCATACTATCTCCAGGCTTACAAGGACTCTGAAGAAGTCATGCAGCCTGGATTCAGCAGCTACTCTCAGGAAGAACTTGAAGAATTCCGCAACATTCTTCTCAGGACGATTCCTTTAGTGGAAATCCGGGGCATCGACTGACCGGTACCAGTATCCGCCTCTGCCTCTCGGCACTCTGATCTGATGGCTGTCTTTAAAATATGGGAAACCAAACATATTTGCCATAAACCGTTCCTGTTGGTCATAACATCCCGGAATTCCCAGAATATACTGACCGGAGCGGTTTCTGCATGCCAGAAGATGTCCGAAATTATAATATCCATACTGAACAAATCGGTTATTACGCAACATACAGATTTTGCGTCCAAATACCCGCAGATCGTCCAGATTAATTTTTCTGCATTCTGTCATTTCTCCGTCTTCAAAAGCTTCCCAGGGAGTTCCCGGGAGGGGACGTAGGGACTGATTCGCATTCTGCTTTGGTATTTGTTCAGATGTTGCTTCAGATTGCAGATCTGATTCAGGTTTCAGGGCTGGTTCAGGATTCAGGGCTGGTTCAGGATTGGTGGCAGAGTCAGATTCAGAATTTGGCTCCACAGCTAGAGCGGATTCAGAAACGGCAGGTGCTTCCACAGACTGTACCTGAATGTCTGCAGCAACTGATTCATCTGGTTCCGTTTCTGAAACTTCTGTATGTTTTTCACTTTTCTCTACAGGGTGAAAATTTTCCGGCCGTATGGGCTGATTATCCCACTCAGTTCCGAAAAATCCCCCATTTTCTGTCAGCAAAATCAGACCTGCAAGCTTTTCTGCCGCAAATCCTCTAGTCCCCATATCTCTGGAATCTGTTTCAAGTACATATTCCATTTTATCTTTTTGCGTCATACACTGACCCAGAAGGCTGCTGTCCATAAGTCCTTTATTTCTCACAAAACCATACATTTCACATCTGGTCTCCGGAATCAGCCCCTCACAGCGGATATGGAATTCCATTCTGCATACATGTTCCCGTTCTTCCACCCGCACAAAACCACAGTTTGCGCCTTTTTTCCCCTTCAGATACTCATATATATAGGCAACAAAACGACGATAACCTGCCACTCCGTTACCTCCTGTTTTTTATCATTTATATGTATGCGCAAAAACATCGGTAAATTCCTGCTGTTTTCCCCGCCATGCGGTCTTTACCTTTTTCTCACTCACCGGCAATGATTCTGGCTTCCTTCCAGCTGTAATACCCCTGTAACAGCCATTCTTTTAATGTACCTGACTGATCTTCTGCTTTATAATGTTCTCTTTCAAAATATTCCAGCACAAGTTCCAGCGTTATCTCTTCCCTGTATAACATCTCATATATCCCATTCAGAAGCATGCCCGTCGGTTCTTTTATCTTCCCCATAACACATCTCACCTCTGCATTGCAATGTTTCCTTATTACGAAACATTATAAAGGAAATCCTCCTTATCATCAATGCATAGAAGTTTCTTTATTACGAAAATCTAATAAAAAAATCATATAATAGAGGAATCACATATGCAGAAAATCCGACCGGATATGGATATCGGTCAGAACATTCAGAAAGAACGCTACCGCTGTGGATTTACGCAGGATCAGGTCGTTGCAAAACTGAATCTCAAAGATATCCAGATCACCAAAAGCACTTACGCCAAGCTGGAGACCAACCGTATGAACATTAAAGTAAGTGAACTGATTGCACTGTCTGAGATCTTCCAGTGTCCTGTTGAAAATTTCTTTGCAGGACTACAATAAAATATCTTTTTCTTCTTAATTTATATTTCAGAATCATTCCCCACATCTGTAGAACGTTTTGCTCTTTTTTTGTTTTAGTTTATATCTGTCAGGTATAACAGTCGTAGCGGATAGCCTTGCCATTCAGAGTATAAGATGGTTTTCTTCCGGCAAGAAATTCACTTTTCAACGGTCGTTTCACAATAATCTTGGAGGGATTGGCTTTAATCGCCGCATCAAACAGATCTGTCTCTGCAGAGCATGGTGGTTCCAGTTTCTGAATAAGCTGGAGTTTTTTGTTGATCAGGCCTGATTTCTGTCTGGCCGGAAACATCGGATCAAGATAAATCACATCTACGGGATCAAGCTGCTTCTCCATACATTCCACACTGTTCCCCTCCACGAGTTTCATTCTCTCTGCTATTTCTTTCAGAATCATATTCTTTCTGGCACGGCGGAGTGCATCTTTCAGAAGTGCTGCAATCACCGGATTCTGCTCGTACAATGTCACTTCATAGCCCTGCGCTGCAAGAAGGAAGGCATCCTCACCCATGCCTGCCGTAGCATCTATGGCTCTGCGTCCCGGTTTTTCTGATTTCGCAGCCCGAACCAGCATTTCATGCTGCAGGCGACCGTTTGTGACCCTGTGCAGCATATTTTCAAAATCTCCCTGGTATGTCAGGCCAAAACCAGCCAGGGAAACTCCCCTGGAATCAAACATGATCGTCAGATAATCTCCCGGGTTCTCAACGATTTCCGCTCCAGTTCGCCTGGCAAAAGATTCCGCCATTTCTCTCTGCCCGCCCTTACCGAGGCAGATGGTAATTTTTTTATTCATGTTTTACTCATATATCCGGCGTATATACCTCCTCCGCCAGTTTTACTCCTTATTTTTATTTTCGTACTGACAACAGGCGTCTTCAAGCACTTGTAAATTACAACAACGCTCTTTTATCTGTTTATCATAAGCAGTTAATTTATCATTCTCTGTCAGAATCAATTGCCGTAACCTTTCTTCTGTTTTAATGATTGATGCTGAATCTTCTGCTATTGCTTTGTACTGATTCTGCAATAATCGTCTATATTTTACATCTGTTTCATTATTAATATCTATAGGTATAAGAACATTATCAGGAACAGGAATCATATTGATATACTATGTACCCATCTGAAATATGATAAAATTTCATTTTCCTCCTCAGATAAAAAAGGAGGGACGATTTCTCGCCCCTGACTTTTTTAGGTTCTCTCTTTATGGTGGAGACTCACCAGCTTTTATACTTTTATTATAGCAAGCTGCTGACTTTGTGGCAATATTTTTTCATCGCAAATTTCGACAAAGAATCATATTAATTACTGTTCACAGATAATATTCCGCGAGGTGTTTTGCCATGAATATGGCAAAATCCCGAGACATACGGGGCAAAATCCCATCACCGAAGGTGATTTGGAATGGATTTTGACCAAGTTGCTGTGAACGGAGTGAACAGTAACTCATATTATTGTTCACATCAATTTATGTAACTGCTTCAACTCATAATTATCTTTACAACAGTTTTGTCAAGTTTTTTGAAAAAATTCAAAAAACTTGTTGACATTTCCATATCACTATAATATAATATCTCTTGCGTTGAGCAAATAAATCAAATAACGAAGTGTGGCTCAGTTTGGTAGAGCGCTGCGTTCGGGACGCAGAGGCCGCAGGTTCAAATCCTGTCACTTCGACTACATGAGAGGATTCCTGTTATGGAATCCTTTTTTTATATTCAAGAATGCCGCTGCATTCTTGCTGCGAGATGCGCGTCATGCAATGCATGACATACTTCTTCTGCGCATCTCTGCAATCCTGCCGGAGGCTATATCAGATGGGAGATTGACTCCCACCACTGATACTGATTTGTTGCTCGCCACCTACAGGTGGGAGTCATCTCACATCTGATATATCGCTCATGATCGTCAGTTTCTGCACGATCTGCTTATTTCTCTCACGCTGTGTTCCTATTACATTTTCCTCTGCACTGTTCCTAACTTTGATATCTTCTTTCATAACCTGCAAGTACTCTGTGTTTTCTGCAGCTGGTTTTGTACCAGCTTATCTTTCCCCGACACTTATCTTGTTCCGCAGACTTCTCTGCTTTTCGTTTATTATCTGACTTATTCTGCCAGCTTATCCTTTGTGCTTTTCAGGTCTTTTGTATTTCGGATATCTTTTGTGCTTCAGAAGTGTTTTCTGTTGTGTATTTCTATTCAGTTGTATTTTCCAGCTCTCAGACTGCCGCTCTGGCAACACAGCAATCTCTTCGCATATAGTTTTATCTTATGTTTTATCAAACATACTGCCAAAAGTATGTTCTGTAATCATTATAGCACATTTTGTACTGTAGTCAATCGAATTCGTTCAACAAATCACCCGACAACCCAGCTTAAGATCTCGAGCATTTTTCCGCATCAATTGCCAGTACAAACATCAGTACATGTAGTGCATCTTCCGGCTTTTCAATGTCCAGCACATATGTATCTGTCATATGAAGGATCTCCTTATCCACTGTTGCGACCAGATTTCCATCTTCGTCTGCAATGGAATAATCCCACTCCATAATACTTCCCTCGACATACCATCCGTTAAAATCAATATCATAACGTGGAGTAAACAATGTAAATTCTTTCTGAATGCTTCCATTCAAGAATGCCGCTACATTCTTGCTGCGAGATGCGCGTCATTCTCATACAGTTCAAATTTCGGCAGCAATGTCAGCACTTTTTCTTTGACCATACCGACTTCCTGACCGTTTGCATCAAAAATTTTCAGGCAGTGTCCCCATGCAAGCTGTCCTTTTACCTCGTATACCTTCTCTTCTGTATCATCATAAATATCATAACTGTCAAACCATGAAAAAAATCTCTGTCTGAATAATAATCTCATCTGTCAGTCCTTTCTGCCTGTAATTACTGTTTGCAACAACCTGGTCAAAATTCGTTGAAATTCCTCACTCGTTACGCTATATTATAATCATCATATCAGAAAAATCGTAAAAGGAGTTTTCCATGAATATAAATGATGTAAAAAATATCAGCACGTACTGTACCCGAACTGAATTTGTAGGAACTACGGTTCTGGACACCATCGGACTTGTAATCTCCGGAATTGATGATACGCTGCTTGCGCAGATGAATGTCGGTACAAAGTACCACGCTCTTGGCCTGTTCAGTTCCAGAACCGGAGCCGCAGGACAGATCACCGCAATTGACGATGCAGTAAAAGCCACTAACACAGAAGTTCTTTCTATCGAATTTCCCCGCGATACCAAAGGCTGGGGCGGTCACGGCAATTATATCGTGATCGGTGGGAATGATGTTTCTGATGTAAGGCATGCCATTGATCTGGCACTGGAATTAACAAAGAAAAATGCTGGAGAACTTTATATCAGTGAATCCGGCCATCTGGAATTTACTTATTCTGCCAGTGCGGGACAGGCCCTTGCCAAAGCTTTCCAGGCTGTTCCCGGGGAGGCCTTCGGCTTTATGGCAGGTTCCCCTGCTGCCATCGGACTTGTTATGGCAGACACTGCCATGAAAGCTTCCGCAGTAAATATTACCTGCTACATGACCCCAAGTATCGGCACCAGTCATTCCAACGAAGTTATCCTCGGAATTTCCGGTGATGCCAGTGCTGTCAAAGCCGCTGTGCTGGAAGCCCGTCAGGTCGGACTGGAACTTCTTATTGGTATGGGCTCCTACCCGGATATTCCTGGCACTCCATATCTCTGATATTCTTTTATTGTACTCTATCATGAGACCTTCAGCATCGGAATTCAGCATAACCTCTTAAATCGATGCCTTAATCTCAATTTATCGCTAAATCTGGCATCGGAATTCAGCATAACTTCTTAATTCGATGCCTTAATCTCAATTTATCGCTAAATCTGGCATCGGAATTCACAATAAATCGCTAAATCGATGCCTCAATCTCAATTTATCGCTAAATCTGGCATCGGAATTCACAACAAATCGCTAAATCGATGCTTCAATCTCCTTATAACGCAAAAAACAGCAGGCCCGAAAGCCTGCTGTCGTTTATTTTTTAATTCAACTGATATACTTCCGCATACTGCAGTCCGAAGCTCAGTGCCTCGCTGTGACTGCTACAGTAAATATCAACATGCCCATACGGAGTTCCCAGATCTTCTACTGTATATACATTTCCGTTGATCAGAAGCTGTGTTCCAAACGGTACTCCTGCCATTGCTACTGTACGTCCTGCAACCGGCATCGTACCACTTGCTGTTGCATTTCCTGCTGTTCCGCAGCACTGTGCGCAGTTACAATATCCTGTCAGTTTGAAAGTACCGAGATATTTTCCCTGACCGGAACTGGAAGTTTCGGAAGATGTGTCCTCAGAAGAAGTGCTTTCAGAAGAATCAGTACTTCCTGTATTCTGTGATGCATCACTGCTGTCCTCTGTTACGGTTTCTTCCGGTGTTTCTGTGGCATCTTCTGTATAAGCACTGTCATCAGCTGTGCCTGTACTGTCTTCTGCACTGCTTTCGGAATCAGTATTCTCAGTGTCTGAAGTTTCATCATAATTCTCTTCTGCTGCCTCAGAAGAAGCTTCTGCCTGTGCAGCTTCCTCTGCTGCCGCTGCTTCTGCAGCTGCTTTTTCCTGCTCAGCCTGTGCCATCAACTGTGAAATACTGTTATCTGCATTATTTACTTCTGCCATCAGGGCACTTGCCTCTTCCTGGCTTGCACTGATCTGACTTACATAAGAAGAAATATTGTCATTGGTTGTCGCAACAAGATTCTGTACTTCCTGTTGCTTTGTACTCTTCTCATTGAGTAAAGTATTGATAGAAGCAGATTCCTCTTCAACCTTTGTTTCCTGTTCCTTGATCGTCTGCTGTGTCTCTTCATATTTCTTCAGCATATTTCTGTCATATGTGGAAATAGAAGAAATATTATTTACCTGATTGATAAAATCTGAAAGATTCTGTGATCCCAGAAGCATCTCCAGCATAGAACTTCCACCATTTTCGTACATATACTGAATACGGATCTTCATGGACTGATACTGCTCTTCTGCTGTTTTCTTTGCTGTTTCCAGTTCAGCCTGAACATTTTTCAGTTCTTCTTCCTTCTCTGCTGCCTGTGTACTGAGCTCGGAAACTGCATCTGTAAGTTCATTATATTGTGAATCCAGTTCTGCCAGGTAGGATTCCAATTCCTGTTTCTTGCTTTCCAGACCACTGATATTTGCCTGCGCCTGTGCAAGTCCTGCCTGTGCCTCCTGTTTCTGCGCCTGTGCCGCTGCAATCTCATCTTCTGTGGATGCAAATACGCTTGTCCCCATGGAAAATGTCAGAGCACCTGCAAGTAACAGGGTAAGGACTTTTTTCATCTTCATATATACACCTCTTAACTTTTTTGTAAGGTTAAGTATAACACATCTCAGCAGAAAATCAATACTTTTATTTTATTTTTGTAACATTCATGTAACATTTATATCTATCTACAGCCTGGTCACGGAAAAAATCCGGCCGTGAAATTTAATTTTTCACAGCCGGATTCATACGAGTCCTTGTTTATTACAAGTAACCCCCTATTACATTTTTAACCTATTCAGCTACAGCTTCTGCCTCTTCCGGCTCTGCTGCAAGCATTTCCTGATATTTATCTATAATCAGGGTCTGAATCTTGTCTCTTGTACCAGAGTTGATCGGATGTGCAATGTCCCGATATTCTCCGTCTGTCGCCTTACGGCTCGGCATTGCAATGAACAGTCCCTTCTCTCCTTCGATCACTTTGATATCATGAACTACAAATTCATCATCAATTGTGATAGAAACAACTGCCTTCATCTTGCCTTCTTTTGCAACCTTTCTAACTCGTACATCTGTAATATTCATCTTGCCTGCCCCTTTCATTTTCATACGTGTTATAAAACAGCCGCCGCAACGACCGGTAATAACCTTTCCTTAATCTTTTATAGCATATAGCGTTCGTTTTTCTCTACCACAATACGGATTCCGTCCTCACTTCGGTAATCCGAATTAGCCCTGATGGTATCCCTGCTTTCAACAATACAGTTCTCAATATGAGTATTATCTCCAATATATACATCATTCAGTATTACAGAATTACGAATGACGCAGTTATTTCCTATATAAACATCCTTGAAAAGAACTGAGTTCTCAACTGTGCCGTTTATAATACAGCCACTGGCTACCAGACTGTTTTTCACAACTGCACCGGGATTATACTTGGCTGGTGGAAGATCATCGATCTTCGTTTTGATCGCCGGTCCCTGTCTGAAGAAATAATTCCGTATCTCCGGCTGCAGGAACGCCATGTTTGTTCTGTAATAAGCTTCCGCTGTGGAAATATTGCTCCAGTATGTATCAATTTTGTAACCATAGATTCTTTTGAGGTTCTTATAGCGAATCAGTATATCATTGACAAAATCATGTCTGTCTTCCTGCGCTGCTCTCTCGATCAGTTCGATCAGCTGTCTTCTTCTGATGACATAAATTCCTGTAGATATTGTATTATAGGAAGAAACTATTGGTTTTTCTTCAAATTCTTCTATTCTGCAGTCATCATTCATTCTCAGGACGCCAAATCGTTCTACTTCTTTCTGATCTTTGCATGTAGTACATACAACTGTAATATCCGCACGTTTCGCAATATGATATTCCAGGACCTTATTGTAATCCATCTTATAAATACAGTCACCGGATGCGATCACCGCATATGGTTCATGGCTGTTCTTAAGGAAATCTATATTCTGATAAATCGCGTCAGCTGTTCCCTGATACCAGAGACTGTTGTTCTTGGTTATTGTCGGAGTAAAAACAAAAAGGCCACCCTGTTTTCGTCCGAAATCCCACCACTTGGAAGAGCTTAAATGTTCATTCAGTGAACGTGCATTGTACTGTGTCAGTACTGCCACTTTCTGTATGTGGGAATTTGCCATATTACTCAGTGCAAAATCTATACTGCGATAGCTTCCTGCCACCGGCATTGCTGCAATCGCTCTTTTATTAGAAAGTTCTCTCATTCGGCTGTTGTTACCGCCGGCCAGAATAATTCCAATCGCTCTCATGCCTGCTCACCATCCTTCACCTTGATTACCTGTCCGCTGGCCAGAATTCCTCCCGGATAATTTTCCGTTTTTGTTATGCCGGATATTGCCGTGTTCTTTCCAATCTTGACATTATCCGGAATCACACTGCCCTCGCCGACAGTAGCAAGACCAAAGGAGTATACTGCAGGTTTCAGTACATTTACCGCTTCTTCTCCACATCCAATGGTGACATTTTTACCTATGGTAACATCTTCTGCTATAATTGCTTTCTCCATGATCGTGTTCTCACCGATCACTGTATTGCGCATGATAATGGAATCATTGATCACAGCGCCTTTTTCGATAATAACATTCGGGCCAATCACTGAATGGTGTACTTCTCCGTATATTTCAGCACCCTCTCCGATCAGACATCTGTCTGTAACAGCTTCCTCGGAAATATACTGTGGTGGAATAATGTCACCTTTTGTATATATTTTCCAGAATTCTTCATACAAATTGAACTCCGGAATGATATCGATCAGTTCCATATTGGCTTCCCAGTAAGAACCAAGTGTTCCTACATCTTTCCAGTAGCCGTTATATTCATATGCAAAAAGTCTGCTTCCTTTGTCTTTACAATAAGGAAGGATATGTTTACCGAAGTCACAGTTGGACTGGTTTTTCAGTGCAATCAGTGCCTCTTTAAGCACCGGCCAGCTGAATATGTAGATTCCCATGGAAGCCAGGTTACTGCTCGGCTTTTCAGGTTTTTCTTCAAACTCTGTCACACGTGCGCTGTCATCCGTCACCATGATTCCGAAACGGCTTGCCTCTTCAATAGGAACCGGCATACAGGCGATCGTAATATCTGCCTTATTTGCCTTATGGAAATTCAGCATGACTTCATAATCCATCTTATAAATATGGTCCCCGGACAAAATCAGAACGTAATCCGGATTGTACTGTTCCATATAATCCAGATTCTGATAAATAGCATTCGCAGTTCCTGTATACCATTCACTGCTGGTGCTCTTTTCATAAGGAGGAAGTACGGTCACACCGCCCTCATTCCTGTCCAGATCCCACGGAATACCTATTCCGATATGTGTATTCAGACGCAGAGGCTGATACTGCGTCAGGACTCCTACTGTATCGATGCCCGAATTAATGCAGTTACTTAAGGGGAAATCTATGATTCTGTACTTTCCCCCAAAAGCGACAGCCGGTTTTGCAACCTTTTCTGTTAAAACTCCCAGTCTGCTGCCCTGACCGCCAGCTAATAGCATGGCAATCATTTCTTTTTTAATCATCATGCACTCACCTCTTGTATGTTATGATTTTTCATTATATCATACTTTACATAATTAGTGAACATTTTTCACAATTTTTTCGTTTATATTTTCTTTTTTTTATTTTTATTGCACACGTTTTTGGTATGTTTAAAAAACGTCGCATATTATTTTTTGTATATTTTGCACATTTTTATGTATCGATTTTTATATCATTTGCACTTCTATATTTTTAAGAAAAATTACAAAAATTGTTACTGTTCACTCCGTTCACAGCAACTTGGTCAAAATCCATTCCCAATCACCTTCGGTGATGGGATTTTGCCCCGTATGTCTCGGGATTTTGCCATATTCATGGCAAAACACCTCGCGGGATATTACCCGTGAACAGTTACAAAAATTAACAATAAAGTAACACTTTTCATTTTTTCCTGATAGATGTATAATAAAACCACTTAAAGAGAGGAGATTATACTATGTATCATATAGATTTTCATAAACCACTCGCCGTACATTTTATCGGTATCGGCGGTATCAGTATGAGCGGTCTGGCCGAAATTCTTCTGGAAGAGGGATTCACGGTTTCCGGCTCAGACGCAAAAGAAAGTCCGCTTACCAGAACTCTTGAGCAGAAAGGTGCAACTGTTTATTATGGACAGCGTGCTTCCAATATTAAAGACTCTGTTCAGGTAGTTGTTTATACCGCTGCAATCCACCCGGACAATCCGGAATTTGCCTGTGCAAAAGAAAAAGGTCTTCCTATGCTCACAAGAGCTGAACTTCTCGGACAGATCATGCGCAACTACGATACTCCTGTGGCTGTTTCCGGAACTCATGGAAAAACAACAACAACTTCCATGATCTCCCATATTCTTCTGAAAGGCGAATGTGATCCTACCATCAGTGTAGGCGGGATCCTTCCTGCAATCGGAGGAAACATACGTGTGGGTCAGTCGGAAACTTTCCTTACAGAAGCCTGTGAATATACAAACAGTTTTCTGAGCTTTTTCCCGAAGATCAGCGTAATCCTTAATATGGATGCCGATCATCTGGATTTCTTCAAAGATATTGATGATATTCGTCATTCTTTCCGCAAATTTGCAGAACTTCTTCCTGATGACGGTGCTCTTGTCATTAATGCAGATACTCCGGAATATCAGAAAATCACAGAGGGGCTTTCCTGCAAAGTAATTACCTACAGCCTTGAAAATCCTGCCGATTACACAGCTGACCACATTGTATATAATGAATTTGGCCATGCTTCTTTTACAGTGCTGCATAATGGCGAGGAGCTTGGCACCTGTTCCCTGAAAGTTCCCGGAATCCACAATGTTTCCAATGCCCTGGCTTCTGTTGCAGTCGGACAGCTTCTCGGACTTTCTGCTGATATTATCCTGGAAGGTCTCCGGGAATTCACCGGTACAGACCGTCGTTTCCAGTATAAGGGAGAGGTCGGAGGAGTTACCATAATTGATGATTACGCTCATCATCCTACAGAGATCAAAGCTACTCTTAAAGCTGCAGCCAATTATCCACACAAAAAGATCTGGTGTGTTTTTCAGCCTCATACCTACACACGTACCAAGGCTCTGATGCCTGAATTCGCAGAAGCCCTCACACTTGCAGATCATGTTGTACTAGCTGATATCTACGCAGCACGTGAAACCGATAATCTTGGAATTTCTTCCCGAAATCTTCAGGAAGAGATCGTAAAACTGGGAACCCCATGTGAATATTTCCCTACTTTTGATGAAATCGAAAATTTTCTTCTTGAAAATTGTACACAGGGCGACCTGTTGATAACTATGGGAGCCGGAGACGTTGTAAACATTGGCGAACAGCTCCTCGGAAAGTAAGTTATCCACATTATCCACATGTTTATACACATTTTTCATAGTGTGTGGCATGTGGATTTTTTTTACATAATTGATTTACATAATTTTCCATTATGCGACATGATTTTTCGCATTAATTCAACAAAAATCGAGATTTTTGAGGTTTACCGATAATTATGAAAATAAAATGCTTTCCACATTATCCACATTATCCACATTTCTTTTGTGGAAACTTTTCACAGAAAAAATCCTATTCTCATTTGAAAAATCTTGTGCTATAATCCAAGTGTTCCAAATCAGAATGTTTACAGTTACTGTGAATAAAGCAGACAGTAACTTTTTTATGAGAAAGTGAGCGTTTTTACATGGCAATGATCACCTTACAAAATTCATTACAGTCCGGGGTTACCCTTTTATCCAATACCTTTATTGATAATTACATGCCGGAAGCTAACGGAGAATTTGTAAAAGTGTATATTTATCTTCTGCGTGCACTCTCCACCGGGCCGGCTTCTTTCAGCCTGGAGCAGATGGCCGACCGCCTTCTCTGTACTGAGAGGGATATTTTGCGTGCCCTGAAATACTGGTCAAAGCAGGGGCTTCTTTCTCTTGATTTTACAGATAACAGGAAACTCTGCGGAATCAGTTTCACTGAACCCGGAAAACAGCCGGCAGACGATCCGGCACCTTTACCTGAATCTGTTCCTGAACCTATACGTTCTTTTAAACCGGAACCGCTGACTCCTGACAGAGTAAATGAACTGAAACAGAACGAAGACATCATACAGCTTTTGTACATAGCAGAACAGTACCTTGGCAAGGCACTTTCACCCACAGAGATACAGAAGATCCTGTTTTTCTATGACGGACTTGGAATGCCTGCTGATCTTATCGAATATCTGATAGAGTATTGTGTAAGCCGCAATCACAAAAGCATTCGATATATTGAAACAGTTGCCCTTGCCTGGACTCAGGAAGGCATCACTTCCGTCGAGGAAGCCAAGAAATCCGGCTCCCGGTATACACGGGAATATTTTTCTATCCTCAAATCTCTCGGCATCACCAACCGAAATCCCGTAGATACCGAGATCAGTCTGATGGATACCTGGCTCAAAACTTATGGTTTTTCTGTAGAAATCATTCAGGAAGCCTGTAACCGTACTGTACTGCAGACAGGCCAGGCAAGTTTTCAGTATGCAGACAAGATTCTGGAAGGGTGGAAGAAAAAAGAAGTCAAAACCCTGGAAGATATCCAGACTCTGGATTCCGAACACCGCAGACGTGTTCAGAGCAAAAAGGCCTCCAGGCCTGCACAGCAGCCTTCTTCCGGAAACCGCTTCAATAATTTCCAACAGCGGGAATACAACTTTGATGAATATGAAAAGCATCTTCTTAATCAGTAAAGGAGAATATTTGTGGCTTTACAGAATTTTCAATATGATATCATTATGCGGGAATACAGCCGCAGACAGTCCCAGGTTCAGCATGTACTGGAGGAGCATCGCAGAGAAGCATTTGCAAAGGTTCCACGGCTTCTGGAAATCGACCAGACAGTGGCAGGCTTAAGTGCCGAAAGAATTCGCTCCATGCTCTCCGGAAAGCCAGGGAGCGTGGACGAACTTAAAGAAGAAGTTGCCGCTCTCGCTGCAGAACGTACCGCGCTTCTTCTGAAAAACGATTTCCCTGCCGATTATCTGGAACCCCATTATTTCTGTCCTGCCTGCCAGGATACAGGTTATATAGATGGGAACAAATGTGCCTGTTTCAAAAAAGCAGAGATTGAACTGCTTTATACGCAGTCAAATCTTGCAGAAATTCTTCAAAAAGAAAATTTTGACCACTTTTCTTTTGAATGGTATTCTGATACAATGAAAAACGAAGCAACCGGTCTGACGGCCCGCGATACCGCAAAAAGAGCCTATGACATGGCACGGAACTTCGTGAGGGATTTTGATTCCCGTTTCCAGAATCTCTTTTTATATGGAAGTACAGGTGTCGGAAAGACCTTTCTTTCACACTGTATTGCCCATGACCTTCTGGAAAGCTCCCACTGCGTTCTCTATTTTTCCGCATTTGATCTGTTTGACAGACTTGCTCAGACAGCCTTTTCAAGAAAATCAGAGACAGATCCGGGAGAAGAATTTATTTTGGACTGTGATCTTCTGATCATTGATGACCTTGGAACAGAACTGACCAACAGTTTTGTATCCTCTCAGTTATTTTTATGTATTAACGAACGCATTGCCCGTCGAAAATCCACGATCATTTCGACCAATCTGAAACTGGAAGATTTTTCTTCCACTTATTCAGAAAGGACTTTCTCGAGGATTGCAAGTAATTATCAGATGATAAAACTGATCGGCAATGATATTCGTATTCAGAAAGTATTTTCAAGATAACATCTCAGAACAAGGAGGAATTTAATAATGGCACAGGAAAGCACGAAAGAATTAACCACACTCCCGGTAGGAAGACTTGGTCTTATCCCGCTTGAGAGCTGCCGTCCGCTTGGCGAAAAGGTTAATGAGTGGCTTGTAAAATGGCGAAACGAACGTGAGCATGACGAGATCAATTCATTTGCATTTGAAGGATATCGCAGAGATTCCTATATCGTAGATGTAAAGACTCCACGTTTCGGTTCCGGTGAAGGTAAAGGTGAGATTTCCGAATCTGTACGTGGTGATGATATCTATCTTATGGTTGATGTATGCAACCACAGCATGACTTATACAATGAGCGGATTCACAAACCTCATGTCCCCGGATGACCATTTCCAGGATCTGAAACGTGCAATTGCAGCTATCGGAGGCAAAGCCCGCAGAGTTAACGTTATCATGCCTTATCTCTATGAGAGCCGCCAGAGCAAACGTGTCGGACGTGAATCCCTTGACTGTGCTTCCGCACTCCAGGAACTCACAAAAATGGGCGTTGAGAATATCATCACTTTTGATGCTCACGATGCACGTGTACAGAACGCTACTCCGCTTCACGGATTTGAAACAATCCAACCGGCTTATCAGTTCCTGAAAGCCCTTCTTAACAATGTAGACGGTCTTCATATTGACAATGACAACTTCATGATCATCAGTCCTGACGAAGGAAGCATGCGCAGAGCAATCTACCTTGCCAACGTCCTCGGTGTTGATATGGGTATGTACTACAGACGTCTCGATTACAGCAGACGTGTGAACGGTCGTCACCCGATCGCAGCTTATGAATTCCTCGGACCTAAGCTTGAGGGCAAAGATGTTATCCTTATTGATGATATGATCTCCTCCGGAAAGAGTATCCTGGAGATCGCATCTCTTCTTAAAGCACGTGGTGCAGGCAAAATCTTTATCTGCACAACATTCGGTCTGTTTACTGATGGAATGGACAAATTCGACAAAGCATACAAAGACGGTATCTTTGACAAACTGCTGACAACCAACCTGGTATATCAGACTCCTGACCTGCTTTCCAAGCCATATTATATCAGCTGTGATATGAGTAAATATATCGCTCTTATCATTGATACCCTGAATCATGATATGTCCGTCAGCCACCTGCTGAACCCGGTAGACAGAATCAAACGCTGTGTTACCAATTACATGGCACGCTACGACAAATAAATCACGTATATGTAACAAGGCTGCTGTCTTACGGTGCTCCGTAAAACAACAGCCTTTTTATTGTCTTATAATATAGTACAGGATATTCCTGCTTTCTGAAGTAGTTCCACTTCTTCTGTATGACTGATACATACAGCAGTCTGACGTCCTGAAACTGCCAGCCAGCCCATAACAGCCAGAAACTGTTCCTGTCCGAACATGCCGAATATATCTTCCATCATAACAGGCAGTTCTTCTTCCCCTGCCATTACAGTCCCTGCTGCCATGCAGAATGCAAAATACAAAAGCCCCAGCATTCCCCTGTTAAGTTTTTCGATCGGGATTTCTTCCTCTCCTGCATGAATACTGACATGAGAACCTGTGTCAAAAATGATCTCCCGGCATTTCCCTGCTGTCACATCATTAAGAATCTCAGATGCCTTTGCAAGCATGTCTTCTCCCAGGCGGTTCCATATACGTCCTGAGAGCCTGTTTATAGTGTCTATGGCAAGATTCAGGGAATCTATCTCAAGTTCCTCCGCAAGTGGAATGTGCGCATGCTCCTGTGCCTCCTGGTGCTCTTCCATAAGGTTTGTGATTGCAGTTATTTTTTCTTTCTGTTCTTCATCCAGAATTTCCCTGCTCTCTTTAAGTTTACCCTGACGGTTCAGCCATCGCTTACGATATCTCTTTCTTTTTTCAAGTTCACGCACTGTCCCCATCTGAAAACCGCCTTCAGCCAGAGAAATCAGAATTCCCGCAGCCGCCACTGTCACAGCCCATATCGGTCTTTGCATCTGCATTGCAAGAATCAGTGCACCTGCAAAAGTCAGCAGGATCGTCATGATCAGCACAGTAGTCTGAATAAAATTCTTCCTCTCAAGTCCGGCGATTTTTTCATCGAGAATATTTTCTCCATTATCCGCCTCTGTCATCCGGAGAGAAGTCTCCTGTGAGCGTATCTGTTCTTTCTCTTCTTCCAGATCCTCTGCTTCCCGGCGGAGCTTTTTCATTTCTCCAACCAGCAGCTTCTGCTGCTCTGTCTGTGCTTTGCGGTCACGCTCCATCTGTACCTGGTAACCTTTTCTCGACATTTTGAGCATCTGCATGGTACGCCCCAGTTCCAACTTCCCGTCACCTGTTCCAACAGAACCTTTAATGTAATTCTGTACCTCTCGTACCAACGAAGGACCGGATGGATTTTTCAGCGCTGTAACATAAACTGCATTGTCAAATATACTCTCACTGATATCACCAAGCACACTGTCTATTTTGTCCTGCTGTGCATTCAGTATTTCTCCACTTGTCTCGCAGAACAGTTCTCCTGTATCTTCTGTTTCCGTGAAGCTTCTGGTAAGCCGGAACTTCTTTCCACCGGCTTCAAACCAGATGATACCTTCACCAACAGCTTCTTTTTCTGTCTGTCCTGTCTGGGATTTTGGTCTTCCATAAAGCATCTGTCTGATAAAAGCATGTATTGCCATCTGCTCTTCTTTTCTGATTCCTGGCAATACATTCAGTCCCTCTGCAAACTCAAGCGTACGGTTGTGGAATCTGCCGTATTCTTTTATTTCCACACGATTGATTTTCATTTTTTCCTGTCTCCCGTAAACACCGCTGCATCCAGAAGAGCCTGCAAGCCGTGATACAGAGCTTTCTGCTCCACGACTGAGTCTTCTTTTTGCCGGAAGTATTCAATATAATCACCGATCAGTGTACCACGGTATTTCCGCCGCAGTTCCCCAAGATCATAGGATGGCCTGGACTCATCGAGAACTTCCACAATATTTCCCATATTTTTCAACCGCTCACCAAGAAAACGTGTTTCCGGCGAACGTCTGCCCCTGATAACGATTCTGTACATATTTTTTCCGCCACGTTTCATGATATCGTTACGAAGCATTTCTTCCAGTGAATACTGACTTGATTCTTCCCTCACTGTCAGCACAAGGTTCTGATAAGAACGGCAGGCAAAAGGAACCAGTCTTGTCTTCAGTATTCCCTGTTCATATTCGCCTTCTATAAACCCATGTTCCCCCGTATCATTACTGTCTGTAGGTTCCAGTGCCCCCGCATACAATGCCCGGTCTCTCATGATAATCTGCGGTGAATGGTAATATCCCAACGCAAGATAATCAAATCCTGCTTTTGACAGGGCCGTAAAATCCATTGGAATATGACTCTCATCGCCTCCATGCGCAAGCAGAACATGAAAGCCGGGTTTCTGCTGAGGTCTCATACTGTTATATACAGGCTCGGAAATCTCCGGGTGCTCATAGCTCATCCCATACACAAAAACATTTTTTTCGGGGATTTCCACACATTCCGGTGTTTCTCCCCTGAAAAAGGTCACATTTGATTCCCACCTGAAATCTTTGTAAAAAGATTCTTTTCGGATATAATCATGACTTCCCGCCATCAGAAAAACTCTTGTGTCCGGAATGGACGCAAAAAGACTGTTCACCTCTTCCAGTTCACCAGGAAGCGGCTGACGGTGAAAAAGATCTCCGGCTATAAATAACAAATCCACCGGATTCTTGCGGATGCCCGCAATGACCCGGCGGAATGTGTCCCAGATTTCTTCTTCCCGCTCATGACTCCACGGGCAGCCCCTGTCAGGTACTGCCCCCAGATGTACATCTGCAAGATGAATAAATCTTATCATTCAGTAATTACTCCTTATAAATCACAGTTGTTTACAGTTCTCGGGAATGGGATTACGTCACGGATATTTCCCATACCTGTCAGATACATGACACAACGCTCAAATCCAAGACCATATCCGGAATGACGGGTAGAACCATATTTACGAAGATCCATATAGAACTGATAATCTTCTGCTTTCAGTCCAAGCTCGTCCATACGTGTTTTCAGCTTGTCGTAGTCGTCCTCTCTCTGGCTTCCTCCAATGATCTCACCGATTCCAGGTACCAGACAGTCCATAGCTGCAACAGTCTTGCCATCTTCGTTCTGTTTCATGTAGAAGGCCTTAATCTCCTTCGGATAATCTGTTACAAATACTGGTTTCTTGAAGATCTGCTCTGTCAGATAGCGCTCATGCTCCGTCTGAAGATCGCAGCCCCAGAATACCTTATAATCAAATTTGTCGTTGTTTTTCTCCAGAAGTTCGACAGCTTCTGTATATGTTACATGACCGAATTCAGAATTTACCACATGGTTCAGGCGATCCAGCAGTCCCTTGTCAATAAATGAATTGAAGAAATTCATCTCTTCCGGTGCATTCTCAAGTACATAGCGGATAATGTATTTAAGCATCTCCTCAGCCAGATCCATATTATCATCAAGGTCTGCAAATGCACATTCCGGCTCGATCATCCAGAATTCTGCAGCATGACGTGTAGTGTTGGAATTCTCGGCACGGAAAGTCGGTCCGAATGTATAAATATTACGGAATGCCTGCGCATATGTCTCACCATTCAGCTGACCACTTACTGTCAGGTTTGTCTCTTTTCCGAAGAAATCCTGGCTGTAATCAACACTGCCGTCCTCGTTCAGCGGAGGATTTTTCATATCAAGGGTTGTTACCTGGAACATTTCTCCTGCGCCCTCACAGTCACTTCCTGTGATCAGTGGAGTATGAACGTAAACAAATCCTTTTTCCTGGAAAAATTTGTGAATAGCATATGCACAAAGAGAACGTACACGGAAAACTGCCTGGAACGTATTTGTTCTCGGTCTTAAATGTGTCATTGTTCTCAGATACTCAAGTGTATGACGTTTCTTCTGAAGCGGGTAATCCGGTGCAGATGCGCCCTCTACCTGTACTTCTGTTGCCTGGATCTCAAATGGCTGTTTAGCTTCCGGTGTTGCAACCAGAGTACCCTTTACGATGATGGCAGCACCTACATTCAGTTTGCTGATCTCGTTAAAGTTCTCCATATTATCATGGTAAACCACCTGAAGTGTCTCAAAGTATGTTCCATCGTGAAGTACGATAAATCCAAAAGCCTTGGAGCCACGTACACTGCGAACCCATCCTCCTACTGTCACTTCCTGATCCAGATATTTTTCTCTGTCTTTGTAAATCTCTCTTACGGTTGTAAGCTTCATAATCTATACCTCTCTGTTTTCTTTTCTCATCCAATTGCTTTCTAGTATAGACTATTCAACGGATTACTGCAAGGTCAGCATACTTATTTTTTCCATTTTAATGTATCAGACTGAGAATAATCATCATTCATGTCGTAAGAGACAATTCCGTTCTGTGTTACCAGATAAAATACATCTTTAATGTAAATGCCTCTCGTAGTCTGATAATCGCTGTAACTGATGCCGTCTTCAAAAAGTCCGCAGTCGTTCAGATTCAGATATGTGGCCGGCAAAAATCCTTCATCTTCACTGTAATTAAAAACCGCATAATAATATCGCTCGCCTGAGTCGTAACTGTTGTTATAACTTCCAAACATACCATAAGCAAATCCGAAAATATTTTTTTTCGGTGCCACAAGTATCGATCTGTAGTTTGAGAGCGCATCACAGAAAGAAGTGTCTTTCAGTACGAAACGATCTGTTTCTCTGATATCTGCCGGATCGCTGATATCAAACATTGAACATTTCAGCCCCTCTGTGCTTCCTGTATCAGGATCTGTCTCCCAGCCGATTCCAAGCAGCTGATTTTCTCCATAAAAATGAAGATACTCCGAAAATCCAGTAATTTTCAGTTCTCCCAGAATCTCCGGTTCTTCCGGATCGGAAAGATCAACTGCAAAAAGCGGATCTGTGTTTCTGTAAGTAACAAAATAACCTGTTTTTCCCATGAAACGGGCAGATTTTATCTCCTCACCTTCTGCCAGATTTTCAATCTTTCCGATGGTTTCCATCTTATTATTCAGGACATAAAGACCGTTGCTTCTGGAAAAATCGCTGTAGTCATCTCCCCAGCTTTCCGTTGTAGTGACCACCCTGAGATTTCCGTCATATTCATCCATGGAAAAACTATTATTCAGTTCGCCGGAAACAGAACCTGTACTTCCATCTTTAAATTTACCGTTTTCGTATCCGATCCTTACGATCTCTGTTCTGTTTTCTTTCTGGTTATATACGGACACTGCTGAATATATGTTATTTTCGCTGACATAAAAAGTCTCCGCACCGCTGACCACAGCCATGATGTCTGTTGCTTTATCCGGATATTCTGCCGCAATTGCTCCAGCCACCAGGTATGCCATCTGGCTGCCGGAATAATCTTCTGAGGGATCTTCAACAGGGAAATAAATATGGTCACAGTCTATATATTCGTCATTGGTTCTTGGCACATAGTATTGGATCTGATCTGAATTTTTGCCTGTATCCGGTGTATAAGAAGTAAAAAGATATAATTTTCCATTATTTCTTCTCGAAGAAAGATAATATCCGTCCTGCTGGTAAGTACCTGTTTTTTTCGGGTTGGCTCTGTCTGTAATATCATAGGTTTCCACAGAAACGGTGATTATCGGCACGCTGTAACTGGATCGTATGCTTTCTGAGCTGTCAGCAGATGGAAGTTCCAGCTCATCTTTGTAAGTTATATAGCTTTCTTTCTGACAGATGATCTGCAGACATCCACCGTCAACATACATTTCTTTGTAATCTGAACTGTTCTCTCCCGGGATTTCTCCTGCCAGTTTCATGGACTTTGCATCAACGATCCGTACATTGCCTCTGCTTCCCATTGCATAAATATAAGTGCCGTCCGTCCTGACAATATCAGCTTCATCAACATTCTCTTCCTGTGTGTTTGTGGAGGAAAAATCTCCTTCTGCTGCTGTCTCATCATAGTCGAATGCCGCGTCGATCGGATCATCGGATTTTGAAGCAGCCATGCTGTCCGAGGACGCAGTATCCGAGCTGGCAGCCGCATCCATGGCTGATTCTTCGATCATCATAACTCTTGCATTGGTGTTTCCCGAGGATGCGTTTTCCTGCCATTTCTGAAGCACATTATAAAGTTCCTCGTAACTTCCTGCATGAGCAATCCCGCTGACCGGTTCGGTGTCAGCTGCTTTTTCTTCTGCCGCACCTTCTTCAGTATCTTCTGTTTCTGTGCTTTTCTCATTCTGTGATACACTTTCTGCCCTTACAGCTATGGCAGGAGTCATTGCCAGAATAGCTGCTGCTGTTATAGAAATCATTTTTTTATTTAACATATTGGCCTCCTTTCTTTTTGCATCATTTTATGCTTCTATATATTAATGTCATCATAGCACAGAAATGTTGCACTCCTGTAAAATTTTTTCTGTCCGGATCAGTGTCAAAAAAACTCAAAAGTCAGAAAGACCCCGGCTGATTGATTTCAGTCGGAGTCTTTTTCATAATTCTATGCAGCAAGTTTGAAGTTTTTCGCAACTGTAAGGTACTGAACAGTTACAGTTTTTCAATAAATCTCATAAATGCCTGACGGCCTTCCGGTGTGCATTTGTATACACCAGCATCTTCCAGTACATGAGTAAATACAATTCCAATCTCTTTCTGAAGGATCTCATGAACATTATCTTTGTTGATGTCCGGATATTTCGGAAGAAATTCCTTTGCCCATGCAGCATGTTTCTCGATCTTTTCGTCAGAAGCAATGTCTTTGCCTTCCAGAATATATTCTTCCAGAAGTTCCATCTCTTCTTTCAGTCTGGCAGGAAGAACAGCCAGTCCCATAACCTCAATCAGACCGATATTTTCTTTTTTGATGTGGTGATACTGTGCATGCGGATGATAAACACCAAGTGGATGCTCTTCTGTTGTAATATTGTTTCTCAGTGTCAGATCCAGTTCATACATATCTCCGACTTTGCGGGCAATAGGCGTAATGGTATTGTGTGGTTCACCATCTGTTTCTGCAAAAACAAAAGCAGCCTCATCAGTATATCCTCTCCATACTTCCAGTACATGAGTGGCAAGATCTACCAGCCTGTCAGAATCTTTGTGACGGATACGAAGAACAGATAACGGCCATTTTACAATTCCTGCTTCCACATCTTCATAGCCCGGAATAGTCACATGCTGTTCTATCCCGGCTTTTGCCATTGCAAAAGTATAATGACCTCCCTGGAAATGATCGTGGCTCAGGATAGAACCTCCAACGATTGGCAGGTCAGCATTGGATCCAAGAAAATAATGCGGGAAAAGTTTAACAAAATCAAACAGTTTGATGAATGCATTTCTTTCAATCTTCATCGGTGTATGACAGCTGTTAAATACAATACAGTGCTCATTGTAATATACATATGGAGAGTACTGGAAGCCCCACGGTGTATCATTAATTGTAATCGGGATAATTCTGTGGTTCTGTCGTGCAGGATGATTTACTCTTCCTGCATAACCTTCGTTTTCAGGACACAGAAGACATTTCGGATAACTGCTTGCCTTTGCATTTCTGGCTGCTGCGATTGCCTTCGGATCTTTTTCTGGTTTGGAAAGATTGATTGTAATATCAATTTCTCCATATGGGCTGTCCACTTTCCATTTCTGATCTTTTTTAACACGATAACGACGGATATAGTTGCTGTCCTGACTTAATTTATAAAAATAATCAGTAGCTTCCTGCGGACTGTTTTTGTACTTGTCCCAGAATTCTTTCTGAACCTGTGCAGGTCTCGGCATCAGGCAGTTCATGATTCTTGTGTCAAAAAGATCACGATATACAATGCTGTCCTCGATCAGGTTTCTTTTCACTGCCTCATCGAGCAGTTCATCCAGCGTTTCCTCCAGATTAACAGCATGAAATGTCTCTTCCGGCTCTGTATACTCATCTTCTTTAAAAACATCGAGAAGAAGGTTTACTGTATAGTTTTTTTCACACTCAGGTACAAGCCCTGTTTCTACTCCATACTGTACTAATTTTGCAATGCTTTTGCTTAACATACGTTTTGTCCCCCTGCTATTTATTTTTGATTATTGTCCAGATACGTAATAAATACATTTCCTGCTTTCTGGAAAAGTGCAGTACTGTCATTCATTCCGTACGGTTTTACTTCCTGGGTGGACGGATCCAGAAGATATGTGTTGTACTCATCATATCCTACAATTACTACGCTGGAATCTGCCCCTGTCTTGGCAACAACAGCCCTCTGTGCACTGATTTCATAGAGAACATTTTCCAGAGAACAGCCCGTAAGGTCAATCACTGTTCCTTTGTCCCCGAGTCCCTCCTGAAGAGCAGCTTTGTCCCACGAACCGGATCTTATGATTTCCGGAATATCCTCTGTATTCAGCGTCAGCTGTGTTTTCATATTTCCACGTTCCCAGACATATTGCTGCTCACGGTTCAGAACCACACCGGTTCCTGCATCTGCCCTGAGAACAGCCTGTGCCGGATCTGTCCATGTACTGTCCAGACCTCCACGGACATATACATAATAGGTTTCCTGACTGACAGCATCTGAAGGCAGTTTCACAGTTCTTTCTCCGACGTTTTTCATCTTGGACTGAAGGATCAGCGGTTTGTCTGAATCCGGTGCCTCACTGAATACCAGCCGCACCATTACACCCTTTCTGTCTGAGCTTGTCTGTTCCACAGATGCCTGAACTACTGCTTCTGAACTGTTGTTCATAATGTTGTCATTTTTCTTTGCTGTATAAGAATTTTCTGTTTTTTCTGACAGATTGAATTCAATCAGTGAACTTCCCACTGTCACGTTGGTCAGATATAATCCATCCTGATGATACTCCTTTTTTACAGTACCGTCAAAACCTTCTATACGCAGTGTTGTAATTCCTTCTGTTGTATGACCATTTTCATCGGTCAGCGAATCTCCGTCCTGAACAGTTCCATAAACTATATCTTCATTCATAAAGCCAAGAATTCTCAGCTGTTGTCCGTTATCTGGTGCAATATCCCGGGTCGCAAGAGAATCAAAATCAATCTCCCTGATCTGTCCTGCATGCTCGCCCTCCTGGATCCGCCATGCTGCATGCGCATTTGTTTCTGAAACAGCAAACTCACTCTCTTTGATTCCTTCTTCAAGGATTTCATAATTGCCTTCCTCAATATTGATCTGATAAAGCTTGCCGGAAAGAAGCAGAAACAGCTGATTATTACTACTGACATATGACAGTGTGCCGAGATCAGATTTCAGGAATTCATAAGATCTGGTACTCGGTATAAATACTTTTTCTTCTACAACATTCTGATCATTACTGTAATGATAAATTCCCACACCACAGTATCCCTCATGAATTCCACGGTTCATATAACCAAGGACCATGAAGTTCACATCTCCATCATCTTCCACGCTCAGCAGCTTGATGTCATGTACAACTCTTGAATCACGAATATCACTGTTATCACTTTTCCTGAAAGTAAAAATATTAACAAACTTTCCGGTATCCGGTGCATAGGACCACAGATCACCATCCTGACAGAATGCTGTTACTGTTTCAGCTTCATTCGTTAAAGTTTCCACATTTTTATCCCGCACTCCCAGAAGAAGTCCGCTGTCACTGATAACAGACAGATTTGGATCAAATACCTGTGTTGCAGAACGTTCAAAATCAAGAAGTCGTATTCTCGATTCTGTATAACGCATTCTGTAAAATTCTGTAACATTATAGTATTCAGTCTGTCCACTGTCATCTTTTGCAGAAATTTCGTATTCCAGAGAAATACTTGCCGTGGTCTCATTGATATCTTTGATCACAGGAATTCCTTTTTTGGAAATCTGCGGATTCAGATTTCCCCAGCTGATATCTGAAAGTGGTGACTTAATGGAAATGTCCGCAAAATTTCTTGTACTGCTTTCTGCTGATTCCAGATAAGCCGCCAGATTATCTGCGGAATTTTTGTCCATGCACATCTGTGCAAAGTCACTCACAAACTGTACATACTGTGCCGTATTCGTAGAGGAACGGGATACCAGCCTTGTATAGTAATATGCATCTCCATTATCTGTATCAAGCGTGATCTGAAGTGAATATTCCTGATTCATCAGCATTCCCGAACTGATTTCTATATCTGCTCTCAGATAATTATCAGAGTTTTTAAGTTTTTTGATTTTTCTGTTTTCAAGAACCTTTGTCCCGTCTGATGTTCTGATTTCATAGGAAAGACTTTTTACCTTTGAATCATAAGGATTGATGGCCAGTGATAATTTTCTGGTGGTATCCAAAGGTGTCACGCTGTCTCTGACAAAATCAGCTTCCATCTGCTGCCTGTATCCGTACATACGGTTACTGATGGTTCCGTCAAAATCAACCATCACTTCCGGTAATGTGGGATTATTCATATCTGATCTGTCATCTGTCGTCTCATTATTCATCAGAAACGCAGTTCCTGCAACTCCCAGCACAAAAACTATAAGAAGTATCAAAAACCTTCCAAGAAATTTTTTCATGGTTTCCTATACTCCTTTCTTTTCCGCCAGTCCCTGTGGGTACAAAAGTTTTTCTAGGGTAAGTTTTCCATTAATAGCCTCTGTCAGTTTATTCAGACCGGCTGATGTCCGGGGTTTACCTGTTTTTACTGCACGGATCAGAAGATTCTTCGGCGTATGTTCCATATCAATAAATTCAAGTATCTGGGTATGATAGCCTTTTGATTCCAGAAGTTCTGCGCGAATTCCATCTGTAATAAGTGCCGACATACGTTCTTTCAGTATTCCGTATTTCAGCACAGGTGCCAGAAGTTCGTTTTTTATCTGACTGTTCAGTTCATGCTGACAGCAGGGTACAGAAAGAATCACTTCTGCATCCCACTCCACCGCTTTCGCAAGTGCATAGTCTGTGGCTTTGTCGCAGGCATGAAGCGTTACTACCATGTCCACTTTCTGCACACCTTCATAATCTGCAATATCGCCATGAAGGAATTTAAGTTTCTCATATCCATATTTCTGTGCCAGCTTATTGCACTTCCTGATCACATCTTCTTTCAGGTCCAGTCCGATGATTTTAACATCATAATTCTGTAATTCTTTCAGATAGTAATACATTGCAAAAGTCAGATATGACTTACCGCATCCGAAATCCAGAATAGTAATCTCCCGTTCTCTGGAAAGAGCCGGAAGTATATCCTCTATAAATTCCAGAAAACGGTTGATCTGTCTGAATTTATCATAAGCCGGCTGATGAACTTTTCCTTCTTTGTTCATCACTCCAAGATCTGTCAGAAACGGTACCGGTACCCCTTCTCTGAGGATATATTTTTTCACACGGTTATGTGCCATGATTTTTACAGGTTCCAGTGGCTGATGTTGTTTTACTTTAATTGTCTGTCTGCCTTTTTTGCTCACCAGTACAGTTCCGTCTCTGCTCTGTCCCTGAATCTGCAGCTGAGAAAAACCGTTTTCGAGACTGTCTTTTATATAGTCTTTTACTTCATCAGCTGTATAATTTTTGTGAACTGCTTTTGTTCCTACTGTGGCTGTTGCCTGATAACATATCTCCCCTTTTATTTCTATCGGACGAATCCGGACTTTGGTCGGAGTATCTTTGTCTTTGTTTCTCTGGCCGCTCAGCACAGCAAGCATCATTCCGTCATTAAATTGTTCTTCTAAAAAATTCTGTAATGTTTTCATTCATCAAATTCTTTCTGTTACTGATTTTCAGTATCCTCTGCACCTTCTGCGTCTGCATCTTCTCCTGGATATTTCCTGATAAAGGATCACCTGGATCAGGTCATCCAGAAATGCATCTGATATCTCCTGGGTCTCCAGTTCTCCCTGCATTTCCTTTTTGATATGGCTGAACAGCTGGTGCATCATAAATTTATCCGGATATTCATCATAAAGGCGGCTTCCCTCATAATCCAGCAGCTGGCATTCTTCTTCAACTTTCTGCTGGATTTTTCTGGCAGTCTCCGGATAGAAAGATTTCATAAGCGCAAATTCCCGCTCCTGTATTCTTTCTCCACTATAAAATCCCGGTGCAGCATATACTTTATAAAATGGAAAGAATTCATCATAATACATGGAACGACTCCTGTTCTTTCTGCATTCTATAATAGTTTATGCACCGTTTTTTCCTGTGTGCAGATTAATCCTGAATGTCTTTCAGGATACGAAGGGTCATTTTGACACTGTGTTCTGCTGCCATTGCCTCAAATGTAGGATAATCCATCTCTGCGCTTCCGTCTGCTTTGTCGGAAATTGCACGTACTACCAGGAACGGTATATGATTCAGGTATGCTGTATGTGCAATAGATGCTCCTTCCATTTCTACTGCATATGCCCCGAAGTCTTTGACAATACGGTCTTTGACTGCCTGGTCCGCAACAAACTGATCTCCTGAAGCAATTCTTCCTTCATATACTTCAATATCAGGATTTACATCTTTGCAGGCTTTAACTGCAATTTTGCGAAGTGCTTCATCACTCTCGAAAGAAAATGCGTCCATCTGCGGCACCTGTCCTACAGGATATCCGAATGCAACTGCATTCATGTCATGATGCACAAGGTCAGTGGAAATCACAATATCTCCGATATTGATATCTGCATTCAGGCTTCCTGCTATTCCTGTATTGATCACTGCCTCTACCTTGAATTCATCTATCAAGATCTGTGTACATACTGCCGCATTGATCTTTCCAATTCCGGAACGTACTACTACTACATTTTTGCCTTCAAGTATTCCTGCGTAAAATTCCATGGAGGCTTTGCGTGTGATCTGTACATCTTTCATCTTTTCTTTAAGGCTGGCTACTTCTACTTCCATAGCACCGATAATTCCAATTCGTTTCATATTATTGTCTCCTCATTGTGGTTTCTATCTGTAATGTTGATCATTCGTTGCTGTTAATAAAGCACAACAATTAATTTACAGCAATATTATAACAAATGTTTTGTTTATATGGAAACTTTTTTTCCTTTCTGATATACTGAGGTATGGATTTGGCTGTTGTTCACAGGTAATATCCCGCGACATGCAATTCAGATTTCATTTTTACAGGAGGTTATAATTATGGTATATAAAACATCTGGTGTCTGTTCCAGCGCTATTTCTTTTGAAATTGATAATGAGGGAAAGGTTCGTGATGTGAAGTTTCAGGGAGGCTGTTCTGGCAATACGCAGGGTGTTGCCGCTCTGGTAGAAGGCATGGATGCAGCTGAGGCTGTCAAGAGACTTGAGGGAATCCGCTGTGGTTTTCGCCCTACTTCCTGCCCGGATCAGCTGGCGAAAGCACTTAAGGGAGCTCTGAACGCATAACTGATAGAATAATAAATAGAAACTTACACCCCGGTGATCATGTATCTGTTCTTGTATTCCGTGTGAAATAAATCTGGAAGTACTAGGTTTCTGTCAATCTGCTAAGACCAACATCAAAAATAATAGAACTCGCCTACGGCTCAGACATTATTATTTTTGATGTTAACGCAGATTTCCAGGAACTAAGTACTTCTACAGATCATTTCAGGGAATCCAGAACCAGATACATGATCACCGGGGTTGTTTGTTTCCGGATACTTATTTTATGGTTATTCGCATGAAATCCATGAACAGATACATGATCACCGGGATTGCTTATTTCTGTTATTTCTGTTATTTTAGCTCAAATCATTTCGATCCCACTTATCACAAAGCGACTGAATATCCCTTGCAAAGCGGTCGAGATCTTTGTTCGCTCCACCTTCGTTCTTGCGTATAATAGACATAAGTCTCTGGCCCATTGCCACCAGTTTCTCGAATGTTCTGGCTGCTCTGGTTGTCTTTGGCGATACAGATGTTTTGGTGATTTTTATGCCCTGTGCTTCATATACGCAGGCATCTGCTGCCAGATCATATACAGTGCCACTGAATGGTGCCATAGTATCCAGTTCAAGTTCGTCATGCAGCCGCCGTGCAAATAATTCTGTTACGGTATCTTCACCATGAGTTACAAACACTTTCGCCGGTTTTTCTTTGAATGCCTTAATCCAGTCGATCAGTCCGTTCACGTCTGCATGGCCGCTGATTCCGGGCATCTGACATATCTCAGCTGCCACACTTATGGATTCACCGAAAAGCTTCACTTCATCTGCGCCCTCCAGAAGCGCTCTTCCCAGTGTTCCCACAGCCTGATATCCTACAAAAAGTATCGTAGATTTTTCATTCCAGAGATTATGTTTCAGATGATGTTTGATTCGTCCTGCATCACACATACCACTGGCAGAAATAATAACCTTACAGTCTTCATCGAAATTGATCGCACGGGAATCGTCACTCGTTACGGAAGTCTTCAGTCCCGGGAAAGTCAGTGGATTGATTCCTTTATGTATCAGCTCGATAGCTTCTTCATCAAAGCAGTCGTACTGATGTTCTCCAAAAATTGTTGTTGCATCATTTGCAAGCGGACTGTCCACATAAACCTTAAAATTCCCATGTCCCTTCACACGGTCTTCTTCTTTTATCTGGCGTATAAAATAAAGCATTTCCTGTGTACGACCTACAGCAAACGATGGGATTACCACATTTCCGCCTCTGTCAAATGTTCTCTGGATCACTTCCGCCAGAATTCCAACATAATCAGGTCTTTCTCCATGGCTTCTGTCCCCGTAAGTAGATTCCATAACTACATAATCAGCCTTATGAAGATATGTCGGATCTTTAATCAGAGGCTGATTGATATTTCCGATATCTCCTGAGAACACGATTGTTTTCTCGGTATCTGCTTCTCTTATGGTCACTTCAATGCTTGCGGAACCAAGAAGATGACCTGCATCTACAAACCGTACTGAAATGCCAGGTGCAGGTGTGATCACCTTTTCATACGGACACGGAACAAAATGCTGCAGTACTCCCATTGCATCTTCCATGGTATAAGCAGGTACAAATTCCGGCTTGCCCTGGCGGCGCCCTTTACGATTGCGCCATTCAGCTTCAAACATCTGAATATGCGCGCTGTCTCGAAGCATGATGTCGCACAGATGACAGGTTGCATCTGTTGCGTATATTGATCCCTGGAAACCTTTTGCATAGATTGCCGGAAGATTTCCCGAATGATCCATATGTGCATGTGTCAGAAGTACAAAATCAAGTTCTCCGGGATTTACAGGTATATCCTTATTTTCATAATAATCAGGCCCCTGTTCCATTCCGCAGTCTACCAGGAATTTCTTTCCGGCTGCCTCCAGATAATAACAGCTTCCCGTTACCTCATGTGCTGCTCCTATAAAGGTTATCTTCATATGCAAGCCCCCTTTTTCAGATAATAATTGCAATACATTATATTTGTAATTATTATACATGATTACCCCTTTTTTTTACAGTCTTTTTGTAAAAAAAGTCTAATTCGCATACTATGGCATCTAGTCACATCCTCGCGGAGCGTTTTTTGCTTTATTGGAACATTACGAAGTAATTTTCCATAAAACAAAAGCAGAGCCGGGGGTATTGTCCGACTCTGCTTTTGTCCTGAAAATTGATCATCTGGCGAATTTTAAAGATGATTCTTCCTTCCATTTTTGTCGTAAATGGGTAGGGCTTTAGTCTAATTTTCTGGTTTCTTTTTGTGCAAACATTTCGTGTCATCAGAAGGTAACGGTTGTTTACAAAACTAATTTAAACTCATCTGATAATCTCCTCCATGTTTCGCTATTCAGTTTTTATTCATCATATACAGTTGTGGTTTGTTTGATGCCTCTGTCTTACGGTGGTTTGGGGAGTGCCTGAAAACAGGCACCAGTAGGATTTCAGTTATATTACTGTTACTTCAGGGTACTTCTTCAAATTTCGTAATGAATCTCTCGTTGGCTGGTTAAAAGAAACTTCCGCTTATTTTACCAAAATTCCCTGTGTTAAAGTTGACGTTGATTCTTTTTCGCCGCCATCACTGGCTGCATGATAGCCGCGAACCCGGTAATAAGTACCACTTGGTACTGCAACACGAAGGCCTTTTTCAAGACTTGTTGCATCAGAAGCATTAAACTTCCAGTACTTATAGGTGCCATAGCTTCCATTTACCTTTCGTTCCAGATAAATGTACAAATATAGCTTTTTACACTTATGATGGCACTGTGTAAGCCCATTGATAGCAATCTCTGAACTGGATAACTTTGCAATTTTCATGCTTCCATATGCAAGATTATTGCTTCGCATGATATTGTAACTGATATCTTCTGAAAAATCTTCCGTTGTCTCTTCATCTGTAATTTCATCCAGAATACTTACCGAATCTGCTGCTACTGGTGTCACAGAAGTTGAAAACAGCATTCCTGCTGCAAGTCCTATACCAAGCAGTTTTTTCCATGAAACCATCTTTTTCACACCCTTCCTCTATGTAAACAACTGTTACATAAAGTAATACGAAGGTTTTCCTGAAAAATCACTCTAAAAATCCATATTTTCAATAATTTTTATTAATTCTTCTTCCTCAATCCTTCCATACAGATAATAAACTACATTATCTCGTTTCCATTTTGCGCTGTAGCTGGGTTGATTATCTCCGTCTTCCTCTATTTTTTCAATCTTAACTTCAAGATTTTCTGTCATAGCTAAAACTGTTTTTTCATTTTCTCCAGACACACTTCTAATATAACTGGATGTATTTCTATTTTGTTCATCAATATAAAAAGTGATTATAGCATTATTCAATATGTACTCAATTCTAGCTACTTTTACTACATCATCAATTGAATAACTTACAAACTCCATCCCATATGGCCTGTAATAAAATTCCGGTACTTTTACTCCCAGCTTATCCTCTATCTCTGCCATAGCCTGGTACTCGTCTGTATTTACATTTTCATTTTTTTTATCATTTCCTACAACCATTCTGGTATCGCTTCCGCTCAGTATCCGAAACCCGTTAATAAAATAATTTCTGTTCGCTTCGCTGGTCATGCTTGCAGCAAACACGCACAAAGCGCATACAATTCCAGCAACCTTCGCCAGTTTTCTGGTACGTCTTCCACTGATCGGATAAATCTTTTCTCCTGACTTTGATGAAGATTCTGTGCTTCTGCCTTTCACTGCTTCTGCAGACAGATTCTCTGGATTTTCTGTATCAGATTCTTCTGTATCTTCCTCATAAAGCCCCTCTGCTTTAAGTCTCTCGACAAATTTTGCGTAAGAGGCATCTATTTCCTTATCTGTCATTCTGAGATCTTCAAAATCCTGATCAGCAAACAGTTCTTTCTGCCTTTCTTCGGCTTCTTTTATATACTGCTCTTCCAGGAACTTCTGAAATTCCTCATCTGTCATATCTTCAACTGAAGTCCGGATATTTTCTTCTGAAGTACTTTTTTCCTTTTCTTCAAATTCTTTTCTCATAAGTAATTCTCCGGTGTTACTGTAACTATTCACAGTAACCTTTAACACTCTTTTCTTGACAATTCTGCCCGGCAGGTTCATAGTAATTAAGTGTTACTGTTGATTTCATTCACAGTAACAGCTAAGTAACTGTTCGTTACTCTATTAAGATTTTCGGGAGGGATTCTCTATGAAACATATCGTACTTACCGGTGGCGGTACCGCCGGACATGTTACTCCAAATATCGCTCTGATTCCTGCTCTTCAGGATGCAGGTTATCAGATTTCCTATATCGGTTCCTATGAAGGCATTGAACGTAAGCTTATCGAAGAGCTCGGCATTCCCTACTATGGAATTTCCTCAGGAAAGTTAAGACGTTATTTCGATCCCAAAAACTTTTCTGATCCTTTCCGGGTTCTGAAGGGGTTCCATGAAGCAAAAAAACTGCTCAAAGAACTGAAACCCGATATTGTATTTTCCAAAGGCGGTTTTGTAACCGTCCCTGTTGTTATCGCTGCAAAGCGATGTAAAATCCCAGCAATCATCCACGAGTCTGATATGACCCCCGGACTTGCCAACAAGCTGTGTATTCCTTCTGCGGTCAAAGTCTGCTGCAACTTTCCGGAAACAGTCAATAACCTTCCGGCAGATAAAGCAGTTCTCACAGGAACACCTATCCGCCAGGAACTGTTATCCGGTAATAAAGAAGCCGGTCTGAAATTCTGTGGTTTTACTTCCGACAAACCGGTTCTTATGATCATCGGAGGAAGTCTTGGTGCAGCATCTGTAAATGAACATGTGCGTAAGATTCTTCCTGAACTTCTGAAAGATTTTCAGGTTGTCCACCTCTGTGGTAAAGGTAAAGTAGACGAAAAACTGTCAGATACAAAAGGTTATGTACAGTACGAATATATCAAGCAGGAACTGCCGGATCTTTTTGCAATGGCCGATGTTGTAATTTCCAGAGCAGGAGCCAATGCAATCTGCGAGCTCAGTGCCCTTCATAAACCAAACCTTCTGATTCCGCTCTCTGCCAACGCAAGCCGCGGCGATCAGATACTGAATGCCCGTTCTTTTGAAAAACAGGGATACAGCATGGTTCTGGAAGAAGAAGAAATTACCGACCAGAAACTTCTTGACACACTTCACCAGCTGTATGACAACCGTCAGACTTTTGAGGATGCCATGTCAGCCAGCCAGCATATGGACTCTATTCAGCATATCGTATCTTTAATAAAAAAATTCAGTTAACTGTTCTGCGCAGGTGGTGTTACAACCGTCTGCGCATTTCTTTCAGTGCCCTGCTTATCCATTCTTTTGATCTTTTATTTCGGTTATTGACATTGTTTCTCGTCATCCCGTATTCTTCAGCTACTACATCCGGAGGAACACCCAACATTTTTGTTTTCATAAGAATATCATAATTTGTCGGATTGGCCTCTCTGAATTTTGTAAACACCTGATTCAGTTCGCCTGATTTTTCCTCTTCCTTCTGCAATACAACTTTTTCAGGATTCTGTCTTTCATCGACAGCTTCTACACCTTTTTCCGCATCTACAAGACATGTTTCCCGTTTTATCCAGGATTTCTTGTAGTAATCTTTACACTTATTTGCAGTTGCTGTAAAAACCAGTGATTCCAGCATTTTTGCATTACTGTAATCAATATTTTTCCTGATTTTATAAAAATGCAGAAATACCTCCTGTGAAATATCTTCTGCATTTTCTCTGTTCTGCAATATCCTGTAGGCAACTTTTGCTGAGAATTCTATGTATTCTCTGTAGAAATCATTAAAATTCTCAATTGTCATCTTCTGTACAATTTCCGGCACTTATTTAAATTTTGCCAGAATTTCCTCTCTGTCCTTATCTGTGAGTTTTCCTGGCTTCCAGGTAATCCCTACATTATCTCCCTGATATCTTGGAATCAGATGCATGTGGAAATGAAATACAGTCTGACCTGCAATCTCTCCATTATTCTGAACAATATTAAATCCATCACATTTCAGCTCTTCCGTAAGTCTGGTTGCCATATGTTTTGCAAGAATCATTGCCTTTCCAGCTGTTTCATCAGGCAGTTCATAAATATTGGCAGCATGTTTCTTCGGAAGGATCAGTGCATGGCCTTTGCTTGCCGGTCCCAGGTCAAGAATTACTCTGAAATCTGAATCCTCATACAAAGTCGCAGCCGGAATCTCTCCATTGGCAATTTTACAAAAAATACAATTTTCCATAATAATTTTCTCCTTTAAAATTAATGTACATCTCTTCGTAACTGTTCAGTATCCTCACAGTTATCTCTTCTTATTTTCTCGTATTTTCTCGATTTTTTCAATATGATTTTTATTGATTCTGACATTTTCTGGTGTTAAACTGCCATTGAGGTGACAGATTATGCAGAAAAAAATCAATTCAGAGCAACAGAACGAAGAATTTCAACTTACACTTTCCAAATTATCTCACGAGATCCGCAATCCATTAACACTTATCTCCAGTGAGCTGCAGATGATGTCTGCTTCTCACCCTGAAATTATTTCCTATCGGGAATGGGATAATATTATGGAAAATATGGATTACATCAGAGAATTGCTGAACAGAATTTCACAATATCAGAGTGCAGAACGAATTTCCCCCATAAAAACAGATACGACCACCTGGTTCCTGAATATTATTCATACCTTCCGTCCTGCCCTGGATTACCTTGGAATTTCTCTTGAGACCGATATTCCTGAATCTCTTCCCCGTCTGTTTCTCGATCAGGTCAAAATGCGTCAGGCATTTCTGAATCTGATTCAGAACGCTCAGGAATCCATACAGCACTCTCATGGCGTAATACGTTTCTCTGTTTCTGCTGCCACAGATATGATCTGCATTACTCTCAGTGACAATGGCTGCGGCATGACTTCCCGGCAACTGCAGAATATTTTTCAGCCATTTGTTACCTATAAGTCCGGGGGCACAGGCCTCGGACTTGCTGTCACCCGTCAGATTATTGAAGCTCATCATGGTACCATATCAGTACAAAGTGTACCGGAGCATGGAACCAGTTTCAGGATCACTCTTCCGGTCTTACCGAATAAAATCTGTCCGGATGATAAAGAATAACTGCAAGCAGAAATCCGGCTAACAGGCCACCAACATGAGCAGCATTATCCACTCCACTGCTGGTAAATCCAAAATAGAGGGAAAAAGCAGCCATAATCAGAACCTGTTTTGCGGACAGATCGCCCAGCCAGCCTCTGTTACGTATCACAATATAGATCATTGCACCCATTACCGCAAATATGGCTCCGGAGGCGCCTGCAGATACAGCAAAATTTCCGCTTTTCATTTCAAGCCATACAGAAACTACATTTCCAATAAAACCACCGGCAAAATAAATTATCAGAAAACGGATTTTTCCAACTACTCTCTCTGTCCTGCTTCCCAAAACAAACAGAACCAGCATATTATTGGCCAGATGCTCCATACCAAAATGGAGAAACATAGACGTAAACAGCCGGTAATATTCTCCGCCTTCTATAATATTGGGAGTATAAGCTGCTCCCCAGTCGAGCATATGCATTGCATTTTCAGAACTTCCTGTCATCTCCACAGCCAGAAATACCAGAATATTTATAAATATCAAAAGTATTGTTACAGGTTCTCTGCGCACTTCTTCCATCTGCTCACTCTCCTCTGTCTGAAAATATCAGTAATTTTATGTTTCCATATATTCTAACAGATAGATATCCTGATTACAAGAAAGCTGCTGCATTGTTATTGGTTCACAGATAATGTTTTATTTTAAAAAAATATATCTTGCCTGTGCGAAATCCACCTGATCTTCATCCTGCAGAAGATATTCTTCTTCTGGTTTCAGCATACGGCCATTCACAGAAGTTCCATTTCTGGAATTAAGATCAGCCAGATAAAATCCATCCTGCTTTTTTCTGATTCTTGCATGAACACGACTTACTGTTGATACAGGAAGAACCACGTCCGCTGCAGTTTCCATTTTACCGATCACGATCAGATCCTGCTCGAGATAAATTGCGGGCAGTTCTCCCGGTTCACGACTCACAAGACTTGGTGGCCCCGATGTTATACCCGCTGACAGCACAACTGTTTCTCCATAATCTTCCTCTGCAACTGATAAAGTTCCTGTATATTTTTTCTGTTCATTCTCCACACTGACAGGCATTTCTTCTTCTGATTTTGTCAGAACTGTGTCCTGCTTTTCCAGTTCTTTTTTTACTTTTTCTCTCCACTGTGCAGAAGCTTCCTGTTTTTTACGTTTTTTCTCAGAAACCCATGCTGCTCCTGCCCCGGTACCTACCAGAAGAATCATTGCCGCCATAACATACTCTGCTGATATTCCCGGAAGATATCCCAGAAGGCTGGCAATGAGGATTCCAAGAAGTACCAGTACCCCCGCTCCACAGGATATTATCCATTTCCAGTTGGAGCTTTTTTCTTTCTGTGCCTGCTGTTTTTCTTCAGGTTCCAATGTTTCCTGCGACAGCTCCTGGAATATATCTTCCTGCTCTTCCGCTTCTTCTGCTTTCTCTATTTCTGCTTCATACTCTTCTTCTCTTTCTGTTTCTTCTTCCATCTTATCCTGATAAAGAACTTTTTTTATACTTTCCAGATGAAAACCTGTTTCCAGTGCCTTTCTGTAAACACCATATCCCAGTCTTACTGCCTGTGCATCTTCATGCGCAAGTTTCGGAAGACAATACTCCGTAAATTCCCTGAACTGTTCCTGTATTGGTCTGTTATACCCCGGAAGACAGCAGAATTTTACTTCTTTTCTGGAAATATCCAGATACATATATTCCGGCATCAGAAGAAGCTGTTCCGGATTCAGAAGATATTCTGCCATATCTTCGACTACTCTGACAAAACCTCCCAGAAGCATTTCAAGATCCTCTCCTGAAAATTTTTTCTGCTCATAAAACGAAGCCACTGACTGTCTGGAAGTAATATCATAGTAAAACAACTCCTGTCCATCCAGGCCCTGCAGCCGGCACTTCAATACAGAAGGAATTACATTGCCCGTCAACATACGCACCGGATAAGATGCTGTATCTGTGAAAACATCATTTTGAAGAATCAGATAATTATGATTTACATCTCTTTTATACTCTGCCCGCACCTTATTATCCTCCAATCTCCGCCACAATTTCTGAAGCAGCTTTTGTTTTCCGTATCCATTTTGCAGGTTGAATCACTTTTGCACACCCTTCTGCTTTCATTTCCCAGTGAAATCCACCAAAACCTGATATGGTTTCCGCAGTATATGTAACCTTTACTTCTTTGCCTGCCTGAACCTGAGATTTCAGATTCTCAGTACCGGGAAATCCTGTATTCCCAAGTTCCCTGCTTTTCATCACAGCAGTCTCATATGCATTTCCTTCCTCCATAATGCTTTCCATGCTTCCTGTAATCGCAGCCTCATAAGCTGCAGCAGTCAGCCAGTTTCGATTATGTACCAGAAAACACAGATACAGAATACCTATAATTGCCAGCATCACTACAGACATCACACCAGCTGCTTCTATTGTGAAACTTCCTTTTTTTAATATTTTTAACTTCATAGAAAAAAACCTCCCATATATCCCAGAAGCAAAAACGGCACAAGTGGGATTTCTGTCTTTTTGCTTTTGCCTGCAGCTGCCAGAAGAACTGCTCCATAAACAGCGGTCAGGATCAGACCAATACTGAGCATGCGGATATATTCCGCCGTATACAGCATCTGGCCAAGAGCAAGAAGGATCCAGCCATCTCCGAGTCCGATCTCGCCCGCTGTTACCACTGACAAAATAAGAAATAAAGCTGCGATCGCTGCCGGTATCATAAAATCATAAAGACTTCTACTTTGCCAGAAACTGTATCCCACTCCCACAACACCGTATATCCCGGTAAGTACAAGTGAAATCTCTCTGTATTTCCAGTCTTTCCAGCTATTTACTGCAAGAAAAATCAATGTTCCTATTTCTTTCAAATCTGACCTCCTGTTTTATCCACATTTGCTGCAGGCATGCATGTTTTTTACTTCTGACTGCTTTACAAGTTTCACTGTTCTTTTCAAACCACTGCAGGTTTCCAGATTGTGATAACGGTTTCCTGTTCCTGTAACATAAACACTTCCTGACGGTTTTTGATTTCGACTGCATATTTCGCATGGATGATATTTCTCTCCGTAATCATTTCTCGCTTTTCCAGCCTGTGATCCCGGAATCTGATTCAATGACAGTTTCAGGTAATGGCAGCCGGCACTCTTATGATATACAGAACCAGTTTCTGTAACAAAAACCATCTCTTCATTTTTATCATCTGTTTCATTTTTATCTGCAGCCTTCCAGTCACTGCCCGTCCATGTGTGTACTTTCACAGTATTATGCATCCAGACTTTTGGCAGAGGAATCACCCCTCCTACAGGTGTATAGGAATATATATCCGGAAATGTAATCTCTTCAGGCCCTTTTTCATCCAATGCATAAGCATACATTCCCGCTTCCTTCGTTTTTTCGCAGAGTCTGCTCAAATGTTCTGTCTGAACTCTGTAAATGTCCATAAATGAAACCATCGTCACCAAACCCAGAAAAAACAGCGGAAGCACAAGGGCTGTCTCTATTGCCAGACTTGCCTTTTTCCATATTCTATTTGGAGCACACAGAGATACTTTTTCAGAAAGATTGTGTATGTGTAGTCCGCCATTTGTCGGGGGAAATGGTCTGACTATATTCCACAGAGAGCGTTTCCTTCCTGTACATATTTTTTCTGTTTTTCTGTCTATCTCAGTCTTTTTTAATTCATCTTTATTTTTCTGTTTACGGCACATACTGTGCCAGCTGCATATTTCTTTTTCCTTCTGAAAAAGCATCTTTCTGCACTCCTTTTCTCAGGCAGCCTCACGGCTGCCCGTTTCATACATAACTGTACTGTCTGGTCACTGTAAATGTCTTTATCCTGTTTGCTTCAACATCTATAGATGCCTCAATGGCTTCTATACAATTGTCCAGTCGGAACTCCTGCCGTCCTGAATGACTGCGGATATGTACCTCTATCATGTCCATGCCTCTCTCCAGTTTTTCTTTTTTGGACTGAGACAACAGCATAATCTGCAGATAATCTTCATATGACATTCCATTTTCCGCATTTTTTCTTTCTGTATCCATTTTTTCCAGCAAATATGGCAGGTTTTCAAGTGATAACTGCCAGTTAGAGGCATTTTTTACAAGTGGAACCTTTCCACCATAAAGCAGTTCCCGAAGATCCAGAACACTTTCCGCAAAAGACCAACACAGAACCAGTGCTGCTTCTATGATTACTGCTGCCGGCGGAATCAGGAAACCTGAAGCAATAGCAAGCGCCAGTGTGTGCACCTGAGCCATCTTTACACTGTCAGCCATAAGGCTTGCTGAATTTATTCCTTCTCTTATCAGCAGAAGTCTTCCGACAACTTTTTCAAGATTTTTCCTGTCACTGTTTTTGCCTGCAAGAATATACTCCATCTGATATTTCAGTCCTTCAGATGCCGGGGTCTGATAATTTCCCATTCTATCTGCCAGATACTGCTGAAACAAAAGCTGTGAAGTTCTGGAATTATCCGTTTCCGGCATTCCCGGCATAGTCATCCCTTCCAGGACAGATCTTGAAGAAAGCAGCTGACCTTTTTCACATTCCTGATCCGAGATTCCTTTCCCTGCCGGGACTACCAGATCCAGAAGACTCATCTGGCGGATTCTTTTCAGGATCGGAATCGGATTAACTACCTGTGGTTTCTGTTCTCCATCTGAAAATCCGCTTTCTGCCTCCCCTGAAGAAGTATCTGTTCCTTCCTGTGCCTTCTGCTGCTCCTCTTTTGCAGCTTCACTGTTTTTTGACGCTGTATCCATCTCCGCATCATAACTTTGAAGTGTGTTTCCCTGTTCCGTCTGTTTTCCGTTTTGTTCTGCCTGTTTCGTACTCTGTTCTTTCTGTGTGAGTTTTCCAAGTAATTTCTGTACACCCTGGCTTCCAAGGGTCTGTTTCATACAGGTTACAACCTGTCTGTAAAAAACTTCTCCATTCTGATCTGTTGCCAGCCTGTATCCGGTAAAACCACCTTGTTTCAGAGAAAGCTTCTGACTGTTCTGTTTCAGAACCGGTTTAATATAACTTTCCATGTTGTCATATATTTTTCCAAGATTCAGACTGCTGCCACCCTGTGCACCATCCAGCAAAAAAAGATCATAATCTTCCAGCAGCATACTGTCATACTGTCCGAACAATGAATACAGGCCTATATCAAGGCTGCTCAAAATCTGTGTTCTGGCTGCGGCAGCCTGTACGGACTGAATACTTGTACATACCAGCGACAGGAGCAGACTTAATATCAGTGCAAGAAAAACCGTGATGCTGCCCTTTTTCTCCATAGATCTCTCCTTCTGTCAGATAGAATTGCTCTGTTTTGCTATTTTACTGAGAATGCTGTTTACCAGGCTTGTCAGCTGCTGTTTGAAAATAATGACCAGACTGATAAGTACCACCAATATCAAAATAATTTCAACAACTCCAACTGCATCCTCTTCATGTACAAATTCTTCTGCTGTCTTCAAAAAATTTCTCATTCCTTTACCTCCATTTCATTGTTTAACCGTAGAAAGACAAAAATGCAGGAATCATAACAACAGCCATCACCACCGCCAGCATCATGATCATCGGCACCAGCAGTTTTGTCGCTGCCGCCTCTCCCAGAACTCTTGCCTTTCTTTTACGTTCATCCCAGGCTTCCATAGCCTCCCGCTCCAGCATTTCTGCCATTCTTCTGCTTCCTTTCTGCAGATTCTGGATAAGAAGCGTCGAAAATGTTTTATACTTTATCTGACCACACCGTTCTCCAAATCTCCTGTATGCTTCCAGCTCCGCAACACCACTCTCCATTTCATGGCAGGCTATAACTATCGCTTCATATGCATATCTTTCTGTTTTTGGACGGTTTTTCAGATAATCTGATCCTATTTTCTGAAATGCCCTTCTTGCGGTCATTCCTGCCTGCACCAGAAGTGTAAATTTCATAATCAGTGAAGGATAATCTGTCAGAAGCTGTTCTGAACGCTTTGCCAGCTCCTGCTGCGTTTCTCTTGCTTTTTTCAACATGATCACAAAAGCTGCAAAAAAGGCCAGCGCTGCAATCATTGACCCGGAGTTGTCTCCCGGTTTCTGCCATTCCAGTTTCTTTCCATTCCACTGATCTGGAAGATAATAATAATCCGGATCCTGTTTCTGTTCATTGTATCTGGCAATTTCTTCCAGAAGTTCTTTCTCTCTGGTTTTCTCCGGAGTTTCCGGTTCTTCTTTCTCAGTTACAGTATCATTCTGTGCTGTTTCTTTTTCCGGTATCTGTACCTGCAGCGTTTCCGGTTCCTCTCCATCTACTGACAGCTGAAACTCTTCTGTATATGCACCGGAAGTTTCTTTTTTTATTCTGGGATGTTCAGGATAAACTTCCGTCATTCCCTGTGTCAGCGTCATCATCATGCCAAAAATATTTCCGCAGACTGCAACCAGAAAAAATAACTGCATGCTTTTTTTATCTGCCAGCCCCTCCAGTCGTATCCAGCCTGCCTTCCAGACCAGCACAACTCCAAAAGCCATTATAAAAATCACAATATGTATCCACATATTTTATCAGACCTCAATATCTACAATTTTGCATCCCAGCCAGTAAGAAGTCCCGTAAATTCCAAGACATAATGTCATTGAACAGATTCCAAAAAGATTTCCATATAACACATTTAAGAATCCCGGTGAAGTCAGTTTCAGATAAAAAATAATTCCTGCCGGCATGAAACTCATGATCATTTGCTCTGCCTTTTTGGCCGCAAGAGTAGACTCTATTTCTTTTTTTACATCGATTTTATCTCCAAGCATTCTGGCAGATGTCTGTATGACCTTTACCATATCGCCACCAGTTCTTTTTGCAGTAAAAAACACTGCTGCAAAATTTTCCACATCTTCAATCTGACATCTTTTTCCAAGGCTGAGAAACAGTTCTTCTACAGGAACACTGATCTTCAGCTGACTTTCCATATAATGAAACTCTCTGAGAATATCTGAATCCCCAGGATAAAGCCTTTCCAGGTCTCTGGCGCATGCAACTACAGCATTTTCAACAGAATATCCTGCCTGAACTGCAACACTCAGAGAATTCAGTGCATCTTTAAACTGATAATTCAGATTTTTCTTCCGCTCTCTGATAAGCTGCTTTTTTCTGATTTTCAACCAGATTACTGATATCGGGATTGAAAGAATCATCAGCCACTGATTCTGATAAAACAGATAGTCCAGAATTCCACAGATAACCAGACACTGTACAAGGTATTTCAGAACTTCCCTCACGGAAAACCGATATTCTCCGTAATTTTCCTTCATATGCTCACCCCTGCCCTGATCAGTTTTTCCCTGTTCTTAAGAGAAGCCGTCTGCACCAGCCCTCTTCCTTCCTGCCACTGATATAATGTTCTTGTTCTGATCTCATGTTCCTCAAAGCCGCATACTTCAGTTATTTCCAATACTTTACGACTTTTGTCCCGCATTCTGCCGAGATGTATCAGAATATCCACACCCGACGCAATCTGCCTTCTTATTGCTTCAAGAGGAAGTTCTACTCCCATAAGAGTCATAGTCTCAAGCCTGGAGAGCATATCTTTTGCCGAATTTGCATGCGCAGTGCTCAGACTTCCCTCATGTCCTGTATTCAGTGCCTGAAGCATATCAACTGCTTCGCCGCCTCTGACTTCTCCTACAACAATTCTGTCCGGCCGCATTCTGAGGGCTGTCTTTATCAGATCACGGATTGTTATTTCTGAAGCGCCTTCCACATTTGCCATTTTGGCTTCCAGTCTCACCAGATTGGCAATTCCCTGTATCTTAAGTTCTGCATTATCCTCAATCGTGATCAGTCTTTCATCAGATGGAATATAATTTGACAGAGCTCCAAGAAACGTAGTTTTGCCACTTCCGGTTCCGCCTCCTATAATCATGGAATATCTTGCTTTTACCAGTTTTTCCAGAAACTCTGCACATTCCGCAGGAATACTCCCAAGTGAAATCAGTTTTTCCATTGTTATCGGTGTATCCGGAAATCTTCGAATCGTAAGAATCGGACCATTCAGTGCAACCGGACGAATCACCGCATTTACTCTGGCACCGTTTTCCAGGCGGGCATCCACTATAGGCATTGATTCGTTGACCACTCTGTTACATCTTCCAACAATCTGCTGAATCACATCCTCCAGCTTTTCTCTGGAAGTAAAACATTTATCCCATTTTTTCAGCTTACCCTTACGTTCCACAAAAATATCTTCCGGTCCATTTACCATAATTTCTGTCACTGTCTCATCTTCGATCAGTTCCTGAAGAACATCAAGTTTTCGTACAGAATGAAATAATTCCTGCCGAAGCTGAACCTTTTCTTTCAGCGAAAGACAGGAATCTCTCATTCCCGTAAGAATCAGTTCATCAATCTGTTCCAGTATTTCTTTATCAGATAATTCTCTGGCAAGATCCAGTTTTTCCATAAGAAGACTGCGAAGCTCCTGAAATGTTTCTTTGCTCATATTTCTCCTTTCCTGATCATTTCTCTGATATAATCTCCAAGTTCGCTCCACACCAGCTGCTCTACAAAAGCCGTTCCCTTCAGATCTCCCATTTTCAGATGAAGGTGCATTTTTACTGTTTTTGCCAGTATCTGTCCCCAGTCTCTCATACGCAGCATGTTTTCGTATTGTTCTGTTTTACACCTGGACATCATATCTGAACGCACAGGCATATAGATTCTGCTGCACATATCCAGCAGCCGGAACAATTCATCAATCCCGTTTCCAATATCCAGAATAATTATTTCATACGAACTGTGAAGAACAAGCTCTTTCAGAAGTCCTTCCCATTCTTCAAATGACGTCTGTCGTATATCTTCCGGGAACTGTACAGGCGGTATAAGATCCAGATGCCCCATACTCTGTACAATCCCGTTAAGCTGTACCATAAGATTCGTTTCTTCCTGCCCTGCATAGTACAGAAGATCACTGAGCGTCCCATGAAAAGTTTTTCCCAGAAGTTCCTCAAACCCTGCATATTCCTCCATATTCAGATACAATACGGACTTTTCCCGCCCCAGAATCTGTCCCAGGGTAAGTGCAAAAGATGTCTGAAGGCAGCGTCCGACAGGCGAATATACACCCAGTATCTCCGTTGTTTTCTTCAAAGCAGGTACCTGCTGCGGCAAAAGAACCCTGCTTTCACCATAACATGCCATAACTTCTCTTATAATGTCAGAGGAAGCCTGATATTTATATACTCCCGCATATGCGTCAAATTCCTCCGGCTTTGTTCCTTCTGTAAGTATCATAGTCTTTCCAGTATTTAATTCTCCCACTTCTCTGCACATGGCCTGGGCAGAAATCAGCAGCAACTCAATATGATTTTCCCTGCCATAAGCCAGAAGGCTTTCTACATTTGTAAAAGCCTGAACTTCAAATGGAAGATTCTTTTTCTGATTCAGATACTCCATAAAATTCCGGGCATATTCTTCTTCAAGGTCACAAACTGCAAAAATCTGTTTTTTCAATATATACCTCCTGCATACAACATCACACTCATAAACACCGGAACAGTAAAATGAATATTCTCCACAGCTGTTCCCTTTCGATAATAGGGGTTCTTTTTTCCTGTCCTGATATAGGCATTTATATATCCGGTCAGATACTGTATTCTGTTCCTTGCTTCTCCGCTTGAGATCAGCACTGCCAGTGAAATTCCTGCTCCTGAAAGAAATGCATACCAGATGCATTTACAGACAGCTGCGGGGCCCATTATTCCCCCGAGTGCGCAGAACAGTTTGATGTCCCCCGGTCCCAGCATCCGAAACCAGAACAGACTTCCAAGTATCAGAACCGGCAGCGTACCTCCTGCCAGAAAACTGGAAATTCCGTCCATATTATTCCGAAACAGCTGTAACAAAAAACCTGCCAGAAGGGAACACGCAATCCAGCTGTTTTTTATCTGCATCTGATACAGATCCATAACAACAGCTACTCCGGCAATGGTCAGTAATACAATTCGGTCAACAGTAAATGCTCTCCTCCTCCTTTCTGAATTAAGTTAAATAATAAATGGGATAAGTCCGTCTGACCTGACGGTTAGGAATACCAGATGACTTCTGGTGAGTCTTATTATAGGTGCCACATAAGGCTTTGTAAAGAAAATTCGTTCGTCAGATTCGGACAGCCGATTTCAACAACTTTCGCCCTGTATGTCTCGGGATTTTGCCATATTCATGGCAAAACACCTCGCGGGATATTACCTGTGAACAGTTACTTGCACATTTCATTTCTCTTCGGTATAATGAAAGTTACTTCTTCTCATTGCAGAGGATACAGCATACAGGAGGCTTTTTCATGGAAAAAAACATCAAAAAAATAGAAGATATGTCATTAAATGCATGGCCGTCACATAAGATGGAACTTTATGACGGATGGATTCTGCGCTTTTCTTATTTCTACACACACAGAACCAACAGCGTAGAACAGTTCGGAACTTCAACCCTTTCCTGGCGCGAAAAAGTATCCTACTGCGAGAACGTATACAAAAGACTTGGCTCACCTGCAATTTTCAAGATCAGCCCACTGGTATCTCCGGATTTTGACTATACTCTTGAAAACAGAGGCTATGACATTCAGCACACTACTGAAGTCATGACCGTCAGCCTTTCTGAGGCAGACCTGTCTGTATCCTGTCCTAATGTGACACTGACAGATGAGATCCCCGACATCTGGATCACAAGCCTTTTTGATCTGAAAGGCATGACTAACCCTATCCACAGAGCAGTCGTTCCTTCCATGTACAGGGCAATCCCGAAAGAAACTGTCTGTGCGTCCATCTGGAAAGACGGTAAGATCATTGCGACAGGTCTTGGCATACTTGACAGAGATTACATTGGAATTTATGCAATCCATGTAAAAGAAAAATACCGCGGACATGGCTTTGCCCGTCAGATATGCACCTCTCTTCTGAAAGAAGGCGCAAAAAAAGGCGCTGAAAACGCCTATTTGCAGGTAGTTAAAGGAAATACTCCTGCTCAGAATCTTTATTCTTCTCTTGGATTCAAATATTTTTATACTTATTGGTTCCGGGTTCAACCCCGGCAGAACGGAGTCGAATTATGAAAAAAGCACTCGCATTCTTTTTCTGTATCAGCCTGAGTCTTACTTTCAGCGGATGCAGTGCCGGCGATCTTGTCGATCAGTATATTTCCACCGGTGATACAGAAGAAACACAGAATGCCCCTTCAGAAAGCAACCGTGTATATATGGACGAAATTCGAGGAATACTGCAGGATTTTAATGGTAATCAGGTTACTGTTTCCAGTGACTCCGCCTCCTATACCTTTGATATTTCACAGGCAACTGTTGAATGTCAGGACGGACTGCTTGCCGGAGCCAGCGTCTGTGTGATATATCAGGGACAACTTCAGGATACTGACACCAGCACTGTAAAAGCCCTGAAAGTTGTAGATGATTATCACCAGGACAATACAATGGAAGAAAATACTGTTCAGGGACAGCTTCAGAATCTGACTTCCAATTCTGCAGTTATAAAAACAGGTGATAATCAGATCATCACCTGTCCAATAACTGGTACAGAGCAGTACTATCAGAGCGGGATTCAGCCAAATACTCCTGTTTATCTGCATTATAAGGGAAATTTTGTCAGTTCACCAGATAACCCAAATGCACTGGACGGCACTCATACCAGAATTTTCAGCATTTCAGATATCGATCCTCTGGCTGTTCCATCTCCAACACCTACACCAGCCCCTGTAGAGGGAGCGGAAACAAAAAAAGAGAACCAGATGCGCGCCGTTATCCAGAATATCCAGATGAATTCCCTGACAGTTGCAATCGACAACACCAGCACAGTACTGCAGCTGAATATGACAGGAATTCCCTGTTACTTTAATGGCGGGACATCTATTGGTTCTCATGTAACCCTTACTTATACCGGTGATTTTAACGGAAGCACACTGGACGGAATCACACTTCTCGGTATTACGGGAGAAACACCGGAAAGTTCCCGCAACCGAAGTCCTTCTTTCAGTGTAACCGGAGATATTACTGCTTCTACTGCCAATACCATCACACTTCTTACTTATGATGGTATGTATATCACATGTTATACAGAAGGTGCGACAAACACTTCTACCGGTGGTCTTCTTACCGGAAGTTCTGTAAAAGTTTCTTTTAACCCGGCAGACTGTCGTACCTCTAATATCTATACTACCCTTAAGATTGAGGATGCCTGAAACGCTTTTTTATTTCGTTTTCACCCTTCTTCAGCCAGTTTTTAACTTCATCGGTATCGCCAAGGATTTTCAGAAATGCCTGATATTCCTGGCCGATACCGATACCATGCATTACTCTGTATGCTCCTGCATCACTTCCAAGCGCAACCCTGGCTTTTTTATCAAACGCAAGTTTCAGATTCTCTTCAGCCTTGCAGATTATCGGTTTCAGAATTTTATCTCCATATCTCCCATCTCCCAGAAGATTTCTCACAGTAACCAGCGTAGGTACCCACACCGTATTACTCTCAGCGAGCATGGAAATTGTTTCTTCATCCATATAATTTCCATGTTCCAGGCTGTCCACACCTGCCTCTAATGCAGCCTGCACACCATAAACGCCATTTGTGTGGCTCATTACTGCAAAGCCTTCCTCATGAGCAATATGTACCATTTCTTTCACTTCTTTTTTGTCCAGAGGAATTCCTGTTACTTTCCCGTGATCATCAAAATCAAGAAGACCGGTTGTCATAATTTTTATAAAATCAGCCTCTTCATCACGAGCTTCACAGACCCTCTGATAAAATTCTTTCATAGTAGAAAACCCTCTGCCGACAATTGACCCGTAGTGGCCTTCTTTATGTATGGCAAATATGGGCGTACGATAATCTATTCCATACTCCGGTGCCAGACTCCGTGCCAGACTGGAGGCACCATATGGATCTCCTCCCTCTCGTACAAAAGAAACGTTATTCTCCTGGTATGCCCTGAGGCACTGACGGATTGCTGTTTCATTCACAGACTTTCTGTGATCCTCAACAGCTCTGCGATAATCATAACCATTCATAAATACATGCGCATGGCATTCTCCAAACATTTCTTCTGCACCTCTTTACTGACGGAAAAACTTGCGGATTTCTTCTTCTGTTGCCTTCACAGACCCCTGTACAAAGAACGGTTTCCCACCGCCTCTTCCATTCAGAGCTGCATTCATATCTTTTGTAAACTGACGTAGATCCCCATTCAGTTCTCCCATCGCATATTTATAACTTCCATCTTCATTTCTGGAAAATACAGCACAGCAGCCGGAACATTTCTGCATAATTGCATCTGTCATCTTACGCACCTGATCTGCTTCCAGTCCTTCATGAAAAGCAAGCACACTTCCGGCATCCTCGTAACGCTGTGCCTCTGTTTCGCTCAACTCATCCACCATATGCATGAGTTTTCCCTTCAGACGGAAATTTTCATCCTGAAGACGTTCTACAGCGGCGGCTGTCTCTTCTGTTTTTGCAGAGAGTTTAACCGAAATCTGATGATTCTGATCATTGACCATATTCAGATAGTCAAGTACACGTTTTCCACAGATCATGGTAACTCTCACGCCTTCACGAAAATTTTCTACTGTGAGGATCTTCACTGCTCCAATTTCACCAGTATGAGTCACATGTGTACCACAGCATGCACAGAGGTCTGAACCCTGAAAACGAACAAGCCGTACCTGTCCGGTCAGCTCCTTTTTGCTTCTGTAAGACAGTTTTTCAAGTTCTTCCTCAGATGGATAAAAAACTTCAACAGCTGTATTTTCCCAGATTTTACGGTTTGTTTCTTCTTCAATTTCCCGAAGCTGCTTTTCTGTAAGAACTCCACTGAGATCTACTGTTATTACATCGCTTCCCATATGAAATCCTACGTTATTATAACCATAGGCTTCATGGATCAGACCACTTACAATATGTTCTCCGGAATGCTGCTGCATCAGATCAAAACGTCGTTCCCAGTCTATCTTTCCTTTTATTTCCTGTCCCACTTCTATTGCCTTTTCTGTGTGGTGAACGATCACCTCTCCCTCTTCCTGCACATCGGTGACCGGAATATCATTTATCGTACCAAGATCACAGGGCTGACCGCCTCCCTCAGGATAAAAAGCAGTCTGATCAAGAATAATTCCATATCCATCTTTCAGTTCTTTGCACTCCTGTACTGTAGCAGTAAATTCTTTCTGGTAAACATCTTCATAATAAAGTTTTTTTGTCTCACTCATAATGCCATCCTTCTTTCTCCTGCTGTTTCTGTAAATAATCGGTTATTCTGTTTTTCAGTATAACACAGCTTTTCCCTCATGAATAGAGTAGGAGGCGGTGACTAACCACCGTCCTCTCACACCACCGTGCGTACCGTTCGGTACACGGCGGTTTC
>CAKRLX010000021.1 GCA_934359835.1 uncultured Blautia sp.
CCTCCTTATTATTTTGATAAAGCTTTTCCATCGCGTCTTCTTACGATGAGCTTGTTGGACTGTTTGTTTTTCTTTCTTGTCTTCAGACCAAGAGCAGGTTTGCCCCATGGTGTACACGGGCCAGGACGACCGATACCAGTCTTTCCTTCACCACCACCATGCGGATGGTCATTCGGGTTCATTACGGAACCACGAACTGTAGGTCTGATACCCATGTGACGTTTACGTCCAGCTTTACCAATGTTGATAAGGTTATGGTCACCATTTCCAACAACGCCGATAGAAGCACGGCAGTTAAGCGGAACCATTCTCATTTCACCAGAAGGTAATCTCAGTGTTGCATATTTTCCTTCTTTAGCCATAAGCTGAGCACCGTTTCCTGCGGAACGAACCATCTGTCCGCCTTTTCCAGGATGAAGCTCAATGTTATGAACCATAGTACCAACCGGGATCATTTCCAGTGGCAGGCAGTTACCTACACGGATTTCAGCTTCCGGTCCGTTCATTACTTTCTGTCCGACTTTAAGTCCTTCAGGAGCAAGGATGTATGCTTTTTCACCATCTTCATAGCAGATCAGAGCGATGTTTGCTGTTCTGTTCGGATCATACTCGATGCTCTTTACAGTTGCATGAATTCCATCTTTTCTTCTCTTGAAGTCGATGATTCTGTATTTTCTTCTGCTTCCGCCTCCGCGGTGTCTTACAGTGATTTTACCCTGGTTGTTACGTCCAGAGTTTTTCTTCAGAGATACGACTAAGGATTTCTCAGGGGTACTTGTTGTGATCTCAGAGAAATCAGATCCAGTCATATGTCTTCTGGAAGGTGTATATGGGTTATAGGTTTTGATTCCCATGATGTTTCTCCTTTCGAATATTAGTTATCATGCTTTCCAGCATATATCTTACAGAAAGCCTGGAATTATAATCCTTCGAAGATTTCGATATCTTTGCTTTCTTCTGTCAGAGCTACGATAGCCTTTTTGGTTTTTGCTGTTTTACCAACAACTGCGCCACGGCGTTTCTTTTTACCGTCCATGTTCATGGTGTTTACGCTCTTAACTTTTGTTCCTTCGAACATTTTCTCAACAGCTTCTTTGATCTGTGATTTGTTTGCTTCCGGATGTACCAGGAATGTGTATTTTTTCTCACCCATAGCGTTCATGGATTTTTCAGTGATGACTGGTTTCAGGATCACGTCATAATATTTAATGTTTGCCATTATGCATACACCTCCTCAATGGATGCTACTGCATCTTTGGTAACCACTACTGTGTTATGTTTCATAACATCGTATACATTCATAGTGCTTACTGTTGCAGTCTGTACATCTGCGATGTTTCTTGCAGAAAGAACAACATTTTTATCATCTGCTGCTGTAATAACAAGAGCTTTGTCTGCTTTCAGGTTTGTAAGAACCTTCTGCATTTCTTTTGTCTTAACTTCTGCAAGTGCAAGGCTGTCTACAACAACCAGTTTATTGTCCTGAACTTTAGATGTCAGAGCTGAAGCGAGAGCTGCTCTTCTTTCTTTTTTGTTCATTTTTACTTCATAATCTCTCGGTACCGGTGCAAATACAACACCGCCGCCTGTCCACTGTGGTGCACGGATGGAACCCTGTCTTGCATGACCTGTTCCTTTCTGTCTCCACGGTTTTCTTCCGCCGCCGCTTACTTCAGAACGTGTTTTTGCTTTCTGAGTACCCTGGCGTTTATTTGCAAGCTGACGAACAACAGCAAGATGAACCAGATGTTCGTTGATTTCTACACCGAACACTGCATCGTTCAGTTCCATTGTTCCAACTTCATTGCCTTCCATATTATAAACTGTTACGTTTGCCATTCTGATGCTCCTCCTTTCTCATTATAAAGACTTTACTGTCTCTTTGATGGTCACCAGAGATTTCTTAGGTCCTGGAACAGCACCTTTCACTAACAGTAAGTTATTTTCTGTGTCAACGCGAACGATCTCAAGGTTCTGAACAGTAACCTGTACATTTCCCATGTGACCCGGCATGTGTTTTCCTTTGAATACTTTACTCGGATCGGAGCAAGCACCATTGGAACCAGCATGACGATGATATTTGGAGCCGTGAGCCATAGGTCCTCTGGACTGTCCGTGTCTCTTAATAGCGCCCTGGAAGCCTTTACCTTTGGAAACTGCTGTTGCATCAATGTGCTCACCTGCTGTAAACACGTCAACTTTGATTTCCTGACCTACTTCATACTCACCTGCGTTTTCGAATCTGAATTCTTTAACAAATCTTTTTGCAGAAACGCCTGCTTTTTCAAAGTGTCCTTTTTCCGGTTTGTTCACCAGTTTTTCTCTGATGTCGCCGTATCCCACCTGAACTGCTGCATATCCGTCGTTTTCTTCAGTTTTAACCTGAGTAACTACGCACGGACCAGCCTGTAAAACGGTCACCGGGATCAGAAGACCGTCTTCATTGAAGATCTGAGTCATTCCGACTTTAGTAGCTAAGATAGCTTTCTTCATTCTTTCTTCCTCCTTATAGCGGATTACCATTCGGCAATCATATAGTTATTTTGAAATACCCTTGCGGATACCAAAAAACAAATTAATTATTTGTTTTTCATTTTGATATCAATGTGAACACCTGCTGGCATTTCCAGTCTTGACAGAGCGTCAACTGTTTTCTGAGTTGGTGTCATGATATCGATCAGTCTCTTATGAGTTCTCTGTTCGAACTGTTCTCTGGAATCTTTGTATTTGTGAACAGCTCTTAAGATTGTAACAACTTCCTTCTTTGTCGGAAGCGGAACCGGTCCGCTAACAGTTGCTCCATTCTTTTTAACAGTATCGATGATTTTTGCTGCGGATGCATCTACTAACTGATGATCGTAAGCTTTTAAAGTGATTCTCATTACCTGATTTGCCATAAAAAAAGTCTCCTCCTATTCGTACTCAATTATGCAGTACGACAAGCGGCGACTGTACACATCTCCGTGTGTGTCTTTCGACTTCTTTACACACGTCCATCCCGTTGATGGTTTCTGAACTTGTACAGTGACTTGTCGTCAGTTTCCTAACTTGACATTCGCTCCACGGAAAACCTGTCTTTCGACAGCAACCTCGCGCTTCATAGCTATCATGTCACAGCAGATATTAGTATACACAAAGCCCCTGCATAATGCAAGGGCTTTTTTTGTTTTTTTTTAGATACAATTTATTCTTCTGTTTCTTCGTCTCCACCGATGATATCTGAATAATCAAATAGAGTCACCTTTGTAATGGAGTCTCTTACAATGTCAGGAGTATCCCCTGCTTTTCTCGCTTTATCAGCAAGCTGTGAAGCAGAATATCTCGGGATAGCCAGTTTTTTGATCTCAACCGGTTTTTCCTGTACCTCAGGCTCCTCTTCCGGTTCTTCAATATCCGGAATTTCTTCTGTAACATCTGCCAGTTTTTCCTGTACCGGTGAAGCCGGCGCCGAACTTTCATCGGCCGTTGCTGCTGCAATTTCTTTTTTCAGAAGTTCATGTGCTTCAGAAGTTGCAACCTGCACGCTTTCGCCTGACTGATTCTCTTCTGATGTTTCCGGTTCTTCGTCCAGGTCGTCTTCATATATTTCATCCACAAAACCACCTGTACGGATTTTTTTACGGTTTTTCTTTTCTTCTTTACGCGCTTTCTTTTTGCGCTCTTTTTCGCCATTAAGGAGTTCTCTGTCCTCCTCTTTCATTCTTTTTGCACGTGCCTTTTCTTCTGCTTTAAGTTCCTTTGCAGTCTTAACACGTCCGCGGCCGCCTTCTGCATCTTCATATTCATAATCCTCTTCAGGATCTTTCTTGCAAAGTTCCGCAATTACGTAGAGAATGATAAGGAAGAGAATTGCAAGCCCGAGAACGATCAGTCCTTCTGTACTTTCTGTTGCCACCAGAAGATAGGCAAGAAACGGAAGCGTGATCACCACTTTCGGAACCCAGTTTTTAACCGAAACGTTAATTGATTCCTGTGCAGATGCATCCGGATCTATTACAACTCCTGTACTGTTTTCTTTATCTATGCTGACAATATTATATCGATAAGACTGAGAGTCCTTTTTTACAAGAATCGGTGCTCCTGCATTTATTTCATCTGTCTTTACCGGAATAGCATACGTCACAGATCCAAACGGCAGGTTTGTTGCCTTCTCCGAAGAATCCACGATCACTGTTTCGATCCCGAAGAATGGCGGCAGCGCCAGACCAAGCACACAGGCGATCGTACAGATTATTACAAAATGTACAATAAATTTAAGAAATTTTGACATTGTTTCTCCCTCGCTTTGGTTTACATTTATTAATTCTTTTGTGTTCACTAAGTGTATCCATTATACCTTGTTTTTTGGCTACGGTCAACTTATAATATCCTTATGAATATCCCCATACTATTATAGAAAGGATTGTTGTTCTATGGATTTTCTTCGATTTCTGGCACAGCATCGCAGTGCAGGAGGTGATATATTTTTTCAGGGCATTACATATCTTGCCCAGGAAATATTTGTAATCGCTGTAATCTGCTGGTTTTACTGGTGCCGCAATAAAAAGCTTGCCTACTGCCTCGGACTTTCTTATTTCAGTTCAGGGCTTCTTGTACAGGGTCTGAAAATCACTTTTCGAATTCCACGCCCCTGGATACTTGACGCATCTTTTCAGGCTGTTCCATCTGCACTGCCTGATGCAACAGGTTATTCTTTTCCCAGTGGTCATACACAGAGTATCACAGCTCTTTTTGGAACCGGAATTTTGCATTTCCAACGGAAATTATATAAATTTTTCTGTGGCTTCATTATAACCCTGGTCATGTTTTCAAGAATGTATCTTGGCTGTCATACACCAAAAGATGTACTGGTATCTTTCGGTATTTCAATCATCTGTGTACTTCTGAATTACTATTATATATATAGAAGTAATTGCAGCACCAGGAAAGAGTTCCGTCTTACCCTTATCATGATCATCGCCTGTATTTTTCTCACATCCTATGCTGTAATTCTCAAAAACAGCGCTATTATAGATGTCAGTTATGCCCGCGACTGTATCAAAGCCTCCGGAGCCGGTTTAGCTTTCTCTCTCGGTTATTATATAGAAACAAAACACATTAATTTCCGGCTTCCTGTTTCTGCCGGCCAATCCCTTATCCGTTTCATATCCGGTCTTCTGGTTGCTCTTTTTATCCAGGTTGGTCTGAAACCGGTTATCGGGCAGTCACTTATCGCATCTTTTGTACGATATTTTATTGTTGTTCTGTGGATTGTACTTATATACCCGGCAGTCTTCAATCATTTTTCTTCGCATTCAGAATAAATAAAAAGCATTGCATCGGAACTGGTCTTCTTTCCTGCAATGCTTTTAATTTACTTTTATTTTTTTATAACAGTTTACTGATTGCTCAGATATTTTTCAATACTTGTCATAGCAGCCTCTTCATCTTCACCGTTAGTAGAAAGAATAATCTGCTCTCCTGAGTCAAGTCCTAAAGTCATCATCCCCATAATGCTCTTTGCATTCACTTTTTTTTGTCCAATCTCAACATAAATCTCACTGTTAAACTGGCTTGCTACCTGCACCAGCTGAGCAACCGGACGAGCCTCAAGGCCTGTTGACAGTTGAATAGTGATTGGCTTTTTAATCATAATAAATCCTCCTTGTTCATCCGCAGTTCATCTGCTATTTCGCTTAATTTTCTCAGGCGATGATTAACACCCGATTTCCCCACCTGCGGATTTAACATCATACCTAATTCTTTTAGTGTTGCCTCCGGATACTGCAATCTCAGTTCTGCGATTTCCGCCAAACCCTCGCTCAGATTGTGAAAGCCTGTGGTACTCTCAATCAATCTTATGTCTTCAATCTGCTTTACTGCTGCATTAACCGTTTTATTTATATTCGCTGTTTCACAATTCACCTTTCGGTTTACGGAATTGCGCATTTCCTTAAGAATCCGGATATTTTCCAGATTCATCAGTGCAACATTCGCTTCCATAATTGCCAGCATATCGACAATCTGCGCGCCCTCCTTCACATAGACCACATGTGATTTTTTACGCAGAACAATTTTGGCATCAATCTGAAAACTGCGAATAAGTTCCTGAAGCTGTACAGCTTTTCTTTCATCTCCGGTTACAATTTCAAAATGATACCCCTTCTCAGGATCACTGATCGAACCCGCTGCCAGAAAAGCTCCCCGGATAAACGCCCGCTTACAACAGCTCTGCTGCATGATCAGCCCATTTCCGGCATAAAGCGTCTCCCCGTCTGATTCATCCGTAGTAAGTTTCGTTGCCTGAAGTACAGTCTCAACCTGCACCGGATCTGTTATTTCCACAAAATAAACATTTCCTTTTTTCATTTGACGACTTTCCCGAACGGATATTTCTGTATCTATATTATATGTTTTTTTAAGTAATGTAAAGTATTTTCTTATGACAACCTGATTTTCTGTCTGAAATTTCAGTCTGCCATCCGAGGTCAGTCTGCCACATGCACTGAGTAAAGCTGCAATTTCTGCTATTCTGCAGTGTCTTGCCATACTGATCTGCCTGGAAAGTTCTTCTTTCACCATCCCCGAAAAAGACAATTCCATTCTCCTGTTCTTTTATTTTTTTAGCAGGGCATCTTTACCAATGTCCCGGTGTTCCAGTCTGACTCCATACTCTCTGGACTCCACGAGTTTATTATAAAGAACTCTTGCAAGAGTCACAGACCGGTGTTTCCCTCCCGTACAGCCCACAGCAATAACAAGGCTGGTTTTTCCCTCTCTTGCATAATTTGGAATCAGAAATTCCACCATGTCTACAAGACGCGTTGCAAAATCTCTGGCAACCTGATTATCCATAACATAATTGAAAACACCGTCATCCATTCCTGTGAGCGGCCGGAGTTCATCTACATAATATGGATTAGGAAGAAACCTCACATCAAACACAAGATCTGCATCTTCCGGTATTCCGTATTTAAATCCAAAAGACAGTACGGAGATAACCATATTGCAGAATTTTCCATTATCTACAAAAATATTGTCCAGTTCTTTTTTCAGTTCCCTTGTAAGCAGATGTGTGGTGTCAATAATGTAATCTGCCCTTTCCTTCAGAAATTTCATTTTCTGACGTTCCAGTCTGATTCCATCATCCACTCTTCCTTTCATAGCAAGCGGATGACTTCTTCTTGATTCTTTGTATCTTTTGACAAGGACTCTGTCTTCTGCATCCAGAAAAAGAATTTCAAATTTCTGTCCTTCTGATTCAACCCGGTCCAGCACCTCTGCCAGTTCTTCCAGTGCCCTGCCGCTCCTGGCATCAATCCCTATTGCCGCATTCTGGATATCCTCTTCCTGTGAGCCGGACATCAGCGAGACAAATTTTCTCACAAGTGGTATTGGCAGGTTATCCACACAAAAATATCCATCATCTTCCAGCATCTTCAATGCCGTTGATTTCCCGGCACCCGACAGTCCTGTTACAATTACCAGCCGCATTTTTATCTCCTGTCAAATTCACCCAGAAACTTAACTTCCGGTTCTAATGTAACTCCAAATTTTTCTCTTACAACTTCTGTGACATGATCCATCAGTTCACATACATCTGCCGCTGTAGCTCCGCCTTTATTGATAACAAATCCACAATGTTTTTCCGAAACCATTGCACCTCCGACAGTATATCCGCGAAGACCGCTATCCATAATGAGCTTACCTGCAAAATAACCTTCCGGTCTCTTGAATGTACTGCCTGCGCTCGGATATTCAAGCGGTTGTTTTTCGGAACGTTTTTCATTAAGCTCTCTGGTACGGCTAAGTATTGCCTCTCCGTCTCCCTCTTCAAGAGAAATAACAGCACTTAAAACAAGATATCCGGCAGTTTTGATGATACTGGTACGATATCCCATCTCAAGTTCATCTGCCGGGATAATACGGATTTCTCCATCTCTGTCCATAACTGTTACTTCTTTCAGGACATCTTTCAGTTCACCACCATAAGCGCCGGCATTCATTACGACAGCTCCTCCAAGCGTTCCCGGAATGCCGCCGGCAAACTCAAATCCTGTCAGAGAAGCTTTTCTCGCCGCTGAAGCTATAGAAGAAAGAAGTGCTCCTGCTGCCGCATGAATTTCTGTTCCTTCCACAGTTACCTGACCTATATTTCGATCCATCTGAATAATCACACCACGATATCCCTGATCACTGACCAGAAGATTGCTTCCGTTTCCAAGAACGAACCAGTCAAGGTCTTCTTCCCTACAGATTCTTACTGCAGTTTTTACCTGTTCTATTGTTTTCGGCATTACAAAAACCTCTGCTGGTCCTCCAATGCGAAAAGTTGTATGTCGTTTCATAGGTTCTTCAAAAAGGACCTGATCTTCTCCTAATTCGCGGCAAAATTTCTGTTTTATATCTTCATTCACAGATTTTGTCCCTCTATCTTTCATTTATTTTTGTTTTTCTCCTTAAGGATATCTCTGACTACTTCTCCGGCAATCAGAAGTCCTGCCACACTTGGAACAAAAGAAATACTTCCCGGAATCCTGTTATCAGCCTGTGTGCGGCAGTTTCGCAGTTCTAACGCTTTGTTTGTTCTTTCTCTGGAAAAAAGGACTTTGACTTTCTTAATTCCCTGTTTCTTCAGTTCTCTTCGAATGCTTTTTGCCATGGCATCAGAATTCACTCTTGAGATATCTGCAATTTCAAATCTTGAAGGATTTATCTTGTTTTTTGTATCCATGCATGATATCACAGGCGTCCTGACCAGTGTTGCATTCCTGATCAGCAAAATCTTGGATTGCACGGTATCTGTCGCATCTACTATATAATCATATGATTTCAGGTCAAACATACCTGCTGTATCTTCATTATAAAAAGTTTCGTAAGTATGAACCAGAATATTATCATCAATATCCCGTATGCGCTCTTTTGCAATCTGAACTTTCTTTTTACCTACGGTTGACTGAAGGGCATACAGCTGTCTGTTGATATTGGTAAGCGATACTGTATCATAATCTACAAGTGTCAGACTTCCCACTCCGCAGCGTGCGAGTGCTTCTACCACATATGATCCTGCTCCCCCCAAACCAAAAACAGCAATTTTTGCACTGCTCAGACAGTTTACTCCGTTCTGTCCAAGTAATATTTCCATACGGGAATATGCGTCATACATACGCAAACCTCCTCATGCTAGTTCTTAACTAATTCAATCATTTGTTACTGTTCACAGCACCATTATTTTAATTATACTATCCACTGCCCGAAAAGTACAGGTTTTCATACTTTTTTTAGATTTGGCGTATTTTTTTTTGTGATTATCACATACTGGATATATGCATCGCTTTATTAAAGGAGAACTCATTTATGTGGCAGCTGATTTTTCTCATATTTTTCGGGCTGTGTTCCGGCATTGTCATTGCCGGTGGCGTTGTCGGTCTGATGATCGGTCTTTCTATTGTCCCAAGATACGCAGGCATCACGCACACAGCCAGATTCATACTTTTATATGAAGATATGACACTTGCCGGTATTTTTCTTGGAAACCTGTTTTATCTTTTTCAGTTTCATATTCCCGGTCAGCAGATGAGCCTGATCCTCTACGGTCTTTTCTCCGGAATCTTCCTTGGCGGATGGATACTTGCACTGGCTGAAATTGCGGATGTTTTCCCGATTTTTTTCAGACGGATAAAACTCGCTGAAGGATTTGTACCTGTGATCTTTTCCATTTCTCTTGGAAAATGTCTGGGGTCTTTATTCTTTTATTATTTTTGTCAACAGTAAGCACTATTATATGCAAAAAAATTGTAAAAGTCAAAAGAAACCTTTAATTTTCTGTTTTCGAAAGGTAGGTTGATTTTATGCCTTCTAATATTCCATCTGCAAAAGCAGACAAGTACGAAAAATATGTCAAAAGTATTACACCCGTACACAGCCTTCCCATGAATATGCTGAAAGCTTTTTTTACGGGAGGGGCTTTCTGTCTTCTGGGACAGATAATCCTTAATACTGCTCAGAATATGGGGGCTGACAGAGAAAGTGCCGGAAACTGGTGTTCTCTTCTTCTGATATTGTTGAGCGTGATCCTTACAGGGCTGAATCTTTATTCACGGATTGGTAAATTCGGCGGTGCAGGAAGCCTTGTTCCTATCACCGGTTTTGCCAATTCCGTAGCAGCTTCCGCGATAGAATTCAAAGCCGAAGGACAGGTTTTCGGTATCGGCTGCAAAATATTTACCATTGCCGGTCCTGTTATTCTTTACGGTATCATGAGCTCCTGGATCCTTGGTCTGATTTACTATATTATGAAATTGCCGGAGGTACTCTCATGAAAGAAAATCTTCAAAAAGGAAGTGCAAGCATCGCATTTTCACACCCTGTTTATTTCAGGAGTGCTGCCTCTGTCGTAGGCGAAAAAGAGGGGGAAGGACCCCTCAAAGACTGCTTTGATATTATTTCCGGTGATCCCATGTTTGGTACGGATACCTGGGAAGCAGCAGAAAGCACCATGCAGCAGCAGGCTGCCTCTCTTGCAGTCGCAAAAGCAGGATTAAAAACTTCTGATATCCGTATGGTTTTTGCAGGTGATCTTCTTGCCCAGACTGTCGCTTCCTCTTTCGGAATTGCAGAACTTGGAATTCCTTTTTACGGACTTTATGGTGCCTGCTCAACCATGGGTGAGTCCCTTTCTCTTGGTTCTATGGCTGTCGCTGCCGGTTATGGCAAAAATATTCTCTGCGCAACCTCCAGTCATTTTGCAACTGCTGAAAAAGAATTCCGTTTTCCTCTCGGCTATGGAAATCAACGCCCTCTGTCTGCAACCTGGACAGTTACCGGAAGTGCAGCCTGCATCATCAGTTCCTCTCCTCCACGTAGAAAAACCACTCCCAAAAGTGAGCCTCTTTTGCAGAATAAAAGCTGTGCCGCAATCACAGGTCTTACTACCGGAAGAGTCATTGATTTTGGATTTCGTGATTCCCTGAATATGGGCGGTTGTATGGCCCCCGCTGCCTGTGATACTATCTATCAGCATTTTAATGACTTTAACCGCACCCCTTCCGACTACGATGCGATCATCACTGGTGATCTCGGAAATGTAGGCAAACAGATTCTTCTTGATCTTCTTGCTGAAAAAAATGTGGATATTACTTTGCAGCACCAGGATTGTGGTCTTCTGATTTATGACAATGAAACTCAGGACACTCACTCCGGCGGAAGCGGATGTGGCTGCGCCGCCTCTGTTCTTGCCGGTTATCTTCTCCCCCGTGTTGTTTCCGGAGGATGGAAAAGAATTCTTTTTGTACCGACAGGCGCCATGCTCTCCAAAGTCAGTTTCAATGAAGGCGAACCTGTTCCGGGAATTGCACATGCTCTTGTTATTGAGCAGATTGTTCTTTCAGAATAAGTTTTCTGATTTCTGTATTCTGATATTTTTAAAGGAGATATGAATTATGGATTATTTTCGTGCTTTTATTATTGGCGGTCTGATCTGCGCACTGGTACAGATTCTACTCGACAGAACCAAACTTCTCCCCGGCAGAGTCATGGTTCTTCTGGTATGTTCCGGTGTCCTGTTAAGCGCTCTTGGTATTTATCAGCCTTTCAGTGAATTTGCAGGTGCCGGAGCTACAGTTCCTCTTCTCGGATTCGGCCAGGTTCTATGGAAAGGAATGCAAAAAGCGATCGACCAGGATGGTTTTCTCGGTCTCTTTACAGGTGGATTCACAGCCTGCGCCACCGGCGTTTCCGCTGCGCTTATCTTTTCCTATATAGCCAGTTTCATTTTCAGGCCCAAAATGAAAAAGTGATTTTTCAGGAAGGAGTAATTATGTCTGATACTCTTTATATGCAGCTTGACAGTAATATTCTGATACACCGGCCGCATGTTTATCTTCAGGATATTGCCAGGCTTTCCTGCAGCAATTCCAGCATACTGAACCGGCTCAGAGTCATGCCTGTCATCAATCTTGACCCTCAAAAGCCCGGCAGATACGTTATGTCTTCTATGGATCTTGTAGAAATGATCCAGAAAAAAGAGCCTTCTCTTACTGTCACACCCCTTGGACAGACAAACTTTATTCTCACTTATCAGGAGGCCGCCTATGAAACCTCTGTATTTCAGATCATAAAAATTATATTTGTATGCCTTATTACTTTTTTTGGTTCAGCATTTTCAATTATGACATTTAATGCCGACGTAAATGTTCCGGGACTTTTTTCCCATATCTATCAACAGGTTACAGGAACTCCTTCTGGCGGATTTACCGTTCTCGAAATCTCATATTCTGTTGGTCTGGGTGCTGGTGTACTGTTTTTCTTCAATCATTTCAGTCGAAAAAAACTGACAGCTGATCCGACTCCCATGCAGATCCAGATGCGAAAATATGAAGATGATGTAAACACTACGATCACCGAAGATATTAACCGAAAGCAGTCATAAATATTACCGTTCACTCGGTTTTAAAAGTAACTCATGAATTCCACTTGCATTTCATTTATTCCTGTGCTATACTCATACGCGTTAAAAAGCCCATAAAAACAAGGTCTTATAAGGGCTTTCCGCCGATTCCCGGCGTAAAATGAATCGAGTGTTCGTGACCTTCCACTCGTAAAACAAAACTAAAGGAGAACTGAATATGAAAAACAAGAGTACTATGTTCCTTGTGCAGGCAGCTGCCATCGGTGCTGTTTATGTAGTCCTGACCCTGCTGTTTGCCCCGTTAAGCTATGGTGAAGTCCAGGTCCGCTTCTCAGAAGCACTGACCATACTTCCCTACTTCACACCAGCTGCAATTCCTGGATTATTTGTAGGATGCATTCTTTCCAATCTTCTCGGTGGTGCCATTCCTGCAGATATCGTTTTCGGCAGTATTGCAACACTGATCGGCGCAGTTTTTACTTATAAACTCCGCAGCAACAAATGGCTGGCTCCTGTACCGCCAATCGTTGCCAACACTCTTATTGTACCTTTTGTCCTTTATTACGGATACGGTGTAAATCTTCCAATTCCGCTGATGATGCTGACTGTAGGTGCCGGAGAAGTAATTTCCTGCGGAGTATTCGGTATGATCATACTGACTGCTCTTTCCAAAACACGTGTTTCCATTTTCGGAAAAACAAATTACTCTGAATCATGATATTCAGCCCGGAGTTTTATACAGATTCCGGGCTGTTTTTATATCTTCCGCCTTTTATTTACAGCGCTCTCTCAGCTTGATGAGAATTCTCTTTTCCATTCTGGACACCTGTACCTGCGATATCCCAAGCTTTTCGGCAATTTCTGTCTGCGTCATTTCCTCCATATACCGCATAAAAATCAGCTGCCTTTCCGGACCTTCAAGACTTTTAAGAAGTTCCTCCAGAAGAATTCTGTCAAGAAGTTTCTCCTGCCCGTTTTCTTTTTCAGATATTTTGTCCATGAGAAGTATCTCTGTTCCTTCACCTTTATAGACAGTTCTGTACAGCGATTCCACTTCTGCTCCCGATTCCAGCACCATCGTCAGTTCTTCAGATGAAAGTTCTGCTTTTTCTGCAAGTTCTTTTACAGATGGTTCTCTTCCAAACTCCCGTTCAAGTTCTTCCCTCGCCCTGAACACTCTGTATTGATTTTCTTTCAGAGACCTGCTGACTTTTATTATTCCTGTGTCCCGGAGATAACGTCTGATTTCACCGATGATCATTGGTACTGCATACGTTGAAAACTTTACCCCAAAGGATATGTCAAATTTATCTACTGCTTTCAGAAGTCCAATACTTCCAATCTGGCAAAGATCTTCAAGTTCTGTTCCTCTTCCCATAAATCTTTTTGCCACACTGTATACAAGCCCGGTATTTTCTTCAAACAATCTGTCTCTTGCTGCTTTATCTCCCTGGTGTGCACGCCCGATCAGAGCAAGAGTATGATCCAAATCTGCCTTTTTTACCTCCTTATTACTTTTTTCATGTGTACTACCGTACCTTTTCCAACCTCTGATTCAACTGAAATTTCATCCATAAAAGCTTCCATGAAAGTAAATCCCATACCGGATCTGTCGTTTTCCGGCTTCGTGGTATACATAGGTTCCATTGCTTTTTCTACATCCGGTATTCCGGCTCCATGATCCGTGATATCCACCTGAATTTCTCTTTCTTCCAGTCGTAATCTCATTTCAATCTTATGTATTTTTCCTTCATATCCATGAATGATACAGTTCGTAACAGCTTCTGAAACTGCTGTTTTCAGGTCTGCAACCTCCTCCAGTGTCGGATTCAGCTGTGTGCAGAACGATGCTGCTGTAATCCTTGCAAGCCCTTCATTTACAGGTCTGCTGTCAAAAATAAGTATAATTTCATTGGTATCTTTCATTTTGTACTCCCTTCTTCTACAGCTTTTCTGATTTCCATATACCGATGCACCCCGGAAAGATGCAGAAGTTTATCAATATGTGGATTCACATTTTCGGCTTTCACACATCCCTGCCGCATTCCCAGTGTTCTGTATCTTCCCATGATCAGTCCAATCCCTGAACTGTCCATAAATTCAGTATCTGCAAAATCAAAAATCATTGTTCTGATATATGTCAGATCCATGATTCTGTCTGTTTCCTTTTTTACATGATCAGATACCGGGTGATCTACATCTTCCGGCATTTTTATTTTCAGTGTGGTTCCTGCTATTTCAAACATATTTTCCAATTTAGTTTCCCCCTTATTTTTGTTTTTATACGCCACTTTTCTCTGAAAACAGATAAGGGGATATGCTTTCGCATATCCCCTTATCTGAGGTTCATCTCTTGTATTCAGCTCTTACTGTACCCGGTAATGATATTTCTATTCATAGCTTTCGTCATACTCATCATAAGAATCATCATATCCGGTATCTTCATAATTTTCTTCATAATTATCTTCATCACTGTTACCACTCTGCGTCTGCGGTCCCTCTGAATCTCCGATTCCCGCAACTCCGGTCGCATCACGGATCGTGGTATATATGGATTTCATAGAATCAGTCAGTACATCAACCTGAACTTTCTGAATAGAAAGCGCTGCTTCATCCAGATTCTGCTGCTGATAATACAGATACGCAGTCATAAGTGCCTCATAACTCTGGCTTTTTGCCTGCTCCGTTGTCAGCTGCTGCGTCACTTCTTCTGCTGTATCTCCGGATTCTTTTGCTTCTCCCTGCGCCTTAGACAGCTCAGCCCCTTGACTGGCCAGTGATTCGCTGTACTGGACAATCTGCTGATTTGCCTCTGAATAAATATTCTGCCTTATGGCAGGTACTGCAAGCAGCCAGAAAGCCCCAGCTCCGGCAATAATACCTGACATCAGTATCACAAAAAGTGAAATCCTGTTTCTTTCTCTGTAGACAGGTGCCTGTACTACCATCTCACCGCTATCGGCATCTGTATCCGGTCTTCTGTTTGACCCATTTCGAAACAGACCTTTTTTCTGTTTTTCAAGACGTGTTGTTACTCCGGTCTGTTCATCTACTTCCCGAAGGAAACGTAACGTTGTAGTATTTGTTTTATCAATACGTGCAGCTTTTTTGAGCGTTCTTCTTGCTTTATTCCATTCTCTGTTTTTCATCTGTATCAGTGCAAGCAGATGATATCCCTTGATCAGTTTGGAATTCTGTGCCAGTATTTTGCGAAGCTGAATGGCTGCCATATCTTCGTGTCCTTCTCTGCACAGAAGAAGTGCATGATTATATTTCTTTATTGTTTCATTTATGGCACTGAGTTTATTCGGATTTGCCTGTAATTTATTAATGTATTCTGAAGCCAGATTTCTGGTTGGCTGGAGGTTTTTACTGATTACCCACTCGCTGAGTGCGGATACGACCTCACCTGTTTCAAAATACACCAGCCCCAGCAGGTTTCTTGCCTTTATGTTCCTTTTGTCATAAATCAGGCTCTGTTTCAGACAGGCAATCGCCCCTGAAAGATCCCTGATACTAGCCTTTTCCAGACCCTGATTATAGAAACTTTTGGACAGGTAATCTACTTTTTTCTGAATCAGCACATTGTACCCACAGTTCGGACAGTAATCAAGATCACTGTCTGTGAGAAATGCGCCGCAGTTCATACAGTTCATTAAATTCTCCTTATTTTACGCGTCTGTTACTTTTTGCTTCTCTTAAGACCTCCTGAAGTACATCCAGAATATCTGTCAGTTCTCTGTCATATATAGCCCCTTCTGCATCTGTAACATCCAGACAGGGTTCAAACTTCTTAAGTTCTTCTTCGTAATCTATCATAATGTTTCTCCCTTTGCTATCTCTGCCTTGATCTCACCGACCAGATACAGTGAACCTACGCAGAACAGAAGTCCGTCTTTACCTTTTTCAGCAAGCGCCCTGTGAAATGCTTCCGGAACATTTTCACAGCATTCAGCTGTAGGAACGCCATGTTCTCTGAAAATTTCTGCAAGTTTCTCTGCTGGAACTTTACGATATCCGCCAACCTGTGTTACCACAACATGACGAAAATGTATCTTGCCAAGTATTGTACTGATCATTTCTGTATAATCCTTGTCATCTACCGCTGAGAAAAGAAGAGTCAGTGGATATTCCTCCTGAAAATGAGCCGCTGTTTCTACAAATTTTGCCACTCCGTCTTCGTTATGCGCGCCATCCACGATTACTCCCGGAAGTACGGTTTCCATACGTCCCTGCCATCTGGTCTCACTTAAGCCCTTTTTCAGAGCATCTTCTGATACAGGAATCTGCTCTTTCAGAACCTGTATGGTCTGAAGCGCAAGGGAACTGTTCATTACCTGATATCCTGCAATAAAAGGAATGGAAAATACCGTATTATCATAATACCCATTCTTAAATGAAAAATCAATGCCGGAATGGGTATTGCGGATAATTTCTGAATCAGATTTTCTGACTTCGTAATACGGGCTTCCGAGTTCAACAGCATGTTCTCTGATCACTTTTGCAGCTTTTGGATTATTTCCGTCATAGATCACCGGCACTCCGGGCACGATAATCCCGGCCTTCTCTCCTGCAATCGCTTCAATGGTATTTCCAAGATACTGCATATGGTCAAAACTGATCGATGTGATCACGCATGCAACAGGATTTTCAACTGCTGTAGTTGCATCCAGTCTTCCTCCAAGTCCGGTCTCAAGCATGACATAATCTACGCCTGCATCTGCAAAAATAACCATTCCCATGAGGAAAAGCATTTCAAAATAGGTAGGATGATAGTTTCCTTCTTTAACCAGCTCATCTGCAAGTACTTTTACCTTATGGAAAGCATTCAGAAATGTATCGTTATCAATATTTTTCTCATTGATCTGAAACCGCTCATTGATCACAACCAGATGCGGGGATGTAAAAAGCCCACAGGAATATCCGGCTTCTCTCAGTATTGAAGTAAGAAAAGCACAGGTGCTTCCCTTCCCATTAGTTCCTGCCACATGGATCACTTTGAATCTGTTCTGTGGATTTCCCAGGCGTTCCAGACATTCTTTTGTATGTTCCAGTTTATTTTTTGTTGTAAATTTAGGCGTTTCCTCAATATAAGCAACTGCTTCTTCGTAATTCATAAAAAAATTCACCACTCATCTATAATGTATTGCAGCGAAGTTTAAACTGTTTTTCCTTCTTAAAAATCGCTACGTTATCATTATATATGAGTGGTGAAAGATGTCCAGTCCTAATCGTAATCTTTTATTCGACAGGAATGGTTATTTTTATATTATATGACTTCTGCTATTCATTTTCTGACGGTAATTTCCATTTATTCTCACTGTAGAGCATATAGCAGGAACGGTCATAACTCTTACTAAGAGCTTTTCTTGTTGAACTGTTGCTTCGCTGTGAAACTGAGATCCGGTCAAAATCATCCAGTTCTGTTCCCGAAATCATAAGTGTGGTCTCATTTACATATACTGTATCTACCCACTCTCCATTCACTTTCACCTGACTGGACGGTGTAAAATTCGTTCCCTTCAGCTGATATGTGAAGTCAGAATCCGAAATCAGCTCCATGGAATCCAGCGACACATCATAAAGACCCATGCGCATCTTTGTCCTCTGGAAAGGATTTTCTCCTCCATAAGAATATTTTTCTCCATAGAGAAGATCGTATTGCAGTGTTTCAAGATCCACCTGATAATTTCTGGTATTTCTTCTTGCCTGATGATAACGGAATACGGTTCCTTCATGAATTCCCACACGGTCCATGACTTCTGCCGCCATCTGATATGCGGCAAGATTAACATCTTTTTTCTCCATGCCGAAATTATCCCACATTACATATTCCGTCTGGAACAGATATTTGTTATTCAGATCTTCAACCGTCAGACCCATTGTCGGAAGATGATCCCCATACATAACAAGTACTACATCTTCAGGATAATCAGCAAGAGCATCTGTAAGTTCTTTGACAAAATTGTCCATTTCATGGATCTGATTTACATAATACTCCCACTGAATATTTTTCTCCTCTGTTGCAGCGCCTGTAACTGTAATCTCCGGATCATCCAGAAGTTCTTCTTCAGGATATGCTCCATGTCCCTGAACTGAAATCGTATAAATATAATCCGAACCTTCTGAAGAATCCAGACATTTAATGATTTCATCTGTAAGGACTTCATCCTTTGTCCATCCGAGCGGATTTTTGTCTTCTTCTTCAGGCATATATTCTGCTGATGTAAACGTATCAAACCCAAGATTCGGGAAAATACTTCTTCTGCCGTAGAAGTTTGCCTCGTTATTATGTATTGCATGTGTTGTATATCCCAGGCTCTTCAATACATACGGAGCACTTTCGCAGGTTGTTTCCTTGAGGATACTTTTATATGGATACTCTCCGGGTCCAAAGTAATGAAGACTCATTCCTGTAATTGATTCGAATTCTGTATTTGCAGTTCCTGCGCCTACAGACGGAACCTTATAATAACCGGAAGTATACTCCTTCATCAGTTTTCGGAAATTCGGAATAGGATCCTCCGAAAGTTTCAGATAATTCACCAGTTCCGGATCAAAAAAAGATTCCAGCTGTATAAAAATAATGTTCGGATGTTCTCCGGATTTTGTTTCCGGAAGATTCTCCTCTGTGTTCTCAATTCTTTTTATTTCGCTTTCTGAATAATCTCTCGGACAGCTGATACCTGTATCAAAAATGGTAACTGCCAGACAATAGGGATATCCATAATCCTCATATGCAAAGGCAATATTTCCAAAATAATTGGAAAGCACCCTTTTTTCAAGTGCCAGCTGAGTGATACCGGCAAATGCCAGGATACCCACAACAACAAGAAGAAGATCATAGCGATATTTGATCTTTCGTGTATATTTTGGTCCTTTGATCAGAAGACCAAGAAGCAAAAGCACGAAAAATCCAAGAACGATCAGTGCCACAACTACCCCCCAGGAAGGGAGATACTTATTCAGTATCGCCATTCCATCTGTGAGGAGATGAAGATCCGGCCCTGTAAAAGGTGTGACACGGTTTGACAGAATCACACCGTTGATAATTCCAAGTAAAAACCAGAAGATTGCTATCAGAACTCTCCAGAAGCATCTCCTGCGAAACAGGTATACAATAAGACTTGTTGTAAAGATCAGCCCTGCATTATATGCAAAAACCAGCGGCTTTCCGATCATAAAATCCCATGTTTCCACAAAGGAATGACGACTGATCGCCTCAATAAGGAAATAACCGGCTGCACTGAACAATGCATGAAGCAACAGCGATATCCTGTTGCACACTTTATACAGTTTCATCCAAATGCTCCTTTATTTTTCCATCTGTTTAAGCTGCAGATTTACCTTTTCCATCATTTCTTCGTATTTCTGAAGTTTGTCTTTTTCTGCCTGTACTTTTGCTTCCGGCGCTTTGTTTACAAAGTTCGGATTGCCAAGCATACCCTGGCAGCGGGCTATTTCTTTTTTGAGACGTTCCTGTTCTTTTTTAAGACGTTCCATCTCTTTTTCTCTGTCTACAAGATCCTCCAGCGGCATATATACAACAGCATCAGAAACTACTACAGAAACTGCATCATCACCGATTCCGTCCTTATTATCCTGTACCAGAATCTCTTTTGCCAGTGCAAGGTTTACAAAAGATTTCTTGCATGCTTCATATCTTGCGCATGTCTCTTCATCACGTCCTACAATGTGAAGACTTGTCTTGCGGTTTGCAGGCACATTCATCTCTGTACGTGTATTACGGATTCCTCTTACAACTTCCTTGAAGCTTTCCACTGCTTTTTCTGCTTCAGGGAATACCCATGCTTCCTGATATACCGGCCAGTCGGAAATCATAATAGATTCCTCTTCCGGAAGAAGTGTACAGTAAATTTCTTCTGTAATAAACGGCATATACGGATGAAGAAGTTTCAGCCCTTCTGTAAGTGCTGTTCTTAAAGTCCAGAGTGCATCATTTGCAGCTTCCGGATTTTCGTCTGCTTTCCAGAGACGAACTTTGGCCATCTCAATGTACCAGTCACAGAGTTCATCCCAGAGAAAATCATAAACTTTCTGAACTGCAATACCCAGCTCATATTTATCCATATTTTCTGTAACTTCACTGATCACTGTATTCAGTTTGGAAAGAATCCATTTATCTTCCAGGCAGAGTGCATTCAGATCAGAAGGCTCTGTAACTGTTTTGCCTTCCAGATTCATCATAATGAAACGTGAGGCATTCCAGATCTTGTTTGCAAAGTTACGGCTGGATTCTACACGTTCCCAGTAGAAACGCATATCATTTCCAGGTGCATTACCTGTGATAAGTGTCAGACGGAGTGCATCTGCACCATACTTGTCAATAACCTCCAGAGGATCAATACCGTTTCCAAGAGATTTACTCATCTTACGTCCCTGTGAGTCACGTACAAGACCGTGGATCAGTACATGATGGAACGGAACTTCGCCTGTCTGTTCAAGAGCAGAGAATACCATACGGATAACCCAGAAGAAAATAATATCATATCCTGTTACAAGTACATCTGTAGGATAGAAATATTCCAGTTCCGGTGTCTTGTCAGGCCAGCCAAGTGTTGAGAACGGCCACAGTGCAGAACTGAACCAGGTATCCAGTGTATCTTCGTCCTGATGAAGATGTGTACATCCACATTTCGGGCATTTTTCGGGCATTTCTCTTGCAACAACTACTTCGCCGCACTCATCGCAGTAATAAGCCGGAATTCTGTGTCCCCACCAGAGCTGACGTGAAATACACCAGTCCCGGATATTCTCAAGCCAGTGAAGATATGTCTTGCCAAAACTCGGAGGAACAAACTCCAGTTCTCCCGGTTTAAGAGCATCCATTGCTGCTTTTGCCATTTTGTCCATGCGTACGAACCACTGCGGTTTGATCATAGGTTCTACAGTCGTACCACAACGGTCATGAGTTCCGACACTGTGATTATGAGGAACAACTTTTACAAGAAGTCCCTGAGCATCGAGATCAGCCACCATGGCCTTACGTGCTTCGTAACGATCCATTCCTGCATATTTGCCGCCAAGAGAATTAATGGTTGCATCATCATTCATAATGTTGATCTCTTCGAGATTATGACGTTTACCAACTTCAAAGTCATTCGGGTCATGAGCAGGAGTGATCTTTACACAGCCTGTTCCAAATTCTTTATCTACGTATTCATCAGCGATCACAGGGATCTCTCTGTCTGTAAGCGGAAGTTTCAGCATTTTGCCGATGAGATCTTTGTATCTTTCGTCATCCGGATTAACAGCTACTGCTGTATCTCCAAGAAGTGTTTCCGGACGTGTTGTGGCTATTTCCACAAATTTTCCTTCCTCACCTACGATCGGATAATTGATATGCCAGAAGAATCCGTCCTGATCCTCATGTTCTACTTCTGCATCAGAAATTGAAGTCTGGCATACAGGACACCAGTTAATGATCCTGGAACCTTTGTAAATATAACCTTTTTCATATAAGCGGATAAAAACTTCCTGAACAGCCTTGGAGCAGCCTTCGTCCATGGTAAATCGTTCTCTTTCCCAGTCTGCTGATGCACCAAGTTTCTTCAGCTGGTTGATGATCTTTCCGCCGTACTCTTCTTTCCATGCCCATGCATGTTTCAGGAATTCTTCACGGCCGATATCATGTTTGTCGATTCCTTCTTTTTTCAGTTTGTCAATGACCTTTACTTCTGTTGCAATGGCTGCATGGTCTGTTCCCGGCTGCCACAGAGCTTCATAGCCCTGCATTCTCTTGAAACGGATCAGGATATCCTGCATGGTCTCATCAAGTGCATGTCCCATATGCAGCTGTCCTGTAACATTCGGCGGCGGCATTACAATTGTAAAAGGTTTTTTGTCTGGATTAACTTTTGCGTGGAAATAACCGTTATCCATCCATTTTTTATAAAGACGGTCTTCCAGGCCTTTTGGATCATAAGTCTTTGCAAGTTCTTTGCTCATACTGTCCTCCTGAATTTTTAGTTTAATAAAGTAACAAAAGAACCCTTCACACAACTGTGTGAAGGGCAATAATCTCGCGGTACCACCTTCATTATGCAGCATGAACTGCACATCTCAAGGTCCTTTAACGCAGGTTACGTGGAAGCCTACATGATATCCCGCTGTCTGTATCAGACACTACGGTGAAAACTTTCTCAGCTGCCCGGCTCAAAAGCTACCTTCAATGACTTCTTCCTTAAAGTTTCTTCCAGCCTGCGGAAACTTCTCTCTGTCAGGGAATATCACCTACTCTTCTTTCTCTCAGCCTTTATTACAGATTCTGTACTGCCGTTCTTGGCTCAGCAGTAACCTAGACTCTAATATAATTGCATTTTTTCGCCTTGTCAAGACAGATTGATAAGATTTCACATTTATTCGACTGATTTCAACGATTCAACCATGTCGACCTTTTTCATTTTCATATGCATAAATACATTTACCACAGCTGAAAAGATACAGGTCAGCACTGCACAGTAGAGAAAACTCCGCGGCCGGAGGTTTCTTCCGAACATAACTGCATCAACTTCCACCGTCACAATGATAAATCTGTGAAGGAAAATCCCGAACAGAGATCCGAACAGGATTCCGGCAATCGTAAGAATAATATTCTCTCTGAGAACATACTGTGAAACTTCCATATCAAAAAATCCCAGGACTTTTAATGTTGCCAGTTCCCGTTGTCTCTCTGTAATATTTATGTTATTCAGATTATACAGAACAACAAATGCCAGCATTCCGGCAGACACAATAAGAACTACAATAATGATTCCCAGAGTTCCAAGCATACGTTCTACCATTTCCATTGTGCTTGCTGTATAACTGATACTTAAAACTGCCGGTGATTCCATGATTTCCTGACCAATTTCTTCTGTCTGATTCTTATACTGGTCTTTTACAGTAAAGACGATATCCGCATAATCCGGATCTTCACCGAAAGTTTCTCTGTATACTTTGGGAGTCATATAAATATAATGACCTGCATAGTTTTCCGTGATCACAGCAATTTTCGCTTTATATTCTGTATCATCTTTTTTTATGGTAAGTTCATCTCCCACTTTCAGGTCAAAAAGTTCAGCCGTTTTTTCACTGATCGCAGCCCCATCATCTGTCAGCTGATAGATTTCTCCTGTCACACGATTCTTCAATGTAACATCTTCTTTAAATGTATTCAGATTTTCAGGGACATACACATAAGCACTTAAACTGGATCTGCCCCTCGGTGCAGTAACCTTTGAGAGCTGTATATCTGTATAATGATCCAGTTTCTGATTATCTTTAAGATAATTATCGAGATCTGTCCGTTCCTGTTCTGTTGCTTCATCATCTGAAATGATGGTTCCATCATAATGCTGTAGTTCTGTATACTGAAGTACCACAATATCCGAAATAGAATCCCTGAGACCAAAACCGACCAGCATCAGTGCCATACTTCCTGCAATACCGAAGATTGTCATAAAAAGGCGCTTTTTATATCTGAAAAGATTTCTGAGAGATGATTTCCATGTAAAATTAAGGTATTTCCACAGGAAAGGAATTCTCTCCAGAAGAATCCTCTTGCCTTCTTTTGGTGATGGCGGGCGCATCAGAGATGCAGGTGTTTCCCTCAGTGCCTGATAAGAGGAAAATACAGTTGCACCAACTGTACATATAATTGCAGCAACAGATGCTATCAGAGCATATTTCATTTCATAATGGATCTGCAGGCTGTTTCCTACATTATGATACATCATTCCATACCCTTTTATGATTATATATGGAAGAATTTTTTCTCCGATCAGTACTCCCACTATGCTGCCGCCTGCCGTAGCAAGAAAAGCATACCTGAGATACTTGGATACTATGGAAAACTTACCATAACCAAGTGCTTTCAACGTGCCGATCTGTGTCCTCTGTTCTTCTACCATACGTGTCATGGTTGTAAGACTGATAAGCGCAGCTACCAGGAAAAAGATTACCGGAAAAACTTCTCCTATATTCCTGATACGGTCTGCATTGTCACCATAATCAGAATATTCCGGCAAATCGTTCCGGTCTGTAATGATCCATTCAGGTTTTTTAAGTTCCTGCAGGTCTTTTTTTGCATCCGTAATCTTGTCTTCCCCTTCTTTTATTTTATCCTGTGCTTCTTTTTCACCGTCTTTATAATCTTTCTTTCCATTTTTGAGTTCTGTTCTTGCATCTTCAAGCTCTTTTTCCGCATCTTTCAGCTTCTGTTCATTATCCTGAATTTCCTTTTCTCCGTCTTTCAGCTTCTGCTCATTTGCTGCGATTTCTTTTTCGCCGGAATTCAGTTTCTGTTCATTTACCTCAATCTGCTGCTGTGCGGCATCAAGTTTCGCCTGACCTGCGTCCAGTTCTTTCTGACCTTTTGTCAGCTGTTTCAGACTAGAATCAAGTTTTTTCCTGCTTTTTTTCAGTTCTTTTTCACTGGAAGCAATCTTATTCTCTGCCGGGCCAAGGGCGGCTTCCTGCTTTTCAAGTTCTGCTCTGCCTGAATCAATACTTTTCTGTCCTTCTTTGAGCTGACTGATTGTTACTTCAAGCTGAGTCTTCTGTGTTTTTGCCTGACCAAGCCCTGACTGCGCTGCAGCAAGATTACTTTCCAGAGATTCCTTCTGTGATATCAGCTGCTGTACACTGTTCACTGCTGCCTGCGCTTCACTGACAGCTCCGTTTGCAGCATTTAGTTCGGACTGAGCCTGATCCATATTCTGCTTATATACAGTTAACTGTTCTTCTGTAATTTCACCATTCTCTGCCTGGTTCCTGGCCGTTTCATACGCCTGTGCTGCTGTTTCATAAGCACTCTGTTTCTGAGATGCTGCCTGGCTTGCAGCACTTAACTGCTGGTTTACAGCCTCAAGCTGTGAAGCTGCCGGAGCAAGCTGTGCAATTGCAGCTTCCAGCTGGGGAATCTGGCTTTCCAGTTCGCTGATCTTACTTTCAACTGTTTTCTGGCCATTCTGTGCCTGTGTGAGCCCTGCTGTCAGTTCCTGCTGTTTCTGGTTCAGTGTCTCTCTTGCTGATGAAATCTGTGCCTTACCCTGATTCAGCTGCTGTTTTGCTTCTTCCAGTTGTGCCTTTCCGTTATCGTACTGGGTCTTTCCTTCTTCGTACTTTTTCCAGCCATCTTTGAGTTTTTCTCTGGAAGGTTTCAGTTTGTTCTGTCCATCCTGAAGTTGTTTTTTTGCATCGGCAAGCTGGCTCTTACCATCTGCAAGCTGTTTTCTGGCATCGGCAAGCTGACTTTTTCCATCTGCAAGCTGTTTTTTCGCATCTTCTAATTTCTTTTTGCCTTCTTCATATTCTTTTTCGCCATCTTTCAGCTGCTTCTCACCGTCTTCGATTTTTTTTCTGGCATCGGCAAGTTCATCATCTGCATCCTTCCTGCCCTCTTCCAGTTCTTTCTCTGCATCAGCTATTTTGTCTCTGGCTTCCGAAACCACTTCATCATAGCGTATCCCGCAGCGTTCTTCTTCAATTCCCTCCACACGTTTCTGTAAAGCTTCGATCAGATTATCATAGGCATCTGTATAACTCGTAACTTTTTCCACTTCATGTGCACGGATATATATCTGCGTAAAAACTTCCAGATCAAAATCTTCCGGAGGGACATAAGCAAAACCATTTACCTCACCGGAACCCAGGGTTGTATTTCCACGATTAAATGAAATATAAAGAGGACTGGTTCCCATGCCCACAACTGTATATTCTGTTGTTGCAAGCGATTCGCTGTTCTCACCTTCTCTGAAGCGGATCTTACTTCCTACTTCGTATCCCTGACTGTGTGAAAAAGTTACATCAAGGAAACATTCTCCGCTTTTTTCCGGCAGCCGTCCTTCAGACACAATCAGCTGATTCACTTCCTGATTCAGACTCTCCACATGAAGTACTTTCTGAGTATTGTCTTCTCCACACAGAACATCCGTTGAATATGCCCCCTCTGCCGTCTCCACACCTTTAATTTCTTTCAGTACCTTAATATCTTTCTCCGTCAGTCCCATTGTGCTGACTACTTTGAGATCCATAAGTTTAGACTGGTTATAATAGGCATCTCCGGAATAGCGCATATCCGGCGAGGCAGCCTGTATTCCTGAAAAAAAGGCTACTCCAAGCGCTACAATGCAGAAAATCGAAATAAATCTCGCCTTGTTTTTGCGAATCTCCATCCAGAAATCCTTATGCAAAGCCTTTTTTCTTTTTCCTACCATTCAATCTCCTCCACAGGCATCGGGCTTTCGTTCAGTTCCATGGAAGCTACAGTTCCGTTCTTGATATGGATCACTCTGTCTGCCATAGGTGTAAGCGCAGAGTTATGAGTGATAACAATAACTGTCATCCCTTTTATCCTGCACATATCCTGCAACAGTTTCAGAATCGCCTTACCTGTCTGATAATCCAGTGCTCCTGTAGGTTCATCGCAGAGAAGAAGTTTGGGATTCTTTGCCAGTGCTCTTGCAATAGATACTCTCTGCTGCTCTCCACCGGAAAGCTGTGCAGGGAAATTTCCAAGTCTGTCTTTCAGACCGACTTCTTTAAGCACTGTTTTCGCATCCAGCGGTTCCCTGCAGATCTGTAGTGCCAGTTCCACATTTTCAAGTGCTGTAAGGTTCGGCACAAGGTTATAAAACTGAAAAACGAAACCAATATCCTCTCTCCGGTATGCTGTCAGCTGTCTGTTGTTATATTCTGCAATATCTTTACCGTCTACCCATACATGTCCCGAAGTAGCCGTATCCATTCCGCCAAGTATATTAAGAACTGTGGTCTTTCCGGCACCACTTGGACCTACAATGACTACAAATTCTCCCTTCGTGATCTCAAAGCTGATCTCGTCTGCTGCTTTGATCATCACCTCGCCACTTCCATATATTTTGGAGACTTTATCTAATTTCACATACGTATCCATATTGTTCTCCTGATGATCGTTTGTCTAAAGATAATACTTACGAAGTGCTCCGTTACTGTGTAACTCTCGCACCCTGGTATCATTATACCAAAAAAAGCACCGCCGGTCACTGTTCACGGCAATGCTTTTTTCTTAAAACTTTCTAAAATTTACGTTTCTTTCCTGTCATCAGACCACCGATCCGTCCCGTTTCTTTTGCAGAAAGGCTTTTCCAGCCTTTTTCAATAACTCTGTCCAGGACACCCAGTTCTCTGGCAATTTCATACTTCAGCTTTTCTTCTTCCGGAAGCTCTCCTTTCAGAAAAGCCTCCACCTCTTTTTCTCTGTTCAACTTATCCACACTCCTTTTTTGCTGTTGCGCTTTATCGCCACCCGGTTATCAGAAGTATGGACAGTTTCAGGAAAATTTATTCAGGAATTATTCTTTGGGAATAACAATTGCTGCAATAATATAGGCCCATATTCCCGCACCGCCGAAGCAGGTGAAGATGATCCACCCAAGACGTACCAGTGTGGGATCAATATCAAAATATTCGGCAATACCGCCGCACACGCCACACAGCATACAGTTCACCGATGATTTGTAAAGTCGTTTGTTGCTCATATAAATTCCTTCTTTCTGTATTATTTATAGTTTAAATGTGAACATTTGCAATATAATTTATTCCGCAAAATCTACTGTTATCGTCCCAATCCCACATTCCAGCTTCATTGTTCCTTCCGCACCTGGATTGCTGATTTTCTTTTCGTTTCCGATTCCTTCATAAGAACTGTCTCCGATTTCAACAGAGCCTGCGCCACAGGATATTTCATAATTATAATCTTTTTCGGTTCTGTTCATGTAGAGTTCAATGTTACCAACTCCACACTCACCTTCCAGATTCTGTATTTCCAGATTTTTAAACTCTGCATTTCCGGTTCCTACAGATATTTCCAAATCATTGGCAGTCAGACTTCCACTGTTTGTAAATTCACCTGCAGCCATAGAAATTTCCATGTCATCTGCTGCAAAATCATTACATATTTGCACAGTACCCGCTGCAACATTTGCAGAAACATCTTCAAACAGATATCCCTTCGGATACTTAACCGTGATATTCCTGTCTTTCACACGTCCAATCCCTTCTATGACAAGCTCATCACCCTCCTGGCCAACACGTACCTTGTCTTTTTTGTTTCCGGTAACCTCTATACATATTTCTTTACCATCATATTCACTGAAAGCAAGCTGATCTGTACTGAGAAGTATATGCAGTGAAGAGGCTGTATCTGTCTGATAAATAACGGAATCATCCGTAGATTTTGATGGCTGCAGTTTCTGGAGTTCGTCCCAGTCTTCTTCCCATTCACCATCATCTCTGAATGTTACATGCTGCGTCACAACGCTGTGGAGCATTTGACCCCAGTTTCCTTTCCGGAAATTCAGACCTGCAACAGTTGCTCCCATCGCAGTCCCTCCAATCGTCAGCCCCAGTCCGACTGCACCAGCGACTCCGGCAATTATCAGGGTTATTTTTGAAAATTTTCTCATTGTTTCTCACTCCCCTTTCTGCCACGGTTCAGCATTCCTCCAAGAAAATCCGTAAACTTTCTCAAAATTGCAGGCAGCACACGGCTTGCAGCCCATACAAGAAAAACAAGTGCAACAAGCGCAATTGCCAAAAGGATCAGTCCTATGCCAATTCCCAGTGTGCCAAAAGCCACACTGCTGAAAACAGCACCAATTCCCACACCGATCACAGCTATTGCAGCCACAAATAAGGCAACTACTACAGCTCCCATTCCAAAAACGATCAGAAACGGAAGAGTGATCAGCGCTACTATAAATCCAAGTACACCGCCGACTGTACCTTTTATCAGCGGTGAAATAAATACCAGAAGTATCAGTGCCAGAATCACGCCTGCCTTATTACGGCTCTTATCTGCATGATATCCATCACGTCTTGCAGGTGTCTGCTGCGGTTCTTCCACATCTTCGTCACGGTATCCCCGCTCCGTATATTCTCCTGTATTTTCTCTCGTTTCATCAAGGTCTGCCTTAATGATCGCAGCAACCTTACCCGGACTTCCCAGTTCCCTGATTACTTCTGCCTCATGTTCACTTCCTGCGTCATCAAAATAATTCTCATAAAACTCGAGTGCCTCCCTTCTCTCCTCTTCAGAGATATCAGAAAGCAGTTTCTCAAGCTGTTCCATAAACTGCGCCCTGTTCATAGTTTAATTCCTCCCTCAAATAATGTGGAAATTTTTGATGAATAAATTTTCCATTCTTCCCTGTACAGATTCAGCTGAGCTGTTCCTTTATCTGTAATCTTATAATATCTGCGGTTTCTTCCTGCATATGCCATATCATAGGTTTCCAGGCACTCATCTTTCTGAAGGCGTCTTAAGACAGGATAAAGTGTTGATTCTGAAACCTCCAGCACAGTTCGTACGTCCTGTGTGATCTTATATCCATAAGTTCCCTCTTTTTCTTTGGAAACAACAGCAAGTACGATCGCATCCAGAAGCGCTGCTCCTGTGTTAAATACCATAACCTCACTTCCTTTATTTAATTTAGAATATCTTTTATACACTCATATGGATTAAGACCTCTCAATCCTTGGTGATATATAATATTATTTTGTTAGTAATACTATATAATATATAATATAGTTTTGTCAATAGTATTCACGAATCTCTTTTCATGAATTATACTGATGTTGCTCTCTCCGTTCACATGCTGTTTACGGCAACCGGTCTGAGAAACTTTATTTAAGGAGGTTTCCCCTTATGTCTGATGAAAACAGAACCGTATTTCTTCATCCGGAATTTCTGGAACGTATGCAGAAAATGCTCGGTGACGAATATGAATCTTTTATAAAAAGTTATGAACTTCCCCGCACCTATGGTCTGCGGGTCAATACATCAAAAATATCTGTCGAAGAATTCCGAGAATTGGCACCATTTCCCATAACTTCGATTCCATGGATCGAGAATGGCTTTTTTTATCCTGAAGATGTACGCCCTTCCAGATGTACCGCCTATCAGGCCGGTCTTTATTACCTGCAGGAACCAAGTGCAATGACGCCAGCCTCCTGTCTTCCTGTAGAAGAAGGAGAATATGTTCTGGATCTCTGTGCTGCTCCCGGCGGTAAAGCCACTGCTCTCGGTGATGCACTTCACGGAACCGGACTTTTAGTCGCCAATGATATCAGTGCCTCCCGGGCAAAAGCGCTTCTTCGCAATCTGGAACTTTTTGGTATCTCCAATGCCTTTGTTACAAGCGAAACACCAGCCAGACTTGCAGACACTTTTCCGGAATTTTTCCACAAAATCCTTCTGGATGCACCATGTTCCGGTGAAGGAATGTTCCGCAAAGAAGACGCTCTCGCAAAAGACTGGACTCCTGAAAAATCTCATGAACTTTCTCTTTTGCAGCGTGAGCTGATCCTTCAGGCTGCAGATATGCTCCGCCCTGGCGGCATGCTTCTGTATTCCACCTGCACCTTTGCGCCCGAAGAAGATGAAGGCACTGTCTCTTATCTTCTTAAAAACAGACCTGATATGGAACTTATTGAGCTTCCGCATAAAGACGGTTTTTCCAGCGGAGTTCCGGAATGGGGAAATAACGATCCTGAACTCAGCAGATGTATCCGTCTTTTTCCACATAAACTGAACGGCGAAGGACATTTCATGGCTCTTTTCCGTAAATCCGGTGCCTGCAGCACCCGACAGCCTGACACATCTGTAAAAGAAAACAAAGAAACCAGGAAATGGCTGGAACTGTTTTTTCATGAAATCGGACTCCGCACCCTTGGCGGCAAACCTTTCTGTTGGGACAGAGTAGAAACCCGCAGGGATAAAGTTTACTATCTGCCTCCTGTAAACAGTAATTTCAGGGGACTGAATTTCCTTAGAAACGGTCTCTATCTTGGTGATCTGAAAAAAAACCGTTTTGAGCCTTCTCAGCCTCTGGCTCTTGCACTTCACAAAGATGATGTTGAAGCGGTTATCTCACTTCCCTTTGATGATGAACGGCTGACCCGATATCTGAAAGGCGAAACACTTATGATCGAACCCGAAGAATCCGCACACAAAAAGGGCTGGCATCTTCTCTGCGCCCAGGGATATCCCCTTGGCTTTGGAAAGCTTGTTAATCAGACACTGAAAAACAAATATCCCGCAGGATGGAGAGTTTAAAACTCCATCTGCGGGATTATTTTTTCTTCTGTTATTTATTATGGAAGAAGGATTGCTTTTCCAAGCGTAAAAGAATAAATATATTTTTCTTTTACTTTTTTCTTCAGCATCCGCTCCAGCGCATCTGCGTAATCCTCCAGCTGTGTGTGATACAGTTCCACCAGATGTTCTTCCTGTCCCATTCGTACCTTATCTGTCTTATAATCTACAAGAACCAGCTCACCGTCTTCTTCAAAATATGCATCAATGATTCCCTGAATCAGTACGGTTTCTCCGCCCTTCCAGTCAGGCTGCACTTTCTGCATATCTCCGGCAATTACAAAAGGCTGTTCTCTGTACAGTTTATCGGACAGATATGCCTGTTTCATTCTCCTGCCAAGCGATGACTGCACAAATCTCATAATATCTCCGGAAAAAACACAATCCGCCTCTTCAACAGACATTTTTTTCTGTTCTGTGAGATGTTTCAGCTGTTTTCGTATATCCTCTCCTGAATCTGTATTTTCATAATCCAGACACTCCATAATGCGATGATATGCAGTTCCTCTTGCCGCTCCTCTAAACTCTTCTGTTTTCCCTGCAATAAATGCCGGTATCAGAGGTACAACATCAGGTTCAAAAAACAATGCTTCTTCTTTGTCCTGTTCTTCTGCATAACTTCGTTTTTTCAGTTCAGATACACTTACCTTAACCGGAAGATTTCTGAGGTAACCATATGGATAAATAAATTCAAATCTTTCCTGCAGGACCTTATGCACCTCTTCATCATAAATTCTGGAAGCATCCCAGTTTCTCATGATTTCTTCCTGTACAGCTTCATCCGTCTGATTCAGTATCTCACCCTGGATAAGATCTGCTGCCGTAATCCTGCGTATTACAAACTCCGCATGTTCTTCCATACAGACCGGATACCAGTCCTCCACGATTCCATATTCATGGTACAGTTTCTGCATTTCCTCCGTCCTGTAAAGTGCAGGCAGAATATATGACCAGTAATTTTTGCCTCTCAGTCTTTTTCCAAGTCCCAGAAGTGGTACTGTCTGATCTCCATATACCTGATTTTCTCTCAAAGTTTCGCCTATTTTTCCTAGTGTACCTGTAATGATCAGTTTTTCTTTCGCCCTTGTAAGTGCGACATAAAGAACTCTCAGTTCCTCTCCCAGACTTTCTCTTTTCAGCTGGCGCCGTATCAGCTGTTTATATATAGAAGAAATAATCTGACGTTTTTCCGGCAGAATCGCATCCACTCCGAATCCAAGTTCCGGGTGAATAAGGAATCTGGCATTCATGTCCTGAAAATTAAACTGTTTTCCCATTCCTGCCGCAAATACTACAGGAAATTCCAGTCCTTTGCTTTTGTGTATTGTCATGATCTGCACAGAACCGCTTCCTGCATCTGCAAGATTCACTTCTCCGAAATCAACCTCATATTTCTGTAACTTTTCGATATAGCGCACAAAATTAAACAGACCTCTGTAGCTTGTTTTTTCATAATCCATTGCTTTTTCCACAAGCATATGCAGGTTTGCACTTCTTTGTGCACCTCCCGGAATTGCTTTTACATAATCACCATATCCTGTTTCCTTAAGGCATACAAAAATCAGCTCATGGATTGGTGTATATGGTGCCATATTACGGATCTTATTAAGAATATCCAGGAAATTTCTTATTTTTTCTTTCAGCGTTTCTTTTTCATCATCTTCCGGAAAAAGTACCAGCTGTCCGTCGCCGGCATACTCACAGAGGCTTTCATAAACGAAACCTTCCGGATATTCGCTTCTGATCATTGCCAGTTCCTGCGCTGTGCAGCCCACCATCGGAGAATAAAGAACTCCCGTCATCGGGATATCCTGCAGCGGATTATCACAGATTCTGAGGAAATTCAGCAGAGTCACTACTTCCTGTGCAGAGAAATATCCGGTTCTTGATGCTGTATAAACAGGAATTCCCTTAGATGTAAGCACTTCATTAAATATTTCTGTCCAGCCTGCTGCGGTACGAAGAAGAATAACAATATCTCCATATCTGATTTTGCGATATTCTCCGGTTTCTTTATCAACCACTTCATCTTTTCCGACCATCTCATTGATTCTCTGGGCAATTGCCAATGCTTCCAGCTCCTGGGCCGTCTTTTTTCCCTGTTCCTCTTCAAGCTCAGGTCCGTCTTTTTCTATAATAAGTACTTCGGTTTTCAGGAATTCCGGATCTTCGCCTTCCGGAAAACTACCGCCCGCATAGAGAGCATTGTCATCATCATACGTGATCCCTCCCATATCTTCTCCCATGATCTGGCGGAAAATAAAATTTACCGCACTTAAGACCTGAGGTCTGCTCCTGAAATTCTTATGAAGATCCACTCGCTGTTCTTCGCTGTCTTCCAGCGAATAGCTGTGATACTTTTCCATAAACAGTTCCGGCATTGCAAGTCGAAAACGGTATATGCTTTGCTTTACATCTCCGACCATAAATATATTCTTACGATGATCCACCCAGCCGGAAACAAGCGTAGTGATCAGCTCCTGTACCTCATTACTATCCTGATATTCATCTACCATAACCTCATCATATCTGGCAGAAAGTTCTCTGGCAGCCTGCGTGGGAATCAATTCTCCCTCCTCTTTTCGCACAAGAATTTCAAGTGCGAAATGTTCCATATCTGTGAAATCGAGAACATTTTTTTCTCTTTTTCGTACAGCAAACGCTTCCATAAATTTCAGGGTAAGATCTGTAAGTCCCTCCATAGGTTTCCTGCAGTATCGAATTATTTTCAGGAGTTCTTCCACTTCATGTCCAAGATATCGTTCAGAAAGTTCTTTCCATAAATCCTTTTCTTCGTCTCTCAGGAATTTGACAAGGTCTTTTCTGTCTGGCTCCACAAAATCATCTTTTTTTGTGGAAAGTTTCGCATAAGAATGTTCGTCCAGAATTTTCTTCAGTTCATTAAACTCTTTTGCAGCCGCACATTTTTTTACCTTATCAAGGAGAAGGCGATCACTTTGCAGTGCACTGTCATAATAATACGGGCCGCCCGGGCTCTGACATATTTCAGCTGCATACTCCAGAAGGTTTTCCACCTGCTCTGTTTTTTCACGGACTTCCTCCCACAGGCATTCCATCCATTTTCCACTGCGAAGTTCATCTGCGTCTTCGATCCTGTACGCTTCCAGGCATTCTTCCAGCCATTCTTCCGGAAATGGATGGCTCATGGCAGCTTCATAAAGTTTATAAACCATCTCTGTAATACTTTCATCTGACTTATCCTGTGAATAGCATTCAACCAGACTTATAAATTTCTCATCTGCTTCCTGATACGCTTCCTCCATAAGCTCTTTCATTACATCTTCCCGCAGAAGTTTCAGTTCCCCTTCTTCCGCAGTTCTATATCCGGGATCAAGGCCTACCATATGAAAATAATTTCGTATAATATACGAACAGAAACCGTCAATAGTTGTAATCTGTGCATTATGGATCAGTGTCATCTGTTTCTGCAGATGTTCACTATCCGGATTATCGTACAACATCTGTTCAACTGCTGCAGAAATTCTCTCTTTCATTTCTCCTGCTGCCGCTCTTGTAAATGTCATGATCAGAAGCCTGTCAATATCTACAGGACGTTCTGTATCCATGATCTTACTGAGAATACGCTGTACAAGGACTGCTGTTTTGCCGGAGCCTGCTGCTGCACTTACCAGAATATTTCTGTCACGCAGAGTAATTACTTTTTTCTGTTCTTCTGTCCATGTTACTCCCATCCTCAGTCCTCCTCTCCTGTGAGCATTTTCCAGATTTCATTATCCGTAAACTGTTTTATCCTTCTGAATTCATAGCCGGGAATTTTTTTATCAAACCCGCAGACTCCCTGATACGGACAGTAAGTACAGGCATTTCTGTCCTTTAATTCGTACGGTGAAGCTTCTACTTTTCCGTTATAGATTGCTTCTTTTACATTTTCAATTTTCTGCTTTACAAATTTTCCCAGTGCTGCAAACTCTTCTTCTGTTGCAACAGATGCACCCTTTCGCAGCGTGCCGCTTTTATTATAGCTCAGCGGAAGTGAGACTGTAGTTTCGTCCATTTTAGCGATGATATCTTTGTCAGAAAGAACCAGACCGTTCATTTTGAGTTTTTTCAGAAGATCCGGATTGATAAGTTCCAGATCACTTTCCATTTCTTTCTGTATCATCGGATCCTTTATGTTGTAATAAAAAATACCTGCCGGTTTTATTTCACAGTCCGGATATTTTCTCTGTTCTGCCTGTATCGCAGCTTCCATATAGACCACCAGCTGAAGCTGCAGTCCGTGATAAATACTCACCAGATCAAACGATGTATTTCCGGTCTTATAATCAATGACCTTTACGTATACTTTATTATCTTCTTTCAGAACATCAAGACGGTCAATCCGGCCTCCGCCTATTGATACCTCAAAACCTTCTGGTCGGAACTTTCCATTTTTCAGCTGTTCCTGCAGTGCCCATACAGTTCTTTTCATGATTCTTCTTGTCCGCTCAATCATGTAATGGTTTCTGGCACTGCTCTGCAAGATTGTGTTTCCATAATCAGCCGCAACCCTGTCAAGACATTCATCCGCAATGGCATTTCTCTCTTCATCATTCAGTTCACTCCATTCCAGATTTTTACGTTTCAGTTCTGCGGCAAAATCCTCAAGTGCCTGATGCATGACATTTCCCATATCCATTGCCCGGAATTCGTATTCTGCACGTTCTGTCACTGCCAGACCGTATTTCAGAAAATGTGCAAATGCACATGCTGAAAAACGCTCCAGTCTGGTTGCGCCGAAAGAAGATATCTCCCCATACAGGGCCTTGGCCACACTTTTACTAATCTGGTCCTGCGGTTTTCGGATAAATGCAGCATCTGTAAGTTTCTTAATCAATGTCCTATATTCGGGATTTTTAATATACCAGCTGTACAGCTCCTGAAAATATGGATTATCTTTGCGGTTTTCTTCTTCATTCAGCCCTCTGACTACATAATCCAGTGATGTCTCCGGTGTTTCCAGAAGATCCATTTCCTGTTCCGGCATCTCCGCTCTGACAGTGGAAAGCCCCGGAAAAAGATGTTCTATTGTATGAATAAGGTATGCCGGTGAAGATGCCTCACCTTTTCCTGAAGAAAGGCTGTAGGAAAGACAGAGATATTCGGATGGCTTTGTAAGATTCAGATACAGATAGAATCGCTGCATATTCATAAGTTCTTTTGGCCCGGGTGCAAGTTCTATCCCCTGATCTTCCAGAAAGTCCCTGTCAGTCTCTGTCAGTATTCCACCTGAATCTGTGTTCTTCGGTATATTTCCCTCATTGACACCCACAAAAAACAGTGCCCGGATATCTTTCAGACGTGTTCTTTCCATATCTCCAACAAGAACCTGATCCATTGAAGGCGGAATCAGAGCCACTTTCGCCTGCGCCATACCTGTTTCCAGTATCTGACGGAATTCCTCTGCGCTCACCATCTCATTTCCAAGAATTTCAGCCATTTTATCCAGAAGGTCCATAACGATCCCATAGATCTGCGCATATTCCTTCTCCATTGCTTTATCGCCGTTTCTCTGAAACATTCTTTCCTGTTGTTTCAGTTTTTCCTGGATTTTACTTCCTGTGATAAATTCATAAAGACTTCTGCAGTACTCATCCACAGACCGCCTTCTGCCTGAAAAACATATTCCAAGATTTTCTGTTTCTTCTATAAATTTCTCTCTGATCCCGTTGATCTCAAGAATTTTCTCCGGTTTCATTCCGCGGTAGGTGCGCACCCATGTTTCCTTCCACTTTTTCAGCCCGCGAATACCCAGTGCGATCACGTAATTCTCCAGAATATCCGTTTCTTCGCGCGTAATATCTGACATTCCACATCTCAGATAGCGGAATACGCTTTCATAGGAAAACCCCTGTACAGCCATCTCAATTGCCGCACGGAGATACTCCACAAACGGATTCATAAGTATGGAATGCTTTTCATCAATAAAAAATGGAATCCCTGCTGCCTGAAAAACCTGTCTGGCTATACTTCCATATTCCTCCAGATTACCTGTTATCACTGCGATCTGTCCGTAATGATAATCCTGTTCTCTTATGAGCCTTCTTATTCTCCTGGCAGTTTCTTCCATTTCTTTTTCCGGATTACCTGCTGCAAAAAGTCTGATCTCATTCTGTTCCTCTTTATAAACTTTTTTTCTGTAACGGAAGAGATTCTGTTCCAGAAATGCAAGCGCAGGTGCCTCTGCAAAACGCGATTTATCCCCTGCCTGGATCCACACCGGTTCTTCCATATCCCTGGTAAGTCCGGCAAGACTGGTCAGCATTTTGTGGCTCATATAAAAAAGCTGATGAGGTTTTCCTTTCGCAAGAAGCTCTTCTCTGGTATCCATGGTCACAGTCACCGACACCTTCGCACAGACATTAAGCAATTCCTGTATTACTCTGTGCTGCACCGGTGTGAAACCTGTATAGCCATCCAGAAGTACTACACTCCCCTTCAGCTTCTGTGAAAATGGGATTTCTTTCACAAGAACTTCCAGAACTTCCTCTGCGGTCATATAATGTTCGGAAAGATATTCCCGAAATGCCTGATAAAGTACCGAAACATCTTTCAGTTTCATATGCAGAAGCGGCCTGTCCCCTGCATCTTTCAGCATTTTGTCCATTTCTTCTTCTCTGACTTCATACTGCATAAATTCAGAAATCAGCGATTTGACTTCATCAAGATATCCGGCCTTTTTCATCTGACTTCCCAGATAATCCAGATCTTTTTCCTTTGTCTGGATCAGTTTCTGCAAAACCATATTCTTGCCGGTCTCTTCCAGCATTTTTCTGGTATCTCCGCCTACTTCCTCAAATACACGGTATGCCAGACGTTCAAAACTCAGGATATCAATATTCAGAATTCCCTTGTCCGGATGCATTTCAACCAGTGTTTTCTGTGTCTGCATGGTGAACTGTTCCGGCACGATCACATAATAACGGATCTCCGGATGTTTTCCGGATTCACTTATAATATTCTGATACGATGTCCAGGATTTGCCGGCACCGGAATTTCCTATAATAAACTGCAGTGACATAAAAACCTCCCAAAAACAAATGTAAATTTTCGCTGTACTAACATAAATCCAGATTCTGAACAATAAGATATATTAAAACGGTATCCCTCTGAAATTTTACCGGGAAACACAAGCACCAGACAGGAGGCGCAGACAATGAGTTCCAAAACAAAAATTATCGTGCTACATATGAAAGAGGTAATCTACACTATCATCTTTCTGGTTCTCCTTATAATCTTTGGAGTGGTGATGTTCTTCATGTTCGGATCTGGAAAATCAGCTGCTGTATCCAATACTTCCATCTCCAGATATACCCCTGGCATTTACCGCACTTCTATTCAGCTGAACAGCAATACCTTCGATGTGGAAGTAACTGTTGATCAGGAGCGTATCCGTTCAATACAGCTGCGTAATCTGAGTGAAAGCACTTCTGCCATGTTTCCTCTGGTAGAACCTGTGCTGAACTCACTTTCCAGCCAGATTTACACAGCCCAGTCTCTTGACAGTCTTGAATATCCAAGTGACCAGAAGTATACATCTGTAATGCTTATCAATGCAATCCGCAAAGCTGTTGAAAAGGCGGAGGTCCACTGAAGGCCTCCGCCGCTGTCATTGTTTATTTACAGTCTGATCTTATCAAGTTCTCTCATCCAGAGTTTCATAGATGCATCACTTGGCATTCTCAAATCTCCCCTCGGAGAAACTGCCACACTTCCGACCTTCGGGCCGTCCGGAAGACAGGAACGCTTGAACTGCTGTGTAAAAAACCTTCTGTAAAAAATTTTCAGCCATTTAAGTATCACTTCTTCATCATATTCACCCTCAAAGGCAATCTTCGCCATACGGAAGATCTTTGCCGGAGGAAATGTCCAGCGGAGCATATAATACAGGAAGAAGTCGTGAAGCTCATAAGGTCCCACCAGATCTTCTGTTTTCTGGGAGATCACTCCATCCTTAGGTGGAAGAAGCTCCGGACTTACCGGTGTATCCAGAATATCCAGAAGAATCTCGTTAAGCTTGCTGTCATTGCAGGTATCCGCATAATATCTGACAAGATGGCGTACCAGAGTCTTCGGCACAGACGCATTTACTGCATACATGGACATATGGTCTCCGTTATAAGTTGCCCAGCCAAGTGCAAGCTCCGAGAGATCACCTGTTCCAATAACAATACCGCCTGACTGATTTGCAATATCCATGAGAATCTGGGTTCTTTCTCTTGCCTGTCCGTTCTCATATGTTACATCATGCACTTCCGGATCATGACCGATATCACGGAAATGAAGATTTACTGCATCATTTATGTTAACTTCTTTTAACTCTGTTCCCAGACATTTACTGAGCTGGCAGGCATTATTATATGTCCGGTCTGTTGTACCGAAACACGGCATTGTAACTGCTGTGATTTTTTTCCTGTCCATTCCCAGCATATCAAATGCCCTTACTGTTACAAGAAGCGCCAGTGTGGAATCAAGTCCTCCTGAAAGTCCGATCACTGCATTCTGGCAGTGAATGTGTGCCAGTCTCTTTTTAAGTCCCATTGCCTGGATATTGAGGATTTCGTCACAGCGTCGTTCCCTTTCTTCTCTTATACCCGGCACAAACGGTCTGGAATCAAACTTACGTGTAAGTTCTGTTTCTTCGACATCAAGTGAAAAGAATTCTTCATTATAATACATATCCTGCCCCTCGGGTACTACATCCGGTGCAAACTGGCAGGTCGTCATTCTGCGTCTCTCATTATTCAGTCTGTTGATATCAATATCTGCATAGATCACTCCATTGACAAAGCGTCTGCTCTCAGCCAGGATCGTGCCGTTCTCGGCAATCAGGTCATGTCCTCCATAGACAACGTCCTGTGTGGATTCTCCCTCTCCTGCACTGGCATAAATATATCCGCAGAGAAGCCGTGCCGACTGTGCGCTGACAAGGCTTCTTCTGTAAGAATCCTTCCCGACGACTTCATCGCTTGCAGAAAGATTGACGATCAGATTTGCACCATGGTATGCATGCTGTACACTCGGTGGATTGGGAACCCAGAGGTCTTCGCAGATTTCCGCTGCAACCTGCAGTTTCGGAATTTCATTGCAGGTGAAAATCATATTCGGGCAAATGGATACTTCATATTCCTCCATATCCTCTTCCTCGAAATCCTCATCTTCATCCTCATACCCGTCTTCATCCTCATACTCATCAGTGTCATCATCAAAACCAAATTCGATCACTTTTCCGTTTACAAGAATTCCTGCAAATTTATCTGAATCAAACTCTGTCTCGGGAACTTCTTTCCGGATGGTCACAGTTCCGTCAACTTTTTCTCCTGAGGTGAAATATCTTGCCTCATAAAACTCATTATAGTTCGGAATATGGATTTTTGGCACAAATCCAAGGATTTCTCCATGACTCAGCCCTGCTGCAACATTATAAAGCTTGCTGTTATATTCCAGCGGCAGTCCTACAAAGATCAGTGCATCTATATCCTCTGTTGCTTCCGCAATTCTGATAAGCTGGACTTTTGCTTCTTCCAGGAGTGTCTCCTGCCAGAAAAGATCTCCGCAGGTATATCCTGTGATGCAGAGTTCCGGAAAAACCATAACCTTTGCGCCCTGCTCTTCCATTTCTTTTGCCATTTCAATGATTTTGTCTGCATTAAATTCGCAGTCTGCCACCTGAACTTCCGGAGTTCCCGCAGCTACTTTAATAAATCCGTCTTTCACTTTATTCCTCCCTGCCGCCTGAAGCCAATATCGTTATTTACATTTTCTGAGAATTTCTTTAAGTTCTTCCACGTTAAATACGTAGTTAGTGTTACAGAAATGGCAGTTCAATTCCACATCTTTGCCCTCCTGTATCAGTTCATTTAATTCCTTACGACCAATGCTGATCAGGGCTTTTTCCACTCTGCTCTTACTGCAGTTACAGTAAAATTCTGTCGGCATTGTATCATTAATTTCAATATCAAAACCATCCAGTACCTGTTCAAGAAGACTCTCCGGCGTATGGCCCTGTTCAAGAAGAGTTGTCACTGACTGTATTTTCTGTACATTCTGTTCCAGTTTTGCAATTGTAGCTTCTTCTGCAAATGGCATTACCTGTACAATAAAGCCACCTGCCTGACGTACTGTATTATCTTTGTTCATAAGAACGCCAAGGCCTACTGCAGACGGTACCTGTTCGCTTACCGCAAAGTAATAAGTAAGATCCTCAGCAATCTCACCTGTCTGCAGAGCAACCTGACCGGAATATGGTTCTTTCATTCCCATATCTTTGATCACATTCAGGATACCATGACCTACAGCACCTGCCACATCCAGCTTGCCAATGGAGTTGGCCGGAATAATGACCTCCGGATTTCCTACATAACCTTTTACACGGCCTTTTGAATCTGCAGTTACAGTGATTCCTTCAATCGGTCCGTCCGCCTTTATCTGAAGGGTAAGAAGGTCCTTTTCACCTTTCATCATCACGCCCATCATGGCTCCACCAGTAAGCAGACGTCCCAGTGCTGCAGTAGCAACCGGGCTTGTATTGTGGTGCTTACGTGCAGTCTCCACCATTTCTGTTGTCACAGCTGCAAAGGCTCTGATCTGAGTATCTGCAGCAACTGCTCTTACTATATAATCATTCATATTATTTCCTCTCTTTTATTTACTTTCCAAATTCCCGTGCCATGAAAAACAGTCTCTCACTGTCCTCCGTGGCAGGATTCATTGTATAGGCATCATACACTGCCATAAGTTTGAGTCCTGCTTCTTTCAGCAGCTCCTCGATTTCTTCCCTTGTATAGGCTTTCTGACAGTGAAGCTCTTCACATTTTTCATAAAGGCCGTCTTCTCTCGGAAGAAAAACAGCCAGTTCATAAATATTCAGATTTTTTTCAGGATCAAACGTATTGTCCCAGATAAAACTTCCTTCATCCCTGTTTTCCGCAATAGTCGTATCTCCCAGAATATCTCTGTACTTATGAAGAGTGTTCATATCAAAAAGAAATACTCCGCCCGGATCCAGATAATTATTTACCAGACGAAAAACCTCCAGAAGTTCTTCTTTTTCTGTAATATAATTCAGACTGTCACAAACGCTTATCACAGCACGTACTGTTCCATAAAGTTCAAATTCCTGCATATCCTGCAGAAGATAAAGTATATCAAGTCCTGACTCTACTTTTTTCTCCATTGCCTCAGCAAGCATTTCTTCCGAATTGTCCACTCCAATCATATCATATCCTTTTTGAGCAAGCAATCCTGTCATAGTTCCTGTTCCACAGCCAAGTTCCAGTACGAGCCCGTCTGATATTCCCTGTTCTTTCAGATGTTCTGTAATATAATCTGCCCAGCTTTCATAATCAATGTTATCCATGAACATATCATAAACCTGCGCAAATTTCCCATATGCTTCCATATTTTCCTCCATTCGCACTGTCATTTAGTTACTGTTCACTCCGTTCACAGCAATCTGGTTATCACAGTAACAAAAGGCAGATGATTTCTCACCTGCCTTTTCTTATTACTTTTTCAGATAACTGCCTGCCGGCAGTCACCGTTCTGTCTGAGATTTACTCAACAGGCATATAATATACGTCTGCACCTTCTCCATGCCAGTAATAGCTGTTTCCATCTGCATCATATGCATCCTGGTCTGTTGCGAAAGTATAGGTATTACCGTCAAAGTCTACCCAGTTTCCGTTTCCATCCGGAGTAATTACAAATGGATGTCCGTCTGAGTTACGATAAAGTGTTCTTGTTTCATCTGTGTTGCTCAGCTGTTCATCTGTGAAACCGCCGGAGTTGGAAGTTGTTCCTGTGCTGTCAGAAGAAGCTGTTCCATCTGTACTTCCATCTGTTGCTGCCGCATCTCCTGTGCTTCCATCAGCTGCCGCTGCATCAGTGCTGCTGCCGTCTGCTGCTGTTCCATCTGCTGCTGCACTGCTGTCTGCTGCCGGAGCTGCTGTTGCAGGTGCTGCATCTTTCAGGGAGGAATCTCCAAGGATCTGGAAAGAATCTACAGCTGCCTTGATCGGTGCAAGTGCATCTTCTGTCTTAACAGAACCTGTAAGGCTGTAGTACTCGGAATCATTTGAAAATACTTTATGCACTACATACAGATTTCCGTCACTTTTATCTGTGTTTAGCATCTTTGTAACGTAGGTATAAACGCCTGTTCCATTTACATCATTTGCAGAATAATCCTGAATTTCAAAATCTGTTCCGTCAGTCTTATCACCGTCTGCCTGTTCCAGAGATACTGCCATATCCTGAGAACTTGGAATTACAGTGGAAGCCATGGTGTCTTCACCCTGTCCGTGAAGGATAAGGATACTGCCTTCGTCCGGGGACTCAAAGCTCAGCATATCTGTCTCATCTGTCTTATTGGACCAGGTTGCATCCGGCAGATTGATTGCTACAGACTTATCTGCGGAAGTATAGGTTGTATTCTGTACATCCGGTGCGATCGTCGGTTCCGGTGTAGGTGTCTCGGTAGCTACCGGTGTAGGTGTTACAGTCACTGCAACGGATTCTTCTTCCGGTTCATCTCCACCAAAGAAACTACAGCCTGCCATCAGTACAGATGCTGATATGGAAATTGCTAAAATCGCAAGTATTCTTTTGTTCTTCATAACGTCCTCCTTATTTCAGTTATGATTTTTATATTTACTGTCCAGCTCTGAACAGTATTTATAACCTTGTGCTATATTTTACAATTTTATTACATACATGTCAATGAATTTTCATTTCAGTAATGTGAAAATCCTATGAAGAAAATATAAAGTTGTTACCTGTGACCGGTAACCTCATACATACACAGCTCATGCAATGCCCTGGTTGCTGTAATATACTTTGCCTGTGTTGTAAGGCCTCTATTCTTTTTTTCTTCAAAAAGCCCAAAGACCTGATCAAACTCAAGCCCTTTTGCAAGATAAAATGTAGTCACCGTAAGACCCTTGCAGAATGTCTGGCTGTTTCTGTCCATATAGGTCACAGGATATTTTTCTGTATTTCCGCTCTGTTCTGTTTTTTCTCTGAGATACTGATATGCTTCCCTTGCTTCTTCCTCAGTCAGAAGCAGCAGTGCTTCCGTTTCGTAATCCTCAGACCGGTTCTGCCACTGTACGAATATCTCATCAAGAGCTTCTCTTCTCGAAACGCCCCGCCTTTCAAATACCGGACAGCCATGACGCTGGAAAAGATCCATATCTTTGATCCCCGCCAGCTGATTCGCATATTCTGCAATCTCCATAGTATTTCTATAACTTCTGTTCATGATGATCTTCCGGATATCTTTTCCAAATATGACCGGAAGAAATTTAAGTACATCCTGCTGTCTGTCTTCCATTGTCTGTGCTCTGTCTCCGAGGATCGTCATCCTGCACGGAAAAAGCTTCTTCAGAAGAAGATACTGCATCCAGGAATAATCCTGCATTTCATCAACCACGAGATGCTTGATTCCACTATTATTCCTGCTTCTGAAAAGAGAATTTTTAAGGTAGAGAACCGGATAAACATCTTCATATTTCAGCTTTCTCTTCTCCACCGCCACACGTGGCAATGCCTTGTATCCTTCCTGTTTCAGGAATCTGCTGTAAAGGACATAGCAGTCTCTGGTCTCATACATCTTCATGAATTTTTCATTTATTTCTTCTCTCTCTTCATCAGAAAGATCTCTTCCTCTCAGAGTCTCCACTTCATCAGTAAAATATTCTGCAACCGCTTCCATTCGTGAAAGAAGAGGAATATCCATAAATTTAAAGTAAAAAAGATCAATGATCCTGGATTCTTTCAGCTCGCACCCCTTATATTCCACATCTCTGAAATCCATCAGTTCATCTTCCAGTCCCATCATAAAGCCATCCAGCTTCGAGGTAAATTCTCTTGACTGTTTCAGGCGGCAGATATTCCCCCTGTCAGGTCTTCTGACTTCCCTTTCAATCTGGTCATATTTTTCTTCGCAGTCAGCCACAATGTCCTTCAGCTCTCTGTAGGCAAACAGGTCGAAACTCATTTCCCGGATATTTTCCTCACCCAGTTCAGGAAGAATATGTGAAATATAATCGGCAAAAACACTGTTCGGTGACAAAACAAGGATATTGGAAGATTTCAGATGCTCCCTGTCATGATAAAGAAGATATGCGATCCTGTGAAGGGCCACAGATGTTTTGCCGCTCCCTGCAGACCCCTGGATAACCATAATTCTGTCCTTGGTATTACGGATAATCGCATTCTGCTCTTTCTGTATGGTACGGATAATGTTTTTAAGCTGTACTTCACCGTTGCTCCCAAGCTCAGCCTTCAGGATCTCATCGTCTATCTTGACATCACTTTCAAATTCATAAACCATTCTGCCGCCACGTATCTTGTACTGCCATTTTGAAGTGATCTCACCTTCAAAAGTTCCTGATGGCGCCTCATAGGAAGCCGGGCCTTTATCATAATCATAAAACAATCCGCTTACCGGAGCTCTCCAGTCATACACCAGCGGACGGCTTCCCGCTCTCTCCGAAAGATTGGCAATTCCAATATAAAAAGATTCAGCCTCATCATCCCCATCATAAAGGAAATCTACTCTCCCGAAAAAAGGAGAATCCAGCATTTTGCGGAAGCGTTTGCGCAGAAGGAACTGTTCTTCATTGGCATTTACCTGGCTCTGCAGCGCCTGCCGGTTATCAAAATCCTCATAACCGTACTGATCCATCTCTGTATAGTTTTCCCAGTAATATTCGTGCATGTTTTCGATTTCTCTGGTTCCTTCAAGAATCGCAGTATCTGTCTCTTCAAGCCTTCTTTTCAGACATTCTGTTACATATTGCAGATACGCTCTGCCATTGTTCACATCCAGCATAACCTTAACACATTCTCCTCCTTCTGCTGTAATCATTACTGTTCACTCCGTTCACAGTAACTTTGTCAAAGTCGTATAATTTTTTTATTATACCCAAAAAGACAGCCTCTGGCAAGAGCTGTTCCTGCGTCATGAGGCTGTCTTTTATTATATGGCTTATATTCTGGTTTTATTTACTTATTATGATCAGGAACACATTTCCCCTGAAGAACCTTTATCAAACTGACTGTTATAAAGATCCGCATAGAATCCTTTCTTTGCAAGAAGCTCTTCATGATTTCCCTGCTCAATGATATCGCCATCTTTCATTACAAGGATAAGGTCTGCATCCTTGATCGTTGAAAGCCTGTGTGCAATAACAAAACTTGTACGGCCCTTCATCAGGTTATCCATAGCTTTCTGGATCTGCATTTCTGTTCTCGTATCAACAGATGAAGTAGCCTCATCAAGGATCAGGATCTTGTTGTCTGCAAGAATTGCTCTCGCAATGGTAAGGAGCTGTTTCTGTCCCTGCGAAATATTACTGGTTTCCTCATCAAGCACCATCTGGTATCCGCCAGGCTGCTGCATGATAAAATTATGAATATGTGCGGCTTTTGCAGCTGCTATAACCTCTTCATCTGTAGCATCCAGACGTCCATAACGAATATTTTCCATGATTGTTCCTGAGAACAGCCAGGTATCCTGAAGCACCATTCCAAACATTTCGTGAAGTTCACTCCTGTTGAAATTCTTTACATCATGTCCGTCAACTTTAATAGCACCTTTGTTTACATCATAGAAACGCATGAGAAGTTTGACCATGGTAGTTTTTCCTGCTCCTGTCGGTCCTACGATGGCAATTTTCTGACCATCATGCACATCTGCTGAAAAATCATGAATAATGATTTTATCCGGATTGTACCCAAATTCTACATGTTCAAACTGAACGTTTCCGTTCAGTCCCTCAATGGAATCCGGATGCGCCGGCTGCTGTTCTTCCTCATCTTCCTCCAGGAATTCAAATACACGCTCAGAAGCTGCAGCTGAAGACTGGAGAAGGTTTGTTACCTGGGCGATCTGCTGGATCGGCTGGGTAAAGTTACGGATATACTGGAAGAAAGACTGAATGTCTCCGACTTCGATCGTTCCCCTGATTGCAAAGACACCGCCAAGAAATGCTACCATAACATAACCAAGATTTCCGACAAACTGCATGATCGGCATCATCATTCCGGAGAAGAACTGTGATTTCCATGCTGATTCGTAAAGCTTCTTATTATCTTTTTCAAATTCGTCAAGTACATCTTTTTCTTTGTTAAAAGCTCTGACAATATCGTGTCCGCCAAAGTTTTCCTCAATCTGTCCATTTACCGCACCAAGATAATTCTGCTGTGCCTGGAAATACTTCTGAGAATGCTTCATCACTGTCTGGATAATAAACATGGACACTGGAAGGATCAGAAGTGCAGCAATTGTCATCCACACATTGATAGAAAGCATCATGATAACTACACCGATCAGTGTAGTTACTGATGTGATCAGCTGTGTAAGACTCTGATTCAGACTCATCTGAAGAGTATCCACATCATTGGTAACTCTGGAAAGGATTTCACCATTCGTCCTGCTTTCGAAATAATTGAGCGGCAGATGATTAATCTTCTTTGAAATGTCTTTTCTCAGATTATATGTGACATCATTGGAAATTCCTGTCATGATCCAGCCCTGGATAAAGGAAAAACACGCACTGAAAAGATACAGCCCCAATGTCCAGAGAAGTATTGTACCAATCTTTGTAAAATCAATTCCTCCTGTACCATTTACCTTGGCTACGAGTCCTGTATAAAGTTCCGTTGTTGCTTTACCAAGGATCTTCGGTCCTACTATATTAAATATAGTTCCTGCAATTGCAAAAATAAATACCATTACAAAACGGATTTTATATCGTCCCATATAACGGAACAGTTTTGCCATGGAGCCTCTGAAGTCCTTCGCCTTCTCTACCGGCTGCATTCCACGGCCGCCCATAGGCCCACGTCTTCTTCTCTGCTCACTCATGCCAATTCCTCCTCTGAAAGCTGACTCATGGCAATCTGACGGTAAACTTCGCAATTCTTCATAAGTTCTTTATGGGAACCGATTCCTGCCATATGTCCGTCGTCCAGTACAATGATCTTATCCGCATTCAGGATTGTACTGATACGCTGCGCCACGATAATTGTTGTTGCTTCTTTTGTGTGTTTTTTCAAAGCCCTGCGGAGAGTGCTGTCGGTCTTGAAATCAAGTGCTGAAAAACTGTCATCAAAAATAAAGATCTCAGGTTTTTTGGCAATAGCTCTTGCAATGGAAAGTCTCTGTTTCTGACCTCCTGAAACATTAGTTCCGCCCTGGGCAATCGGAGATTCATATTTCTGCGGTTTTGTTTCGATAAATTCTGTTGCCTGTGCAACTTCTGCTGCTTCTTTTACTTCATCAGCAGAAATGTCTGTCTTTCCGTAACGAATATTGGAATCAATTGTTCCTGAGAAAAGAATTCCCTTCTGTGGAACATATCCAAGTCTTGCCCTTACATCTTTCTGTGTCATATCACGTACATCGATCCCGTCTACTTTGACAGAACCTTCTGTCACATCATAAAATCTCGGAATCAGATTTACCAGTGTGCTCTTGCCACTTCCTGTACTTCCGATAACTGCAACCGTCTCACCTTTTTCCGCCTTAAACGAAATATCTGTCAGAACATTTTCGCCGGCTTCCGGATATGCGAAACTTACATGATCAAATTCTACAGTTCCTTTTACATTTTCAGCTGGCTGCACCGGATTTTCCGGATCATTAACGCTGACTTCTGTTGTCAGTACATCGTTAATACGAAGTGCTGCAACATTTGCACGTGGAAGCATGATAGACATTGCAGTTATCATAAGAAATGACATGATGATCTGCATAGCGTACTGAATAAATGCCATAACGTTACCAACCTGCATGGTTCCGTTATCTACTGCATAGGCTCCACTGTAAATGATGAGTACTGACACACCGTTCATGATCAGCATCATAGTCGGCATCATAAATGTCATACATCTGTTTACAAAAAGGTTTGTCTTTGTAAGTCTTCTGTTTGCTTCTTCAAAACGTTCTTCTTCATGTTTCTCACGGCTGAATGCACGGATAACAGGAATACCTGTAAGGATTTCTCTTGTTACCAGATTCAGTTTGTCTACCAGAGTCTGGAGAATCGTAAATTTCGGCATTGCTACCTGGAACAGTACAAAGATCACGATCAGAATCAGTAATACTGCCACACCGAGAATCCATGTCATGGAAGCATCTGTATTTAATACCCTGATCACACCTCCAAGTCCGAGGATCGGTGCATAGAGCACGATTCTGAAAAGCATCGTCATAACCTGCTGTACCTGCTGAATATCGTTGGTACATCGTGTAATAAGAGATGCTGTGGAAAATTTATGATATTCTCTGCTTGAGAAAGTGATAACCTTTCGATAAACTGCATTTCTCAGATCATGTCCAAGAGTAGCAGCTACTCTGGAAGAAAGAAATACCACGCTGATCGCACAGAGCATCGTAATAAGTGCCATGCCAAGCATTCTCACTCCGGAAATCTTTATATAATGCATCTGTATTGCATCTACGTCTTCTCCCATTGCTTCATATTCACTCTTCACGTAGGAAACGCCAGCCTGTGTGACAATGGATTCCGGCATATCCTTGAGTTTTTCATCAAAGCTCTCAGCAATTTGCTGTCTCGCTTCTTCCGGCATCTGTGCCAGTACCTCTACAGGATCTGCGCCCTCCGGAATACCCATCTTTGTGAATGCAGCCTTCATTTCATCACTGTCAGAGGAAAAACCTGACAGTATCATCATCGGTTTTGCAAGGATACTGCCGATTTCGTCTCTGTCTTCAGATGAAATCTTGTCTTTCAGTACAAAATTTTCTCCATCTTCTTCATAAAATGAATCAACTGTTTTCTGATCATCCTCACCTATAAACAATTTCAGGCTGTCCATAGATGTTTTTCTGATTTTATCAGGAACATTGTCTTCAATTCCGCTCTGCTGGATTCCTACATTTATGATCTTTGATGTATAATCCGGCAGAGACAGGTCGCAATATGCCTGAAGAAACAGCAACGCTATGATAAGAACTACATAGCCAGCCGATTTCTTCAGATATTTCATTAGTTTGATCACTTGTTCTTACCTTCCTTTTCTTCATTATTCTTTCTGGTATTACCCGGAATTTTATCAATATTTTCTATTATCTGTTCCAGAAATCTTCTCAAAAGACACAGCTCTGTTTCGCTGAATCCCTCCAGGAGTATTTTTTCATTTTCTTTTACTTTGTCCATACCTTTCTCTTTGGCTTGATGTCCTTTTTCAGTAAGATATATCCTGGATATACGCTGATCTTTTTCATCTGCTTTTCTATACAGGAATCCGGCTTTTTCCAGTCGCTGTACTGTTACATTGACTGTAGGTGGTTTGATTCTCAGTTTCTCGGCGATTTCTTTCTGACTCAGGCCATCTTTATGTGCCAACAGTCCTAATACCGGGATCTGTCCGGGATATATTCCACATTCCTGCATCTGTCCAAAGCATTTGCTCATGAAGCGGCGGTCGATCCGCATAAACATTCCAAGATAGGATGATTTGTTTGCCTCAGGCCCAAACTCTGGTTCTCCTTCTGTAAACAATGTTTCACCTCCGTTAAAGCTATTTAGTAAGTCGGCTATTGATTAGTCGGCTAATTATGAATTATATGCATTTGCATAAAAAAAGCAACTGTTTTTTGTGAAATTCACAGTTTTTTAAGATTTGTATGGGAAGCATGAGGGTGAAATTAGTTTGTGTGGCTAAATAATAATAATAATGATAATATATTACGCTTACAAAAAATACAGAGAACAGATCGAACGAATATTGCTTGATTCCTAATTCGATGCATGCGCTTATTTGATGCCATTCGCCTGCAACTCGCCTTACGGCTCAAACAGCGGCTCGGTGGCATCAGCTTGCCTGCATCTCATTAACGGAATCTGCACAGACATTCGTTCAATTCTGTCTCTCTGTATTTTCCTGTAAGCTGTGTATTACCAATTTTTTGTATTTTTCTCCGCCAGTCCTGACTTTCCCCCTTCATCCTTCCAGGCCTGGCCGGCGGCGGACCGCGGCGTATGCGCCGTGAACCATATAAAGTACGGTGCAGACTGGAAAATAAAAAACTCCTGCAGGGATTCCGTGAAAACCTGGTGAAACATGACACGGGAAAATATAGATTTCCGGACGGTAAGTGAGGGGGCGTCGTAAAATCTGTGTCCGTTACTGCCACCGAGGGGCATGTCTGAGCCGTAAGGCGAGTTCGACCCGAATGGCAGTTAATAAACGGTACGCAGATTGCACAGCCACCGTAACGTGTCCTGAAATCTATTTTTCTGAGTGTCATATCCAACGGATTTTCTGCGAAAATCCCTTCTGGAGTTTAATTTTTTCCCGATCTGCACCGGGAATTCTTTATAATATTTTATATGAACTGGTTTGTTGACGGATCATACTCGTAATCGATCGACGCCATCTTCTCAACCAGTTCCTCTCTGTCAAGGCCTTTATCCTCGCAGAGCGCATCCAGGGATTTATAAAAATCCCTGAGCTGCGTATTTACATAGCTTAACAACATAACCGGATCTTTTGGAATCATCTGGTACCTCCTGAACAGATTATTTGGTATTGATCACAAACTCTCCATCTTTTACATCCAGTACAAGAGTATCCCCGGCATGCACATCACCGGAAAGGATCTTCTTGGCTGCCAGTGTTTCCACATAATTCTGCAGATAACGTTTCAGTGGACGTGCACCATAAATCGGATCATATCCATTTTCAATCACCTGTGTTCTGGCTGCATCTGTCAGTTCCAGAGAAAGCTCCTGATCAGCAAGACGGTGATCAAGTTCTTTTACCATAAGATCTACTATGCCGCCAATATTTTCTTTTGTCAATGGTTTGAACATAATGATCTCATCCAGACGGTTCAGGAATTCCGGGCGGAAATGTCCACGCAGGTCATTCATTACCTGGTCCTGAGCTTCCGGTTTGATCTCACCTTTTTCATCAATACCGTCAAGAAGGTATGGCGAACCAATGTTAGATGTCATGATCAGTATCGTGTTCTTAAAGTCAACTGTACGTCCCTGAGAATCTGTGATACGTCCATCATCAAGTACCTGAAGAAGTACATTAAACACATCCGGATGTGCTTTTTCAATTTCATCAAAAAGTACAACACTGTATGGTTTACGACGAACAGCTTCTGTCAGCTGACCGCCCTCTTCATATCCTACATATCCCGGAGGCGCTCCGATCAGACGAGATACAGAATATTTCTCCATGTACTCACTCATATCAATTCGTACCATATTCTGCTCATCATCAAAAAGTGTAGCTGCCAGAGTCTTGGCAAGTTCTGTCTTACCAACACCGGTAGGTCCAAGAAACAGGAATGAACCAATAGGTTTCGTCGGGTCTTTGATACCTGCTTTCGATCTGAGGATAGCATCTGTTACCAGACGTACACCCTCATCCTGGCCAATAACACGTTTATGAAGTTCATCTTCCAGACCCAGGAGCTTTGTTCTTTCTCCTTCTGTCAGTTTCGTTACAGGAATACCTGTCCAGCGGGAAATGATTCTTGCGATCTCATCATCAGTTACAGCTTCATGTACAAGACTTCTGTCGCTTTCTTTTACCTGACGTTCCTCAATCTCCAGCTGCTGCTGAAGTTTAGGCAGTTCGCCATACTGCAGTTCTGCTGCTTTTTCCAGATCATAATTCTGTTTTGCTTTCTGGATCTGTTTATTGATATCTTCTATCTGCTCACGGAGTTTCTGGAGTTTTTCTACAGAGTGTTTTTCATTATCCCACTGAGCTTTCTGTGTATTAAACGCATCACGCATTTCAGCTAGTTCTTTCTGCAGATCTGCCAGACGTTCTTTACTCAGATTGTCTGTTTCTTTTTTGAGTGCAGACTCTTCAATTTCCAGCTGCATGATCTTACGTCTCTGCTCATCCAGCTCTGTAGGCATGGAATCCAGTTCTGTTTTGATCAGTGCACAGGCTTCATCTACCAGATCGATTGCTTTGTCCGGCAGGAATCTGTCTGTGATATACCTGTGAGAAAGTGTGGCTGCTGCAACCAGTGCGCTGTCAGTAATCTTAACACCATGAAAGACTTCATATCTTTCTTTCAGGCCACGAAGAATTGAAATTGTATCTTCAACTGTAGGTTCATCTACCATGACTGGCTGGAAACGACGGGCAAGTGCTGCATCTTTTTCGATGTACTGACGATATTCATCCAGAGTAGTTGCACCAATACAGTGAAGCTCACCTCTGGCAAGCATAGGCTTCAGCATATTACCTGCATCCATTGCTCCATCTGTCTTACCTGCACCAACGATCAGATGAAGTTCATCGATAAAGAGAATAATCTCGCCTTCGCTCTTTCTGACTTCTTCCAGAACAGCTTTCAGACGTTCTTCAAATTCACCACGATATTTTGCACCGGCAACAAGTGCTCCCATATCCAGTGCAAAAATTTTCTTATTTTTCAAACCTTCCGGTACATCTCCGGCCACAATTCTCTGTGCCAGACCTTCAATAGCTGCAGTCTTACCAACACCTGGTTCACCAATCAGTACCGGGTTATTCTTGGTCTTACGGGAAAGGATCCGAATGATATTCCTGATTTCCGCATCACGTCCGATGACAGGATCCAGTTTCTGATTTCTGGCTTTTTCTACAAGATCTTCGCCATACTTATTCAGTGTATCATAGGTAGCTTCAGGGTTATCACTTACAACTCGCTGATTACCTCTGACAGTTGACAGTGCCTGAAGGAAACGTTCTCTGGTGATGCCAAACTCGCTGAGGATTTTTTTCATGCTGGGACTTGGCTGTTTCAGAATGGAAAGAAACAGGTGCTCAACAGAAACATATTCATCACCCATTGCTTTGGCTTCGTCTTCTGCATTAACCAGAGCCTTGTTCAGATACTGTCCAAATCTCAGGTCACCACCGGAAACTTTTACTTTTGCATCCAGTGCTTTCTTCACTACATTAATAAAGTATTCTTTGTTGATCTCCATTTTTTCGATCAGCTTAAGGATCAGGCTGTCCTCCTGAGTCAGCAGCGCATAAAGAAGATGCTCCTGCTCGACTTCCTGATTGCCGTATTCATAGGCAACTTTCTCAAGGTCCTGAACAGCCTGTATGGATTTCTGTGTAAATTTACTGATATTCATAGGCTTTTCCTCCTTTATATCACAGGAAAAGGATACCGGAATCACTTCCGTATCCTCTTTGTTATCTTTGTTATACTGGTAATATAACACTTGTTATTAGCACTGTCAAGAGGTGAGTGCTAATTATTTTGTGAAGAATTTGTGATCGTTAATTGAAAAAGTAAATGCAACCCTTAGATCTTTTTGTTCTTAAATGCAGACATAGGGGTTGCAATAACCTCTGCAATCATAGTAACATGAGCTTACTCTCAGGCTCCAACACGAAAGGAGTTTCTATTTATGAATACTTTTATTGAATCCAACAAAGGCAAACATTTTACACTCTCTGACAGAATCTCTATCGAGGCTGGCATCGAAAAAGGATGGAGTTTCAAAAAGATTGCTGACGAACTTGGCAAAAGCCCTTCCTCTGTTTCCAAGGAAGTTCGACGCCACCTGATCTTTTCCCCTCACTATTACGATGACCGGAGCCGCAGGAAAACCGAGTGCATTTATTTTTCTTCCTGCTCTAAACAGGGTGTCTGCGGTAATCTTTCCTGCTCCTCGCTTTGCTCCAAGTGTCGCAGCAGAAAATGTGCTTCTTTCTGTCCTTCTTTTACGACTGCTAAATGTGAGCTCTTAAAAAAGCCTCCTTATGTATGTAACGCTTGTCCTAAGCTGCGTCGTTGTTCCCATGATTTCTTTTTCTACCGCGCTAAACATTCCCATGATACCTCTTTGGAACTCCGTTCTTCCTCCCGCAGCGGCATCAATCTCTCCCCTGAAGAACTTGAGCAGCTCGACAGGCTTGTTTCTCCACTTATAAAAAAGGGGCAGCCGCTTTCTCATATCTTTCTTTCTCATATGGAAGATATTCCCTGCTGTCAGCGTACTCTTTATTCCTACGTGGATAAGCGGTATCTTTCTGTTATCAATCTTGATCTTCCCAGAAAAGTCCGCTACAAAAAACGTAAAAAGAAGCATCTTGATACACCCGTTCCCGGATACCGAAAAACCGTACTTACAGCGACCTGCTCGATTTTCTTGCTTCTTCCCCCGATTCTTCAATAGTAGAACTTGATGTAGTGGAAGGCGCCGGCGGTAAATCCGGTCCTGTCCTCCTTACTCTGTTCTTTCGGAATTGTTCTCTGATGCTTCTTTTTCTCCTGCCTGGCGACCGCAGGAAATATGTTCAGAATGTTTTTGATTTCCTGCTGTCTGAACTTGGCCCACAGACTTATTCACAGCTGTTTCCGATAATTCTGACAGACAACGGGAGTTCTTTCCTGGATCCTTCATTATTTGAGATGCCGCACCAGAAGGACGTCCATACAAAAGTCTTTTACTGCGACCCTATGTCCTCCTGGCAGAAAGGACGCCTGGAAAAGAATCATGAATTTATACGTTATATCCTCCCAAAAGGAACTTCTTTTGACTCTCTTACTGAACAGAAAGTAAACCTTATGATGAATCATATCAACAGTACGGCAAGAGCCAGCCTGAATGGCTGCACTCCATTCCAGCTGGCTCTTCTACTGCTTGATGCAAAACTGATGAGTCTCATGGATCTTCGGTCAGTTCCCGCTGACCAGGTCCACCTCAAGCCTGATCTTATAAAATAACAAACGCCTAAATATAATGCCTGAGAGAAGCAGTTTTCATCTCTTCAGACGGGTTGCATTTAGTCCTGCAAGATTCATGCCAGCCGTCTTATTTTGATGTTAAAAAGCTTCTGATTTTCATCTGCCTGCATTTAAAGTATAACCTATTTCTCCTGCAACTTCTATCTGATAATTGCATTTACTCTCTCAAAATGCCTTATATTTAACGCGATATACCCGGGTTGCAATAACTCTTGCATTCAACTGAAGTTACTTTTTCATTCAACCTGTTTATAATTTAAACCGCTGTTAAATGTATTTGCATTCCATGATATTCTCCTGGTATAACTGCAATTGGAAAACCTACATTCATCAATGCATTTCCACTATAGACTTTATTATCTTTTTCACACCGGTACATCCGCTTTGGATTCAATCCTTTACATTTCACATAATTTACCGGTGCATTTGCATGAGTTGTCAGGGTAACAA
>CAKRLX010000022.1 GCA_934359835.1 uncultured Blautia sp.
AATCACAATCAATAAAAGAGATATCGACGAATACTTCGGATTAGAGACTCTGAAAGTTATCGTTCGTCAGCCACTCGTTGCTACAGAGACAGAAGGCAAATTTGACGTACTTGTTAACGTTAAAGGCGGCGGATATACAGGACAGGCCGGTGCAATCAGACACGGCGTTTCAAGAGCACTTCTTGAAGCAGATGCAGAATACAGACCAGTTCTTAAAGCAGCTGGATTCCTTACACGTGATCCACGTATGAAAGAACGTAAGAAATATGGTCTCAAAGCAGCTCGTAGAGCACCACAGTTCTCCAAACGATAATTTTAATCGAATACAGAAAACTATTAAAACCCCGGAAAGTCTTGATTTTCCGGGGTTTTTCTAAAATAGAGAAGATATGGCAGCGATGAAGATTTCTTTACTGTCAGAAGGGGAAGGAGCAAGGCTATGAAAAATATTCGAAAATGGAACTGCATTATATTATGTCTGATCATGCTGATCGGTTTTACAGGTGAGACAGAGATGAGAGTCAGAGCAGATTCAGGAGCAGAGATAACAACACAGGTTCAGTCTGGTTATACAGGCTGGAAAACTATCAAAGGAAAGAAAAAATATTATCTTAACGGCAGGAAACTTAAAGGTTTCCGAAGAATAGGTGAATCGTACTATTATCTGGATTCCAAAGGAAACATGAAAACAGGCTGGCAGTTCGTGAAAAATCATTACAGGTATTTTGACAAAAAAACGGGTAAAATGAAAACAAACACAAGAGTTCAGGGCCGGAAGATTAACAGCAGCGGTATCTGGAATCCGGTTGTAGTGCTGGATCCGGGACATTCCGGAGTGGTAGCCTCCGGTTACGAACCTTTATGGCCGGGAGCTTCAGAACGAAAAGCAAGCGATAATTCAGGAACAGAAGGTGTTGCAACCAGAGTTCCGGAATACAGATTAACACTCACAATAGCTAAGAAACTGCGTACTGAATTAAAAAAACAGGGCTGTAAAGTGATACTGACCCGTAAAGATAACAAAACGCCAAAGAGCTGTGTCCAGAGGGCAAAAACTGCAAATCGTGCAAAAGCGGATGCATATCTCAGAATCCATGCAAATGGCGCTGATTCATCTTCAGCAACAGGCGCCATGACAATCTGTGTCACGAGGAAAAATCCGGCAGTTTCTGCAAAAATGTACAAAAAAAGTTATGCACTTTCAAAGGCAGTTCTGAATTCCTATGTAAAGGCAACAGGATGCCGCAGAGAATATATCTGGGAAACTGATTCCATGAGCGGAAATAACTGGAGCAAAGTTCCGACTACACTGATTGAAATGGGATATATGTCAAATCCGTCAGAAGACCGGCTGATGCAGAAAGCGTCATATCAGAAAAAGATGGTAAAAGGTATGGCTGACGGTCTTAGAACATATTTTCTGAGACAATGAGTCAAAAATGTGCTAAAATAACAAAAATACGCTGCTGACCAGTCAGGCGGCTGTATTCTGTGAGAGGACAGAAATATATACAAAATACAGGAGGTAGATGAATTTGTCATATTTAGGAGAAAACATCAGAAAACTTGGATTTGGTCTTATGCGCCTGCCGCAGCTGGAAGACAAAACAATTGATATTGAACAGACAAAACAAATGGTAGATCTTTTTATGGAAGCAGGATTTACCTATTTTGACACTGCCTGGGCTTATGCAGGAAGTGAAGATGCAATCCGTCAGGCACTGGTAGAAAGATATCCAAGAGAAAAATTTCAGCTTGCAACAAAAAATGCAGCATGGATCAACTGTAAAACAAGAGAAGATGCAACAGCACAGTTTGAAACATCTCTGAAACAAACAGGAGCAGGATATTTCGATTTTTATCTGTTACATAACCTTGGAGAGATGCGAACAAAATATTTCGATGAATTCGGTCTTTGGGACTGGGTTCAGGAGAAAAAAGCACAGGGACTCATTAAACATGCAGGATTTTCTTTCCATTCAACACCGGAAGAACTGGAAGCAATCCTGACTGAACATCCTGAAATGGAATTTGTTCAGCTGCAGATCAACTATGCAGACTGGGAAAACCCTGCAATCCAGTCAAGAGCATGCTACGAAGTAGCGCGTAAACACGGCAAACCGGTCATTATCATGGAACCTGTAAAAGGTGGAATGCTGGCTACACCACCTGCAAGTGTGGAAAAAATCCTCAAAGATGCAGAGCCGGAATCTTCAGTAGCTTCCTGGGCAGTTCGATTTGCGGCAAGTCTGGAAGGAATTATCACAGTTCTGTCAGGAATGAGTAATGTGGTTCAGATGGAAGACAACCTCTCTTATATGAAGACATTTGAGGGACTTTCAGAGAAAGAAAAAGAAACCCTCAAAAAAGCACAGGAAGAACTGAAAAAAATCCCGTTGATTCCATGTACAACATGTAATTACTGTGCAAAAGTCTGTCCGAAAGAAATCGGAATTTCAGGATCATTTACAGCAATGAATTATCTGACATTGTATGGAAGCAAAGAGCAGGCTCTTCATCAGGAAAACTGGCTTGTAGGCAGCCACGGAAGAAAATCTGCCACAGAGTGTGTAAAATGTGGAAAATGCGAAGAAGTATGTCCACAGCATATTAAGATCAGAGATGAACTTGAAAAAGTTACAGAAAATCTTCTGAAATAATTTAACTGGAGAATTTTATGAGTATATTAAACGTTGAACATCTCACGCATGGATTTGGAGACAGAGCTATCTTTTCGGATGTTTCCTTTCGGCTTCTCAAGGGAGAACACATCGGCCTTGTAGGCGCTAACGGTGAAGGAAAATCTACTTTTATGAGCATTGTGACCGGGAAGCTGATGCCCGATGAAGGTAAAGTGGAATGGGCCAAAAATGTCCATGCCGGTTATCTTGATCAGCATGCAGTTCTGGAAAAGGGAATGACCATACAGGAAGTTTTGAAGTCTGCTTTTGACCCGCTGCTTCAGAAAGAACAGAGAATGAATGAAATCTGTGACCTACTGGGAACGTCCGGTGAAGATGAGATGGAAGCACTTATGGAGGAACTGGGAACTATCCAGGACGAACTGACACTGCATGATTTCTACGTGATTGACGCAAAAGTAGAAGAAGTGGCAAGGGCACTCGGACTTCTTGATCTGGGACTCGACCGTGACGTGACAGACTTAAGCGGTGGTCAGAGAACAAAGGTTCTCCTTGGCAAACTTCTTCTTGAAAAACCGGATATCCTCCTTCTGGATGAACCAACCAATTATCTGGATGAAGAACATATTGCCTGGCTGAAACGTTATCTTCTGGATTATGAAAACGCATTTATATTGATCTCGCATGACATACCGTTCCTTAATGATGTGGTAAATATTATTTATCATATGGAAAATCAGGAGCTGAACCGTTATGTGGGAGATTATGATCATTTTCAGGAGGTTTATGCAGTAAAGAAGGCGCAGCTTGAGGCAGCATACCGCCGTCAGCAGCAGGAGATCAGTGAACTGAAGGATTTTGTTGCAAGAAACAAGGCACGTGTTTCAACCAGAAACATGGCAATGTCCCGTCAGAAGAAACTTGACAAAATGGATGTGATCGAACTGGCGGCAGAGAAACCGAAGCCGGAATTTCACTTTCGTTATGGGCGTACTCCCGGAAAAATGTTGTTTGAAACACATGATCTTGTGATCGGTTATGATGAACCACTTTCAAAACCTCTTAATTTCACAATGGAACGCGGTCAGAAGATTGCACTGGTCGGAACTAATGGAATCGGAAAGACCACTTTGCTGAAAAGTATTCTTGGTCTGATTCCTGCATTTAAAGGAAACTGCGAGAGAGGTGAAAATCTGGCCATTGGATATTTTGAACAGGAAGTAAAGGGTGACAACAAAACTACCTGTATTGAAGAACTTTGGCAGGAATTTCCATCTTATACACAGTATGAGGTTCGTTCTGCACTTGCAAAATGCGGACTGACAACAAAGCATATTGAAAGCCAGGTAAGAGTGCTGAGTGGCGGTGAGCAGGCAAAAGTCCGCCTGTGCAAACTTGTAAACAGGGATACAAATGTTCTTCTTCTGGACGAGCCCACAAACCATCTGGATGTAGATGCGAAAGAAGCACTGAAAACTGCGTTGAAAGAATACAGGGGAAGCATTTTGCTGATCTGTCATGAGCCGGAATTTTATCAGGATGTGGTAAATGAAGTCTGGGATATGAGCAGATGGACAACAAAGGTTTTCTGAGATTTTTTGTATGCTGAAAAGTACATCAGAACAACATTGTATACAGGAAAGCACATGACAGCATATGACATTCCATGATAAACTTTACTAAAACGAAGCTTATGGGAGGTATTATGCACCGGGAAGTAAACCACAGAATTCGCAAAAAATTTAATGAATGGATCTATAATATTGCCAGATACACAGAAATTCTTCTGTCAATAGTGATCCTCATAGTGATCGCACTGGCAGGAATACGTCTGATCCATGCGTTGACTGAGATTCCTGTCCTGAATATGGATATGGACTTTTTTTCAGAATTTCTTTCTAATGCACTGTCACTGGTAGTTGGTGTTGAATTTGTAAAAATGCTCTGCCTTCATTCTGCACAGACAGTTGTGGAGGTGCTTCTGTTTGCAACAGCCAGGCAGATGGTAGTGGAGCATCTTCAGACAACCCAGACACTGATCGGGGTTATTGCAATAGCAATACTTTTTGCCATTCGTAAATTTCTTATGACAGGAGAAGATGATATGGCGCATGTTCCGGCAAAACATGCAGAAGAAAAGCAGGAAGATTAATTCCTGCTTTTTCCTTTGCTGAGAGTGCTGTTGTGATAGGCGGAAGACCAGGTAACATCCTCTCCGAACCATGCCGGAGGTGTATAGGAATTTGCCTGTTCTTCGGAAGCGAATTCTACTTCTGCAAGCAGGAGACCTTCATAGTCATCATGAAAAACATCAAGCTCAATAGTAAGCCTGTCTTTTTCGGGGATCAGATAGCGTGTTTTGGATATGACAAGACCGTCGGCTTTCGGTTTCAGATGAAGATAGGCTTCTTCTGTAAGGGGAAGATTGTACTCTTCTCTTGCCATAAGACCTTTTGATTTGTAAGTGAGAAAATATTTCTCATCCTGTCTGCGGATACGCACCACCGGTTCTGTACATAGATAACCCTGTTCGATCTGATGACAGGGATAAGAATAAAGATCAGCAGGAAGCTGGTCTTTTTTTATAAGAAATTTACGTTCAATCTCCATTTTTTCCTCCATTTTTCAAGATCTTTTTTGTGAATTAGTATATCGCTTTTTATGGAAAAATGCTATACTTAATGCCGGTGAGCAGCAATAATATAAAGAACGGAGGAGTTTTTATGAGCAAAAAAGTATATATTTTTCTTGCTGACGGATTTGAAGATATTGAGGGTCTGACTGTTGTGGATCTTATGCGAAGAGCCGGAATCAGCATTGAAACAGTTTCAATAAAAGAAATAAAAACAGTAACTACTTCACATAAGATTGTAATGCAGACGGACAGGATCTTTTCTGAAACAGATTTCTCAGATGCAGATATGCTTGTACTTCCGGGAGGAATGCCTGGTACAAAATATCTGGGAGAATATAAACCGCTTACAGATCTGCTTACAGATTTTTACAACAGCGGTAAAAAAATTGCTGCGATCTGCGCTGCACCGACAGTATTTGCATCACTTGGTTTCCTTGAAAACAGAAAAGCTACGGCATATCCTTCCTGCATGGATGGGCTGAAAGGCGCAGAACGTTCTGAAGAAAAAGTTGTGATCGACGGAAATATAACGACAAGCAGAGGCCTTGGAACAGCAATTGATTTCGCACTGAGCCTTATTGAACAGCTTCTTGGTGCAAAAACAGCAGAGGAAATTGCGGAATCTGTGGTTTATTCTCGCAAATAAAGGAAAAACAAAGGAAAACAGGGCTTTTCGCTAAAAAAATACTGGCGTTTTTGCGCCTGTTGTGCTATACTACGATAATGACTGTAATTGTATTTCTTTATATGGAGATACGATACCTGCACTATTGAAGAACAGGCAGCAGGGATATAAAAAATAGAAGTAACACAGGTATAAACCTGAAAATTAAGGAGGAACAGGAAACATGAGTTTAAATGTTGAAAAACTGGAAAAAAACATGGCAAAACTTACAATTGAGGTTTCTGCTGAAGATTTAGAGAAAGCAATGCAGAATGCATACCAGAAAGCAAAAGGAAGAATCACTCTTCCTGGATTCCGTAAAGGTAAAGCTCCAAGAAAAATGATCGAGCAGATGTATGGAAAGGGAATCTTCCTTGAAGATGCAGCTAATGCCCTGATTCCGGAACATTACAGCAAAGCACTTGAAGAATGTGATCTGGAGATCGTTTCCCAGCCACAGATCGATGTAACACAGGCTGAACCAGGAAAAGCTTTCATCTTCACAGCTGAAGTTGCAGTTAAACCGGAAGTTACTCTTGGTGAGTACAAAGGAGTAGAAGTTCCGAAGGCAGATACAGAAGTAACTGACGAAGATGTTGAAGCTGAACTGAAGAAAGAGCAGGAGAAAAACTCCAGAACAGTTACAGTAGAAGACCGCGGAGCAGAAAACGGCGATATCACAACAATCGATTTCGAAGGATTCATCGATGGAACAGCATTCGATGGCGGCAAAGGAACAGATTATCCGCTGACACTTGGTTCAGGATCTTTCATTCCTGGATTCGAAGAACAGCTGGTTGGCGCAAAAGCAGGAGACCATGTAGAAGTTAAGGTTTCCTTCCCGGAAGACTACCAGGCAAAAGAACTGGCTGGCAAAGAAGCTGTATTCCAGTGTGACGTTAAGAAAGTAGAAGCAAAAGAACTTCCGGAACTGGATGATGATTTTGCACAGGACGCTTCTGAGTTCGATACTCTTGCAGAGTACAAAGAAGACATCAAGAAGAACCTGACAGAAAAGAAAGAAAAAGAAGCACGTGCTGCAAAAGAAAATGCAGCTGTAGATAAAGCAATCGAAAACGCTCAGATGGAAATCCCGGATGCTATGCTGAATACACAGGTTCGCCAGATGCTGGATGATTTCTCCAGAAGAATGCAGTCCCAGGGACTTACTATGGAACAGTACTTCCAGTTCACAGGAATGACTCTTGAGAAAATGCAGGAAGAAATGAAACCACAGGCTCTGAAGAGAATCCAGACAAGACTTGTTCTTGAAAAAATCGCAGAAGTTGAAAACATTCAGCCAACAGATGAAGAAGTTGAAGAAGAATTCAAGAAAATGGCTGATGCATACAAGATGGAAGTGGAGAAGATCAAAGAACTGCTTGGTGACCGCGAGTTAGAGCAGATGAAGAAAGATATGGCTGTACAGAAAGCCGTAACTCTGGTTGCAGACGAAGCAAAAGAAGCCTAAGCAGACGTTCTGATCCGCTGCGAAGCGACGAATGGAGGCATTTATATGAGTTTAGTACCTTATGTCATTGAGCAGACCAGCAGAGGAGAAAGAAGCTATGATATATACTCCCGTCTTCTGAAAGACCGTATTATCTTTCTGGGAGAGGAAGTAAATGACGTAAGCGCAAGCATTATTGTTGCGCAGCTTCTTTTCCTGGAAGCAGAAGATCCGAGCAAAGATATTCAGCTGTATATCAACAGCCCGGGTGGTTCTGTAACAGCAGGTATGGCAATTTATGATACCATGAAATATATTAAGTGTGATGTTTCTACAATCTGCCTTGGAATGGCAGCCAGCATGGGCGCATTTCTTCTGGCAGGAGGAACAAAGGGTAAAAGATATGCCCTTCCACACTCTACAATCATGATTCACCAGCCGTCAGGCGGTGCGCAGGGTCAGGCAACAGAAATTCAGATCGTAGCAGATCACATTGCACAGACCAAACGTACATTAAATGAAATGCTTGCAGAAAACACAGGACAGCCCCTTGAGGTTGTAGAAAAAGATACAGACCGCGATAATTATATGACTGCGGAAGAAGCAAAGGCATATGGACTGATCGACGGTGTTGTTGAGCATAAATAATGCATAGAAAAGACTCCTGGATTCAGGAGTCTTATCTTGCTTTTATCAATCAGAAAGGAAACGAGAAATATTTATGGCAGATAAAATTAGAGATGGAAAAGTAAGATGTTCATTTTGCCACAAATCTGAAGATCAGGTTCGCAAACTGATCGCAGGCCCGGACGGGGTTTTTATTTGTGACGAATGTATCGGTATCTGTTCCGAAATTATGGAAGAGGAACTGGCACAGTACGGGCCGGGAGATGCTTACGATACAGACATCAATCTGCTTAAGCCGGAAGAGATTCACAAAATTCTGGATGATTATGTAATCGGTCAGGATGAAGCCAAAAAGGCGTTGTCTGTAGCGGTATATAACCATTATAAGAGAATTACAGCTTCACATGATCTGGATGTGGAACTTCAGAAAAGTAATATTCTGATGCTTGGACCTACAGGTTCAGGAAAAACTCTTCTTGCCCAGACACTTGCCCGTCTTCTGAATGTACCTTTTGCTATTGCAGATGCTACAACTCTCACAGAAGCAGGTTATGTAGGTGAAGATGTTGAGAATATTCTCCTGAAGATCATTCAGGCAGCAGATTATGACATTGAACGTGCACAGTATGGAATCATTTATATAGATGAGATCGATAAAATTACCAGAAAATCCGAAAATGCATCCATTACACGTGATGTATCCGGTGAAGGTGTACAGCAGGCACTTCTTAAAATCCTTGAGGGAACTGTTGCAAGTGTACCGCCGCAGGGTGGACGCAAACATCCACATCAGGAATTTCTGCAGATTGATACAACCAATATCCTCTTTATCTGCGGAGGTGCTTTTGACGGAATAGAAAAGACTATTGAGGCACGAAAAGAGACAAAGGCAATTGGATTCGGAGCTGATGTATCTGTCAGGGAAGACCGCAAGATCGGAGATGTGCTGAAAGATGTTATGCCGGAAGATTTTATCAAGTACGGTCTGATTCCTGAATTTATCGGACGAGTTCCTATTGTTGTTACACTGGATGGACTGGATGAAGAAGCTCTGATCCGTATTCTGAAGGAGCCTAAAAACTCACTCACAAAACAGTATCACAAACTTTTTGAGCTGGATGGAGTTGACCTCGAGTTTGATAATGAGGCACTGGAACTGGTAGCCAGAAAATCTCTGGAACGTAAGACCGGTGCCAGAGGACTGAGAGCGATTATGGAAAAATCTCTTATGGATCTGATGTACAAAATTCCGTCTGACAATACAATCCGAAAATGTGTGATCACAAGAGATGTTGTTGAGGGTACAGGTGTGCCGGAGATTGTTCATGGAGAAGCACCGGCGCAGATCCCGGCATCAGGAAGAAGAAGTTCCCGTTCCAGAAAAAATGGAACACCGGAGACGGCATAAAGAAGGGAATGAAGATACATGAAACAGTCAGTTAACATTCTTCCGGCAATTGCTTTGCGAGGAACAACAGTATTGCCGGATATGATCGTTCACTTTGATGTCAGCAGAGAAAAATCAATAAAGGCTATTGAGGCAGCAATGCTTCATGACCAGAAAATCTTTCTTGTTACGCAGAAAGATCCGGAGATTGAAAATCCCGGTTTTACAGATCTGTATAAAATCGGAACAGTAGCGTATATTAAACAGGTAGTAAAACTTCCACATGATCTTCTGAGGGTACTTGTGGAAGGAACAGAACGTGCTGAATTACTGTCCCTTGAACAGGAGAAACCGCACCTCTGTGCAGAGATTGCCGGATTTGAAGCTGACGGAGCACATTATGCAAAATCCATGAGAGAAGCCATGTACAGAAGTATACGTGAGCTGTTCCAGCATTATTGCATGGAGAGCGGCAAGATCAGCAAGGATCTTGCTGCGCAGATCATGAATATAGAAAACACGGAAGAACTGATATCTCAGATAGCAGTGAATCTTCCACTGACATGGCAGAACCGTCAGCGTATTCTTGAGGCAGTTACACTGGAAGAGCAGTATGAGGTTGTTGCAGCCATTCTTACAAACGAGATTGAGATACTTCAGATAGGACATGACCTTCAGCGTAAACTGAAAGCGCATATTGATAAAAATCAGAGGGAATATATCCTGAAAGAACAGCTGAAGCTGATCCGGGAGGAACTGGGAGAAGAAAATACCCAGGATACTGCAGAAGAATACAGGAAAAAACTGGATGAGCTTAAGGCATCAAAAGAAGTAAAAGAAAAAATCTCAAAAGAGATCAGTCGTTTCAAAAGCATGAACAGCAGTGCGGCAGAAAGCAGTGTGCTGAGTTCTTATATAGAAACTGTTCTGAGCCTTCCATGGGATAAAAGATCTGAAGATTCAGATGATCTGAAGGAAGCATGGAAGATTCTGGAAGAGGGTCATTATGGAATGAAAGAAGTAAAAGAGAGAATCATGGAGTTTCTTTCTGTAAGAAAACTCACTTCCGGTGGAAAGAGCCCGATTCTCTGTCTGGTAGGCCCTCCGGGAACAGGAAAGACATCAATCGCACATTCAGTGGCAGATGCGCTTCATAAGAAATATGTGCGAATATGTCTGGGTGGTGTCAGAGATGAGGCTGAGATACGCGGTCACCGTAAAACTTATGTGGGAGCTATGCCGGGCCGAATCACTGTGGCATTGCAGCAGGCTGGTGTCAGCAACCCACTGATGCTTCTTGACGAAATTGACAAGACAAGCAGCGATTATAAAGGAGATACTTCTGCAGCACTTCTTGAAGTACTGGATCCTGAACAGAACAGTCATTTTAATGATCATTATGTGGAAATCCCACAGGATCTTTCGGAAGTACTGTTTATTGCAACTGCAAATGATATGCAGGAAATCCCGAGACCTCTTCTTGACCGTATGGAAGTAATTGAGATTTCCGGTTATACAGAAAACGAAAAAGAACATATTGCAAAAGAACATCTGGTTCCGAAACAGCTGGATGTCAACGGCATTCCAAAAGGCAGACTTACCATACAGGCAGGGGCTCTCAGAAAAATCATCAATCTCTATACAAAGGAAGCCGGAGTGAGAAACCTGGAACGTAAGATTGGTCAGATATGTCGTAAAGCGGCAAGAGAGATCATGGAAGATGATCAGAAGAAGGTTACTGTGTCAGGAAAAAACCTGGAAAAATATCTTGGCAAACCAAGGTACAGTTACCTTATGGCAAACAAAAAAGACGAAGTTGGAATTGCCAGAGGACTGGCATGGACACAGGTTGGAGGAGATACACTTCAGATTGAAGTCAACGTTATGCCTGGCAAGGGCGAACTTGTTCTTACAGGTCAGCTTGGAGATGTCATGAAGGAATCTGCACAGGCAGGTATTTCCTATATTCGCTCAGTGGCTGATAACTATGACATAGCACCGGAGTTTTTCCAGGAACATGATATTCATGTACATATACCGGAAGGAGCAGTTCCGAAAGATGGCCCTTCAGCAGGCATTACTATGGCAACAGCCATGCTTTCTGCAATTATTGGCAGAGAGGTACGTGCAGATGTTGCCATGACAGGAGAGATTACTCTGCGTGGAAGAGTATTGCCGATAGGTGGTCTGAAAGAAAAACTTCTGGCGGCGAAATATGCAAAGATAAGGAAAGTTCTTGTTCCGAAAGAAAACAAACCGGATATTCAGGAGATGGATGAAGAAATTCTGGATGGACTGAAGATATCTTTTGTTGACAATATGAATGAAGTGCTTCATGAGGCACTTGCAAGATAGGGAAAAAATACATGATTATAAAAAATGCAGTTTTAGACATTGTATGCGGGGTTACCAGTAAGCTGCCTGATACCGGTATGCCGGAGGTGGCTTTTGCGGGAAAATCAAACGTAGGGAAATCTTCTCTTATAAATGGACTGATGAACCGCAAATCACTGGCCCGTACCAGTGCCCAGCCCGGCAAAACACAGACCATCAATTTTTATAAGATTAATGATGAAATGTACCTGGTGGATCTTCCGGGATACGGTTATGCAAAGGTGACGCAGACAGAAAAAGAAAAATGGGGAAAGATGATCGAAAGATATCTTCATACTTCTCAGGATCTTAAGGCAGTTTTTCTGCTGGTAGATATCCGTCATGCACCATCTGCCAATGACCGTCAGATGTATGAGTGGATTCTCCATAACGGATATGATCCCATAATCATCGCCACCAAGCTGGACAAACTGAAACGCAGTCAGGTTCAGAAGAGCCTGAAAGCAATAAAAGAAGGGCTTCAGCTGAAAAAAGATACAATAGTGATACCATATTCAGCTGAGACAAAACAGGGCAGGGATGAGATCTGGAGACTGATCGACTCATTGACCGGACTGGTACCCGAAGAACAACCCTGAAAGGACATAAAAAATGGGAATCATCAAGGCAGTTAAACTTGGATTTGATTATTTGAGATATGATGAGGACGGCAACGTACAGGATACCCAGAGAGCTGTGGATAATGTGGATCTTGATATTCAGGAAGGTGAATTTGTGGCAGTACTGGGGCATAACGGCTCTGGTAAGTCCACTTTTGCCAAACATATAAATGCGTTACTGCTTCCGACAGAAGGAACCATCTGGATTGATGGAATGGACACAGCAAAAGAACCGGAATTATGGAAAATCCGTCAGAGAGCAGGCATGGTATTTCAGAATCCGGATAATCAGATTATTGGCACAGTAGTAGAAGAAGATGTAGGATTTGGTCCTGAAAATATGGGGATTCCTACAGATGACATATGGAAAAGAGTAGATGAAAGCCTTCAGAAAACGGGAATGAGTGCATACAGACACCACTCACCGAACAAGCTTTCCGGTGGACAGAAACAGCGTGTCGCCATAGCTGGTGTAATGGCGATGAGGCCAAAATGTATTGTGTTAGATGAGCCTACCGCCATGCTAGACCCCAATGGACGAAAAGAAGTGCTGGAAGCTGTACATCAGCTGAACAGAGAAGAAAATGTTACGGTTGTCCTGATCACTCATTACATGGAAGAAGTTATTGATGCAGATCGTGTGGTAGTTATGGATGACGGACATGTTGTTATGGAAGGAACGCCCAGAGAGATTTTTTCACAGGTGGAAACACTTAAAAAATATCGTCTGGATGTGCCTCAGGTCACACTTCTTGCTCATGAACTGAAACTGTCCGGAGTCGATATTCCGGATGGGATTCTTACTACGGAAGAGTTGGTAAATGCCTTATGTCAATAGAATTAAAGAATGTAACTTATACTTACAGTCCGGGAACCTCTTATGAGATCCATGCTCTGAAGGATATTAATCTGAAAATTCCGGACGGACAGTTTATCGGTGTGATCGGGCATACAGGGAGTGGTAAATCAACGCTGATCCAGCATCTGAATGCACTGATAAAGCCTTCATCAGGAACTGTATCTTATAACGGGGAAGATGTGTGGGCAGATAATTATAACAGACGGGAGCTCCGGAGCCAGGTTGGGCTGGTATTTCAGTATCCGGAACATCAGCTTTTTGAAAGTGATGTGCTTTCTGATGTATGTTTCGGTCCTATGAATCAGGGACTGAGCCGTAAGGAAGCGGAAGAAGAGGCCCGTAAGGCACTTGCGCACGTTGGATTTAAAGAAGAAAATTTCGGAAAATCTCCATTTGAACTTTCAGGAGGACAGAAGAAACGTGTGGCAATTGCCGGAGTACTGGCAATGAACCCGAAGATACTGATTCTTGATGAACCAACTGCAGGTCTTGATCCTAAGGGAAGAGATGAGATTCTGGATCAGATCGCAGAGCTTCACAAAGTAAGGGGGATCACAATAATCCTTGTTTCACACAGCATGGAAGATGTTGCAAAATATGTGGAGCGGCTGATCGTGGTAAATCACGGAGAGATTGCCTTCGATGATACACCACGCAAAGTTTTTACCCATTATAAAGAACTGGAAGCTATGGGCCTTGCTGCACCGCAGATTACGTACATCATGCATACACTCCGGGAAAAAGGATTTAATGTAGATCCGGAGGACATTACAGTGGAAGAGGCCAGAAATGATATTCTGAAAGCATTGAAAGAAATGAACTCTCCTTTGCTGAAAGGAGGTTCAGGTAAATGATCAGAGATATTACAATCGGGCAGTATTATCCGTCCAGATCTGTGATTCACAGGCTGGATCCAAGAACAAAACTTGCAGGAACACTGATTTTCATTATTTCCGTATTTCTGTTTCATACAGTGCCGGGATATGCGGTGGCAACTGTATTTCTGGCAGGAGTGATCATAAGTTCTACAGTTCCGGTGAAGTTTATCTTCAAAGGCCTGAAGGCGATTTTCATGATCCTTCTGATAACAATGGTGTTTAATATCCTGCTTACACCAGGTGAAGTTATATGGAGTTTTGGCTTTCTCAAAATAACAAAAGAGGGAGTTTCCCTCGCTGTCAGAATGGCGGTAAGGCTGATCTATTTGGTTATCGGATCATCACTCATGACACTGACAACAACACCAAATCAGCTGACAGACGGCCTGGAAAAAAGCCTGCGTTCACTGAATAAAATTCATGTCCCGGTTCATGAGATCGCAATGATGATGTCTATTGCGCTTCGTTTTATTCCAATTCTTCTGGAAGAGACAGATAAGATCATGAAAGCGCAGATTGCCAGAGGAGCAGATTTCGAGAATGGAAATATGATCCAGAAAGTCAAAAACATGGTGCCACTCCTTGTACCGTTGTTTATATCTGCTTTTCGCCGTGCAAATGATCTTGCAATGGCCATGGAAGCAAGATGTTATCATGGCGGTGACCACAGAACACAGATGAAGCCGCTCCGTTATCAGAAAAGAGATTATATGGCATATTTTGTGCTGTTTGCATATCTGGCAGTTGCTATTGTATTCAGGGTGGTGGGATTATGAAGCGAGTAGGACTTGTTGTTGCCTATGACGGAACAAATTACAGTGGCTGGCAGATTCAGCCAAACGGAATAACGATTCAGGGTGTACTAAATGATACTCTGACAGATCTTCTTGGAGAAAAAATAGAGATCATAGGTGCCAGCCGTACGGATGCAGGAGTACATGCACTTGGGAATGTTGCAGTGTTTGATACAAATACAAGGATTCCGGGAGAAAAAATTTCCTATGCGCTGAATCAGCGCCTTCCGGAGGACATCAGGATACAGTTATCTGAAGAGGTGGAAGCTGATTTTCATCCCAGGTACTGTGACAGTGAAAAAACATACGAATACAGAATACTGAACCGTAAATTCCCGGTTCCTACAGAAAGACTGTATTCATATTTTTATCATTATAAACTTGATATCGAAAAGATGAGGGAGGCTACCTCCTATTTGATAGGCCGTCATGATTTTGCAAGTTTCTGCGGAACCGGAGCACAGGTAAAATCAACGGTCCGTACTCTTACCGGTATTGATATCTGGCGAGATGGAGACATGGTGACCATACGGGTAAAAGGTGAAGGTTTTCTTTACAATATGGTCCGCATTATTGCAGGAACACTGATTCAGGTCGGAAATGGCCAGTACCCGCCGGAAAGAGTGAAAAAAATCCTTGAAGCCTGTGACAGGTCTGTATCAGGACCTACTGCGCCGGCACATGGGCTGACACTGATGGGAATTGAATTCTTTTAAATAGTTTCAACAAAAAGTCGGAAGAAAAAATATCTTCTGGCTTTTTGTTGTTATAACCACATCTTTATGAGACAGATTATATTATAGTCAATGCATCAAATAAAACATTACTGTAAACAGTAATAATAAAACTCATAAGGAGAAATCAAAATGGATAAAAAAATGTTTTGTTATCAGTGTCAGGAAACTGCCGGCTGTACAGGCTGTACTGTGTCAGGCGTCTGTGGGAAAAAACCTGAAGTTGCAGCTGTACAGGATCTTCTTATATATGTGACAAAAGGTCTGTCAGCAGTTACAACAGAACTTCGTGCACAGAATAAAAGAATAGAAGAAAAAGTAAACAGACTGATTGTGGATAATCTATTTGCAACAATCACAAACGCAAATTTTGATCAGGAAGCAATTACAGATCGTATCACAGAAACCCTTAAGATAAAAGAAAAACTTCTGAAAGAAACAGATAATACAGAAAAACTTCCGGAAGCTGCAAAATGGAATGGAATAGAGCAGGAATATGCAGAAAAAGCGGCAGAAGTTGGAGTACTTTCAACAGAAAACGAAGATATCCGAAGCCTGAGAGAGCTGACCACGTATGGACTGAAAGGTATGGCAGCCTATGAAAAACATGCAACAGCACTGGGATATAAAGAAGAAAGCATTGATATATTTCTTCAGAAAGCGCTTGCGGCAACCCTCGATGATTCTCTTAGTGCAGAGGAACTGACAACACTTGTTCTGGAAACAGGAAAATACGGTGTACAGGTCATGGCGCTTCTGGACAGAGCCAATACAGAGACTTACGGAAATCCTGAGATCACAAAGGTGAATATCGGTGTCAGAAAAAATCCTGGAATCCTGATTTCAGGTCATGATCTCAAAGATATGGAAATGCTTTTGAAACAGACGGAAGGTACAGGTGTAGATGTTTACACACATTCAGAAATGCTTCCTGCAAATTATTATCCTGCGTTCAAAAAATACTCACATTTTGTGGGAAACTATGGAAATGCATGGTGGAAACAGAAAGAGGAATTTGACAGCTTCCATGGACCGATACTGATGACGACCAACTGTATTGTGCCACCAAAAGAAAACTATAAAGACAGGATTTTTACAACCGGAGCTGCCGCATACCCGGGATGCAGACATATTTCTGCTGATGCTGACGGAAGAAAAGATTTTTCAGAGATTATTGAACTGGCAAAGAAATGTGAAGCGCCGGAGGAAATTGAGACAGGTGAGATTACAGGCGGTTTTGCACATAATCAGGTTCTGGCACTTGCAGACCAGATCGTAGATGCTGTGAAATCAGGAGCAATCCGCAAATTTGTAGTTATGGCAGGCTGTGATGGACGTGCAAAATCAAGAAATTACTATACAGATTTTGCGAAGGCACTTCCAAAAGACACAGTTATCCTTACAGCAGGATGTGCGAAATATAAATACAATAAACTGGACCTTGGAGATATCGGAGGTATCCCGAGAGTACTGGACGCAGGTCAGTGCAACGATTCTTATTCTCTGGCTGTGATCGCTCTGAAATTAAAAGAAGTATTTGAACTGAATGATATTAATGATCTGCCGATCGTATATAACATTGCATGGTATGAGCAAAAAGCAGTTATTGTCTTACTTGCGCTTCTTTCGCTTGGTGTAAAAAATATACACCTTGGACCGACACTTCCGGCATTTCTTTCACCAAATGTTGCAAATATCCTTGTGGAAAATTTTGGAATCGGTGGAATCAGCAGTGTTGACGGAGATATAAAAAATCTGATTGGATAAATCGGGTTTGACAACAGAAGAGGAGAAAGTTACAATAAAAAATAACTACTAAAATCATTCATATTTACGTGGCCTGAATAATATTACGGAGCGGATAAAAATGCAGATAACAGAATATGACGAAAATAAACTTCTGCATCTGTTGCTGGAAATGGGAGAAAGACTTCTGGATGCAGGAGCAGAAATCAACAGAGTTGAAGATACACTGGAAAGAATAGGACTTGCATATGGTGCCTCCAAAATGAACGTATTTGTGATTACTTCAAGCATCATTATCACAATGGAAACATCGGATGGAAGGCTTCTGACTCATACAAGAAGAGTGAATTTTAACAACAGTACGGATTTTACAGTACTTGAACAGCTGAATGAACTGAGCAGACAGTGCTGTACAAATCCGTTACCGCCTGCAGAATTTGCAGAAAGGATGCGGGTATGTGAAGATCCTGCCAGAAGGAGAACTCTTTATGTGGGAAGTATTATTGCTTCAGGGAGTTTTGCAATGTTTTTTGGAGGAACATGGCAGGATGCTTTTGTAGCAGCTGTTGTGTCGATTCTGATCTGCTTTTTACAGGAAAAAGGTACAAAACTTTTTTCAAACAGTATTATGTTTGACCTTGTCTGTGCATTTCTGTCAGGTACAGTCATCTGTATAATTGTAAAAATCTTACCATTTTTGAATATGGATAAGATCATGATAGGGGATATTATGCTCCTGATACCGGGAATCGCAATTACCAATGCGATCAGGGATATGCTTATGGGAGATACAATATCCGGACTTATGAGACTGATAGAAGGTATTTTGTGGGCAGGAGCCCTTGCAGCCGGATTTATGGCAGCAATCTGGATGGTGGAAATATGAAAGAGATCATTTTGCAGTTAGTAATGGCTTTTGTTGGTTCGCTGGGATTTTCTATGTTATTTCATCTGAGAAAATCATTGTGGATAACAGCATCTCTGGGTGGTTTGTTCTGCTGGGGGTGTTATCTTCTGGGAATGTATTTTACAGAGAGAATATTTGCGGCAGGTTTTCTTGCAGCGGCATTTGCAGCAATATATTCAGAAATTCTTGCTTTCAAAAAGAAAGCACCGACAACCTTGTTTGTTATCCCGGCTGTAGTGCCCCTGATACCAGGAAGTACTCTTTATTATACGATGAGTGCAGTTGTAAGTGGAAAGACCGCAGATATTTCACATTATGGAAGTATTACAGTCCAGTATGCACTTTCTATTGCAGCAGGTATAAGTGTAGTCTGGACTGTGTGGTCGATTTTCAGAAAATACAGATTATTAAAGATAAATGAATAGCCTGAATGCCGAATTATAATTAGATACATTTATATGCAATGATCGTTACAGTTCCCTTGCCGGGATAGCGTTTCATTGCATATTTTTTTGGAAAAGCTTCGATCAGGTCAGGAAGCTTTACGTATCCATACGTACGTGCGTCGAAATCTGGTTTTGCACGTTTGATATATTGTCCGGCTGAGCTGACATTTACATATCGGTCATCATCCTGGTATTTGTCCCATGCAATGCGGAGAAGTTTATGAATTTCACGCATATCATCATTTCTGTGACGGTCATCATTTACTTCGGCGTTATCGAGATCTTTACGGTTCCCGTTTGCAGAGCGACATCCTGAACGGGAGGCAGGCGGATCGTTTTCTTTGTTCAGATTTTCAAGATATACAAATTCATCGCAGGCGTTACGAAAAGCCTCCGGTGTTTTCTTTTCACCTACTCCCATCACATAAACACCGGATTCGTGGAGTTTAATGGCAAGTGGTGTATAATCACTGTCACTGGCAACAATAACAAAGGCATCGTAGATTCCGCTGTGAAGAAGATCAAGGGTGTCGATGACAAGTGCCATGTCTGTAGCATTTTTGCCGGAAACATAATCAAACTGCTGCTGAGGTTTGATAGCCAGACGTTTCAGTTCATTTTCCCAGTTTTTGAGGGAATCTTTTCTCCAGTTACCGTAAGCTCTTTTGACAACAATACGTCCGTTGGCGGAGATTTCCTGAATAACAGCTTCCAGTTTGGAAAGCTGAGTGTTGTCTGCATCTATGAGCATGGCGATTTTTTTCAGATTTTTCATAGATAAAATAGCTCCTGATTGTATATTAGATGTAACATAATTGGTTTGTATTTAATATATCTTATCATTTCTGAGGAAAATTTTCCAGATTGATCGAAAATTATTCTGGAAATTGAAGGTGGAATGTGTTATTATCGAGGGAATAGTTTGAGGGGGCGTAAGATATGATTCATTTTCTGGCATCAATTTTTATAAAGGACCGGCGAAATTATATGTCTCCGAAGGTTCGTCAGGCATATGGCGTTCTGTGCGGGACTGTAGGAATAGGTTTAAATATTCTTTTATTTCTGGGAAAATGGCTGGCAGGTACTCTGAGTGGATCTATTGCGATCACAGCAGATGCATTTAATAACCTGTCAGATGCAGGATCCTCAATCATTACTTTGATTGGATTCAGGCTTTCCGGTCAGGAACCGGATCCTGAACACCCGTTTGGACATGGACGGATGGAATATATTTCAGGTCTTCTGGTATCAGTTGCAATTCTTGTTATGGGATTTGAACTGATCTGGTCTTCTATTGGGAAATTGAGAAGGCCGGAACCAATCGACAGTAGTCCGCTTGTTTTAGGGATTCTGATCGCATCAATTCTGGTTAAACTTTATATGTTTTATTATAATCGTGCTTTGAGCCGCAAACTGGAAAGTGCGGCCATGAAGGCTACTTCTATGGACAGCCTGAGTGATACAGTGGCCACGACACTTGTTCTGACAGCAACTCTGATCAGCAGGTACACAGGACTGCTCCTTGATGGCTGGTTTGGTATTATTGTAGGACTGTTTATTCTGTATACAGGAGGTTCTACACTGAAAGAAACAATAGATCTTCTTCTGGGACAGCCGCCAAAACAGGAATTCATAGAAGAAATAAAGGCTATTGTGCTTTCACATTCGCTGGTTCATGGTGTCCATGATCTGATCGTTCATGATTATGGTCCGGGGCGTGTGATGATCTCACTTCATGCAGAAGTAGCGGTAGACGGAGATATGCAGGAAATCCATGAGCAGATCGATCATATAGAGCATGAGCTTCAGGAAAAACTGCACTGTTCAGCTACGATTCACATGGATCCGATCGTCACAAATGATGAGGAAGTACTTGCGATGAAGGCAAGGGTGGAAGAGATGGTGCATTTTCTTAATGAAGATTTCAGTATGCATGATTTTCGTATGGTAAAAGGGCCGACAAGGACGAATCTGATTTTTGACGTGGAAGTTCCGAGGAAGACATCTTATACAGATAATGAGATTGTTAACTGGCTGAAGGAGAGGATACATGCACTGCCAGGGAGTAAGTACTTTGCGGTGATACAGATCGATCATGAGTATTATTAGAAATTGCTGATAGGTTAGAAGCAGAATCTGCCTATTATAATAAAGAACCCGATCCGGAAATCGGGCTGCGTAACCGTTCGGAAGCCTCGCCATATTCCCGTCCCTGGTTCTTTATATAATGCGGCAGGAGTCAGTTATCGATATTATACAGGCAGATTCTGTCATTATTTCCAGGAGCTCACACTAGCCTGCTTTTACGTTGCTCCGGCGAGCATAGCTTCGGCTTTCGGAGCTTGTCTGAACACCGTCAGGTGTGAGTTAGCGGAGAAAGTCGATCATAAGCGGCGGAGACGGAGCAGGAAAACAGGCGTGGTGAGCGATGGAAAAATGCCAGAACTGCCGTGAATAGCGAATATTGATTCTGGAATAAATATCTATAACAGATGAAGATAATACGTAAGATAATACGCAAGATGACAATAGCTGATAGGATTAATCATAAAACCTGTAACCTGCCTTTTATAATAAAGAACCCGATCCGAAAATCGGGGCTGCGTATCCGGATTCTCCCATTCATATATTAATCACTGCTTAAGCAAGAACTCGTACCTGCGGTACTCAGACAATGCAACGCAGTGATAATTAGAATGGTTCGAATCACGGAAGCCTCGCCATATTCCCGTCTCTGGTTCTTTATATAATGCTGCAGGAGTAAGCTATTTATTAGCAGATGATATTTGAAACAGAGAAAGAATTGAAAGTGCAGGTATTGTCATATACAGGCGGATTCTGTCATTATTTCCAGGAGCTCACACTAGCCTGATTTTACGTTGCTCCGGTGAGCATAGCTTCGGCTTTCGGAGCTTGTCTGAACACCGCAAGGTGTGAGTTAGCGGAGAAAGTCGATCATAAGCGGCGGAGACGGAGCAGGAAAACAGGCGTGGTGAGCGATGGAAAAATGCCAGAACTGCCGTGAATAGCGAAAATAAAATTTCACCTAAAGAGAATTCTAACGTGAACATGAAATAAATCATATCCTACAAAACTTCATATACACAAGTCCCGTGATATCCGCCAGCACCCAGCCAATCGGAATAGCCATCCAGATACCTGTCTCCCCGATAAACACAGAAAGAACATAAGCAAGTGCAACACGGGTACCAAGAGAAATAACCGTCAGCACAACAGACATACCAGGCTTCTTGACCGCCCTGTAGTATCCGTACAACAGGAAAAGACAGCCGATACCACAGTAAAAAGCACCCTCAATACGCAGATAACGCACTCCGGAAGCAATAACAGCAGTTTCCTTTGAACTGACGAAAATAGTCATCAGAGGAGCCGCAAAAACACATACAAGAGCAGAAATAAAAATGCAGAAAACAAAACCAATCAGGAATGATTCTTTCGTTCCTTTACGTATACGATCTTTCTGACCTGCGCCATAATTCTGTGCAATAAAAGTCGAATATGCATTACCGAAATCCTGCACAGGAAGATAGGCAAAAGTATCAATCTTCACAGCAGCTGCAAAAGCAGCCATAACAACAGGGCCGAAACTGTTTACCAGTCCCTGGACCATAAGAATACCAAAATTCATAACAGACTGCTGGACACAGGTCATGGAAGACAGATTTCCAATCTCACCGAGAATCTTCCGGTTAAATCTAAGTTCCCGACGTCCGGGAAGAATATCCCTGCATCTGATAAGAACATAAAACAGAATACCAATTCCGGAAACATACTGAGCAATAACTGTGGCAAAAGCAGCACCACGGATTCCCCATGAGAAGACAGCAACAAACAGAAGATCCAGACCAACATTCAGGACAGCGGAAACAGCCAGAAAAACCAGAGGAATAGCAGAATTACCAAGTGCTCTCAGAAGACAGGAAAAATAATTATAAAGAGAAGTAGCAATGATTCCTGCAAAAATGACCAGAAGATAGGATTTCATTCCCTCCCATACTTCCGAAGGAACACGGAGAAAACCTAAAATCGGATCAATGAACAGATACACAAGAAGATTAAGAACGAGTGTAACCGTCATGATAAGAACAAAAGCATGTGCAACAGAACTCCGAAGAGAAGCCGGGTCATTTTTTCCCTTATAAATAGAAAAGAGCGCACCAGATCCCATACTCAGCCCAAGAAAAATTGAAGTGAGAAAAGTCATCAGAGTATAGGCAGAACCCACGGCAGCCAGTGCAGTACTGCCAAGGACACGTCCGACGATCAAAGTATCAGCGATATTATAAAACTGCTGGAGAAGATTACCGGCCATCATAGGAAGCGCAAATAGAAGCAGAGAGCGGGAGATTGTTCCCTTGGTAAGGTCATGGTACATAAAAGAATACTCCTTCCGTAAAAATGCAATTTCTATTTGAAAATAATTTAACATATATAATTACGATATGCAACATATGAATTACGGATTGATGGAAAAACAAAAATATGATATGCTGAAACAAATAATAAAGACAGACAGGAGGTATGACTGAAATGTATTTAAGTGGCTTAGACGAAACAGATCAGAAAATTCTGGAACTGCTTACACAGAATGCAAGACAGACATATTCTGAAATCGGAGAGAAACTGGGAATCTCACGCGTTGCAGTCAAAAATCATATAGATGCAATGGAGCAGAATGGAATTATTGAAGAATATACAGTGATCATCAATCCCCAGAAACTTGGCGGTGCGGTATCCTGTTATTTTGAAATAGAAACAGCACCTCAGAGGTTTCAGGAGGTAATAAAGATTTTATCAGAGTGTCCGACCATAACACAGATATACAGGACAACAGGTGCCTGCAGACTTCACGTTCATGCTGTTGCAGCAGATCAGGCTGAAATGGAAAAATTCATGCAGGAATGTATTGACAGCCTTCCGGGGATTGTTCATATCAGCACGAATGTAATACTTTCCAGGATAAAAGATGTAAAAGGCCTGAGACTTTAAGAGAAAAAGAAATAATGTCAAAAAATACAGGATTATGTATACAATTTTAAAAATATAACAAAATTACATGCCTAAGAAATTAATATTTGGTTAATCTGTTTTGGATTACAGTGCTATACTTCTAACCGTAAAAAGAAACGTACTTAACAAAACCTCCTTTCACAAAACAAAGTCGAAGGCTGCTAAGCATCAGAATTTTTGGAGGAAAAGTCAAATGAATACTTTAAAAGCTGAAAAAAGAAGCAAGGACGTTAAGGCAAAAAGATTAAGAAGAGAAGGTTATGTGACCGGTAATGTTTTTGGTCGTGAGATTGAAGGTTCCATTCCGGTAAAAATGGTAAAATCAGATGTTGAAAAACTTCTGAAGACTGACCACAAAGGAAGCCAGATTATGCTGGAGGTAGAAGGTCAGACTTATGATGCACTGATCAAAGAAGTAGATTTTAACCCACTGGCTGGCAGAGTTGATGAAATTGATTTCCAGGCACTGGTAAGCAATGAAAAAGTTCATTCTGTTGCAGAGGTTGTTATTGTAAATCATGACAAAGTTGCAGACGGTGTTCTCCAGGAGAACCTGGAAGAGGTTTCCTATAAAGCTTATCCGTCAGCACTGGTAGATAAAGTAGAAGTAGATGTTGCAGGAATGAAAGTCGGCGATACTATCCGTGTCAAAGATCTTGCAATTTACAAAGACGCAGACATTGATGTCAAGACAGATCCTGAGGCAGTTGTTTTAACAGTAGTAGCTGTTCATAACGGAGCAGTTCCGGAAACAGAAACACCTGAAGAAACTGAAGAAGAAGCTAAATAATTACTGCTGAAAACCTCAAAATAATCACTCACACCTGATTTAATAAGATAAAAGATCCCTCCTGTAGAGTAAAGTTCACAGGAGGGATTTTTTTGTAACATTTTGTGTCTGAAACTGTTATATTAGTGAAAAGGGAAGGAGGGAGTACATATGGATAATGAAATCTTGCTGAGACTTTACAGTCTCTATCAGAAAGAACTGTATTTATATCTGTATTCCCTCTGTGGCGAACGGCAGCAGGCGGAAGACCTACTTCATGAAACATTCCTGAAAGCGCTTCTGGCACTGCCAGAGGGTCATACGAATATGCGGGCATGGCTTTATATGGTGGCACGGAATCTGTTCTATAATCAGAGAAAAAAGAAATCCAGGGAAATTCTGATGGAAGAACAGGAATATCTTTCAGAAAAACAAACAGATGAAGATCTTCTGGAAAAAATACTGGAAGAAGAAAAACGACGGGAGCTTTACAGAGCAATCCGAAAACTGGAACAGAAGAAACAGGAAATTATTCTGATGCAGTATTTCAGTGGAATGTCTCAGAAAGAAATTGCGGCAGTTCTGCATATCACACCTGAGAATGTAAGGGTACTTGCATACAGAGCGAAAAAAGAACTGAAAAAATACATGGAAGAGTTTCAGAAAAAATCAGCCGGAAGGGAGGATACAAAATGACTTACAGAGAAATCCTGAAATTATACAAACAGGGGAAACTTGAAGAATCAAAGAAAAAACAGGTCGAAGCAGATATAGAAAAACAGGATGCGATCAGTGAATATCTTTATGAGGAAGGGCCGGTTCCGGAACTGGAAGATCTTGGTGATGGGGCAGAGGCAGATATGGATAACATGTCAGAGAGAGAAGAAAAGCCGCAGAAAACGCATACTGAAAATGAAAAAAAAGCGCAGGAAGATTTTAACAGCAGGTTTATAAAAGAAATCAACCGTTCTATCCGCAGAGCTTTTATTAAAATGGGAATGGCAGTCGGTGCCGCAATTCTTGTAATCGTACTTTGTGCAGTATTTGTTCTTCCAAAAGCGGTATCGAAATTATATTACGATCCGAATGAGGTCGTGGGAAAATATGAAGACCTGACTACTACCAGAATGAGTCTTGATATGGCTGTTTACTCAGAACTTTTTCTTCCGGGAAATTACAGAGAACAGGTAAATGCTGTTTCCAGGGGATATGGAGAATACGATATTCTGATTCCTCAGTCTTCTACTGTAACCGGGAAGTTTACATCTGTAAGCGGACGCCTTGTAAGAGGAAAACTGACCTTATATGATAACAATGTACTGAGCCGTCCTTCTTTTCAGTTTTATCTTCCCGGTGATGAACAGGCATGGGAAGCCTGGGAGGTAGATGAGAATGGTGATGAGAAAAAAACAGATACGGAAGCGCGGAAGCAGGAATCAATTAAGTATTCGAAAGAAGAGATAGAAAAATATAACGACAATGACTGGTATACAGCATATGTTTCAATAAATAAAATTATGGATTACAAAGACTTTATTCAGTGGTTCAATGAACTTTCTGAGAAAAAAAATCTGGAATGGGGATCCTTATGGTGTGCAGTTCACACAGAAGAGGAAGGCGGTTACTGCGTGGAGCCGAATATCGGATTTTCACCGTATCCCTCCGGATTATCTATGAGCTGGGACAGGGAAAAATATCCGTATCTTTCCCTTCTGGACAATGAAGAGATCTGGAAAGACACAGCTGAGTATGATGAGAAAACCATGCAGACACATTTTATCAGCATGCTGTCCTATGTACGGGATAATGACGAAATCCTTTCCCTGATGAATCAGGATTCGGATTTTCCGGAAAAATACCAGAAAATGATCGATTATGTAGAAAAAAAAGGTCTGAAGATTCATGGGTTTGCAATCAGTGCAAAAAAGGATACTCTTCTTGAACTTTATAAGGAAGATGTGGTATGCTATATTCAGACAACACCACAAAGTTAAAAAAGATGTGCAGACATATACGTTGGTGTATGTCTGCATTTTTGTAATAGATGGAGGAGACATCATGGGAATTGCGGAAATGTTAGATGAGCTGAAACAAAAAGCACGCCGTGATCCGGCACTTCGCGCAGAACTTCTTAAGACAAGAAAAGATCCACAGCCACTCAGTGCATTCTGCCGGAAATGCAGGGAACTGGGATATGACATCTATGATATGGACCTGATCACTGCAGGTGAAGAATTTTATGCTACCATGAGAAGAAGCACAAATGGCGGCGGCGAAAACTCACCTATGCTGGAAGGCGAAGATGATTTTTATGAATTATTTTTTGCAGGACTCGAATAGCTGATGAAAAGAATATCGGGTCGCAGTTAAAATGCAGACAGCAGAAGAATGGGGAAGATTATTATGAACATATGCATTTACGGAGCTTCCAGCGCAGAGCTGGAACAGATTTATTATGATAAGACAGAAGAACTTGGAAAACTGATGGCAAAAAGAGGACATGGCCTTGTATTCGGGGGTGGTGCAACAGGTATGATGGGAGCTGCCGCAAGAGGCGTGGACTCGGAAAAAGGATATATACTTGGTATAGCACCACGATTTTTTGACAAACCGGGAGTCCTTTATCAGAACTGCACGGAATTTATTTTTACGGAAACTATGCGTGAGCGCAAAAAACTCCTGGAGGAACGTTCAGAGGCAACGATCGTAGCACCCGGCGGAATCGGAACTTATGAGGAATTTTTTGAAATCCTTACCCTGAAAAGCCTCCACAGACTGGACAGGCCGATTGTTCTCTATAATATTAACGGCTATTATGATGGTATGGAGGTTTTGCTTCGACATACTGCAGATGAAAAATTTATGGCTGGATCAAATCTGAAATTATGTGAATTTATGGATGATCCGGAAAAAATACTTGAATACATAGAAAAATATGAAATTGCTTAATTATAGGAAAAGGTGATAATATATGATCTGGGAAGATATGAAAGAAAGTCTGATTTTTCGTGATCTGCAGGTTTCCGACAATAAAGAAGCTCTTGAGATCATGGGAAATGTCATGTTTCAGGAAGGGTATGTGCTGGAAGATTTTCCTGTCGCAGTATGGGAAAGAGAAAAAGATTTTCCGACAGGACTTGATGTTGATGGAATCGGTGTTGCAATTCCCCATACGGAAGCACACCATGTGAAAAAAGAAGGTATTGCACTGGCAATTCTTAAAGAGCCTGTTGAATTTGATGCAATGGGGGAAGAAAACTGCCGGATTCCGGTTAAGATCATCATAATGTTTACTGTAGCGGGAAAAGAGAAACATCTCGATCGGCTGATGCAGATTGTACGTCTGCTGCAGGACAGAAAGTTTCTGACGGGAATTCTGGCAGCGGAAGATAAAAAACAGATTATAGAGACTGTACGTCAGAGAGAAAAAAACATATTTGAATAAGCAGCAAATGAGGAGAAAGTTATGCAAAAAATTGTTTTCAGTGATGTGGACGGAACTCTTTTGAATTCCGAACATGAACTTACAGCTTTGAACAGAGAGGCAATAAAGAGACTGGAGGAGCAGGACATACCTTTTGTGATCGTATCAGCGAGAAGTCCTTCGGGAATTTATTCAATCCTTAAGGAATATGATTTCAGATGTCCAATCGTTTCATACAGTGGTGCACTGATCATGGATATAGACGGTAAAGTGCTTTATCATAAAGGAATGCCGGTTTCTGAAGCTGTGAAGATCGTCCGTTACATTGAAAACAGCCAGCTTCCGGTGATCTGGAATGTTTTTTCCTATGATCAGTGGATCACTCCTGACAGAACACATCCGGATGTGATCACAGAAGAGGGCATAGTAAAAACGCAGGCACAGGAAGGAAGTATTGAGGATATTAAAGGTGATGAAGTGCACAAGATTTTCTGTATGTGTAAACCAGGTACAATATGGGCTGTGGAGGAACAGCTGAAAAAAGTTTTTCCACAGTATTCCATAATGAAATCTTCCAGTACACTTCTGGAGATCATGAGAGCAGGTGTGGCAAAGTCAGATGCAGTAAAAGTGCTGTGCGACCTCTGGGAGGTTCCGGTTGAGAATACGGCAGCTTTTGGTGATAATTATAATGATGTGGAAATGCTGGAAGCGGCAGGTCATGGATTTATCATGGCAAACGCACCAGAGGAACTGCTGAAAAAATTTCCGGAACATGCTCGTAGCAATGATGAGGACGGAATCTATCATGCCCTCCGGGAACTGAAATATATCTGAGAGGGGCAGCAGAATGAAAAATCCATTACATTATCAGTTATCCGAATATGACTGTGGTCCGACCTCCATGCTGAATGCACTTGCCTGTCTTTTTGAGCGGGAGGAGATTCCGCCGGAAGCAATCCGAAATATCATGCTGTATTGTCTGGATTGCCACAGTAAAGACGGAATACCAGGTAAACGAGGAACGTCCAGGGCCGCCATGATGTTTCTGTGTAACTGGCTGAATGAATACGGTGAACTTGGTATTATGCCTGTAAGCAGTGAATATCTGTCCGGATGCAGTGTATATATAAATGAGGAAAGCCGTATCAACCATGCACTGAATCATGGTGGAGTTGCTGTTGTCCGTCTTTATCTGGAAGAAGAGCATTATGTACTTATGACAGGAATAAAAGATGGAAAAGTCCTGATGTTTGATCCGTATTACTGGGATAAACCTTATGAGCAGAAAGATATCATTATGGTTGAAGACCATCCGAAAGAATACAACCGTATTGTCCCTTTTGAGTATTTTAATCAGGAATCTGAAAAAGGAATTTATGCGATGGGACCTGTCGATGAAAGAGAAGCAGTTCTTATATTTAATAATAAGACGAAGACAGTTCCTGAAGAAGTAATCGAATATTTTATCTGATACAGAGAACTTGCCACCTGCATGACCTGCCACTGGTAGCTCATTACGGATGCTTTGGCAACCGGCAACTTCTCTTGCATACTAAGGCATTAAAAAGAACCGTTGCCATTGTCAGAAACGACAGGCAGCGGTTCTTTTGGGAATAAAATATGAGAGAACAGGATTATCTGTTCATTTCAGAACAGAAAATTTCTTCCATGCTGGCTTTCAGTGGAACCTGAAGTTTCTTCATGGTTCCGTCAAGGGCAGCAAATACTTCGCGGACATTATGGAATTCTGCGTTGTTTCCCATATGGCCGATACGGATCACTTTGCCTGCAAGAACATCAAAAGAACCTGCCAGCATGATGTTGTAGTCTTTTTTTACAGTGTCAAGAATTGCTGCAGCAGTTGTTCCTTCCGGTACTTCAAATACAGTTACAGTGCTGGAAAAACCACTTTTCAGATACAGGTTAAGACCTGCACCTGTGACTGCTTTACGTGAGGCTTCGGCGATTTTTTCATGCCTGTTCAGGATATCCGGGTCAGCTGCGATATTATCAATGGCAGCTCTCAGTCCGTAAATATCACTGATCGGCATTGTGTATGGGAACCATTTTTCTTCATAATAATGAGCAAAAATGGTCAGGTTTGCATAGAAAGAAGCAATCGGGGTTTTACGCTCTGCCATGGCTTTTTTTGCGTCATCACTGATCACCACGAAAGTCAGCCCCGGAGGTGCGGAAACAACTTTCTGGGAACCGCCGCACATGATATCAATTTGCCAGTCACTGATTCTGAGAGGTTCTCCGAAAGATGCGGATACGGAATCAACAACTGTCATAATGCCGTATTTCTTAAGAAGCGGACAGATCTGAGATATATCATTCAGCATACCGCTTGGTGTATCACCGTGAACAACAGTTGCATATTTGTAATCATGATGCTCTTTCAGAAATTCTTCCAGTTCATCAACATTCAGTGTCTCACGGTAATCTTTTGAATAAAGTTCAGGACATCCACCGTACATGGAAACAAAATCTGCGAATCCTTTTCCATAGATTCCGTTGTCCAGAACAAGGACTCTGTCACCTGGTTCTGTCATGGAGGCACAGGCAGCTTCAAGTCCGAGGATACCTTCGCCCCCAAGAATCAGTGTCTCATTATCAGTATGAAGAAGACTGCTGATTTTTTTACATGTTTCTTTATAAAATTCTACAAAATCCACATCAAGATCAGGGTTTGTACATTCCATGCTGCGTGCGAGGCGCACGTTTTCAGCAACCTGTGTAGGCCCTGGTGTCATAATCTTATACATATAATCAGATCCTTTTTATTTATCTTTTTAATCCTGTTTTCTTAGCTGCGATATTTAATGGGGCAATGACGATGAGAACGATCACTGCTGCAACACCGATCTGTACCAGGTTTCCGGGAATAGAAGCAGCCGGTGAGAAAAAGTTTCCATAGATAACAATCTCAGCAATGTAATAACCAACAACTTTGATCACACATGCAGCTGCAATAGCAATTACATACCATTTGAAATTCTGATGTTTTTCATCTTCTGTAAGTTTTCCTACAACAAATCCCATGATGCCAACAATTACAAAAGTAAATGGTGCCCATAAAGTCCAGCCGGAGAGAAGGTCAAAAAGTCCCATTCCGACACCACCTGCAATGGCTCCGGTTTTCTTTCCAAAAAGAATAGCGCCGATGAAGAGTGGAACATTTCCAAGATGGATCAGCCCGCCGTTTGCCGCAATTGGAAGACGTACATTAATAAATGCTGTAAAAATATAGGTAAGTGCTACAAAAATAGCTGTTACAGTAAGAAACTGAACAGAGGAAGATGCCTCGTTGTTAGCTGGTGCTGTCTGTACATTTGTGTTTGCCATGATAATAGTTCCTTTCCCGAGAGGTTTATTACAAAGCCCCTCTAATTGATATTTGTGTAACTATTCAGGGTACTGAACAGTTACGATATGATTTGGATTGGGTATACTTTACAACAGAACTGTACATTGATAAAGATACAATTTATGGAAAAAATGAGGGGACAGTTAAAAGACATTCAATATGTAGATCGAAATATGAAAAGAATTTCGGTTGAGATAAAGAAAATGGCATGTTATTATAATCAGTAAAGAATTATGAGTTGCTGTGAACGGAGTAAACAGCAATAATTATGGGAAAATCTGGAAAAATCAATAGAATAATATAGAGGCAGGGAGAGTAACATGGATCAGGAAAATCAGACACCACACAAACGACGTGTAAGATATAAAGGAAAATATCCGCGTAAATTTGAAGAAAAATATAAAGAGCTGAATCCGGAAAAGTATCAGGATACGATTGAACATGTAATAAGTAAAGGAAATACACCTGCAGGAATGCACATTTCCATTATGGTAAAGGAAATCCTTGATTTTCTGAAAATTCAGCCGGGTGAAACAGGTTTTGATGCAACCCTTGGATACGGCGGACATACAAAAGCTATGATGGAATGTCTTCATGGTGAAGGTCACATGTATGCTACAGATGTTGATCCGGAGGAGTCGGCAAAAACCCGTAAACGACTGGCAGATCAGGGATTTGGCGAGGAGATACTTACAATAAAACTTCAGAATTTCTGTACCATTGATGAAGTCGCAAAAGAGGCCGGAGGATTTGACTTTATCCTGGCTGACCTTGGCGTTTCTTCCATGCAGATCGACAATCCCAAACGTGGATTTTCTTTCCGTGCGGACGGACCGCTGGATTTAAGACTGAATCAGGAAAAAGGTATCAGTGCGGCAGAAAGACTGGACAAAATATCAAGAAACGAGCTCGCTGGAATGCTTTATGAAAATTCAGATGAGCCTTACTGTGAAGAAATTGCAAAGGCAATTACAGATGAGATCCGTAAAGGAAACCGTGTGGATACCACGACAAAGTTACGTGAGATCATTGAGAAAACACTGGACTTTTTACCTGAAAAAGAGAAGAAAGATACAGTCAGAAAAACATGTCAGAGAGTTTTTCAGGCACTCCGTATTGATGTGAACCGGGAGTTTGAAGTCCTTTATGAATTCATGGAAAAACTGCCGGGTGCACTGAAACCAGGCGGACGTGTAGCTATCCTTACGTTTCATTCAGGTGAAGATAAACTGGTAAAAAAAGCTCTGAAAGCAGGATACAAAGCAGGGATTTATTCCGATTATGCAAGAGATGTGATCCGTCCTTCCGCACAGGAGTGTGCACAGAACGGAAGAGCCAGATCGACCAAAATGCGCTGGGCGGTAAAATCAGAATAAGGGTAACTGTTCACTGGTAATATCCCGCCGCAGCAAGAATGCAGAGGCATTCTTGAAGTATTTGTGTATCTGAAGATATTATGCGAGAGGGAAGGGTTTATGAAAAAGTTAAACGATGAGGATATACAGGCATATTTCCAGGCAGGAAAATCCGGATTCTGGAAAGTAGAGTCTGAAAAAGGAAAAAAGACAAGACTGTATACGGATGAAAACACAAATAAACTGTTTGGAATTACAGAAGATATGTCTCCGGAAAAATGTATGGAGTATGTGGCAGAACGTATTTATCCGCAGGAGAGGGAGTGCTTCCGGGATTACATAGAAGAGCTGAAAAGTCATGAATCAGAAGCGATTTACCGTTATATGCATCCTTTAAAAGGGGTCATTTATATACGCTGTACAGGCAGGAGAGTTCCATCTCCAGACAACATGATCAGGCTTGTAGGCTATCATCAGGAAGCAGAAGATATTGTTCATTTTGGAAAAGAAAAACTTCTGGAGAACCGCTTGCTGAAACAGAATCAGCAATTAAAGGATGAAAACAAAAACCAGTTTTTTTATTATAAAGAGCTTCTGGATACGATAAGTGTTGGAGTACTATCCTATACCTTGCCAGGGCATGAGATTGTCCATATGAATGCAGAAGCTATGCGTATCTATGGGGTGGAGTCATTTGAAGAAGCACAGGAAAATCTGGGCAGACTCATAGGGGCTGTGTCCTATGTAAATCAGAATGTAATTGAGAAACTGATGGATATGCGAGATCATGATGGAGCCGTTTCTTATGAATGCATAATCCCTGACAGAAAGGGAAATCTGACACCGTCGATTGCAAAGACGGAAACCTTTTATACATCAGACGGAAAAAAAACAATATTAACCACATTTCTTGATGTTTCTGAAAATGTTACTTTGAAAAAATCACTGAAAGATGCACAGGCAAGCAATGCGGTTATATCCGCAATTTCAAAGATTTACTGGACGATTTATTCTATGGATCTACGAACAGACAGTTTTGAAGAAGTTGTCGGGGGCGAGGTGATGCATCAATTAACAGGTAGTCATGGATGTGCTTCAGAAGCATTTCGTACTGCACGGAAAAGTGTTGTTTCCAGAGAAGATCAGAAATCTATGCGGGAGTTTTTTGATGTTACAACGCTGTCAGACAGGTTGCAGCAGGAAGATACGATTGCGAGAGAATATCTTGCCGCAGACGGGCACTGGCATATGGGACGATTCATTGTTAAGCAGCGTGATGCAAACGGAACTGTCACGGAGGTGCTTTATGTAGCACGTGACATTACTGAGGAAAAAAAGCAGGAGTTCGAATATCAGGAAGAGTTGAAAAGAACTGCCCAGGAAGCGAAAAAAGCGAATGTTTCAAAAACTGATTTTCTCAGACGCATGAGTCATGATATCCGAACGCCAATCAATGGAATCCGTGGAATTACGCAGATTGCAAACCATTTTCCTGGAGATCTGCAAAAACAGCAGGAGTGCAGAGATAAGGTATTGACAGCATCTGGATTTCTTCTGAATCTTGTGAATGATATCCTGGATATGAATAAAATGGAATCCGGAACATTGCAGCTGGAAGAAAAAACTTTCGATTTACGCAAGGTGCTGAGGGAATCAAAAGGTATTGTTGAGATGCAGGGACGTGAAAAGGGAATCTCACTGAACCTGGGAACTGTCAATATCATACATGATCAACTGGTCGGAAGCCCTCTTCATCTTCAGCAGATTCTGCAGAATATAGGAAGTAATGCAGTAAATTATAATCATGTGGGCGGTAAGATCATTGTTAGCTGCCAGGAAATCAGTTCAGATGACCGGACCGCAGTATTTGAATTTACCTGTACAGATAATGGAATTGGGATGAGCGAAGAGTTTCAGAAGCATCTGTTTGAACCTTTTACACAGGAGAACAGACTGGAACAGAAAGCCAGTATGGGAACTGGCCTGGGAATGACTATTGTCAGCCAGTTAGTAACGATGATGGGAGGAAAGATTTGTTTTACCAGTAAAGTTAATGAAGGAACTTCATTTGTGATCACATTGCCGTTTCACATTGTCGCAGATATGGAATTAAAAATGTCAGAATCATCCGATGAGAATGTTTCGCTGAAAGGGAAAAGAGTACTTCTTGTCGAAGATAATGAATTGAACATGGAAATTGCACAATTTATATTGGAAAATGAGAATATGCAGGTTAGCTGTGCATGGAATGGAAAAGAGGCAGTGGATATTTTTGCCCGGTCAAAGCCGGGAGAATATGAGTTGATATTAATGGATATCATGATGCCGGTTATGGATGGCCTGGAAGCAACAAGACAGATTCGGGCAATGGATCGTCATGATGCCAAACTTATCCCCATTGTAGCTATGTCTGCAAATGCTTTTCAGGATGATGTGGAGCGCAGCAAAAAGGCAGGAATGAATAAACATATTTCAAAACCATTGACAGGGGAAAGTGTGATCAATGAGATTAAAAGTATGCTGTAGAAGGGGGGAAAGCATATGGAGGATTTCAAAAAACTTACAGAGCAGCTTTTTAAAATATATATTAATGCTGAATCAGTAAATGATTTTGGTATAGAGAATTATTTTGATGAAAATATTAGTCTGATTGGAACTGGGAAACATGAGTTATTCACGAATCTACATGAGTTTTTAGAATCATTTAAATTTGATGTAGAACGAAGAGATAAAATCAGGATTAAAGTACAAAATTTACATCAGGAAGAAGAAAGACTTGATGGTGATCATGTTCTTGCACATGGGACAGTAGATTTTGTTGGTCTGTTTAAAGATGGTTCAATCTGTTTTAAAATGGAGACAAGATTTACGATTATCTATAGGTGGACGAATGGGAAATGGCTGGTTCAGCATCTGCATCAGTCAACACCAGATCTGGAGCAGATGGACGGAGAAGAGTTTCCTGTTACATTGGGAAAGCAGGTCAAAAAAACTCGGCAGGCCCTTCATGCATTAGGCACTGCCTATTATCACATCTCAAGGCTGAACTTAAAAACAAAGAAGATCGAACTTGTCAAAAAATCTCGAAAAATGGTTATGGATATTAAAGATAATACTGCAGATTGGGATCCTCAGTTTGAGATTATCGAAGGTATTATAGCGGAACCGTTTGTACAGAAGTATATAGATTTTTTTGATATACAAACCATGGCAGCACGTCTTCATAATAAAGAATCTATGTCTTCTGAATTCAAAAAGAAGAATGGATCATGGTTTCTTTCCATGGTTGTTCCTCAGAGTTATGATAAAAATGGAAATGTTACATCAGTATTGATTGCAAATCGAGATGTGACAGATGAAAAATTGCGGGAATTAAAACAAGAGGAAGAATTGCGGGAAGCTAAATTAAAAGCAGAATGTGCAAATAAGGCAAAATCATCATTTCTGTTCAATATGTCTCATGATATCAGAACTCCTATGAATGCAGTCATTGGTTATGCAGAACTGGCGTCCAGACATTTGCAGGAAACAGATAAACTTGGCAGATATCTTGAGAAAATTCAAATATGCGGAAAAGAACTTTTGTCGATGCTCGGTAATGTTCTGGATCTTGCAAGAATTGAAAATAATAAAGTTGAAATAGAATACACTGTTTCGAATGTCCATGAAAGCTTTGAAAATTGTATCATTATGTTCCAGCAACAGGCAGAAAGTAAAAATCAGATACTCTCTCTGACAGAACAGATCATGTATCCGTATGTATATATGGATGCACCGCACCTGTCAGAAGTCTGTTTCAATATTATAAGTAATGCGATAAAGTATACAAATACAGGAGGTGCGATATCCTGTAGAGTTGTACAGAAAGCCTGTGAAAAAAAAGATTGGTGCAATATGATCATTACCATTACCGATAATGGAATTGGTATGTCTGAAGAATTCCAAAAGCATATTTTTGAAGATTTTGAAAGAGAACGCAACACTACATTAAGTCATATTGATGGCAGTGGCATTGGAATGGGCATTACAAAAAGGCTTGTAGAGCTCATGGATGGCACAATAGAAGTGAAAAGCAAGCAGGGTGAGGGTTCCACATTTACAGTAACTGTTCCTTGCAGAAAAGCGTCAGAAGACGATTCTCTGGTGAAGAAAAATACTAATCTGTGCGATAAAAACTGCCTGAACGGTGTTCGGATCTTATTGGTCGAAGATAATGAGCTCAACACTGAAATTGCAAAGGAACTATTGACGGAAGAAGGATGTATTGTTGAGATTGCAAATGATGGTGTTGTATGCATTGATATGATTGAAAAAGCTGATGCTGATTATTACAAACTGATCCTTATGGATATCCAGATGCCGGTTATGAATGGATATGACGCTACATTAGCTATCCGGAAGATGAAGGACAGGAAAAAAGCCAGGATACCAATTATTGCGATGACTGCCAATGCTTTTGCAGAAGATACACAAAAGGTTCTTTCTGTTGGAATGAATGCTCATGTTGCAAAGCCTGTTGATATGAACATTCTTGTTCCAACAATGATGAAATTTTTATAATAGTAAGAAATAGTTACCCGGTGCAGACAATAATCTGTATGAGAATATAAACGGAGGCTGATTCTATGGATGAAATTTCTTTTAATGATATTATAGAAATAAACGGAATACTGGAGGACAAAGGTCTGAATTTCAAAGTGCATCTGAGAGACGGATGTGGCGGAAGCGGTCAGACACTCTGGATTGAGCCACTTGGCAACTGTGCCTGTGAGGGCCATTATGAGGAGATGTATCAGGTGCTGGAAGAATTCTGGGGAGCAAAAGGAAAAGTCCTAAAGTACTGGGACAATAAGATGCAGTTTGCGCTGGAGAAAAAGAAAAATGGGACAGCTTGAGATAGAGATCAAACTTCCGGTGAAAAACAGGCAGGAAGTATCAGATATACTTAAAGATCTGGGATTTACATTTCAAAAAGAATTACAGGAAGAAGATATTTATTTTAACAGTGAATTCCGTGATATTAAAGAGCGTGATGAGGCATTAAGGATACGCAGAAGTTTGGATTGTACATCAGGTGAAAAAAAGACGCAGATTAATTTCAAAGGACCGAAGATTGATTCTGTTTCCATGTCGAGAATGGAGCTGGAAACAGAAGTGGAAGATGGAGAAATCCTGAAAAATATTCTGTGCAGTCTGGGCTTTTACACGGTGGCGGCAGTGAACAAAACAAGGAAATATCTTATACTTGGAAATATAACCGCCTGCCTGGATCAGGTAGCAGGTCTCGGCGATTTTCTTGAACTGGAAATACTCACAGAAGATGAAGAAAAACGTGAGCAGTGTCTGGAACAGATAAGTGAAATTCTGGAAACACTGGGCTACAGTATGAAAGATACGGTCAGAACATCGTATCTGGGAATGCTTATGGAAAGGAAACAGAAAAATTAAAGGGAGCAGAACAACGGAGTGGGTGTAAGACAGACGGTTATGGTAGAATAGAAACCAAATAAACATTACGGGGGTTTTAGATAGTGATGCAATATTTAAAAAATATTAACTGGAAATATGTACTGGTCATGTGTATCGGGAATATTCTTGCAGGCATGGGAGTGGCTGTCTTCAAGCTGTCAGGTCTTGGGAATGATCCGTTCAGTGGGATGAACATGGCGGTAGCTGCGAAGATTGGCATGGCATATGGAAATTTTCAGGTTCTCCTGAATCTTGTATTTCTGATCATTGAAATAGCATTCGGAAGACATTTCCTGGGCCTTGGAACAGTTGTGAACGCAGTGTTCTTAGGGTACATATGTACATTTTTCTATAATATATTCACAGATACATTTTCACTGGAACCGACGACCATGGTACAGAGACTGATCGTTCTCTGCATAGGTGTAGTGATCTGCTGCCTGGGATTATCTATGTACCAGATGCCGGATGAAGGCGTTGCACCATATGACAGCCTGTCACTGATCATGTCAGAAAAATGGCCGAAAATTCCATATTTCTGGCACAGAATTTCCAATGATGCATTCTGTGCACTGGTATGCTACCTGGCAGGTGGAATTATCGGAATCGGAACATTGGTGACAGCTTTCGGACTGGGACCTGTAATCCATTTCTTTAATAAACACTTTACAGGTCCGCTGCTTGAGAAGATAAAATAGAGGAATACACGAAATGACAGAAGACCTTATCATCTACAGAAAAACGATACCGGGGAGTTTATCGGAATATGCGAAAATTCCGGAGAAAAATAATTCAACGGATTTCAGACCGGACAGCATTCTTTCATATTTCAGAACAGAATGGAAAGTGCTTCTGGCAGTGACAGAACCGCAGATGCTTTTTTTCGACGAGATAACAGCGAATCTGGGTGCAGAAACAGAAAAAGAAGTTCTTCAGGCTCTGAAAAGGGTGGCAAAAAGAAAAAATTCAGAATGAGTGTAAAATTGCCATATCTGTCATTGACAGGTGTGGCAATTTTGTGCGTCTGCAGGCATAATCCTTTATACTGAAATAAAATGATGTTGGGGTCCAAAACCCTCAACTGTGATATGGGAGGAAAGCATATGAACGCATGGAAAAGAATAATGGCTGCAGCAGGTATGGGAATCATGCTGATGGCATCATCTGTTTACGGATCAGCAGATGGCAGTGAATATATGGAGTTTACAGATAACGAGCTGGTTGATGGTTCATTGATCTATTATTTTAAAGAGATGGAAATTACACTGCCGGCTGACTGGAAGGGAAAATTTGATATTGAGATTAATGGCAATAATGCTACCTTTTATCATAAGGCAAGCAGAGAAAAATGGAGGGCATCAAATGGCACAGACGGAGGAAAGCTATTTACCCTGTCCTGTTCTGTAAATGATGATTTTGCAGAGCTGCCGGATTTTTCCTATATTGGTTTCAGCGATGAATCAGCAATGAATTATTTTATGATCTTTCCAACAGATGTGCAGGCATATATGGATGACAACATCATTGCAGAAGAGTTTCAGCAAATGAATTCTGAGATTGATTTTGTAAAAGAAAATGCCAGAATGCTTGGAACAGGTGAGAAGATTGACCGCGCATGGGAGAGTTATCAGTTTGACGAAAGTCAGGCAGGTTATGAGGGAACATGGGTGGATATGAAAGGGGGATTCAAGGCATATCTTCCTTCCGACTGGAATGTGATGGAACTTGATGAAGAGGACAGGGCAAATGGGACAGATTATGTGGCTTCCTCAGAAGATTCCAGTCTGATCTACATTGTGGTTTCCAAAGATCTTTCTGAAGAAATGACAGAGGAAGAAATAAAGGCTGATCTGGAAGAAAATAATATGACAATGAGAGATGTTCTGGTGGATCAGCTGGAAAAACATGGATACACCTACGAAAAAGAAGAAGATATTAATAAGATCCAGACTATATTTTATACGAAAGATGAGGACACTTACGGTACCGTATTTATGGGGCAGGATGGAATGACTTTGGAAATGGCATTCCTCATGGGCGAAAATCTGAAAGACAATCCGACAGCAGAGACAATCCTGCATTCTGCAAAATGGTCGGAATAGAATATAAAGAGAGGCTGTAAATGACGAAATGATCCCGGCAGATGTAAATAATTGCATCGGGCCGGGATTATTTTCTGCTTGACAAAAGTCTGAATTTGCATATAATTATCAAAGGTAATTAACACTGGTAATTATATATGGGGTAAAGTAAAATGACAAATGAAAAGATCAAAAGAATGTTGGATGCCTGTTATCAGGCGAAACGGATTCGTGAAATGCTCCCGCCTCTGCCGGAAGGAGTCATGCCGTCATATATCAAATATCTGGAGGTGATTCAGATACTTGAAAAGAAAAATTCTCATATAAGGGTGTCTGACATCAGTGAGATACTGAATCTTCCGAGGCCGGGAGTCACGCGAACAGTAAAAGAGATGGAGAAAAAGGGATATCTTAAGAAAATTGCATCTCCGGATGACGGACGTGTTACTTACATATCCATCACAGAAGAAGGAAGAAAACTGTCCTGTAAATATGACAAACAATATTTCAGCGAACTGGTACCCTGGATGGAAGATATTTCAGAAGAAGATGCAGACTGCATGATCCGTACCATCGAGAAATTTTACCAGATTATGTGTGAAAGGAGAACTCATTATGACAAATGATAAAGCAGATTTTACTCAGGGCAGTATCCTTAAGAAACTTGTCCTTTTTATGATGCCTGTCCTGGGGGCTTTGATCCTCCAGGCAGCTTACGGTGCAGTTGACCTTCTGGTTGTGGGAAGATTCGGTTCTACTTCCGGACTTTCAGCAGTTTCCACGGGAAGTCAGGTTCTTAACCTTGTGACCTTTGTTGTGGTCCAGTTTGCAATGGGTATTACAGTTCTGATAGCCCGTTATCTGGGGGAAAAGAAACCAGAACGGATAGGTGCGGTTATTGGTGGTGCTGCAATTGTATTTACTATAATTTCAATAGCCCTTTTTATTGTAATGGTAGGTTTTGCGCATCCGATTTCAGTGATCATGCAGGCTCCGGAAGAAGCAGTTGACCTGACTGCAAGTTATGTACGTATCTGCGGCGGCGGTATTTTCTTCATTGTGGCATATAATCTCCTGTCAGCAATTTTCAGGGGACTGGGCGACAGCAAATCTCCGCTTCTTTTCGTGTTGGTCGCATGTATTGTTAATGTGATCGGCGATTTGGTACTGGTGGCAGGATTCCAAATGGATGCTTCAGGAGCAGCCATTGCCACAGTTATGGCACAGGCACTGAGTGTTGTATTTGCAATTATGCTTCTTGTGAAAAAAGAACTCCCGTTTACGATTGAGAAAAAAAATTTCCGACTGAATACACAGTGCCGGAAATTTCTTAAGATCGGTCTTCCGCTTGCACTGCAGGAGTTCCTTACACAGGTTTCGTTCCTGGCACTCTGTGCTTTTGTTAACCGACTTGGTCTGGAAGCTTCTTCAGGTTATGGAGTTGCCTGTAAGATTGTAAACTTTGCAATGCTTGTTCCAAGCTCTCTGATGCAGTCCATGGCATCTTTTGTATCCCAGAATGTGGGAGCGGGAAAGAAAAAACGTGCAAAACAGTCCATGTTTACAGGAATTGGTGTGGGACTGGCTGTTGGTTGCCTTGTATTTATTTTTGTAATGTTCAAAGGAGACATGCTGTCGGGATTTTTCTCAATAGATCCGGCAGTTATCCAGAATGGATATGCCTATTTGAAGGGATTCGCACCGGAAACAATCGTAACAGCTGTACTTTTCAGTATGGTTGGTTATTTTAACGGAAACAATAAGACTGTCTGGGTTATGGTGCAGGGACTTATACAGACACTTATTGTAAGACTTCCTTTTGCATATTTTATGAGCATTCAGCCAAACGCAAGTCTTACAAAAATCGGTCTGGCAGCACCGGTGTCTACAACAGTGGGAATTCTGCTGAACGTAGGATTTTACCTATATCTGAATCATTCAGAAAGAAAGGTTGCTACGGCAGAATTATCATAAAACAGGAAAGGAAGTCCAGAATCTTCTTGTCAGAATTCCATCAGGGTCCTATACTGATATCATAGTATATCTAAGAAAATACATAAGATATAAAAGGAGCTGGATAACAGATGATTCGTCTTCAGGATATTGCCGAAATGGCTGGTGTCAGCCGCACCACCGTATCAAATGTCATAAATGGAAATACCAAAAGAGTTTCCCAGAAAACGATTGATAAGATCACAGCGATCCTTAAAGAACAGAATTATGTTCCGCATATGGGATCAGTGATGCTTTCCGGCCATGGTTCCAGAATTATAGGAGTAGTGCTGGGGTTTACTTATGCTCATGGCATGCAGTCCCTTCAGGATCCGTTTGTGGGAGAACTTATTGGAAACATCCGTATGGAAACGGAAGAAAAAGGATATTATGTTATGCTTATCGGTGGCGAAGACATTCAGAATGTAGTAGACATTGCTTCAAAATGGAACGTTGAGGGACTGATCATCCTTGGGTATAATGAAGAAAGATACCGCAGTCTTTCACGTAAGCTGAATAAGAAAATGATTCTGATCGATGCTTACCCTGAAGGTGCATATACTTTTCAGAATGTCGGCGTAGATGATTATTCAGGAGGATACCAGATAGGAGAATATCTCTATTCCTGTGGATACAAAAAGGCTTTATTTATTGCAGAAACTGACAGAGACAGTGACTATTATCGATGGATGGGCTTCAAGCAGGCGATGGAAAAGAGGGGTGGATTCTGCAGTCGTTCCCGATACATTGTTGTTCCGGGCGAGAAAAAATACCGTCTCAGGAAATACGAAGAACTTTTACCACATTTCCTCGAAGCTAAAGCGCTGGCTTTTTCGTCAGACTATGATGCAATTGAAGCAATGAACTTCTTCTTTGATAAAGGAATCAGGGTTCCGGAACAGATTTCCATCACAGGTTACGATGACAGCATGTATGCGAGTATGGTCCGTCCAAAGCTGACGACAGTTCATCAGGATATCCAGCAAAAGGCACATATGGCACTGAAGCGTCTGATGAAGCTGATCCAGGGAGAAGAATTGAAAGAATTAAATATAAAAAGTCCGGTTTATCTGGTAAAGAGGGATTCTGTCAGAGAATGACAGAGTCCTTCTTTTTTGTTTAATATGCATAAAAATAAAATTAAAACTTTGTTTAGATTTTAAGTTTCACGAGAAACCTGTTGATTTTACTGGGCTGCAAGGGTTATGATAAAGTCACCGAAAGGGAACAGGACAGACGTGTCCGGGGTGATATTTCCCAAATCAATGGTGCTGTACAGCTTTCATACTTCTAAAAAACATCATGGAGGAAAGAAAAGATGAAAAATAGAAAAATTGTCAGTTTGTTACTGGTTGGTGCTTTAATGGCAGGTATGTTTACAGTAACCGGATGTGGCGGATCATCCGACGGAAAATCTTCTGCAAAGGGTGGAAAAACAGAACTGGAACTGTTTTCCAGTAAAGCAGAAAACAAAGATGTTCTTCAGAAGCTTGTAGATAAATTTAACGAATCACATGAAGACGTGACAATTAAGATCACAGCACCGGCAGATGCAGGAACAGTTTTAAAGACCAGAATGGCAAAGAATGACATGCCTGATATTGTAATGATGGGTGGAGATAACAACTATACAGAAGTAGAGAGTGCAGGAATGCTGGTTGACTTAAGTGATCAGGATTATATCTCCAACATTCAGGATTCTTATATGCAGATGGTTTATGATGTAAACAAAGACAAAGAAGAAAAAGCATACGGTGTTCCATATGCGACAAACGCTTCTGGTGTTATCTATAACGTAGATAAATTTAATGAACTCGGACTTGAAATCCCAAAGACCTGGGATGAATTTATTGATGTACTTGACCAGATCAAAGATGCAGGAGAGCAGCCGCTTCTTATGACTTACAAAGATGCATGGACAAGCCTCTGCCCATGGAACAGCATGGCACCTGACCTTCAGCCGGACGGATTCACTGATGATCGAAAAGAAGACAAAACAACATTTGTAGGAACTCATGAAGAAATCGTAGAAAAATACCTGACACTTCTTGACTATGCACAGGATGACTTCATGGGTCTGACCTATGATGATGGAAACAAGGCATTTGCAAATGGTGATGCAGTTATGATCATCAACGGAAACTGGGCAATCAACCAGTACAAAAACGCTAACGCAGACATTAATGTAAATATGTTCGCACTTCCGGCATCCGATGATGAATCCAAAAACTATGTAACATCAGGTGTTGACGTACTCATCGGTGTATGCAAAGACAGCGCAAATGAAGAAATGGCAAAAGAGTTCGTTTCCTTCATGATGGAAAAGGAAAACGCACAGACCTATATTGATGACCAGTTTGCGTTCTCTGCGATCAAAGACGTTGAGCAGAACAATGAAACAGTTGCCGGTGTCAAAGAAGATATTGCCAATGGTAAAGTTGCAAACTTCCCGGATCACTACTATCCATCAGGATTTGATCTTTCCGCACTTATTTCTGAGATGTGCCTGAACTATTCAAATGGAATGGACAATCAGGAAAACATGGACCAGTTCCTGAAACAGTGCGATGAAAAATACGATATTGCTAATGTAGATTAAGTGAGGAGATGATCCCATGAAAAATAAAACAGCCCGAAAAAAACCTGCTGTTAATAAAATTTACTACATTTATGTAGGCATCCTTGCAGTATTATTCTTTGTATTTCATACGATTCCGTTCCTGAGAGGTGTTCTGTACAGCTTTACAGACTGGAAAGGTTATGGGGACTGGAACTTTGTAGGTCTGCGCAACTACCTTCATATGTTCACTGATGTAGATACAGGAAATGCTTATCTGTTCACGTTTAAATTTGCAGTGATTGCAACAGTCCTTGTAAATGTGATAAGTCTGATTCTTGCGTGTGCATTGAACTCAAAAATCAAATTCAAAAACACGATTAAAGCGTTTTACTTTCTGCCGTATATGCTTGGAAGTCTGATCGTCGGATTCATTTTCAACTATATTTTTGCAAACCTGATCCCACAGCTCGGAAAGAGCCTTGGAATCCAGGCGTTAAGCGTAAATATACTTGGTACTGATCATGCAATATGGGGAATCATTGCTGTCGCAGTGTGGACAGGCTGTGCATTCAATACTTTGATCTATATTGCAGGTCTTCAGTCCATTGACACAGATGTATATGAGGCAGCAGCCCTTGATGGAGCAACAGGGTTCCGCAAATTTACAAAGATTACTTTTCCTCTTCTGGCACCATCATTCACCATTAATATGGTACTCTCCGCAAAGGGATACCTGATGGTTTATGATCAGATCATGGCAATGACAGAAGGTGGACCGGGAACCAGCACAACTTCTATCGCAGTACTCATCTACAAAAAAGGATTTGGCGGTGGTCAGTTCTCTTATCAGTCAGCAAACGCAGTTATGCTGTTTATTGTTGTAGTACTGATTTCTGTGTTCCAGTTACGTGTACTTGAGAAGAGGGAGGAGAAATTAGGATGAAAAGTCAGACAGTAAGAATAAAAAAACGTTGTAACTGGCCTGTGACTATTCTTCTGATCGCAGGAATCGTGCTGATCATCCTTCTGCCTCTGTATATGGCACTGATGATCGCAATCAAAGATCCTTCAGACATGAATAATATTCTGGCACTTCCAACAAAACTCAGACTTCAGAATTTTGTCGATGCCTGGAATATGACAAATTTTCCGAGAAAATTTTTTAATACTGCTTTTATTACTGTGATCAATCTGGGATTTACTCTGGTTACAAACTCGTTCGCTGCATATGCGATCACAAGAAACAGAAAGAAGAGTAAATTCTTCTCAATCATGTATTACTACTTTATCAGTGCAATGTTCATTCCGTTCCAGGTAATTATGCTTCCATTGGTTGTACAGGCCAATACATTCCATCTGGACAATATCTATGGAATCACATTCCTGTACATTATCTTTGGTCTTCCAATGAATACATTCCTTTATACAGGTGCTATTAAGGCTATTCCGGAAGCATTGGATGAGGCTGCAATGATTGACGGTGCAAATCCGATTCAGATATTCAGCCGGGTTATTTTTCCAACACTAAAACCGACTACAGCAACAGTGGCAATTCTTTCATTTATGTGGACATGGAATGACTTTACCATGCCGTTGGTACTGTTAAGTGATGAGAGCCAGCAGACTTTACAGCTTGCTCAGTATGTGTTCAAAAAACAGTTCTCTGTAGATTATAACCTGGCATTTGCTTCATATCTGCTGGTGCTTATTCCTGTACTGCTTGTATATCTTTTCTGCCAGAAATGGATCATGAATGGTGTTGTTGCCGGAGCAGTCAAGTAAGCGTGTAGATTATGGGAGCAGTGCTATGACAGAGTGATTCGCAGGTATCGTTTAACGAAATAATAATAATAAACAGGAGATTAATAACATGGAGAAAAAATGGTGGAAAGAAAGTGTGGTATATCAGATATATCCAAAAAGTTTTAAAGACAGCAACGGAGATGGCGTGGGGGATATCAGAGGAATCATACAGAAGCTTGATTATCTCAAAGAGCTTGGTGTAAATGTGTTATGGATATCTCCGATGCTGGAATCTCCTCAGGATGATAATGGTTACGATATTTCTGATTACCGCAGAATCTATAAAGAATACGGAACTATGGAGGACTACGAAGAACTTTTATCAGAAGCTCATAAAAGAGGCATCAAAATTCTGATGGATCTTGTAGTCAACCATACATCTGATGAACATAACTGGTTCATCGAAAGCCGCAAGTCAAAAGATAATCCATACCGTGATTACTATATCTGGAAAGATCCGGTAAATGGAAAAGAACCAAACAACTGGGGCGGAGTATTTGGCGGTTCTGCATGGGAATATGATCCTCAGACGCAGATGTATTATATGCACCTGTTTTCCAAAAAACAGCCGGATCTTAACTGGGAAAATGAAAAAGTGCGCCAGGAAGTTTATGATATGATGAAATTCTGGTGCGATAAAGGAATCGATGGTTTCCGTATGGATGTGATCAGTATGATTTCCAAAGACCAGTCATTCCCGGACGGAGAAATGAACAACAGCCTTTATGGTGACTTTGGACCATATTGTGTACATGGACCAAGAATTCATGAGTTCCTTCAGGAAATGAACAGAGAAGTTCTTTCAAAATATGATATTATGACAGTTGGTGAAACTTCAGGAGTAACAATTGAAGAGGCACAGAAATATGCAGGTGAATCCAGAAATGAACTGAATATGGTATTCCAGTTTGAACATGTTGAGAACGGAAGCGGTGATTATGGAAAGTGGACAACTGAAAAATATGATTTCAAAGAGTTCAAACGTATCATGATCAAATGGCAGGAAGAACTTCAGGGCAAAGCATGGAACAGCCTGTTTCTTGGAAACCATGATCAGCCGAGAAGTGTCAGCCGTTTTGGAAATGATAATCCGGCATACAGAGAAACTTCTGCAAAAATGCTTGCAACCTGTCTTCATATGATGCAGGGAACACCATATGTATATCAGGGCGAAGAGCTTGGCATGACAAATGTTTACTTTGACAAACTGGAAGATTATCGTGATATTGAGAGTATCAATTTCTTTACAGAGCTTACAGAATCAGGTCTTATGACTCCGGAATACATGATGAAATGTTTGATGCTGAGAAGCCGTGACAATGCCCGGACTCCAATGCAGTGGGATGATTCAGCACAGGCAGGATTTACAGATGGTGCTCCATGGATCAAAGTGAATCCAAACTACAAAGAAATCAATGCGGCACAGCAGCTTGAAGATCCGAACTCAATTTTCTATTATTATCAGAAACTGATCCGTCTGCGTAAAGAAAAAGACATTATTGTTTACGGTGGGTTTGAGACTCTTTACCGTGACGACGAGCAGATTTTTGCCTATATAAGAAAACAGAATCAGGAAAAACTTCTGACAGTCTGCAACTTCAGTGACAAAAATGCAGAGATGGAAATTCCGGAAGAATTCAAAGGAGCAGAATGTCTGATCACAAATCTTAACAGAACTGTATTTGAAGGTAAAATTGTTTTGAAACCATATGAAGCATTTGCACTTTATAAAAAATAAGAGGTAACGCAAAGATGATTAGAAAATACAGATATGGAACTCCGTTTGATACGGAGGCACTGACCGAAAAAATAGAAACAGCTGAGGGCGCTTTTCCATATGGAGAGATCAGCCAGAATGAGGGATTTGCTTTTACCTATATCATGGACGAAGAGGACATTGTCTATGGCCTGGGCGAATCCAACCGTGGAATCAATAAGAGAGGTTACTGCTATATCAGCAACTGTACAGATGATGCAATTCATACAGAGGACAAGCGTTCTCTGTATGGGGCTCACAATTTTATTATAGTAAGCGGCAAGACTACTTTTGGACTGTTTTTTGACTATCCGTCAAAACTGACCTTTGATATCGGGTATACCAGAATGGACACACTCAAAGTATCCTGCGAAAATGCAGATCTGGATATCTATGTCATCGAAGGAGAAAATGCTTACGACATCGTAAAACAGTTCCGCCATGTGATCGGACGCAGCTACATTCCGCCAAAGTTTGCTTTCGGTTTTGGACAGAGCCGCTGGGGTTATACAACAAAAGAAGACTTCCGTGCAGTAGCAAAAGGTTATCGCGAGAATCATATCCCGATCGACATGATCTACATGGATATTGACTATATGCAGGATTTTAAAGACTTCACAGTCAATGAGAAAAACTTTCCTGATTTCCCTGAATTTGTAAAGGAAATGAAAGACCAGGAGCTTCGCCTGATTCCGATCATTGATGCCGGTGTCAAGGTGGAAAAAGACTACGAGGTATATGAGGAAGGTGTAAAAAACAACTACTTCTGTAAAAGAGAAGATGGCAGTGATTTTGTTGCAGCCGTATGGCCGGGAGATACCCACTTTCCGGATATGCTGAATCCGGAAGCCCGTAAATGGTTCGGAGATAAATATCGTTTCCTGACTGATCAGGGGATCGAGGGATTCTGGAATGACATGAACGAGCCTGCAATCTTTTATTCTTCAGAAGGACTTGCAGAGGCAAAAGAACTTGCCGGAGAGTTTGCAAATGATACAGAGGGTAAGATCCATCCGTGGGCTATGCAGGCAAAGATGAAAGACATTGCTAACAGTCCGGAAGATTACAGAAGATTTTATCACAATGTAAATGGTAAGAAAATCCGCCACGATAAAGTGCATAACCTTTTTGGCTACAACATGACAAGAGCAGCGGGAGAAGCATTCGAACGCATTGATCCGGAAAAACGTTTCCTGATGTTCTCCAGATCTTCTTACATCGGAATGCACCGTTATGGTGGAATCTGGATGGGAGACAATAAATCCTGGTGGTCACACATCCTGTTGAATCTGAAGATGCTTCCGTCCCTGAATATGTGCGGCTTTATGTACACAGGTGCGGATCTTGGCGGATTTGGTGACGACACGACCAGAGATCTGCTGCTTCGTTTCCTTGCTCTCGGTGTGTTTACACCTCTGATGCGTGATCATGCAGCAGAAGGAACAAGAGAACAGGAATGCTACCAGTTCGAAAACATCGAAGATTTCCGCAGTGTCATTAATGTCAGATATCGTCTTGTACCGTATCTTTACAGTGAATACATGAAAGCTGCGCTGAATGACGATATGTACTTTAAGCCGCTTGGATTTGTTTATCCAGATGATAAGATGGCAATCCGTGTTGAAGACCAATTGATGCTTGGCAACGAGATTATGATCGCACCGGTTTATGAGCAGAACGCAAGAGGCCGTTACGTTTACCTGCCGGAAGAAATGAAATTCATCAAGTTTATGCCGGATGGAACCATTTTCGAAGAAGTCCTTGCAAAGGGAGTTCATTATGTGGAAGTTGCCCTCAATGAAGTACCACTCTTCATTAGAAGCGGCAAATGCATTCCGGTTGCAGAAGCAGCTGAGTGTGTAAAGGATATTGATACAGAGAATCTTAAGATGCTTGGATATGAAGGCAGCAGCTATACTCTGTACGAAGATGACGGAATCCATAAAAACTATAATATGAAAGAAAATTACAGGGTTCTGACGAAATAAGGTAATAGACAGCTCCTTGGTCAAAATCCATTCCAAATCACTTTCAGTGATGGGACTTTGCCTGTGAACAGTTACGCATTCTTCTGAAGCTGAGACATAATGACAAAATCTGGTTGATAAATCAGATAAAAGTGATATACTGGATGCATAAGAAAAGAAACCGTGTGGAATTACAGCTTTGTTTTCACACGGTTTTTTAGAAGATGCGAGTTAGACGCTGCTAACGCTTGCGGTTTACCTGAAAAAGAGGGCAGATTTCTACGAGAGTATTGATTTATGGTGCAGGTGTGATTGGAGGGAAAAGCATGAAAGACGAAGAATACAAAAAGTTGTCGATTAAGGAGCCGTTCACAGAATTGCTGGATGCAGGACGTGGTCCGGTTCCAACAAGAGATGTGGTTATGAAATGTTGCAGAAAAGCAGGGTTAACAGTAGAAAAATTTGAAATCCGTAAAGGCATGAGGATGCATTGTGTTGTGAGAAAGCCTAAAGGAGGCCAGCTATGAAATTTTATGAAAGTGGAGACAGTAGGAAACCAGTGATATTTTTATTTCCTGGTACCTGTTGTCTGTATAGCAGCTTTGATCATGTACTGGATGGATTACATTCTTATTTTTACACGGTAATCGTTTCTTATGATGGATTTGATCCAAATGAGAAAACAGAATTTTATTCAATGGAAGATGAATGTGAAAAGATTGAGCTGGAAATCAAGAAAAAGTATGGTGGAAGAATTAAAGCAGCGTATGGGTGCTCCCTTGGCGGAAGTTTTGTATCCCTTTTGATTCAGCGAAAAAGAATTCATATAGATCATGGCATCATTGGGAGCAGTGATATGGACGAAGCAGGTCGTCTTGTGGCAAAAATCAAGTCATCCATGGTAGTCCCTTTTATGTATAAAATGATACATACAGGTGCTCTTCCGAAATTTATGCAGAAAAAACTGAATAAGACAGATGAGGTTAAAAAAGAATTATATAATGGATTTTTAAATATGTTTGGAATCGGTAAAGGAGGATGTCCGTGGATTACAAAACAGAGTATTTATAATCAGTTCTATTCGGATCTGGTTACGAAAGTCCAGCATGGAATTGATGTGCCGGGAACAACTATCCATGTGTTTTACGCTACCAAGATGGGTAAAAAATATGAAAAGAGATATTGGACTTATTTCAAAAATCCGGATATTCGGAGACACAATATGCAGCATGAAGAACTGTTTTGCTGTCATAGTGCAGAGTGGGTAGAAGAAGTAAAAAAATCAGTGGAAGGCGACAGATAATGAAAGAAAAAGTGAATGTGACAGGTGTGCCGGAAACGATGGTACCGAATTTTTCTATCCTACAGGAAGTCAGTCTGGTTGAGGGAATGAAAGAGCTTATGTCGATTTATCATGTGATAGGAAAGATTCCAATCGTTCAGAATATCTCGAATAAAATATTTGTTTTAGAGAAACACGGCTGATATTAAGGAGATGATAGAGATGCAGAAAAGGCATTTTGAAATAAAAACAGATGGATTTTATGGCGCATATTGGAAATGTAAAACCGACGCAGACTGTGCAATGATTGCAATGATTGGGGATGATTCAGAGGATTATCTGGCGCGTACATCTGTGAAATGGTTACATAAACTCGGTGTGAATGTGATGACAATGTCACCTGGGAAAAAGGATTATGGACATCATAATTATCCGCTGGAACGTATAGAGAAAGCAATCAATTGGTTAAAAGTGCATGGTAATCAGAAGATAGGAATTGTCGGGGCATCTACTACAGGAACACTTGCCTTAACTGCCGCTTCTTATTTTGCAGATATTACATTGACGATTGGTCTGACACCGAGTGACTTTATCTGGCAGGGGTTTATGCAGGGCAAAAAAGATGGTTGTAAGGAATGGCCAATTGAGGGAGAATCACTTTTTTCATATAACGGAGAACCACTTCCGTACATGCCTTTTTGCTATAAACATCCGGATTACTGGCATGTGATTGAAAAAGAAACAAAACGGACCGGGGATATGATTAATTCAAGAAAACTGTTTGATGACTCGGAAAAGGCTCATCCAATCACAGAAGACGAGATGATCAAGATTGAAAAAATCCATGGAACGTTATTGCTGATTGGTGCTGAAGATGATGTGTTGTGGGATACTGCAAAATATATACGCCGTATGGAGCAGCGTATGAAAGAATATCCACACACATGCAGATTGGAGTCTGTTATTTACGAGCATGCAACCCATTTCGTTTTTCCGGAGAGTATGTTAAAGACGATGTTGCCAGTTGGTTCTGGAATCTTTATGAAACTGGCATTTCAGGCAGCAAGAAAATATCCGGAAGAATGCCGCAGAGCACGCCTGGATATTGACCAGCGGGTAAGAAATGCTGTTGAAGAATGGAAGAGTGTATAGAAGAAAGAAAAAATAGGTTTTCAAAACAGCACGAAAAGTTTCAGATAATAAGTCTGGAACTTTATTTTTTGTCTAAATGGATTATTGCCGTCCATTCAGGTCTGGATAATGCTCGATTCTCATGTTAAGATAATAGAAAAGGTTAGATAAAACTAACACAAAGAAATACCATTATGTGAAAGGAATGAGAAGAAATTTGAATGTAAATGAAATTGCAAGTCTTGGAAGTAATATAAAGCCTGTGATTCAGAATGAGAATTGCTCGGTCCTTATGCTAAATGATGCGACAGGAGAGGGTGTGATGACGGTTTACCGAGTAATGCCAGGTGTGATGATTTGTTTTTCAGACATGCACATGGAACAGTGCGCATCTGAATTTGAATTGAAGAATGACAGAAAAATATTCTGTATTGACCACTGCCGGGAGGGAAGAATTGAGATGGAGGTAAAGCCAGGTGTGTTCAGTATTATGCAGGAAAATGAACTCCGTCTGGATAACAGAGAAAATCATAAGGGGACGACTTATTATCCGTTGAAGCATTATCATGGAGTCAGTATTTTCATGGAAGTTGCGGAAGTTCAGAAGGTACTTGATGAATTGTATCATGGATTCTCCGTATCCATTGAAGAGCTTCGAAGCCGGTATTGTGCCGAAGAGAAACCTTATGTAATTCAGGGAGATAAGGAACTTGGGTCAATTCTTTCAGGGTTTTACCAGAAAAACATGGCACATCCGGAGCTTGCAAAAGCGAAAGAATATTATCAGATAAAAGTCGTGGAATTATTGTTGTACTTAAACACGATGACCGTAGAAGACAGGAAAGAAGTCAGACCATATTATTACAAAACTCAGATGGAAAAAATCAAAGGGATTCATGCGCAGATCACAGGGAATCCTCAGACACGGTTTACCATCGAAGAACTTTCCTCTATGTATGAGATTCCACTGACAACTATGAAAAAATGCTTCAAAGATGTTTATGGAGATTCTATTTATTCTTATCAGAAGAGATACCGCATGAATCTGGCTGCAAATATGCTGTTACAGGATAAAGAGAAAGAAGTACAGGAGATCGCCGCAAGTGTAGGATATGAAAATCCGGGAAAATTTTCATCTGCATTTCGAAGTGTGATGGGGCTGTCTCCGGCAGAGTACAGATTCAGAAAGGAAACATTTGATGGAAAATAAAAAAGTATCAGAAAAAAAAGACAGTTGGCTGAAAGTACTGCTTGGTTATACCGAAGGAAGCGGACAAAGGCTTGGAATATCCGTTGTTTTATCTGTTATCAGTATTATCAGTGGACTTATGCCATATTATTGCATTTACCGTGGAATCGATTTGTATATAAGAAATCTGAATCAGGCTCCTATGCAGGAAATTTTAAGATGGTGTTTATATGCCTTACTCTTTTACATTATAAAAATTGTAAGCTTTTCCGCATCCACATGGATTTCCCATATAGCAGCCTATCACATATTGGAAGGATTAAGGCTCCGCCTGACAGACCGGTTTCTGAAAGCACCATTAGGAGATGTGGAAGGGCATAGTATTGGTGAAATCAAGAGCATTATGGTAGAAAAAATCGAAAATATGGAACCGCCTATTGCTCATATGATTCCGGAAGGAAGCGGACATATCCTGCTTCCGGTAATCAGCTTTATCGCTTTGCTTACACTGGACTTAAGAATTGCACTGGCTTCTCTTGTAACTGTTCCATTGTCCATGGTATTTATGACACTTACCATGATAATCAGCGGAAAAAGTTTCACTCAGTACGATGAATCCAATGCACATATGAACAGCACCATTGTGGAATATATAGAGGGCATCGAGGTTATTAAGGCATTTGGCAGGGCAGGAACCTCTTATGAGAAATATGCAAAAGCAATCCTGGATTATAAGAAATTCGTTGTGAAATGGCTGTCTTCCACCTGGATCACCATGAAAATGACATTCGCCCTGTTTCCATCGACACTGCTTGGAACTTTGCCTGTAGGACTGTATCTGACGATGCATGGTCAGTTGACCATATCACAGCTTGTGCTGGCAGTTATGCTGTCCATGTCCATGGTGACATCTTTCGCAAAGATAGAGGTGTTTTCCGAAAATCTTCGTGAAATGCAGTACAACATTGAAAGCATACAGGATTTTCTTACGATGCAAGAATTGCCGGAGCCTTCTGTACGTGTAAATATCAGCAGCTATGATGTGAAACTGGAAAATGTGCATTTCTCTTATACCGGTGAAGAAAAGGACGAGGTGCTGCATGGAGTTGACCTGACGATGCCGGCAGGAAGCTTTACTGCATTGGTCGGCCCTAGCGGGGGAGGTAAATCTACGGTAGCAAGGTTGATTTCAAGATTCTGGGATGTGACATCCGGTGGCATTACCATAGGCGGTGTAAATATCAGGGAAATGCCATTGTCACAGCTTTCAGAAATGATCAGTTTTGTGACACAGGATAATTTCCTGTTCCGGTGTTCTATCATGGAAAATATACGTCTCGGCAATCCGGCTGCATCGGATGAAGAGGTACGGGAAGCAGCAAGAAAGGCATGCTGCCAGGAGTTTATAGAGAAGCTGCCGCAGGGCTACGATACCCCTGCAGGGGAAGCCGGAAAGCGGTTATCCGGTGGAGAAAAGCAGAGGATTGCCATTGCCAGAATGATATTAAAAAATGCACCAATCATCATTCTTGACGAAGCAACTGCATTTACGGATCCGGAAAATGAGAACAAGATCCAGAAGAGCATTGAAGAACTGACA
>CAKRLX010000023.1 GCA_934359835.1 uncultured Blautia sp.
ATAAAAGCTGAAGTCCCATTACAATGACCCACATATAAGCACAGGTCTTTGGTATCATTAACAGTCCGACCTTTGGTTTTGTTTTACTGAATAATGTTACCGGGAGATAACATCCAAAAGAAATAATAATTGCCGCAACCATTCTCGTCATGTGATATCCGTTTGTGTTTCCGGAAATAGCATAAAGAATGATCACACCGATACCAGTTACTGCAAAAACAGCATTTCTGATAACAGATAATTTCATGTTTCCATTTTCAGTAGTCCAGTTATTCTGTGGAAAAAGACAAACAATTCTTGTCACTGCTTCCTTGTACAGTTCTGATTACTCGCGGAACCAGATGGAAAGCATCTCCACCGCAAAGTGTTAGTGTCAGTACGCCATAAAGTATAAATAATGGATTTCCCTTTGAAAATACAAAAAATAAAATTCCTGCAATTAAATCAAATAATAAATATCCACAGTCGAATATTGCTTCCATAATATCCGGCATCTGTGGTTTATAAGTTTTTTCAGTCATGATTAAAAGTCCATGACATTTGCCATGGACTTTGTCTACAGGTTAAAAGGAACAGTTTAACTGCGTCCTTTGATTTCTGACTGAAATGCTTTGATGTCGTCTGCGATTTCGCCGCTGAGGAGCAGCATGCAGATAAGGTTCGGGATTGCCATAAGTGCGTTTGCAATATCGGAGAAGTTCCATACGAGACTGAGTGTCTGGGTACAACCGATATAAACAACCAGTGAAAATACGATTCTGTAGATCATATTATATTTATGTGAGCCGAGAAGGTATTCAAAAGCTTTTTCACCGTGGTATTCCCAGCCAAGGATGGTAGAAAATGCAAACAGCGTGATTCCTATTGTAACAAGCCATCCGCCGGAAGTTCCCAGAACTGTTTTAAATGCGGCAATCGTAACATCTGATCCGGTGAGAAGCTGTCCGGAAGCATCAGTTGTTCCAAGTGCTCCGGAAGAGGCGATTGCAAGACCTGTGATCGTACAGACAACGATGGTATCCCAGAAAGTACCGGTCATATTTATGTATCCCTGGCGAACCGGATTATCTGTGGTTGCAGCTGCAGCAGTGATGGCAGCAGAACCCATACCGGCTTCATTGGAAAAAACACCTCTGGCAACACCGTATCGCATGGCATTCATCATAGTTGCGACAATAGAACCGCAAAGTCCGCCGCCGACAGCTTTTACGGAAAAGGCCATTTTGAAGATCATTGCAAGTCCGGATGGCAGATTGGAAATGTTTCCAAAGATTACGATAAGACCACAGATAACGTAAAAAATTGCCATAACAGGAACAACAACAGAGGAAACCTTGGATATTGATTTGATTCCGCCTACAATGATGAGCAGTGTGAGAACAGTGATAACTGCTCCTGTGATCTGTGTCGGAACCTGGAATGTGGCATGCAGGGCACTGGCAATGGAATTTCCCTGTGTCATATTTCCGATACCAAAGGAAGCTATAACTGCAAACAGTGCAAAAAGCCAGGCAAGGACAACGCCAAGAGTTTTGTTTTTCAGTCCTTTTTTCATGGTATACATGGGACCACCGCTCATTTCTCCTTTGGCGTTGACTTCGCGGTATTTAATCGCAAGCATGCATTCACTGAATTTTGAAGTAAGACCGAAGGCAGCTGAGATCCACATCCATACCAGTGCACCGGGGCCACCGGAAACCATGGCTGTTGCAACGCCGACGATATTGCCGGTACCAATCGTTGCAGCAAGTGCAGTAGTGAGAGCCGAAAAGGGAGACACATCGCCTTCCCCGCGGCTTTTGGTGCGGGCTTCTTTGCTGAGTGTACTTCTAAGTGCATATCCAAGATTACGCCAGGTAAGAAATCTGGTTCGAAATGTAAGAAATATGCCTGTACCGACAAGCAGGATCAGCATGACCGGACCCCATACAAAGTCATCAATTTTTGTAATAATTTCATTTAAATTTTCCATAGAGCATTTCCTCCCTCTGAATTTTATACATCCACATTAGAAATAATTCCAAAAAATGCAAAAAAGAGCCATGTTGTGAACAACATCGCTCTTTTTTATGTGCATGTATTAAGTTACGGAAAGTATACTCTTTTTTATAGTGTATTGTCAAGAAAAAAGTACTTCTGTCCTGCGAAGAAACAGTAACACATGGAAGAGTTTACTTTTTGAAACAAAATATATCATTAGGTGTGCAGTCAAGAATGTCACAGAGTTTTTCGATAGTGAGAACAGTGACATTCTGATTTTTTCTAAGCTGGTCAAGCGTGTGCTTGTCGATGCCCTGGTTGATAAGAGCATATTGAGAAATCCTACGCTTTTGCATAGTATCCCATAAAGGGCTGTAATCAATCACGGTATCTTCCTGCCTTTCTCTGAATTTGGAATAAAATGCCATCTTTTCTCATTATAATTGTCGAATTAAATAAAAAATATGGTGGACATATTCACCATATACGTTATAATTTGAAATAAAAGGAGTAATAACGAAATATAAAACAGAAAAAAGTCGGCTGATATGAGAGGGGTGGGAAACAGGTGAAGGTAGAGCGATTTTTTTATGATGAAAAAGAAAAAATGCTGAAGGAGATCCGGCAGGAAATAAAAACGGAACAGCAGAAATGGGAACCGGAAAAAGATCAGAAATTTATGGATATGGTAAAAAGGGTGATGCAGTTTGCTGAAAACGCTGCCTGCAATATTAAGATTGAAACAGACAGTGACAGATCAGCAATGATAAAAATGCAGACAGATGGAATCTGGATTCTCTGTAATGGAGAAACATCTCTGGAAGAAAAAGAGGTCATGCAGGAACTGTTTCAGAAAGCCGGTTATATTCATATAGGAAATGAAGAGCGGAATGGGAAACCTGTTGTGAAGCTGGAATTTAATTTGAAATTTGAATGAAAAATCTGCTGGAGATCAGAGCTTCAGCAGATTTTTTAACGGAATTACAGCATCTGTGAGAAAGAATATAAATGGTTACTGTTTACAGGTAATATCCCGCGAGGTGTTTTGCCATGAATATGGCAAAATCCCGAAACATACATTTACAGAAAATGAAAAATGGGATAAAATATAAGAAATTGTAAAGCAGAAATATATCAGATGTAAACAGAAACGGAGCTACGATGGACAGAAACAGTGACATGAATAAAGCGATTTCCACAGAAAAAAACAGACAGACAGAGGAAGAGTTCTTTGTCGGAAGGCTGGTTGAGCTTCGTGCTGACAGGGAAGTTTCCGCACGCAAAATGAGCCTTGATCTTCAGCAGAACTCAAGTTATATTAACCGTATCGAAAACAAAAAAGCGTTTCCTTCCATGCAGCTTTTTTTTGATATCTGCGAATACCTTCATGTTACGCCGGGGCAGTTTTTTGACCGGGGGGGGGTACCGGCCGAAATTTCAGAAGAACTGAAGGAACTGTTTGTTCTGATGCAGAAACTTACACCGGAGCAGCGTGAGATCATACGGAGTGTGGCAGAGGAATTTCTTGCTGCCGGAAGTGCAAAAGAGCCTTCGGAGGCAGTCAGATAACATAATGATCGTACAGGAGCTGTGATGAAATTACCAGGTTATTATTCTTCAGGTGAATTTGCCCGAATGGCGCATATCACCAAAAAAACAATACGATACTACGATGAACATAATATTCTGAAACCGTCTTTAGTAAACGAAAACGGTGCCAGGTTTTATACAGATGAGGATTTTGCAAGACTGCATCAGATACTTTTTTTGAAATATCTGGGCTTTTCGCTTGATGATATCAGGGAAATGACTATCCGGAATTCGGATCATCATTTTATGTCTGAGTTTCTTCATATGCAGCTCGGTTTTATTGAAGATCGGATGGAACAGATGGAGCTTATGAAACAGGCACTTCTTGATGCTTCGCAGGCGATCGACAATGGAGAGACTGTGGACTGGAGCCAGATGTTACAGCTGGTAAACCTTAATGAAATGGAACAGAAGCTTAAGAAACAGTATCTGAATTCTTCTAATATTACTGCGAGAATTAATCTTCATAATGAATTTTCCACAAACGGGCAGGGCTGGTTTCCGTGGATTTTTCAGCAGTGCGGGATCCGGAGCGGGGAGCAGATTCTGGAACTGGGATGTGGAGATGCTTCGCTGTGGATTGAAAACAGAAAGGATATCCCTGAAGATGTTTCAGTCATTCTTTCAGATATTTCCGATGGAATGGTGCGTGATGTAAAAAAAGCCATCGGAACTGCAGACAGAAGATTTCATTATGAGGTAATGGATGCCCATCATATTAATGCGGCAGATCATTCTGTGGATCTGGTAATTGCAAACCATGTGCTGTTTTACTGTGAGGACCTGCAGAAGGTTTACAGGGAAGTTGTTCGTGTCCTGAAACCAGGCGGACGTTTTATCTGCAGTACGTATGGTATGAATCATATGAAGGAGATCAGTGAGCTTGTTCAGGAGTTTGATGACAGGATCCTTCTTTCAGCAGACAGGCTTTATGAGAAGTTTGGTAAAGAAAACGGGCAGGAACTTCTGGAGAAATTTTTCAGTCATGTTCAGTGGAAGCAGTATGAAGATTCTCTGAATGTAACAGATGGTGAGGCACTGGCGGCGTATGTGCTTTCCTGTCACGGAAATCAGAACCGTTATATAGTAAACAGATATAAGGATTTTCAGGCTTTTGTTGAAAAAAAGACCCGAAAAGGCTTCCATATAACCAAGGATGCGGGGATATTTGTGGCGATGATCTGAAAAAAATACAAAAAAATACAAAAATAGTACTTGAAGGTGCCCTAAGGGCACCTTTTATGATGGTATCAGACCTGAAAAAGATGCTAATAATGAATTTATAATTATAAGGTATAAGGAGATTAAAAAAATGAAAATTATCGTTACCGGCGGTGCCGGATTTATCGGAAGTAACTTTGTATTTCACATGTTAAAGAAATATCCGGACTATCGCATCATCTGTCTGGACTGCCTGACTTATGCAGGAAACCTTTCCACACTTGCGCCTGTTATGGACAATCCGAATTTCCGTTTCGTTAAAGAAAGTATTACAGACAGAGAAGCTGTTTACAAACTGTTTGAAGAAGAACATCCGGATATGGTTGTTAACTTCGCAGCAGAAAGCCATGTAGACCGTTCCATCGAAAACCCGGAAGTTTTCCTGGACACAAATATCAAAGGTACAGCAGTTCTTATGGACGCATGCCGCAAATACGGAATTAAGAGATATCATCAGGTATCTACAGATGAAGTTTACGGAGATCTGCCGCTTGACAGACCGGACCTGTTCTTCACAGAAGAAACTCCGATCCATACAAGCAGCCCGTACAGTGCTTCCAAGGCTTCCGCAGACCTTCTTGTTCTTGCATATCACAGAACATATGGACTTCCGGTTTCCATCAGCCGCTGCTCCAATAACTACGGACCATATCATTTCCCTGAAAAGCTGATCCCGCTGATGATCGCAAATGCGCTGAATGACAAACCGCTTCCTGTATACGGCGAGGGACTGAATGTCCGTGACTGGCTGTATGTAGAAGACCACTGCAAAGCGATTGACCTGATCATTCACAAAGGTCGTGTCGGAGAAGTTTACAATGTAGGTGGACACAACGAAAAACAGAATATTGAGATCGTTAAACTGATCTGCAAAGAACTTGGCAAACCGGAAAGCCTGATCACACATGTAGGAGACCGTAAAGGCCATGATATGCGTTATGCTATCGATCCTACCAAGATCCACAATGAACTTGGCTGGCTGCCGGAAACAAAATTTGAAGATGGTATCAAGAAGACAATTAAATGGTATCTGGACAACCGTGAATGGTGGGAAACTATCATCAGTGGTGAATATCAGAACTATTATGAAAAAATGTATGGAGACAGATAGAAATGAAAATTTTTGTTACAGGAGTAGGCGGACAGCTTGGTCATGATGTAATGAATGAACTGAACGGACGTGGATATGAGGGCGTTGGCTCTGATATCCAGCCTGTTTACAGTGGTATTCAGGATGGAAGTTATGTCTGCACTGCTGATTACAGACAGATGGATATTACAGATGCGGCATCTGTAAAAGCGATTCTTACAGAAATCAAACCTGACGTGGTCATTCACTGTGCTGCATGGACAGCAGTAGATGCAGCAGAGGATGAAGACAAACAGGAAACAGTCCGCAAAGTCAATGCAGTAGGAACACAGAATATTGCAGATGCATGCAAAGAACTGGACTGCAAGATGGTTTATATCAGTACAGATTATGTGTTCAACGGACAGGGTACTGAACCGTGGCAGCCGGACTGCAAGGATTATGCTCCGTTGAATGTATATGGTGAAACGAAACTTCAGGGTGAACTTGCTGTTTCCAATACTCTTGAAAAATATTTTATCGTACGTATTGCATGGGTATTCGGAAGAAACGGAAAGAACTTTATCAAAACAATGCTGAATGTTGCAAAGACGCATGACCATCTGAAAGTAGTAAACGACCAGATTGGTACACCTACCTACACTTATGATCTTGCAAGACTTCTTGTTGACATGATCGCAACAGAAAAATATGGTTATTATCATGCAACAAATGAAGGCGGTTATATCAGCTGGTATGATTTTACAAAAGAGATCTTCCGTCAGGCTGTAGAACTGGGACATACAGAGTATTCCGAAGAAAAAGTTACCGTGACACCTGTTACAACAGCAGAATACGGTGTCTCAAAGGCAGCAAGACCGTTTAACAGCAGACTGGATAAGAGTAAACTTGTTGAGAACGGTTTCCGGCCACTGCCGACCTGGCAGGATGCTCTGCACAGATATCTTGAAGAGATTATTGAGACAATATAATTTAGGAGATGAATGACAATGGGTCAGATTAAAGTACAGAAAAATGTTGGTGGTATTGAAGGTTTATGCGTGATCGAACCTGCAGTTCACGGTGATGCCCGTGGATATTTTATGGAGACTTACAACCAGAAAGATATGGAGGAAGCAGGTCTTAACATGGTATTTGTACAGGACAATCAGTCCTGCTCAACTAAAGGTGTTCTTCGAGGACTTCATTTCCAGAAAGAATTTCCACAGGGCAAACTGGTTCGTGTTATCAAAGGTTCTGTATATGATGTAGCAGTTGACCTGAGAAGCAGTTCTGAAACTTATGGCAAATATTTCGGAATCGAACTTACAGAAGAAAACAAAAAACAGTTCTATATCCCGGAAGGTTTTGCACATGGTTTCCTTGTTCTTTCTGATGTTGCAGAATTCTGCTACAAAGTTACAGATTTCTATCATCCGGGAGATGAAGGCGGTATGGCATGGAACGATCCTGAGATCGGAATCCAGTGGCCGCAGCTGAAAGGTGAATATAAGGGAACTGCTTCCGCAGAAGGATATACTCTGGAAGACGGAACAGCTCTTAACTTAAGTGACAAAGACCAGAAATGGCTTGGAATCAAAGATACTTTTAAATTTTGATGATTTCCGGTAACCGTATGGTGCCGGTACAGAAGGAGTATAAATATGAAAGGTATTATTCTTGCCGGAGGATCCGGTACACGCCTTTATCCGTTGACAATGGTAACTTCCAAACAGTTACTTCCAATTTATGACAAACCGATGATCTATTATCCGATGTCAGTTCTGATGAATGCAGGAATCCGCGATATCCTGATCATCTCAACACCGCAGGATACACCGAGATTCCAGGAACTTCTGGGAGACGGACATCAGTTTGGTGTAGAACTTACCTATGCAGTTCAGCCAAGCCCGGACGGACTGGCTCAGGCATTTATCATCGGAGCTGATTTTATCGGTGATGATACAGTTGCCATGGTTCTGGGAGACAATATCTTTGCAGGACATGGATTTAACAAACGTCTGAAAGCTGCTGTACAGAATGCGGAATCCGGAAAAGGTGCAACAGTTTTCGGTTATTATGTAGATGATCCGGAGCGTTTCGGTATTGTTGAATTTGACCATAGCGGAAAAGCAATTTCCATCGAGGAGAAACCGGAGCATCCGAAGAGCAATTACTGTGTAACAGGTCTTTATTTCTATGACAACAAAGTTGTAGAATATGCAAAGAACCTGAAACCGAGTGCTAGAGGTGAACTTGAGATCACAGACCTGAACCGCATTTACTTGGAAAAAGGTAATCTGAATGTTGAACTTCTGGGCCAGGGATTTACATGGCTTGATACAGGTACACATGAGAGCCTTGTAGATGCAACTAACTTTGTAAAAACTGTAGAAACACATCAGCATCGTAAGATCGCATGCCTTGAAGAGATTGCTTATCTGAATGGCTGGATCACGAAAGAAGAAGTACTGAAAACTTACGAAGTTGTAAAGAAAAACCAGTATGGCCAGTATCTGAAAGATGTACTGGACGGAAAGTACAGAGAACAGCTGTATTAAAAAGAAATCAGTATGGAGAGAAGCTTCCTGTGAGAAATCATGGGGAGCTTTTTTGATCTGCCTGTATGTGGACTGGTGTTCAAAACTTGCAACTTAAAGACAAATGTGTTAGAATGGACAAAAATTTGATTTTTTTGTGCAAATTATTTCTTTAAATTGTATATATTAATTTTAGAAGAGGAGAACAGAATTATGTGTGGAATAGTAGGTTTTACCGGTATTCATCAGGCAGCGCCGATCCTTCTGGATGGACTTTCCAAACTGGAATACAGAGGATATGATTCAGCGGGGATTGCTGTTCGTGACGGAAACGGAGAAACAGAGGTCATCAAGGCCAAGGGACGTCTGAAGATCCTTGCAGAAAAGACAAATAACGGAGAATCCGTACCTGGTACCTGCGGTATCGGACATACCAGATGGGCAACTCACGGAGAACCGTCAGAAAATAATGCACATCCGCATGTCAGCGATGACGGGAATGTTGTCGCAGTTCATAATGGTATTATCGAAAATTATCAGGAACTGAAAGATAAACTGCTTCGCAAAGGATATACTTTTTATTCTGAAACAGATACAGAAGTTGCCGTTAAACTGGTAGATTATTATTACAAAAAATACGAAGGAACACCGGTAGATGCTATCAATCACGCACTGGTACGTATCCGTGGTTCCTATGCCCTGGCAATCATGTTCAGGGATTACCCGGAAGAGATCTATGTGGCAAGAAAAGACAGCCCTATGGTTCTTGGTGTGGCAGATGGTGAATCTTTTATCGCATCTGATGTTCCTGCAATCCTGAAATACACAAGAAATGTTTATTATATCGGCAACCTGGAAATGGCCCGTGTACGCAAAGGTGAGATCACTTTCTATAATCTGGATGGTGAAGAAATTCAGAAAGAAAGCAAGACTATCGAATGGGATGCTGAAGCAGCAGAAAAAGCCGGATTTGAGCATTTCATGATGAAAGAGATCCATGAACAGCCAAAAGCTGTAACAGATACTCTGAATTCTGTTATTAAAGACGGTGCCATTGATCTTGGCGAAGTTGGCCTTTCCGATGAAGACATCCGGAATGTGAGCCAGATTTATATTGTTGCCTGCGGCTCTGCTTATCATGTAGGTGTAGCTGCACAGTATGTACTGGAAGATCTTGTACGTATTCCTGTACGTGTGGAACTGGCATCTGAGTTCAGATACAGAAATCCGATCCTTGATAAGAACGGTCTTGCTGTGATCATCAGTCAGTCAGGAGAGACAGCAGACAGTCTTGCAGCACTGAGGGAATGCAAATCAAAAGGAATCCGTACACTTGCTGTTGTTAACGTGGTTGGTTCTTCCATTGCCCGTGAAGCAGATAATGTATTCTATACTCTGGCAGGACCGGAAATCGCAGTTGCTACCACAAAGGCATACAGCACACAGCTGATCGCAGCTTATGTTCTTGCAATCCAGTTTGCAAAAGTAAAAGGTCAGATCGATGATGAGCAGTATACAGCTTATATCGAAGAACTCCAGACTCTTCCGGACAAGATCCAGCGTATCATTGATGACAAGGAACGTCTGCAGTGGTTTGCTTCCAAACAGGCAAACTCCAGAGATGTATTCTTTGTTGGAAGAGGAATTGATTATGCCATCAGTATGGAAGGCAGCCTGAAGATGAAAGAGATCAGCTATATTCATTCTGAGGCTTATGCGGCAGGTGAGCTGAAACATGGTACGATCTCTCTTATTGAAGATGGTACTCTTGTGATCGGTGTTCTTACGCAGCCGGCACTTTATGAAAAAACAGTCAGCAACCTGGTTGAATGTAAGAGCCGTGGAGCATATCTTATGGGTCTGACCACATTTGGAAATTATAATATTGAAGATACTGCTGATTTTACAGTATATATCCCGAAAACAGATCCGCATTTCGCAACTTCTCTTGCGGTTATTCCGTTGCAGCTTCTGGGATATTATGTCAGCGTTGCAAAGGGTCTTGATGTTGACAAACCGAGAAACCTTGCAAAGAGTGTTACAGTAGAATAAAACATACAGAGAACCTGCACCTGCATGACCTGCAACTGGCAGCTTCTCTTGTATACTTTGACATATAAAACGTCTGCCGGTGATGAGCCTGCAGACGTTTTGTCTAACTGGTATGATGTTTATGTTGCTTCATCCATGATCTGATGTACTCCATCTGTTCCTGATCTGATATTTTCTGGGAACCAGGATCATTTCCGGCGGCCAGACAGCAGAACAGTACAAAGGACTGCAGACAGAAGAAAAGCAGTAAAAATATGATCATGACTGAGCCTCCTTTTTATGGATATCCCGTTGCTGTGAACAGTAACGATATCTTTCAGTATTGGCACTTTTGTGAGAATTATACAATACAATAAAATAAAACTTCTTTTTGGAGTATATTCATGGAGCAACACTTTTATACCGGAAAAGGCATAGGTGTGGTAATGCTGGATACCGGAATTTATCCGCATATAGACTTTGGTGATCGTATCTGGGGATTCTGCGATTTTGTTTCAAATAAAAAACAGATATATGATGATAACGGACATGGCACATGTGTGGCGGGAATACTGGGAGGCAGTGGAGCTGCTTCGGGTGGCAGGTACAGAGGAATGGCACCTGAGTGTGGGCTGGTAGCTCTGAAAGTACTGGATCGCTTCGGAAATGGGAGCAGAGTTGATGTGCTCAGGGCATTCAGCTGGATCATAAAGAACAGAGAACAGTACAGGATCCGGGTTGTAAATATTTCTGTAGGAACAACTTATCGTACAAGAAATGACCATGATGATCTTGTGCGCGGCGTGGAGAAGCTGTGGGATGAAGGGCTTGTTGTTGTAGCTGCTGCCGGAAACCAGGGACCGGATCCCGGAAGTGTCACTGCACCGGGCTGCAGCAAAAAAATCATCACGGTTGGTTCCAGCGATATGCTGACAGGTGAACGTGCAGTATCAGGAAGAGGCCCTACATTTGAATGCGTCTGTAAACCCGATCTTGTTGCTCCGGGAAAGAGGATTACTGCCTGCGCGCCCGGAAAAGGAAATCCGTATGGCATGAAAAGCGGCACTTCCATGTCCACACCTCTGGTATCAGGAGCTGTGGCGTTAGCGCTTCAGAAAGATCCGCTTCTTACAAACGTGGATATCAAGATGATGCTGCGTGACAGTTCTGTAGATATGGGACTGCCAAGAAACCTCCAGGGCTGGGGAAAATTTGACTGTAAAAAGTTTCTTTCGTTGTAACTGTTGAAAATTTATGAAAATTTAATATAGTAAAGGACGAAAGTATTGACGGCCAGGGAAATATTGTTTAAAATGGTCACTATGGATATTAATATATGCCAGAGAGGAGATTATCATGAAAAAAATTCAGATGAATACACCCCTTGTTGAGATGGATGGGGACGAAATGACCAGAATTCTCTGGAAAATGATCAAAGAAGAACTTCTGATGCCTTACATTGATCTGAATACAGAGTATTATGATCTGGGACTGACACATCGAAATGAAACAGATGATCAGGTAACGATAGATGCAGCGGAAGCAACGAAGAAATATGGTGTTGCGGTAAAATGTGCGACTATTACTCCGAATCATGCACGTATGGAAGAGTATAAGCTCAAAAAAATGTACAAAAGTCCGAATGGAACGATCCGTGCAATTCTGGATGGAACCGTATTTCGTGCTCCTATTGTTGTGAAAGGGATTGAACCCTGTGTAAAAAACTGGAAAAAACCGATCACTCTTGCACGTCATGCTTATGGAGATATTTACAAAAATACAGAATTATATATTGATAAGCCGGGCAAGGTAGAACTGGTCTATACATCTGAAGACGGAGAAGAGAAGCGTGCCCTTGTACAGGACTTCAAGTCTCCTGGTGTTGCCATGGGTATGCATAACATGGAGGCTTCTATTGAGAGTTTTGCAAGAAGCTGTTTCAATTATGCACTGGATACAAAACAGGATGTATGGTTTGGGGCAAAAGATACAATTTCCAAAACCTATGATGCGAAATTTAAAGAGGTTTTTCAGACAATATTTGAAAATGAATTTAAAGAAAAATTCCAGGAAGCGGGAATCACATATTTCTACAGCCTGATCGATGATATTGTTGCCCGTGTGATGAAAGCAGAAGGCGGATTTATCTGGGCATGCAAAAATTATGACGGAGATGTTATGAGTGATATGGTTTCTTCCGCATTTGGTTCTCTTGCAATGATGACTTCTGTGCTTGTTTCTCCTCATGGTTATTATGAATATGAGGCTGCTCACGGCACAGTTCAGAGACATTATTATCGTCATATGGAAGGCAGGGAAACTTCTACAAACTCTGTTGCAACAATTTTTGCATGGACAGGAGCACTCCGCAAACGTGGAGAACTGGATGGCAATCAGGAACTGGCTTCTTTTGCAGATAAACTTGAAACTGCAACTCTTTCTACTATTGAGAGTGGAAAGATGACAAAGGACCTGGCGCTTATAACCAGTCTTAAGAATCCAAAAGTCCTGAACAGCAGAAACTTTATTCTTGCAGTAAAAGCAACTCTGGAAAAAATGCTCTGATCTGTACAGAAACAATAAAAAAGGGAAATCCCTGCATTATGCAAGGGTTTCCCATTTTTCATATAATTCTTCAAGTTCTTCCTGGATTTTATCTTTTTCACGGCTGAGTTCTGCACACTTGCCGACATTTGTGCAGACATCCGGGAGAACAAGGGTTTCGTCGATCTCTTTGTCTCTTGCTTCAAGTTCATCAATTCTCTTTTCGACTTTTTTCAGTTCATTTTCCTGTTTTCGTTTACGTGCCTGTTCTTCTTTCTGCTGTTGCCAGGTAAGCTTTCCTTCGGAAGAAGTGTCATTGGTTTCCGCCTGCACGGCTTCCTGTATGGGAGCGTATTTTTCGGTGAGCTCTTCTTTTTTGTCCAGATAGTAATCATAATCGCCGATATAATTTACAACCGCCTGATTGGTAAGCTCCAGGATGCGGGTTGCTGTCTGGTTAATGAAGTATCGGTCATGTGATACGTAGAGTACTGTACCGGTATAGCTGTTCAGTGCTTCTTCAAGAATTTCTTTTGAAGCGATATCCAGATGGTTGGTGGGCTCATCAAGGATCAGAAAGTTGGCTTCAGAGAGCATCAGTTTTGCAAGAGAAACCCGGCCTCTTTCGCCGCCGGAAAGAGCGGAAATTTCTTTAAAAACATCGTCCCCTGTAAAGAGAAATGCTGCCAGCATATTGCGGATCTCTGTTTCTGTAAGCGTCGGATAGGTATCGGAAATTTCCTGAAAAATTGTCTTTTCCTGGTGAAGAACATGATGTTCCTGGTCATAATATCCGATCTGGACTTTGGCTCCGAGAGAAAAAGTACCGCTGTCTGCAGGTATGAGATCATTAAGAATCTTCAGCATAGTAGTCTTGCCGGTGCCGTTGTTTCCGATGAGAGCCACACGTTCTCCACGCTTGATCTGAAATGAAATATCAGAGAAGAGGAGCTGACCTGGGAAACTCTTGGAAAGTTCTTCTACAGTAAGAACATCGTTACCGCTGACAATACGGGGTTCCAGAGTCAGGCGCATCTGACTCATAACTTCCTGCGGTTTTTCGATACGCTGAATTTTGTTCAGCATTTTTTCACGGCTTTCTGCACGGCGGATAGATTTTTCGCGGTTGAAGGATTTCAGCTTTGTGATGACTGCTTCCTGATGTTTGATGTCACGCTGCTGGTTCAGCCATGCCTTATACTGGGCGTCACGAAGCTGCGCCTTTTTTTCTGCATAAGCAGAATAGTTACCGTTATACATGCGGACTTTTGTGGCGTCGATTTCGACAACTTTTGTGACTACCTTGTCAAGAAAATACCGGTCATGGGAAACAATAAAAACAGCTCCCGGGTAATTCAGAAGATAGTTTTCAAGCCATGCGATACTTTCCATATCCAGATGGTTGGTAGGCTCATCCAGAAGGAGAATGTCCGGCTTGGAAAGAAGCAGTTTGCCAAGTGCAACGCGGGTTTTCTGACCGCCGGAAAGTGTTTCGACATATTTTCCGGAATCTTCTTCCGAAAAACCAAGACCATTAAGCACACCGTTCAGTTCGCTTTTGTATGCATAGCCGTTTTCAAGTTCAAATTCATGAGTCAGTCTGGTATAGGTGTTCATCAGACGTTCAAGCTGTTCGCCGGAAGCCTGGTTCATTTCCAGTTCCATGCTGCGCAGACGGTTTTCCATGTCAATGATGTACTGCTTGGTGGAAAGCAGTTCCTGGTAAATTGTAAGATGACCTTTAATGTCCTGGTACTGGGCCAGATAACCGATCTTTTTGTCTTTCATAAGGACGGTCTGTCCGGAATCGGCCGGAATCTCATTCATGATAATACGGAGAAGAGTTGTTTTTCCGGCACCGTTATTTCCGATCAGAGCAGCCTTTTCACGTTCTTCTATATGAAATGAGGCATCATCGAGAATCACTTTTTCGCCGAAGGATTTACTGATGCCCTGGCATGATAAAATCATTTTTTCTTCCTCCAAAAGTAAATATACGGTATGATTATAAGTGCAAAACAGACCTTTGTAAAGGAAAACACCTGAATTTTTGTACAGAATCGGCAACTTTGATTGACATTAAATTATCATTTCGTTATAATTAACAAGGAAAACATAAGGAGGGACAACGGTGGAAGCAAAACAGATATCAAAAGCTGTAATTAAGAGACTGCCGCGTTATTATCGTTACCTTGGTGAACTTCTGGAAGATAATGTAGAACGTATTTCTTCCAATGATCTTAGTAAGAAAATGCGTGTAACAGCTTCTCAGATCCGTCAGGATTTGAATAATTTCGGGGGATTTGGTCAGCAGGGTTACGGATATAATGTGAAATATTTATATACGGAGATTGGAAAGATCCTTGGACTGGACACAGTTCATCCAATGATCATTGTCGGTGCCGGTAACCTGGGTCAGGCACTTGCAAACTATGTGGACTTTGAGAAAAGAGGTTTCAAACTGAAAGGTATCTTTGATATTAATCCGGTTCTTGAGGGAATTGCAGTTCGCGGAATCGAGATACAGATGATCAGTGAACTTCCGTTCTTTCTGAAAGAAAACAATATTGAGATTGCGATTCTCACACTGCCAAAGAACAAGGCAGGGGATATGGCAGATATCCTGATCGAAAACGGAATCAAGGCAATCTGGAATTTTGCACATATTGATCTGGATACTCCGCCAGATGTTATTGTTGAGAATGTACATCTTTCTGAGAGTCTTATGACACTGTCATACAATCTCAGCCAGTATCGCCAGGAACATGATGACAAGCAGCAATCATAAAGTGATGACAGGACAGGCTGTTACCCGGCTCTTCAACATAGAAGAGGCTGCGTAACAGCTGTTTTTGCTTTGTGGGAAATGTATTCTAAATGCCGGGAGGTGGCATATGAAATCAATTGTTACATGCAGACAGATGAAAGCGCTGGATGGAAATACGATCGTTAACAAAGGGATTCCGTCACTGGTCCTTATGGAGAGGGCAGCACTGAAAACCGTGGACGAAATGGAGGTACATTTCAGAAAGACTGCCGGAAAACAGAAGATACTCTGCGTCTGTGGAAGTGGAAATAACGGAGGTGACGGGATTGCCATTGCAAGAATTCTGTTTCTGCATGGATATGATGCAGAGATACAGATGGCGGGAAATCCGGAGCATATGACAGAAGAGACTGTCCGGCAGCTGAAAATTGCAGAAAATTATAATGTACCTGTTGTGAATAACCCGGATCCGGAAGAATATACTACTATAGTAGATGCCATTTTCGGAATCGGGCTGACCCGTCCGGTAGAAGGCCAATACAGAGAGCTGATCAGCAGCATGAACAAAGCAAAAGCGTGGAAGGTTGCTGTTGATATTCCTTCGGGAGTAGATGGAGATACAGGAAAAGAATGGGGCATTGCTTTCCATGCGGATCTTACTGTGACTTTTGCTTTCTGCAAAGCAGGACTTCTTCTTTATCCTGGCAGACTGCTGGCAGGACGTGTTGTGACTGCTGATATTGGCATTTACAGAGATGAAATAACGGAAACATCAGACAGAAAACTCTGGCAGACAGAAGAAAAAGATCTCGCATTCCTGACAGACAGAAGGCCGGACGGTAATAAGGGGACTTTCGGAAAAGTTCTTGCAGTGTCGGGAAGCACAGGGATGTGTGGCGCAGCTTATCTTTGTTCTGAGGGTGCTTTTGCATCGGGGGCGGGGATGGTAAAGATCCGTACAGCAGAAGCAAACAGAATCCCTCTTCAGACGCTTCTTCCTGAAGCGATGATCTCAGAAAATACAGATGATGAAATTTCCATGAAGAAAGATTATGACTGGTGTGATGTACTGATCATCGGACCCGGAATCGGTATGGAAAAAGAAACTGCCGCAAAGATCAGCTGGTTTCTTCACAAAGCAGCCGAAGATAACAAACGGGTAATTCTTGATGCAGACGGGCTGAATCTTCTTTCAAAGAATCCTGATATGTGGAAATATATCGGAAAAAACGTGATCCTGACACCACATATGGGCGAGATGGCACGTCTTACGGGAAAAACAATTGAGAAACTGAAATCAGATGCTGTAAAAGCGGCTGTGGAACTTGCAGTGGAGAAACAATGTGTCTGTGTACTGAAAGATGCCTGTACGGTGACTGCCGGACCTTCCGGGGAAGCATGGATTAATATTTCGGGAAATCCGGGAATGGCTACAGCAGGAAGCGGAGATACACTTTCGGGTATTCTTGCAGGTGTTATGTGCAGGAAAAGAACAGAAACAGAGGCTGACCTGGCGGAGATGGCAGCAGCAGGAGTATACCTTCACGGGCTTGCAGGTGACAGAGCGGCAGAAAAAAACGGAATGTACGGCATGAAAGCAGGAGATATTCTTAAGAATGTTTCAGGGATACTAAGAGGAGAAAAAAATGAAAAAATTTGACAGAGTCAGGGCAGTGGTATCACTGGATGCAATTGCTCACAATTTTGAAGAAATGAAGAAAAATATCACAGACGGCACAAAGATTGTTGCTGTGATCAAGGCGGACGGATACGGACATGGAGCAGAAGCTATTGCGCGTCTGGTTGAAAATTATGATTATATCTGGGGATTTGCAGTCGCAACTGCTGAAGAGGCACTGCAGCTGAAAAGAGCAGGAATCAAAAAGCCGGTGCTGATTCTGGGACTTGTATTTGAAGAATATTACAGAGAACTGATCGATCATGAAGTCCGTATGACAGTCTGTGAGTATGAGACAGCACAGAAGCTTTCAGAAGAGGCTGTGCGTCAGGGGAAAAATGTACATATTCATATTGGTCTTGATACAGGTATGAGCCGAATTGGCTTTGCAGACTCTCCGGAAAGTGTAGAAGAGATCCGTAAGATATCCGAACTGCAGAATGTGGAGATTGAAGGGATGTTCACACATTTTGCCCGGGCAGACGAAACAGATGTGACACCTGCAGTGGACCAGCTGAACCGTTATCTGGCATTTGTGGGTCTCCTTGATAAAGCAGGAATTGAGATACCATTGAAACACTGCTCCAACAGTGCCGGTATCATTCGTATGAAAGAAGCTAATTTAAACATGGTAAGAGCCGGCATTACGAGCTATGGAATCTATCCGTCTGCTGAAGTGGAAAGAGATATTGTCAGACTGATCCCGGCAATGGAACTGAAAAGCCATGTAACCTATGTAAAGGATCTGGAGCCGGGAGCAGCTGTCAGCTATGGCGGTACTTATGTCGCAGATAAAAAACTTCGTGTGGCTACAATACCGGTCGGTTATGCAGATGGTTATCCGCGGACCCTTTCAGGCAAAGGCTGGGTGCTGATCCATGGAAAGAAAGCACCGATCCTTGGAAGAGTCTGCATGGATCAGTTTATGGTTGATGTTACGGAAATCCCGGATGTAAAGAACGGAGATGAGGTAACTCTGATCGGAAAAGACGGAGATGAGTTTATCAGTATAGAAACCTTTGGTGATATGTCAGGGCGTTTTTCTTATGAATTTGCCTGTGATATCAGCAAACGTGTGCCGAGAGTATATATAAAAGACGGAAAAGAATGGGGAGATCTGACTTTTTTTGAATAGGAAAGGTCGTTAAAACAGATAAAATGCTGCCGGGGCAGTGACAAAAAAACCACGCATGAATACACAGGACAAAAGTGGAAATACTAATTCCAAAATAGAATGCTGCAGGACAGGATCATGTGGCAGAAGAATCGGAGTGTGAATTGTGTGGTAATTAAAAGAGGGGATATATTTTATGCAGATCTGAGACCGGTTGTCGGCAGCGAACAGGGTGGGATACGTCCTGTGCTTATTATTCAGAACGATGTGGGCAACCGGCACAGTCCGACTGTGATCTGCGCTGCAATTACTTCCAAGATGAACAAGGCGAAGCTTCCTACGCATATAGAGATTGATGCGTCTTCATATGGAATAGAAAAAGATTCAGTAATCCTGCTGGAACAGCTTCGTACAATTGATAAAAGAAGACTGAAAGATAAAGTATGTCATCTGGATCAGGCAATGCTTGACCGTGTAAATCATGCTCTTGAAATCAGCCTGGAACTTACTTTTTAGGCTGTTATTCTTGACGAACCACGGACAAAGTGCTATATTTTATCAGTAATTATGCAGATTTGGATCTGAATCTGCGGCAGCATTTCGCTGATGAGATATACCGATATGGAGGAATAAGAGATAAGAATGGACGATGGCAGTCGATGGCCCTTTTTAGGGCTTGTTGTGTTGTTGCTGTTGCTTGTGATCAATGGAATTTTTTACGGATTCGCAGCGGCAATCAGGAATCTCAGTGAAAATGAGATTGATAAAGGTGCAGAAGAGGGAGATATTAAGGCAAGACGTCTCAGAGAACTACTGGATGATCCGGTAAGATATGTAAATGCAATACCACTGATCGTTACAGCATCAGGAATTTTTACCGGTGTGTTTCTGATTCCGTGGCTTACCCGGATTTCGCACCGTTACATAGATCATTTGCCGGCACTGATCCTGCTTTTTGCATTGAGTGTGATCATTCTTGCGTCTCTTGGAATTCTGACTTTCAGGAGAATCGGTGCATACCGTTCACAGAAATTTGCATACAGATATGTGAATTTTGTGTATCGTATGGTTTTGATACTGTATCCGCTGACATTTTTTATTACGTGGATATCCAGGTTGGCTGCCAGCCTGTTTGGCGTTGCAACGGGTGACAGGCAGGATGCTGTTACAGAAGAAGAGATTATCTCCATGGTTGATGAAGCACATGAACAGGGTGTGCTCCAGAAAGACGAAGCGGAAATGATACAGAATATTTTTGCTTTCAGTGATACAGAAGCAGAGTCTGTCATGACGCACAGGGCAGGTATTGTTGCTTTTCAGCTTGATGACCTTCTGAAGAGTGTTGTAAATGCCATGCTGGAGCAGGGAAATTCCCGTTATCCTGTATATGGTGAGGATCTGGATGATATCCGGGGAATGATTCATTATAAGGATGCGCTGAAATTTATGACGGAAAATTCCTGGGCGAAGTATAAGCCGCTGAAAGAGCTGCCGGGACTGATCCGCAAGGCAACGTTTGTTCCGGAGACAAGAAATATCGGAGAACTTTTCCGTACCATGCAGAGCAGACAGGTTCACATGGCAATTGTGGTAGATGAATATGGACAGACTTCAGGTATTGTCACGATGGAGGATATTCTGGAGGAGATTGTGGGTGATATTCTTGATGAGTATGATCAGGACGAAACAAGGATCCGTACACAGACGGACAACAGTGTACTGATCGATTCCCTGACTTCACTTGATGATGTGGAAGAAGAACTGGGAATTGCTTTTGGTGATGTTCATATGGAAACACTGAACGGCTATCTGACAGAAATGCTGGGACATATACCGACAGAGGAAGATCTGGGAAAAGAAATTGTTGCAAACGGTTATCGCTTCAAAATCCTTTCACTGGGGAACAGGACTCTTGGAAGGGTGCGTGCCGAAAAAATAAACGATAAAGAAACAGAAGGAGAAAGTGAAAAATGTCAGGACATTCAAAATTTGCAAACATAAAACATAAAAAGGAGAAAAACGACGCCAAAAAAGGTAAGATCTTTACAGTCATCGGACGTGAGATCGTTATGGCTGTCAAAGCAGGCGGCGCAGACCCGAATAACAACAGCAAGCTTCGTGATGTCATTGCAAAGGCAAAAGCAAACAACATGCCGAACGATACAATTGAGCGTGGTATTAAAAAAGCTGCAGGTGCTGACTCAGCAGACAGCTATGAGCGTGCTACTTACGAAGGATATGGTCCGAATGGTGTCGCAATTATCGTAGAGACTCTGACTGATAACAAAAACCGTACAGCCAGCAATGTAAGAAATGCATTTACAAAAGGCTATGGAAGCATTGGAACACAGGGATGTGTATCTTTCATGTTTGATCAGAAAGGCCAGATTATCATTGGCAAGGAAGAACTGGAAGATGAAAAAGGCGAGATGGATGCAGATGAGCTGATGATGATTGCTCTTGATGCCGGCGCAGAAGACTTCAATGAAGAGGAAGACAGCTACGAGGTACTGACTTCTCCTGATGACTTCAGCGCTGTACGTGAAGCTCTTGAGAAAGAGGGAATCCCGATGCTGGAAGCACAGATCGCCATGGTTCCGCAGACATACGTGGAACTTACAGACGAAAAAGATATCAAGAACATTCAGAGAACACTTGATCTTCTCGATGAAGATGATGATGTAACTGATGTCTGGACAAACTGGGACGAATGATCTGAAAAGAAATCCTGATGAATAGTTTTTTGGATTTTACACAGAATACCTTCATGAATAAAATCATGGAGGTATTTTTTTATGTCCGAAAATAAAAAAGAAAAGGAACAGCCACGGCAGGAGGAAAGTCTGGAAAAAGAGGAAGCACAAAATAAACAGATCACAGAAATGGGACAGGTGGTCCTTGATAAAAATCCGAGAAAACATAAAGTTGAACTTCTTACGGTGATCGGAGAAGTGGAGGGACATGAATCAGCACCTTCACAAAGCAAAACAACAAAATACGAACATGTTCTTCCGAAACTGGCAATGATCGAAGATGATGAGGCGATAGAAGGACTTCTGATCCTTCTGAATACGGTCGGAGGAGATGTTGAGGCAGGACTTGCCATAGCGGAAATGATTGCCTCTTTAAGCGTCCCGACTGTATCGCTGGTACTTGGAGGCGGCCATTCCATCGGTGTGCCTATGGCAGTTTCCGCTGATTATTCTTTTATTGTACCGTCAGCTACAATGGTGATCCATCCGGTCCGCAGCAGTGGTATGTTTATTGGCGTTGCCCAGACATATCGCAATATGGAAAAAATCCAGGACCGCATTACGACTTTTGTGTCACAGCATTCACATACTTCCCGGAAGAGACTTGAAGAACTGATGCTGGATACCACACAGCTTGTAAAAGATGTCGGGACCATGCTTGAAGGAACTGAGGCAGTGGCTGAGGGACTGATCGATGAAGTAGGCGGAATAAGAGATGCTCTTGATAAATTGCACCAATTGATAGATGGAAAAGCATGAAAAGTTAACTGCTTTTAACAAAGTTATTGTTAAAAAATCTACTTTTTTCTTTGAATGTTCCTCTGTTTGTGATATAATACAAAAGAATGAGTAGTTATGTTTAAATTATCTATACAGGAGGGACAAAACATATGAGTAATACGTGTGGATGTCAGAATAGCGGGAACGCGGATTTCGCTGAACTGGCTCCGGTACTTGAAAAATATGCAAAAGTACCTGGAAGCCTGATTACCATTCTTCAGCAGACACAGGATATCTACGGCTATCTTTCTATGGATGCTATCAATTACATCGCTGAAAGAACCGGAATCATGCCCGCAAAAATCTATGGAGTTGCAACATTCTATGCTCAGTTCCGTTTACAGCCTGTAGGTAAATACCTTATCATGCTTTGCAAAGGTACTGCCTGTCATGTAAATGGATCAGATATGATTGAAGAAGCTGTCTGTGAACATCTTGGAATCAAGGATGGAGAAACAACAGAAGACGGACTGTTTACACTGAACAACGTAGCCTGTCTTGGCTGCTGTTCACTGGCACCGGTTATGATGGTAAAAACAGTAGATGGTGAAGAAACATTTGGAAATCTGACAAAATCATCTGTTAAGAAGATTCTTGACGATTACAAAGCACAGAACGCATAGGAGGAGGTAGAAATATGAAAGTTGTTGTAGGACAGGGCAGCTGTGGTATTGCTACCGGAGCAAAAAAGACTTCTAATGAGTTCCAGCGTATCATAGATGAAAAAAATCTTACAAATGTAACACTTGACAAAACCGGATGTATTGGTACCTGTTATCTGGAACCTATCGTTGATGTTTATGGCGATGACGGTAAACTGGAAACAAGATATGTAAAATGTACACCGGATAAAGTCGAGGAGATCGTAAATGAACATCTCATCGGCGGTAAACCAGTAGAAAAATATGCAATTCCTGTTGAAGATGAAGCTTTTCTTTCTCAGCAGCAGAGAATCGTTCTCCGTAACTGCGGACAGATCAACCCTGAGAAGATCGAAGAGTATATCGCTGTAGGCGGATATGAGGCAGCAAAAAAGGTTGTCACAACTATGACACCGGATCAGGTTATCGAAGAAATCAAGATTTCCGGACTCCGTGGACGTGGTGGCGCCGGATTCCCTACATGGTTCAAATGGAATGCAATCAAGTCCAACAAGGGCGCACAGAAATATATGGTCTGTAATGCAGACGAAGGTGACCCGGGTGCATTTATGGACCGTTCCGTACTGGAAGGTGACCCGCATTCCCTTCTTGAAGGTATGACTATCGGTGGATTTGCAGCAGGCGCAACAGAAGGTATTATTTACTGTCGTGCTGAGTATCCGCTTGCTATCGCACGTCTGGAAATCGCTATGGCTCAGGCCAGAGAAAAAGGTTTCCTCGGCAAAAATATCTTCGGATCCGGATTTGATTTTGATATCCGTATCAAAGCAGGTGCAGGTGCATTCGTATGTGGTGAGGAAACTGCTCTTATCGCATCTCTGGAAGGTGAACGTGGTATGCCGCGTCTGAAACCTCCTTTCCCGGCACAGAAGGGTTACTGGAAACTTCCTACCAACATCAATAACGTAGAAACTTATGCAAACGTTGCATGGATCATCAATAACGGCGGACAGGCTTTTGCTGACAGAGGTGCTGAGAAGTCCAAAGGATCCAAGGTATTCGCTCTTGCAGGTAAGATCAAGAAGGGCGGTCTTGTAGAAGTACCTATGGGAATGACTCTTCGTGAAGTTATCTACAATATCGGTGGCGGTATCAAAAATGACAAAGAATTCAAAGCTGTTCAGATGGGCGGACCGTCCGGCGGATGTATTCCGGCACAGCTTATTGATACACCGGTTACATATGAAGATATCAACAAAACAGGTGCTATCGTTGGTTCCGGCGGTATGATCGTTATGGACGAAGATACCTGTATGGTAGATATGGCTCGTTTCTTCCTTGACTTTACTAAGAAAGAATCCTGTGGTAAATGTAACTACTGCCGTATCGGTACAAAGAGAATGCTTGAGATCCTGGAGAGAATCACCAGAGGCGAAGGCAAAGACGGAGATATTGAACTTCTGGAAGAACTGGCTGCAAAGATCAAAGACGGTGCTATGTGTGGTCTTGGTCAGACTGCTCCGAACCCGGTTCTTACTACAATTCGCTATTTCCGCAATGAATACGAAGATCATATTTATAATCATAAATGTACTGCAAAATCCTGTAAGGCTCTCATTCATTATGAGATCACAGATGCATGTAAAGGCTGCGGTGCCTGCGCAAGACACTGCCCGGTTGGTGCGATCAGCGGTGAAAAGAAAAAACAGCATAAGATCGATCCTTCTGTATGTATCAAATGTGGTAAGTGTGAAGAATCCTGTAAATTTAATGCAGTAGAGAGAGTTTAATAGGAGGTGTAGACTGTGAATAAATACAGATTAAATATCGATGGAAAAGAAGTCTACGGACTTCCGGGCCAGACGATTCTTGAAGTCTGCAAAGAGAATGATATTTTTATTCCTACTCTTTGCTATGATGAAAGAACAGAAATCTATGGTGCATGTGGTCTGTGTATGGTAGAAATGGAAGGCAATCCGAAGCTCTGGAAAGCATGTGCAACAGAGATCGCTCCGAACATGATCATTCATACAAATACCAAACGTGTACTTGAATCCAGAAAAACAAACCTGGAACTTCTTCTTTCCAACCATAAAGGTGACTGTCGTCCACCGTGTATGCAGGCTTGTCCGGCAGGAACAGACTGCCAGGGTTATGTAGGCCTGATTGCCAACGGACAGTTTGAAGAAGCTATCAAACTGATCAGAGACAATATCCCGCTTCCGGGTGCCATCGGACGTGTATGTCCTCATCCTTGTGAAAAAGCATGCCGCCGTGGTCTGGTTGATGAACCTGTCGCAATTGCGAACCTGAAACGTTTTGCAGCTGATACAGATGAATTTGGTGAAGATCCGTTTGTTCCGGACTGTGAACCGGATACTGGTAAGAACGTAGCTGTTATCGGTGGTGGCCCTTATGGTATTTCCATGGCATACTTCCTTCGTCAGCTGGGACATGATGTTACAATCTATGAGGCAATGCCGAAACTTGGCGGTATGCTCCGCTATGGTATTCCGGAATATCGTCTTCCTAAGGAAACACTGGATGAAGAAATCGCTGTTCTCGAAAAAATGGGCGTAACTATGGTTACAAACACAAAGATTGGCGAGGATATTTCTTTTGACGTTATCCGCAGAGATTATGACGCTGTATGCGTAGGTATCGGTGCATGGGTATCTACAGGTGTTCGCTGCAAAGGTGAAGATGCAGAAGGCGTTATCGGTGGTATCGACTTCCTTCGCAAAGTTGTACGTAATGAGACAATTGACCTTGGCAAAAATGTTGCTATCGTTGGTGGTGGTAACACAGCTATGGACGCATGCCGTACAGCAGTACGTCTTGGCGCTGACAAGGTTTACAACATCTACAGAAGAACAAAAGATGAAATGCCTGCAGATATGCTTGAGATCGAAGAAGCAGAAGAAGAAGGCGTAATCTTCCTGAACCTGACCAACCCGCTGGAGATCATCTCTGATGAGAACGGTCACTGCCGTCAGATGGTACTTCAGGTTATGGAACTTGGTGAGCCGGATGCTTCCGGACGTCGTGCTCCTGTTCCGGTAGAAGGCAAAACAGAAACAATTGATGTTGACACTGTTATCCTTGCAATCGGTCAGAGAGTAAATGCAGCAGGCATTGAAGGCGCAGAACTTACACGTAAGGGAGGCCTTGTATACGACAAAGATACATATATGACAGCAATCCCTGGCGTATTTGCCGGTGGTGACTGTGGTAATGACAAGATTTCCATCGCTGTAGAAGCAATCGGAGATGCAAAGAAGAGTTATCTGATCGTTGATGCATATCTTCGCGGAGAAGAAATCAAATATGAGCCAAACTATTACGTAACAAAGAAAGACGTAACAGCAGCTACATTTGAAGACCGTGAAAGAATGTGCCGTCCGACTATGGAACAGCTGAATGCGGAAGAAAGAAAAGATAACTTTACAGAAGTTGTATTCGGATATGATGAAGAGCAGGCTGTAGAAGAAGCTCATCGTTGTCTGGAATGTGGCTGTAAAGATTACTTTGAATGTAAACTGATTTCCTATGCAAATATGTACGGAGTTGATCCGGATCGTTTTGCAGGAGATATTAACGAAGTTGATTTCCATGATGAGCATCCGTTCATCCTGAGAGATCCGAACAAGTGTATCCTCTGCGGACTCTGTGTACGTGCCTGTGATGAAGTTATGGGCGTTGGCGCGCTTGGTCTTGTTAAACGTGGATTTGATACAGTTGTAATGCCGGCTCTGGAACAGCCTCTTACAGAGACAGGATGTATTTCCTGTGGACAGTGTGTAAGTGTCTGCCCGACAGGCGCACTTCAGGAGAACCTTTCACTGGAAAAATCTGTTCCGCTGGATACAGATGTTACAGATACTACCTGTGCTTATTGTTCTGTTGGATGCTCCATGCATCTGGAAACATATGGCGATATGCTTGTAAAAGCATTACCTGACAGAGAAGGTGCTGTAAATAAAGGACTTCTCTGTGGACGTGGTAAATTCGGATTTGACTGTGCTGTTATGGAAGACAAGATTCTTGATCCTATGGCAAGAAAAGACGGACAGCTTACAGAAGTTGATTATCACGAGGCATTCGTGCTCACAACCAAGAAAGCTGAAGCTCTTGCTGCCAAATATGGCAAAGATGCAGTTGCAGTTGCAATTTCTGACAGATATACAAACGAAGAAGCATTTGTGATCAAATCCTTCGCAGATGCTATCGGAGCAAAGACTCTCTGCTTCAATAACAGAGAAAACGGTCTGAAGAATGTTCTGGGTGTAGATGCATCTCCGAACACAATTGATGAACTTCTTTCTGCAGAAGTAATCCTGTGTGCAGGATTTGTCGCAAAAGAAAATCAGGTTATCCGTCTGAAACTGAAACAGGCTGCAAAGAACGGAGCAAAGGTTATCCTCGTAAATCCGGAAGGATATGAGCAGGATCACATGAGCTTTGTTTATAAGACAGTTACAACTGACAATACTCTTGGATTCTTCAAAGGTGTTGCCAAAGCTCTGGTTGATATGGGCAAGGGTGCAGATAAAGAAGGATTCGATGCATTCAAGGCTTCCGTTGAAGGAGCAGCTGTATGCGATGAAGTAAAAGAAGTTGCTGAACTTTATGCAAATGCCAAGAGAGCAATGATCGTATTCCAGCAGAACGTAGTAAGCGTAGAAGCTGCTGAATTACTGTCTGATATCGCTGTTGTTTCCGGCCATATCGGAAAAGCCCGTGACGGTATCCTTATGCTGAGAGCTAAGAATAACAGCCAGGGTCTTGTAGATCTGGGAGTTACAGCAGGTGCTGAAGCTCTGGAAGGTGTGAAAGCACTCCTCGTATTTGGTGAAGATCCGGATACAGAGCTTCTGAAGAACCTTGTATTCCTGATGGTTTGTGATACTCATATGACAGAAACTGCAAAACTTGCAGATGTTGTGATCCCTGGAACAGGATTTGCTTCCACATATGGTACATTTACAAATACAGAGCGCAGACTTCAGCCGGTAGAACAGGCTGTTGAAGAAGATGTAGTATTCTCCAACTGGGAAGTTGCTGCAGAACTGGCTCATGTATATGAGATTGAAATGCCATATGATGATGTAGAAGACATTTCTGATGACATGAATGATAAACTTCCGGTTTATCGTTATGCAGAAATGGGACAGATCTCCGGTGGTGTTCTGGATTGCAAAGATGCAAAACTTGTTGCAGTAAAAGATGCTGCTTTTGTAGCACCGCTTCACTGCACAGATCATCTGATGAACATGATCGATGCAAGACTGCCTCATCAGAACGACTGATACATCAGAATAAAATAATACAGAGAACCTGCCACTGGCAGCTTCTCTTGCATACTTCGGCATCAAAAGGCCTCGCAGAAAACTGCGGGGTCTTTTTTGTAACCTGTACAGAGGAAGAATTCTGTTGATTTCAGGAATGCATTAAGATATAATGAAAGAATTCTGGTAACTGTGAGGGTACTGATCAGTTACGGATTCTGTAATTTGAAGAGATAAAAGATCCGGGAAGTGAAGAGACGTGAGATATATAGGCGGGAAGACAAATTTATTGGGCGATATTGAAAATGTTATTGATATGAAGATGCAGAATGTCAATACAGTGATTGATGTGTTTTCAGGCAGCGGGGCTGTTGCAGCATATCTGAAAGAAAAAAATTATAATGTTATTGGAAATGACATTATGTATTTTTCATATGTATTAAACAGAGGAACAACCGCTTTGGATATGGTTCCGGCATTTGATGATCTCAGAAATAACGGTATAGATGACCCGATAGATTTTCTGAACAGCCTTTCCCTGGAAAAAAGTGGCTTTGATCTGAAAGAATGTTTTGTTTATCAGAATTATTCTCCACATGATGATATAAAACGTATGTATTTTCAGAATGATAATGCAGTCAGAATAGATATTATCAGGATGACGATTGAAAAATGGAAACAGCAGGCTCTGATTGATGACGATGAATACTTTTACCTTCTTGCATCACTGATTGCGGCAGTCCCTTATGTAAGTAATATTGCAGGAGTATACGGTGCATACCTGAAACACTGGGATAAGAGAACGTATAATTCCCTTGTCTTGAAAAGACCTGTAATAATTCACAGGGGACATGTTGAGTTTTTTAATGAAAACTGTGATACATTGCTGCCGAAAGCAAATATCAGAGGAGATCTTCTGTATGCGGATCCGCCGTATAATTCCAGACAGTATCTGCCGAATTACCATGTGCTGGAAACAATTGCACGCTATGACGATCCGGCAATCCACGGAGTGACAGGAATGCGTGATTATGAGACGCAGAAATCAGATTTTTGTATGTCAAGAAAAGTTGAGGGAGCTTTTGACAGGCTGATCCAGGAAGCGCAGACCCGTTATGTACTGATAAGTTACAATAATGAGGGACTGCTGCCTACAGAGAAACTGACAGAAATCTGTGAGAAATATGCAAGACCAGGTACGTTTGAACTGATCCAGATGGATTACAGACGTTATAATAATGCAGGAACAACTCCGGGAGGAGTCAAAGAACAACTATATTTTTTTGAAAAGTAGGAGAAATTTAATGCCATATTACAAGTCACCGTTAAATTATATTGGGGGTAAATACAAAATGCTGCCCAAAATAATGAGATTTTTCCCGGGAAGAATTAATACAATGTATGATCTGTTTGCAGGTGGCTGTGATGTGTGCACAAATGTAACTGCAAACCGGATATTTGCAAATGATATCAACTTTTTTGTGATCGACATTTACAGGGCTTTTCAGAGACTTACAGTTGATGAACTGCTGGACAGGATTGATTCCATTATAAAAGAGTGGAATCTGAGTATGACAAACGAAAATGAATATCTGCAATTCAGATCACATTACAATTCAAAGCCTGTGGAAGAACGTGACCCGATAGAACTATATGTGCTGGTGTGCTATTCTTTTAATTATCAGTTCAGATTTAATAACAGCCGTGAATTTAATAATCCTTTCGGACGGAACAGAAGTAGCTTTAATCCCAGAATGAGGGAGAATCTGATCGCTTTTCATGAACGTCTCAGGAATATTGAATTCAGCAGCTGCAATTTTCATAACCTTGACCTGCGTTTCCTGGGTCAGGGAGATTTTTTGTATGCTGATCCACCGTATCGAATCACAACAGCCAGCTATAATGACGGAAAAAGAGGCTTTGAAGGCTGGAACGTAGAAGATGATCTGGCATTGTTTGAACTGCTGGACAGACTGGACAGACATGGGGTTCAATTTGCTTTGTCAAATGTTACAGAACACAAAGGTGTGCGTAATGAGGAACTGATGAGATGGAAGAGACAATACCATACACATGCCATAAATTATAATTACAAAAACAGCAATTATCAGTCCAAAAAGACGGAACTGGTGACCAGAGAAGTTCTTATCACAAACTATTAAACAAAAGCAGAGGAGGCGGCAGGATGGCAGCAAAGCGTACATTTGGCTGGGTGCAGAACCCGGGAGATCTGAAAAAATTAAAAAAAGTTGTCAGTATATTTCAGCATGGATCAGAAGAAAATAAATGGCTGATCGAAGAACGTCTGCCGTATCTGCTGTATCTGAAACAGATCTCAAAACAGGATTATGAACTTTTCTGTGAACAGATGGACCAGAATTCAATTGAAGTCAAATATGGTCTTCTGAAAGGAAAAGGTGCCGGGCCGCAGGGACGTGAAAAGGCTTTGTGCACAGGCATTGTCCAGGCAGTGATCGATGGTCAGAAGAAGAAAGTATATGAGACTCCGGCTGGAGAGATAACAATAAAAAAACCGTATACGGACGACTGGTCAGCAGACGGATATCTGCGCTGGGCAATATCCTGCGGACTTCTTGAATATAATAAAAAGTCCGATACATGTAAAATAACTTCGACCGGGATAGAGCTTGCAGATTCAGGGAATGATTCAACAGAAGAGAAAAAAGCACTTTCTATGGCTCTTTTGTCATATCCGCCGGTTATACGAATCCTGTCGCTTCTGAAAGAACAGGACAACCAGACAAAATTCAATCTGGGAGGTAAACTGGGATTTGAAGGAGAACTGGGTTTTACATCGATTCCACAGGAGGTGTATCTGTGTGATTATGCTGAAGCAGATGGAACGAAAGAAAAGACAGCAGTGCGCAGCAATGATGAAGGTGACTCAGACAAATATGCAAGGGGAATTGCCAGCTGGTGTATGCAGATGGGCTGGGTTGAAACATCGGCAAAAATAAAAAAAGGCTGTTACAGAGGACATACGTATGAAGCAGAACTGCAGACATATTCACTGACAAGAGCCGGAGAAAAGGCGCTTATCCGCGCATATGGCAATTCGAGCCATCGAAGACCTGACAGAATTGTCCTGTTTGAAATGCTGGCGTCAAACAAGGCACATGGAGCTGATTATCTGAGATATCAGAGAGCTGCTATCCTGAAGGCAATGTCATCAACAGAGAAGTCTCTGGAACAGATCAGACAAAAACTGAAAGATGCTGCACTTGATATGGATCCGGCAGCACTGGAAGATCATATAAAAGGTCTTATTTCCATAGGGATCGATATACAGAAAAACGGTGACAGATACAGACTGAAAGACAGGATCAGAGGACTGGAACTGCCGCCGGGAGAATCCTGCCTGAAAGATAATATCAATGAAATTAAAGACAGAGTCCGCAAAAAACTTAAATATCTGGATCATAAATATCTTGTTCTTATTGAACTTGCATACAGCGATGCCGCAACAAAGTCCGGAAAAAATGCTGATGCGAGGGAGTTTGAAATCAGAACTGCAGAACTGTTTACGGAGGAACTTGGGTTTGAAGGTATGAGGCTGGGAGATTCCAGACGACCTGATGTTATTATTTCGCATGGTGCATGTGGAACAATTATTGATAATAAGTCTTATAAAGACGGATTTAATATCAGCAGAGGATCGGCAGATGAAATGAGCCGCTATATAAATGAAAACAGAATGCGTTCAGAAAAACTGAATTCCAACAGATGGTGGCAAAATTTTAATGAGGAAGTTTCTAAATATACATTTCTGTTTATAACTTCTTATCTGAAAGGTGAATATGAAAAACAGCTGGAATATATTTCGGCTGCTAATTCAGGAATAAGCGGTGCTGCGATCAGTGTTGAAAATCTTTTATATTTTGCGGAAGGACTGAAGAGCGGCAGACTTGTACCGGAAGATTTTTTTAATAATTTTAACAACAAAGAGATGAGTTTTGAAAATTATGTACAGGAGTAAATACGAGTTGCCTGACGAATCAAGTACAGATGTTCGGTTTTTCTTGTAACTTTTTTCCGGATGTGTTATACTGACCAGGATTAGTGGACTTTTGTAACAAACAATAGACGAAAGAACAGGGTATAAATATGACTGTATTATATGTTATTTTACTTGCAATCATACAGGGAATAACGGAATTCCTTCCTGTAAGCAGTTTCGGACACCTCTGCATTGCAGAAAACCTCATGGGAATGCAGCACGGGCCGGGAGTGCTTCTGGAAACCATGCTTCATCTGGGAACACTGGCAGCAGTGTTTATGACATTTCAGAAAGACATACGGCATATTCTTTATGAAGCGTTTGATATGACATTTGATCTTATTGGAAATGCCAGCCTTTTTATTCATAATCGAAGAACCGGTGATAATCTTCATTACGCAAAGATCATAAATTCCACATATCGCAAATTTACGGTGCTGATACTTCTGTCTACGGTTCCTACAGTTCTTCTTGGATATACCTCCAGAAGACTGGTAACTCTTGCGGCAGAATCCAGACTTGTACCCGGAGCGGGAATTCTGATCACGGGTATCATTCTGCTTGTTATTGATCTGAGTCGGGCAGGCGGTTCAAAAACAGCCCGGGATGCCAGTTATTCAAGCGCAATGTGGATTGGAATCTGCCAGGGACTTTCTGTATTTCCGGGGCTGTCCAGAAGCGGGATGACCATCAGCGCCGGACTTATGAGCGGATACAGCCGGAGTTTTGCTGTAAAATATTCTTATATTATGTCAATACCGGCGATCATAGGTGCAATGATTCTTGAACTTGGTCAGTTTGGGTCGGCAGAGATGACGGCAGGCCTTGGAGTTACATATGTTCTGGGTATGGTAATAGCTGCTTTTGTAGGGGCACTCACCATACGGGAACTGCTTAAGCTCGTACACAGAGGCAGATTCAGAGTCCTTGCAGTTTACTGTTTTGTAATAGGATTTGTATCACTGGTTATCAGTTATATGTGATAACAAAAAAGAAATAGGAGGGGTGCCGGAATGGCAGCAACAAAGAAAACGAACAGCAGAAAAGGAACCACCAGGAAAACTTCCGGAAAATCAAAAGCAAATCAGAAAAAAAACGTAAGCCAGGGAGTTACCAGTGGATTTCAGACAGAAATTATTCTGCTGATCATTCTGGCGGCATCCATAATTCTGATCATAAGCAATCTGGGAATGGGCGGAACTGTCGGAAATACTATCAGTACAGTTTCATTTGGTGTAATGGGGCTGCTGGCATATGTTTTCCCTGTATTGTTGTTTGTAGGTGCGGCTTTTCTTATGTCCAACAGAAATAATCCCCTTGCATATAAAAAAGTGCTGGCTGCAGTCGTGTTTTTTGTTTTTCTCTGCGGCCTGATTCAGCTGTTGACAGAGGGATATATGAAGAGTATAACTCTGGCAGATTATTACAGTCTTTGCTCAGGATACCATACAGGTGGTGGTGTTCTTGGCGGCGCAATCTGTATTTCAACAACTTCTGCATTCGGAGTGGCAGGCGGCTATGTCATTATTTTTCTTGTGCTTCTGATCTCGCTGATTCTGATCACGCAGAAGTCTTTCTTTGGTTTTATTTTCAGAATCTGGGACATGATCTGCGCAGTTGTAAAGGACGGGCATGATCTTTATATGGAAGGACAGCCGGAACGTGATATGAGAAAAGAACTGCGTGAGCAGGAACGTTTACAGAAACGTGAACAGCGCAAAGCTGAAAGAATGAAAGAACTGGAAGCTGCTCTTGCAGAGGAAAAACAGGGCACAGCCGTACAGAAAAGACGAAAAGACCGCAATTCTTCCAAAATGAATCAGTCAGAGATTCATACAGGAGGTTTCCTTGAGGGAACAAAACTGACACCGCCGCCTCAGAGCGAACAGCCGGAAGCACCGGCTATTTCCATTTATCAGCCGGAAGAAGCAGTGGCAGGAGAAAATATAAATGCAGAAGTTCAGGCGGCAGACAGTGATGAATATTCGGTAAAAGCCCAGGAAACAGGACGCGGACAGCTTGAGTTTAAGATCCACAGATCTGAACCTGTTTATGATGAATCACAGCCTGCACAGGAAGAATCTGTAGATGAACCGCCAATTGAAGAAGTTATACAGGAAGAACCTGTGCCGGAGTATATGGAACCTGCAGAAACCTGGCCGGAAGAGCCTGTTTCAGCCGCACCGGTTCAGCCGGAAACAGTACCACAGCCGGAATCTGCACCGGAGGCCAGAAGCAGCCAGCCAGCCAAAAATCCGAAGTCTTCTCAGCAGGAGATTGAAAGTGGTATACAGAATATTCAGAAAGAGATCACGAAGCAGGAAGAAATTGTAAAAAAAGAGTATCATTTCCCGCCTCTGAAACTTCTCAAAAGAGGAAGTGGGAAGTCTCAGGGAGATTCAGATGCGCATCTTCGACAGACTGCACAGAAACTTCAGGATACACTGCATAATTTCGGAGTAAACGTTACGGTTACCAATGTCAGCTGTGGCCCTACTGTTACGAGATATGAACTTCAGCCTGAAATGGGTGTGAAGGTCAGCAAGATCGTAAATCTTGCGGATGATATCAAACTGAATCTTGCAACTCCGGATATTCGTATCGAGGCGCCTATTCCGGGTAAGGCAGCAGTGGGGATTGAGGTTCCAAATAAAGAAAATCAGGCAGTTATGCTCAGGGATATCATTCAGTCACAGGAATTCCAGAGTGCGAAATCAAAGCTGGCGTTTGCGGTAGGTAAAGATATTGCAGGTAAACCGGTTGTTACAGATATTGCAAAAATGCCGCATCTTCTGATAGCAGGAGCAACAGGGTCCGGTAAATCTGTCTGCATTAATACGCTGATCGTCAGCCTTCTTTATAAAGCATCACCGGATGATGTAAAACTGATCATGATCGACCCGAAGGTCGTGGAATTAAGTGTTTATAATGGAATTCCACACCTCTTTATCCCGGTTGTGACAGATCCGAAAAAAGCAGCAGGAGCCCTGAACTGGGCCGTTTCGGAAATGATGAACCGTTATAACACATTTGCAGAATATAGTGTCCGCAATCTGGAGGAGTATAACCGTAAAGTAGAAGGTATGCGTATTCCGGAAGGTGAAGAACGTCCGGATAAGATTCCTCAGATTGTAATCATCGTTGACGAGCTTGCAGACCTTATGATGGTGGCACCTGGTGAGGTAGAAGATGCAATCTGTCGCCTGGCTCAGCTTGCACGTGCAGCAGGAATCCATCTGATCATCGCCACTCAGCGTCCGTCTGTAAATGTTATTACCGGACTTATCAAGGCAAATATGCCGTCCAGGGTTGCATTTTCTGTTTCTTCAGGTGTAGACTCAAGAACAATCCTGGATATGAATGGAGCTGAGAAACTCCTCGGAAAAGGTGATATGCTGTTTTATCCTCAGGGATATCAGAAACCTGCAAGACTGCAGGGGGCTTTTGTATCAGATGAAGAAGTCAGTGATATTGTGGCATTCCTTGCGGATAAGAATCCTGGAACACAGTATAATACTCAGATTGAGCAGCAGGTTAATACAGTTTCTCTTTCGGGAGGCGGAGACCGCAATGAAGAAAGAGACGTCTATTTTGAGGAAGCCGGGAAATTTATTATTGACAAGGAAAAAGCCTCCATTGGCATGCTGCAGCGAATGTTCAAGATCGGCTTCAACAGGGCTGCCCGTATCATGGATCAGTTGTGTGATGCCGGTGTGGTAGGACCGGAAGAGGGAACAAAACCTCGTAAGGTACTGATGACGATGGAAGAGTTCCAGAATTATATAGAGGAAGTACTGTAATGGAAATTCGAATCATAACAGTAGGAAAAATAAAAGAAAAGTATCTGAATGACGGAATAAAGGAATATTCCAAACGCCTGAGCCGTTATTGTAAACTGACATTCTGCCAGGTTCCGGACGAAAAGACACCGGACAAGGCTTCAGATGCTCTGAATGAACAGATTAAGGCAATCGAAGGAGAACGGCTCATGAAGCATATCCGTGATCAGGATTATGTGATTGCCCTTGCGATAGACGGTAAGATGCTGGATTCAGTAGAACTTTCAAAGAAAATTGGACAGCTTGGAGTTGAGGGAAAGAGTACCATAGATTTTGTGATCGGCGGATCACTGGGACTTGGAGATCAGGTTCTGAAAAGAGCTGATTATAAACTCAGTTTTTCCAGAATGACTTTTCCGCATCAGCTGATGCAGATGATTCTTCTGGAACAGATTTACAGAGGATATCGAATACTGAATCACGAACCGTATCATAAATAAATACACTTCAGGGTCTGACTCTGATTTGTAATACAGGCTGCTTTATATGGCGGCTAATATATCATTATAGGAGGATATGCAAATGACAACAGAAAGAGTAGAAAATATGGCTGGCGGAGAGGGACATGTTCTTATCAAACGACTTCTCGATGAAAAACAGTTAAACGGAAAATGCAGAATGTATGCGGAAGTTACTCTTGAACCAGGATGCTCCCTTGGATATCATGAACATCATAACGAAAGTGAGACTTATTATATCCTTTCCGGTAAAGGTATTTACAGTGATAATGGAACACTTCGTATGGTAGAAGCAGGTGATGTTACATTTACACCTGATGGCAAAGGCCATGGACTTACAAACAGCGGAGATGAAAATCTGGTATTTATGGCACTGATCATTCTGGATTAATGGGGGTAATTCCTGATGGGAACAGAGTTTAACACTGCAGATTTTGAGGCGTTTATTTCACAGTATCCGATTTATGAATACCGCCTTCTGAATGCAGCTGATATCGCAGTTGAAAAAAGAGTACGTATTGTCTGTCAGCAGGAATGTGAGAGATATAATTCCACATGGGCCTGTCCACCTGCGGTAGGAACACTTGAAGAGTGCAGAGACAGAATTCATAAATATGATCAGGCAGTCTTTTTTTCCAGTGTAGCAGAAGTTTCTGATGTTATGAACATGGAAGAGATGCTTGCAACAAGAGATGCTCACGAGAATCTGACTACAGAAGTAGACAGATTTCTTAAAAATATGGGATATGATACATTTACTCTTTCGACTGAATCCTGTGATATCTGCGAAGAATGTGCGTTTCCACAGGGAAAGCCATGCAGACATCCTGACCGGATGCATCCATGTCTTGAGAGTCACGGCGTTGTCGTAAATGAAATCGTGGAAAAAGAGCAGATGGAATATAATCTGGGTGGTAATACAATTTTATGGTTTTCCATGGTTTTGTTTCGGTCAGTATAAAGAATATCAAAGAAACCTCCGGCATACATTAAGTGTAAAAGCCGGAGGTTTTTTGCCTGATGCAAAAAAGATATCAGTGGAAAGATAATCTGCTGTCTGCACTTGAAGTTCCGGGTGATCTGGCAGAAAAGGAAACTGTTGTTACCATAACCGGCAAAAATCAGGCTGTGATTGAAAACTACAAAAGCCTTTTGCATTACACAAAAGAAGAAATAATCATACTGACATTCAGGGGAAAGATAACACTTCAGGGCAGCAATCTTGAAATCCCATGGTATACAACAGAGGAAATGCGGGTTAGCGGGCGTTTTTTCCTGATTATTCTGGAACAGCAGGAGGCAAAAAATGAATGAAATCCCAGGCATGAGAAAAGGCTGTGTGAAGATACAGATACAGGGAGAACAGGCTGAACGATTTCTGAATCTGTGTCGGAACCGTGGTATCTGCGTCAGAAACATTATCTGCACGGCGCCAGACTGTTATACCTGTCTTATAAGTGTACGTGCTTTTTTTCAGTTAAAGCCTCTGCGGCAGAAAACGAATACAAAAATACATATTCTTGAAAAACGTGGATTGCCCTTCTTTTTTTATCAAAGCAAAAAAAGAAAGGCTTTTTTTGCAGGAATAATATTCTGCCTGGGACTTCTTCTTTATTTTTCGACCCGTATATGGAACATATCTGTAGAGGGCAACCTGAAAAACAGCACACCGGAAATACTGAGGTTTCTGGAACGGCAGGGGATCACTCCCGGAACTCCAAAGTCCAGAATACATTGTGCAGATGTTGCCGCTGCAGTAAGGGATGAATATCCGGAAGTGTCGTGGGTTTCGGTGAGCCTTAACGGTGCCTGGCTCCAGGTCATGATTCGTGAAGGCATTTTTCAGACAGAACTCAGAAAATCGAAGGAGGAAAGTTGTGATCTGGCAGCAGGGGAAGAAGGGAAAATAGTCAAAATGATAACAAGAACAGGCGTTCCCTTGGTAAAAACGGGAGATGTCTGCAAAAAAGGAGATATTCTTGTTTCAGGAAGAATTGAGATCAGAGATGACAGTCAGGAAGTGGTACGCTATGAATATGTACATGCAGACGCAGATATCTATATAAAACGAAGGCTGGCCTATTATCATGAGACTCCGATAGAGTATGAAAAACCCGTATACACAGACAGGAAATACTACAGATTTTCCCTGCAGATTGGAAACTGGTATTTGGGACCCGGAAAACTACAGGAGGATCAGTGGCACAGATTTACAGAATATTTTAAACTGAAGATTACAGATACATATATGCTTCCTCTGACAGCTGGCAGGATCACAGACAGAAATTTCCGCATTCAGAAGGTGACACGTACTGAAAAAGAAGCGAAAGCTGCTGCCTGGCGAAGTTTACAGCTTTATGAAGAAAAATTAATGGAAAAAGGGGTTCAAATATCTGAAAATAATGTTAAAATAAATGTGGACCATAAGACCTGCATCAGCAAAGGGTCTTTGGAAATTATTCAAAAAACCGGCAGTGAGGTTCCGACAGAGATGATGGAGCAGCCGGCAGAAAGGACAGCAGAGAATGACTAACAGCATTATCGAGTTACACATTCAGATCCCCGCAGATCTGGAAGGCAATATATCAGGACAGTTTGATGAGCACCTGAAACTGATTGAGCGAACGCTGAATGTAACCCTGATATCCAGAGACGGTATGCTGAAAATCCTGGGGACGGAGCAAAGCGCCGGCCAGGCCCGTAAACTGATAGAAGAACTGGTGGAACTGGCACGAAGAGGAAATACTATTACCAGACAGAATGTAACATATGCGCTTTCTCTGGCAATGGAAGAACGGAATCAGGTACTTACAGAAATTGATAAAGATTTTATCTGCAATACAATACAGGGCAGACCTGTCAAACCCAAGACTCTTGGGCAGAAAGATTATGTTGAACAGATCCGCCAGAAGATGATCGTGTTCGGGGTAGGACCGGCAGGAACAGGAAAGACTTACCTAGCCATGGCCATGGCAGTCACTGCATTTCGAAATGAAGAAGTGAGCAGGATCATTCTGACAAGACCTGCAATCGAAGCAGGCGAGAAACTTGGTTTCCTTCCCGGAGATCTTCAGAGTAAGGTCGATCCTTATTTACGACCACTGTATGATGCCCTTTACCAGATCATGGGGGCTGACAGTTTTGCAAAAAATATGGAGAGAGGCCTTATCGAGGTAGCTCCTCTTGCTTATATGAGAGGCCGTACACTGGATAATGCGTTTATTATCCTTGATGAGGCACAGAATACAACACCTGCACAGATGAAAATGTTTCTGACACGTATAGGATTTGGTTCAAAAGTTGTTGTCACAGGTGACGCTTCTCAGAAGGACCTTCCGAAAGATGCGGTGTCAGGACTGGATGTTGCAATGAAAGTCCTGAAGAATATAGATGATATTGGATTCTGTAAACTTACAAGTAAAGATGTCGTACGTCACCCGCTTGTACAGCAGATTGTTCAGGCTTACGAAAATTACGAAAAAAAACAGAAACCGGCACGTAAACAGTCACGACCGGCCAGGAGGAGTGGAGAATGACCATTCAGATCGAATATGAAACAGAGCGTCAGCTTAATATAGATTACGAGAAACTGGCTTCCAGAGTAGCAGCTCATATCCTGGAAACAGAGCACTGTCCCTATGATGTCAGTGTCAATCTTGTGATCACAGATAATGAAGAAATAAAAAAAGTAAATCAGGAGTTCCGTTCTATCGGAGCACCGACAGATGTGCTTTCTTTTCCGATGATCCCGTTTGAGACACCGGCAGATTATTCTATTGTAGAGGATCAGGATGAATATTTTGATCTGGATACAGAAGAACTTGTACTTGGAGATGTTATGATTTCCGTAGACAAAGTATTTGCACAGGCAGAAGAATACGGACACAGTGTAGAGAGGGAGTTCAGTTTCCTGTTTGCACACAGTATGCTTCATCTTCTGGGATATGACCATATGGAACCGGAAGAAGCGGCCGTAATGGAAAGAAAGCAGGCACAGGCACTGGAAGACCTTGGTATTACAAGATAAGAAAGGAATTGTACCGTATGAAAAAGAAAATTCTTGCAGCAGCACTTGCAGCACTGATGATCGGAACTGTACCACAGATGGTTTATGCAGCAGATGGAGATGAAATGGTCAAAAGTTATCTGACGGGTCTTGATGTACCGGAATCTGAGGGCAGGGTAAGACCAGTTGCAGTTATGCTGAATAACATCCGCGAAGGATGTCCGCAGAGCGGGATTGCAAATGCAGGCGTAATATATGAAGCACCTGTAGAAGGAGATATTACCAGACTGATGGGGATTTTTGAGGATTACCAGGATGTGGAAAGAATCGGCTCCATAAGAAGCTGCAGGGATTATTATATTTTTTATGCAAATGAGTTTGATGCTATTTATGCTCATTATGGACAGTCTGCTTTTGCACTGCCTTATTTTGAACAGCATCTGATCGATAATCTGAACGGCATTAAGCTTGGCAGTACGGCATTTTTCAGATCGAGTGACAGAAAACCACCGCACAATGCCTATACAAACTACGAGCTTATCCAGCAGGGAATCGACAAAATGGGATACCGGAGAGAATTCAAAGACGGTTATGAAGGCCATTATGTATTTGCTGAGGACGGAAGTGAGAATACTCTGCCTCAGGGTACAGTGGCAAATGAAGTTCATTTTGATAACTTTAACCATAATCATCCGTATTTCATATATGATCCTGAAACGAAGAAATACAGTCGTTATCAGTTCGGGGCTGCGCAGATTGACAATCTCACCGGAGAACAGCTTACCTGCGATAATATACTGGTTCAGTATTCCGATGTTACGACTTACGAGGGTACAAGCTATAAAAAGATAGACACGATCACAGATGGAAATGGTAATTCCGGAGGAAAAGGCAAATACATTACCAGGGGCAGGGCCATCGACATTATCTGGCAGAAGGATTCCCCATGGGGTGTGACTCATTATATAACAATGGATAATCAGGAAGTTAAGCTGAATCCCGGAGTTACCTGGGTTGAGATCGTACAGGACGACAAACTGGATGCAATTACCTATCAATAAATAACTGGAGATACAGACACTATGAATTACAGAGAACTGCTGAAAAACAAAAAGCGTATTGTGGTCAAAGTTGGTTCCTCCTCTTTGATCCACAAAGAAACAAATAAACTGGATCTGCGCAAACTTGAAGTGCTGGTCCGTGAACTGAGTGATCTTCACAATCAGGGGAAAGATGTGGTACTGGTTACTTCCGGTGCAGTTGCAGTGGGAGCTTCTTCTTTCGGTCTTCATGAAAAACCGACAGAACTGAAGAAGAAACAGGCATGTTCTGCAGTGGGACAGGCAAAACTTATGATGATTTATCAGAAACTATTTGCTGAGTATAACCAGGTGGCTGCGCAGATCCTTATGACCAAGAATACAATGGTTAATAATCTGAACCGCGCAAATGCAAGAAATACTTTCGGTGAACTTTTTGAAATGGGAGCAATCCCTGTTGTAAATGAAAATGACTCCATTTCAAGCTATGAGCTGGAAATGCTTGACTCTTTTGGTGATAATGATACTCTTTCTGCAGTAATTGCAGGGCTTATCGGGGCAGATCTCCTTATTTTGCTTTCCGATATTGATGGATTATTTACCGATGATCCGAATACCAATCCTGAGGCGAAATTTATTGATACAGTTGAAAAATTGGACGAAAAACTTCTCAGCATGGGTAAGGGACCAAAAAGTAAGGTCGGTACAGGCGGGATGGCTACGAAACTTACGGCAGCAGAAATTGCCACAGCTGCAGGTGCTGACATGGTCATTGCCAATGGAGCAGATTTTCATGTGATTCACAAGATCATAGAAGGGCGTAATTACGGAACGCTTTTTGTGGGTGACAAAAAAGAAGAATTTTATCTTATTGATTATATCGAGAAACTTTTATAGAGGAGAAACTGACATGATGGACAACGAAAAAATTGACAGAATCAATACACTTGCTCATAAGGCCAAAAGTGTAGGCCTTACAGAGGAAGAAAAAGCGGAACAGGCAGAACTCCGACAGGAATATCTGGCAGCTGTACGTAATAACTTAAGGGCACAGCTGAATAATATAGACATCAAAGAAAAAGATGGAACGATTGTAAATCTGGGAGAAAAAAATGGAAGAAAAAAAGGCAATTAGAAAAAAAATCTTTGCAGCAAGAAAATCCTGCACAGATGAAGAGGTTGAGAAATGGAGCCGAATGATCACGGAAAGAGTGACGAAACTTCCTGAATTTCAGAACAGTTCCCGTATTCTTGCCTATGCAGATTATAACCATGAAGTAATGACTGGATTTATTATTGAAGAAGCCTGGAAAGCAGGTAAGGAAGTCGCAGTTCCGAAAGTTGTGGGACAGGATATGGTATTTTATAAACTGACTGATTTTTCACAGCTCGAAAAAGGATATTTCGGAATCCCGGAGCCGGCAAGAGGTGAAATCATCCAGTGGGAAGAAGCATTGATGATCATGCCGGGAGTTGCTTTTGACCGGGAAAATCACAGAGTAGGATATGGCGGTGGATTTTATGACCGTTTTCTGGAAAAACATCCACAGATTAAGCGTCTGGCAGTAGCATTTGATTTTCAGATCCTGGATGAGGTGCCTGTAGAACCTACGGATATTTCTCCGGAGATTATCGCAACAGAGACTTCTACTTTTTATCTGAAATAAACAGGGGCAGCATAAAGGAGGCGGCAGAAAATGAACGAGATGCTTTTAAAGCTTGGCAAAAATGCAAAAGAAGCAGAAAACGCACTGAGGACTATTACAACAGACAGTAAAAATAAAGTACTTACAGCAGTGGCAGATCATCTGGTTGAATGTACAGAACAGCTTCTGAAAGCTAATGCAGAAGATGTTGCAAACGGAAAGAAAAATAATATGCCGGAAGGTCTGATCGACAGACTTCTTCTTACAGAAGAAAGAATCCGGGGAATGGCTGAGGGACTGAGACAGCTGGTGTCACTGGAAGATCCGATTGGTGAAGTGACAGGAATGAAAAAACGTCCCAACGGTCTTCTCATCGGTCAGAAAAGAGTTCCCTTAGGTGTGATCGGAATCATTTATGAAGCCCGCCCCAATGTCACGGCAGATGCATTCGGACTCTGTTTTAAAACAGGAAATGTCGTGATCCTCAAAGGTGGAAGTGATGCAATTCATTCCAATAAGGCAATTGTAGACTGTATCCGTGAAACACTTGAGAATGAAGGGGTTACAGTAAATGCAATCCAGCTGATCGAGGATACATCGAGGGAAACAGCAGCAGAATTCATGAAGATGAATGAATATGTTGATGTGCTGATTCCACGTGGAGGAAGAGGACTTATTAAAGCTGTGGTAAATCAGAGCACGATTCCGGTTATTGAGACAGGAACAGGTAACTGCCATATTTATGTAGATGAGACTGCAGATCTTAATATGGCAGCAGATATTATAATGAATGCCAAGACACAGAGAGTCGGAGTCTGCAATGCCTGTGAATCACTTCTGGTAAATGCAGCGGTAAAAGATGAACTTCTTCCGGTGCTTGCAGAAAGGCTGAAAACAAAAGATGTGGAAATGCGTGCAGATGAAGCTGCCCGTCCGCTGATGCCGGGAGCAGTTCCTGCTACCGAAGAGGACTGGGGAACGGAATATCTGGATTACATACTTTCAATTAAAGTAGTGTATTCTGTAGACGAGGCAATTGCACATATCAACCGCTACAATACAGGACATTCTGAGGCGATCATCACCAATAATTATACCAATGCCCAGAAATTCCTGGATGAAGTAGATGCGGCGGCAGTTTATGTGAATGCGTCTACACGATTTACTGATGGTTTTGAGTTCGGATATGGCGCAGAAATCGGTATCAGTACCCAGAAGCTTCATGCCAGAGGGCCAATGGGACTGCTTGCGCTGACAACTACGAAATATATCATCTATGGAAACGGCCAGATCAGGAAATAAATGGTTACTGTTCACTCCGTTCACAGTAACTTGGTCAAAATCCATTCTATGTCCCATATTTGACAATTCAGGGGACCGTGTGTATAATTATCAATAGTTTAGTAAGACTTACTGTTTACAGTAACGGGTTACATATGTGAGAATTCACAGGGAGGATTTAAATTGAGACGAAAACAGTTATTTGCAATATTACTGGCTGGTACTCTTGCAGCAGGAACTGTTCCGGCTTCTGTATGGGCGGCTGAAGAGACTGCAACAGAGGCGGCAGCAGCCAGCGTTGAAAGCGAAGAAGGCGGCGAAGCAGTAGATACAGGAGCAGAAGCTACAGAGGAAACACCTGCAGAGCAGCCAACAGAAGAGACACCTTCTACTACAGAGGTACCGCAGACCACACAGGAGACACCTGCAACTACGGAAGCTCCTGTAGCAGAAACACCTGCACAGCCGGCAGGTACGGCAGAGACACCAGCGACTACAGCAGATGCACCTACAACCACAGCAGATGCACCGGCACCCAGCGGAAGTACAGAGACATCTGAAACACCTGCAACTACAGCAGATCCGACAACAGAATCCGGTATCACAATTAATATTGGTGGTACAGATACAGCGTTTGCTACACTTGCCGAAGCTGTAAATAGAGCAAAAGAACTTTCCGCAGATGGTACAGAAGTTGAGATCAAGGTAACCAAGTCTCAGGTGATTGATACAACTGTTACAATTGATTCCGGTAAAATCAGTATCGTATCCGGAGCAGCAGATGTAAAATTCACCAGAAAAGACGGATTTGCAGGCAAGATGTTTGATATCACCGGAAATGCAGCGGTGGCTTTCAAGGGAGATACAGCTAACTCATTTACACTGACTCTTGACGGAACTGTAACAAATGCACCAGCTGACAGCAAGACTGATACACTTGTTTCTGTAGGTACAGGAAGCACATTCCAGATGACCTCAGGTGTTACTCTTACAAACAATGCTGCAACAGAAGATAATGTAGCAGGTGCCATTACAAATGACGGAGGAACACTGAAACTGGAAGGCGGTACAATTACAGCCAACACAGGTGCCAAAGGCGGTGTTTATACGACTACCTCCGTAGAAGTTAAGGGCGATATTTCTGTCAGCGGAAACAAAGATACTTCTGCTGAACCGAAGGACATGAATATTAACTTCGGCGCAGAGAATATGCACCTGATCGTAACAGGGGAACTGACAGGAACAGGTAAGGTTTATGTTACTGTTCCGACAGTGAAAGCAGATACAACTGTTGTTGCTGAAATTGGTAAAAACGGTGAAACAGCACTTGTAACGAATGAGCAGTTTGCAAAGGTGAAAGATGTTGTTTACTATGATGATGCATCTTATGCTGTGAAGATTTCTGACAGTGGAGATACTGCCATTCTGACAGCTCAGACACCTACGACAACAGAAAATCCACCAACAACATCAGCAGCACCGTCCACGACAACACCGACCACAAGTACGCCAACAACAGTTGCACCGACTACAGCTACAACGAGTACTTTTAAACCTTCCATATCCGGTGTGACATGGCTGGATCATAAAACCATTCAGTTTAAACTGAAAGCAAATCAGGAATTTTCTTACTATTACACGATCGGCAAGAAAACATACGATGCAAAGAAAGCTACCAGAAGCGTAAAAGCAGATACGAAAGATGTAGTAACAGTATCTGATGTACCGGAAGGAAGCGACTTCAAGATTTACGTATATTTCAAACTCGCAGACGGAACACATAAATATGCAAAGATTCCGATTTCTTCCACAGTAATGAAGAAACGTCCTGGAACAGCCACTCGTGATGCGAAGACGTACAAAGTAAGCGACTGTACTGTATCCGGTCTTGAAGATGCAAAGAAATTCTATCCTGGTGTATTCTATGAATTTGCAGTAACAGGAGCAGGACAGGATAACAAAGATCCGGTTGTTGGAGATGAGAAATATGTACCTCTGTACTGGAGTACTTCCAAGACTCCTACAGACAGCCAGAAGAATGACAAATGGAAAGTAGGCTCCAAGAAGGGTATCACCAAGGCTTCTACTTACAACATGTATGTATTCTTCCAGAAATACAGATATGACGGCAGTGAATGGGTTAAGACGGATTCCATAGAATACAAAACTGTTCAGTTTAAATCTGCAGAGATCACTAAAGATGACTACAATGAATGGAAGAAAGAAAACCCGGAGGCAGATGCACCGGATTACAGCCAGACAGACGGCGGCAGTGACGGTGGAGATGATTCAGATGCTGAACTGACTGTAACTGCAGCAGCAAAAGATACAGGTTCTACTTCCAAATCAGCAGTATCCACAGCCGATGAATCACCGATCGGAACAATGTCCATGCTGGCAGTTCTTTCACTCCTTGCAGGTGGATATGTGATCGTTCGCAAACGCAAAAAAGAATTTTAAAGTAATTTCCGAGAGGCAGGTCTTATGACCTGTCTCTTTTCATATATTATAACAGCGGAGTTATGTAACATAAGCATAGATATAATATATGGAGGAAGCAGAAATGATCAACACGGAAATAAACAGTTATGAAAATCTGTATTATGGAATGTGGGAAGCAGCAGGAAGATACAGCAGCCTTATCCAGTTTCGGATTATCGGGAAAAGTCATGATGACAGGATGATCCCAATGATAGAAATGGGACAGGGAGATTTATGTATATTCTGTCTGGGTGGACTTAGTGGAAGAGACAGAAACATGCCCTGGCATCTTTTGAAAATGATTCAGGAATATGCAAAATACTGGGAATGTGGATGGAAACTGGAAGAACTTTATGATGTCAGGGAATTGCTGCAGAAATGGAAAATATGCTTTATTCCACTTCTGAATCCGGATGGCTATGAAATATATAATAAAGGCTTTCAGGCTGTGAGAAATCCGATTTACAGGCAGATGCTCAAAATGCAGGGTGTACCATGTACGGATTTTTTCTGCAATGGAAGAGGTGTGGATCTGAAAGAAAATTTTCCGACAAGCTATTACAGAAGGAAGCAGATTTATCAGCAGCCAGCCAGTGAAAATGAAACAAAAGCACTGGTAAGTGTGTTTCAGGAATATCCCGGAAGGGGGCTTCTTTCTTTTGGATATTCAGAAAAAAGAATTATATATTTTAAACAGCCGGGATCGTTTACAACTAACCAGAAATGTTACCGGCTGGCGCGACATATGAAGAAACTGGGAGATTTTTCTGTGGAGAAATGGAAAGCAGCCAGAGAAATGCCGTCAGTTCAGAAAGAATCCGGGACCGGATCACCGGAGCAGTTTTTCAGCGAACTCTGTAAAAATCCAGCTTTCCGTATTGAGATTCCTGAAAGAGAAGAATATGCGGAAGGGGAGTCAGAAAGAGAATACAGAGAAATACATACACTTCCGCTGGAATTCCTTTTTTCATTATGAGCAGTTATCAATAATGTTTTGACAGAAGGTATGATTTCCTGTATCATGTAAATATTGCGTAACAATCGAATCATAAGGAGTTAATATAAAATGACAGAAGAATTAAAGAAAGAACAGAATAAAGCAGATGAGACTGCACGTCAGAAATCTTTTATTGAACTGGCGAAAGCACTGACGGATCAGAAATCCAACACACTTGGAAGACCGCTTACTTACTGTCTGACAACTTTTGGATGCCAGATGAATGAAAAACAGTCAGAAGCAGTGGCAGGTATCATGGACGAGATCGGTTATCACAGACAGGACAGCGAAGAGGCGGATGTCGTGATCTATAACACATGTACAGTTCGTGAAAATGCCAATCTCAAGGTATATGGCCGTCTTGGACATCTTCACAGTCTGAAAGACCATAACCCGGACATGAAGATCATTCTTTTTGGCTGTATGATGCAGGAACAGCACGTAGTGGACAAGATCCGCAAATCTTATCCATTTGTTAATCTTGTTTTTGGAACTCACAATATTTTTAAATTTGCAGAACTTTTTTATGGAATGCTTCAGTCTGACCGTCAGGTGGTTGATATCTGGGAAGGCACAGACCAGATCGTGGAAGATCTTCCTACAGAACGTAACTATACCTTTAAATCAGGTGTAAATATCATGTTTGGCTGCAATAACTTCTGCAGTTACTGTATTGTACCTTATGTAAGAGGACGTGAACGCAGTCGTGAGCCGGAAGCAATCAAAAAAGAAGTGGAGCGTCTGGTGGCTGACGGAGTTTCAGAAGTAATGCTCCTGGGACAGAATGTCAATTCCTATGGAAAGACTCTGGAAAATCCGGTTTCTTTTGCGAAACTTCTGGAGATGCTTGAAGATATTGAAGGGTTGAAAAGAATCCGTTTCATGACTTCACACCCGAAGGATCTTTCCGATGAATTGATCGAGACTATGGCAAAAAGCAAAAAAATCTGCCATCATCTTCATCTGCCTCTTCAGTCCGGAAGCAGCCGCATCCTGAAAGAAATGAACCGTCGTTATGACAAAGAAAAATATCTGAATCTTGTAGATAAGATCCGTACTGCAATTCCAGATATTTCTCTTACCACAGATATTATCGTAGGATTCCCGGGAGAGACAGAAGAAGATTTCCAGGAGACCCTTGATGTTGTTGCAAAATGCGGCTATGATACAGCATTTACCTTCCTTTATTCCAAGAGAAGCGGAACACCTGCTGCCCAGAAAGAAGATCAGGTACCGGAAGATGTGGCAAAAGAGCGTTTCAACCGTCTGCTTGCACTGGTTCAGCAGGAAGGAAGAAAGCGTTCATCACGTTTTGAGGGAACCGTACAGGAAGTTCTTGTGGAAGAGGAAAGCAAAGAAAAAGGCATTTTTACAGGAAGAACAGAGTATAATCTTCTGGTACATTTCCCGGGAACAGAAGCGCTTCTGGGTAAATATGTGAAAGTAAATCTTGAAGAGTGCAGAGGATTTTATTATCTTGGAACACTGGCTGAATAAAGGAGAGACAGAAATGGATATTTATCTGGCACCTCTTGAAGGCATTACCGGATATGCGTACAGAAATGCGGTTCATCAGTGTTTCGGAGGTTATGACAAATATTTTATCCCTTTTATCCGTGCAAAACAGAATCTGAGATTCAGTTCACGCGAGACAAAGGATATCCTGCCGGACAATAATAAGGGAATGTATGCGGTTCCGCAGATACTTACCAGAAATGCAGAAGACTTTCTGAATACAGCCAGACAGATCCAGGAGTTTGGATATAATGAGATCAATCTGAACCTTGGCTGTCCATCCAAAACTGTTGTGTCCAAAGGCTGTGGAGCAGGGTTTTTAAGTGAACCGGAAGAACTGGATCGTTTTCTGGAAAAAATATTCAGTGGGTTTGATGGCAGGATTTCCATAAAAACAAGGATTGGCGTTGAGGATGCGGAAGATTTTCCGGTACTGATGGATATATACAATAAATATCCTCTGAAAGAACTGATCATACACGCAAGGGTGCAGAAAGATTTTTATAAAAACACTCCAAATCTTGATGTATTTCAGGCTGCACTTCAAAACAGCAAAAATCCGGTCTGTTATAATGGTGATATTTTTACAGAAGCAGATTATAGGAAATTTCACAGCCGTTTTCCGGAGGTGGACCGTATTATGACCGGGAGGGGAGTACTTGCGAATCCGGCACTTGCCCGTGAGATTAAAGGCGGCCCGTCTCTCACAAAAGAAGAACTGCAGAAATTCCATGATGTGGTCTACGGTTCCTACTGTGAAAATATGTCCGGGGATCGAAATGTTCTTTTTAAAATGAAGGAACTGTGGTTTTATATGGCACCGATGCTGACTGAAAGCAGAAAATATGCAAAAAAAATAAAAAAGTGTGAGAGATGTACAGTGTATGAAAACATTGTAAAAGAATTCTTTTTATCACAGAGACTTAGTATTTCATAGAAAAAAGGAGTATCTTCATAATGGCTGAAGGTACTCCTTTTGCTATTATTCAGTTGTATAACCGGAATCGTTATTATCTTCGTTTGCATAATCTTCGCCCGAAGTATCAGTGCCCGGATCATAGGAATCCTGATTATCTTCAGAAGAAGTATCTTCCTGAGGATAATCAATCTGATTATCACTGCCGGTGGTATCCTGAGATGTATCGTATCCCTGATTTGAATCATCTTCTACATAATCACCGTTATCCTCTGTATCATAAGAATTATCCGTGTCTGTAGAATTATCCATGTCTGCAGGAGTATCCGTGTCCGTGGTATAATCGGTGTTATCAGAAGAGGTGTCTGAGTCTTCACTGTAGTCGTAATTGCTGTCCTGTGTATAGATAGTAAAGCCGGCATCCTCGGCAGCTTCCTGGGATTCTTTTTCTGCATCGGCAGCTGTTTCCGGTGCTTCTTTAAAAGTTTTCCGCGCTTTGGCTACTGTGGCATCTTTCGGGATCACTGCGGTGAGAATAAGCATGGCACAGCAGAAGAGAGCAGTCATTCCCACAATTCGTAATTCATTTCTGTATTTCATAAGCATTCCTCTTGATTTTGTTTTTTTTCAGTATAACATGTTTTGATATGATTTTGTATTTTTTATGTGAAAAAAAGATGATATACTATATGTAACTGGTTTATGGATGAGGGAAGGAAAATTTTATGGAGGATGGAGTTGAGAAAAAATGAAAAAGAGTAAATATGAGATTGATATGTGCAATGGAAGCATCATGGACAAACTTATCGCTTTTTCATTGCCGCTGATGCTTTCAAGCATTCTGCAGTTGATGTTTAATGCTGTTGATATTATTGTGGTGGGCCATTTTACCGGAAGTAAGGCACTGGCAGCAGTTGGTTCGACAACGGCACTGCTTAATGTGTTCACTAATTTTTTTATTGGCGTTTCTCTGGGAGCAAATGTGCTTGCAGCAAGGTTTTATGCGGCAGACCGTGACAGCGAGATGTCAGAGACTGTACATACATCGGTAACGTTCGCGCTGATAAGTGGTGTGGCTATGGCAATACTGGGACTGTTTCTTACCAGAACTGCGCTGGAGATCATGGGAACACCTGCGGATGTTATTGATCAGTCAGCACTATATATGAGAATCTATTTCCTTGGCATGCCATTTTTTATGATGTATAACTATGGAGCTGCAATATTGAGAGCTGTAGGGGATACAAGGCGGCCGTTGATTTATCTGATCATTTCGGGAATTAGCAATGCGGTACTGAATCTTATTCTGGTGATCGTATTTCATATGGGCGTTGCGGGAGTTGCAATCGGAACGATCGTTTCTCAGTTTATTTCCTGCATTCTTGTTCTGAGATGCCTTATCAGATCTGAGACCAGTTATCAGCTGAAATTTTCAAAACTTGGAATGAAAGGAAAATACCTGAAACAGATTTTTCAGGTTGGTGTGCCGGCAGGTATTCAGAGTACGGTGATCACGCTTTCAAATGCACTTCTGCAGTCATCTGTAAACTCTTTTGGCTCGGTTGCGATGGCAGGATATACAGCGGCAAATAATATTTTTGGTTTTCTGTTCGTTTCTGTAAATGCAGTCACACAGTCCTGTATGAGTTTTACAAGTCAGAATTATGGGGTAAAAAAACTGAAAAGAATGGATCGTGTACTTCTGGACTGTCTGATTCTTTCATGTTGTGTATCTGTTATTCTTGGCTGTGGAGCATATTTTTTCGGACCGGAAGTTCTGAAAATTTATACAAGTGAAGCAGATGTTATTCAGTGTGGCGTGGAAATTCTTGCATATACAACAGTGCCATATTTCTGCTGTGGGTTTATGGATCTTCTGGCGGGAACATTACGCGGTATGGGACATTCCGGTGTGCCGATGATCCTCTCGATCATAGGAACGGTAGGTGTCCGTATTATCTGGGTATTTGGTGTGTTTCCGAATTACAGATCACTTGGAATCCTTTTTATTTCCTACCCGGTGTCCTGGATCGTTACAATTATCCTTCAGGCAGTATGTTTCTATTTTGTAAGGAAAAAAGTCCATCTGAATCTTGCAAAAAGTTCTTGACCTCAACCAGACTTCAGATATTGATGATTAATCAATAAGATTAATTTTCTCATCACGATATCTTGAACCCATTGTTTATTTATGTTAAACTTAATAAGTTTCAAAAATGTAACTAACCACTGTCTGACCATGTTTATACACAGTCATAAAGCGAATTTTGCTGTGTCAGAAACATGGTCAGATTTAAGATAAAGGCGGCATAAAGCCGCATTAATAAGGAGTTTTATGAGTAGTAAGAACATGTCACCGATGATGCATTAGTGAAATTTCGGTATTGTTGAAAAACCGCATAAATACAGGCTTTATAAGAATTTTGAACTTATGAGCATTTAACGATAAGTGGTACTCAGTGGTAAGAAATATGCCTGAGTAGAAACAAGACTGTGGTCAAAATTATCGTCGGAAAACAACCTAAAC
>CAKRLX010000024.1 GCA_934359835.1 uncultured Blautia sp.
CGAGGTTGATAGGGCAGGGGTGGAAGCATGGCAACATGTGGAGCTGACTGCTACTAATAGGGTGAGGGCTTGACCAAAAAGCATGGTCAAAGATTGAGTTGTTTAGTCAACATGTATGTAGTTTTGAAGTCACGATAGAGAAGAAGTACTTAGACTGAGAGGTTTAAGTACTTTTTTTGCTTTGCTAGATACATTTGGAATATGTCTGCTAAAGCAGACTGCATCTAGCGCGCAAAGCGCAGCAAGTCCCTCAAAGACTGAGGGATTCAGGGAGTTTGAAGCGGGCTTGTCCGTTTTGTTCTATACGGTTTATGATAATTTGCTGCAGGATTTTGTTTATATGACCGTCAGCATCGATATAGATGATTTCTTCAATATCCGATGCTGGATTCTGCGAAATATGGAGATTGTGGCATCGATATAGATGATTTCTTCAATATCCGATGCCGGATTCTGTGAAATATTGAGATTAGTGCATCGATTTAAGAGATTTTTTCAATTTTCGATGCCGGATTCCGTGAAATACTGAAATTTTAGCATCGATATAAGTATTTTATACATTTCCCGATGCAAAAGACCTTAATTTGCCTATGGTCTGGAACCAGTACAAGGCAGAATGTGATTATTGCTGCATGCAGTAATCTCTTCAATGAATGGGGACAGGATGCCCGCGAGGCTTCCGAGATTTCTTACACGCTAGTGATGGCTGCGCTGCTTGTCTGAGCGAAGCGAGTTCTGCAAAAGCAGACATCCATAGACGTGTGTAAGAAATCCGGAAACACAGCGTTATCCTGTATACCATTCATGAAGCAGATTACGTGAACAGCAATCAACAAATGCACACAAAACAGATTACGTGAACATCAATCAACAAATCCTCACAAATCAAATTGTACAAATCCAACAACATTACATGAAAGGATCCACCCTATGCCAAAAACAAAACCAATCAACCGCGAAGACATGCTGGAACTGACCCGCCGAATGACACCTTCACGCACCTCGATGACCCGCATAGCCGGATGTTATCTGGACAAAGATGGATTCATTGACGGAACCTTCAATACAAACTTCCTGAAACTGAAACAATCCGAAAAAATTACCAACCTTAACATAGCAAAAACAATCCCTTTTGCACCGACAAATCATAACCTCAAAAGATACTGCATTCCAAAAAAATCCATGAAACCAACAGGAATCCGTCAGCTACTCCTTGGGATAAAAACCTGCGGACTCAAAAACGATGCACTTCTGAATACATTTTATGAGTACATAGCAGAGCATTATCAGAGTACACATGATTACGCAATCTACCTGTATCACAATATATACGATATCCCACTAAAATCCAAAGATCATGAAAGTTTATGGGAATCAGAAGAAATATACGAATACATTATCTGTGCAATCTGCCCTGTTACAGGAGATTACGAACCAGGAAAACCAGAATGCGGATTCATTTTTCCTGCTTTCTGTGACAGAAGCGAAGATTCTTCCGTTATAGATGTATATCAGCAAAATCCAGAACATCCTATGACAGAATTGATGAAAATACTGGAACTATCCGAAAAATAATAAAATATCAAAAATACTCAGGGACATCTGAAATCAATCAGAAATCCCTGAGCAATTTTTACGTTGACTAGTACAGCGAATATTAAGTAACCGCCATATTGACTTGTCTGATTTTTCATATGCTGCGTTGTCGTCAATCGCCGTAGCCACCGCTACGCCTCATTCCTCCGCCTTGCATATGAGAAAATCATTCTACGTCAATATAACAGATACTTAATTTTCGCTGTACTAGTATGCATAAATGTATTTCGCATTAGCTGTCTCGATACTTCTTTATATTAACATAATAACTTGGAGCCAGCAGTACAGCAGCTCCCGTCCATGCCGCAATCTCGGCATAAAAAATTCCATTCTGCCCCATAAACATTGGAAGAAACAATGCCACGCCAACCCTGACAAAAAACTCCACAATACCACTTACCATAGGAATGATCGTATTACCAAGACCCTGAAGAGCAGATCTGTAAACATGAAGAAAATAAAGAATGCATAAAACACTTGCCATAATAGAAAGATAGTGCCATGCAATGCCAAGTACCTGTTCAGTCTGCGAAGGGTCACCGGAAATAAAAGCAGTGAGGATATGTCTTCCAAATACATACATAATAACTGAAATAAAAGCAGAGGTAAGAAAAGCAAGCAAAGCACTTGCACGGACCCCCTTTTTGATGCGGCTAATCCTTCCGGCTCCCAGATTCTGGCCAACATAAGTTATAATTGCATATCCATAGGAAATCGCCGCCATTTCCAGAATACCATAAAGTTTATTCGTAGCAGTAAAACCTGCAACAAAAAGAAAACCATAACCATTAACAACAAACTGAACAACAAGACCACCAACTGAAATGATCACATCCTGAAAAAGAATCGGAGTACCAAGAGTAAGAAGCTTACGGTTAAGTCCCGGGACAGCCTGGAAATCTTCTTTTGTTATATGTACGATATCAATCTTACGGACTGCAGAAAAGCAGTATAGTGCTGAAAAAGCCTGTGCAATAACAGTAGCAAGTGCAGCACCTGCTACACCCATGTGAAACCGTCCTACAAAAATAAGATCCAGGATAATATTGATCGCTGCAGCAATGACCATAGCAATCAGTGGAGTGCGGCTGTTGCCAAGAGAACGTAAAACGCCTGCAAAAATGTTATAGGCAGCCACAACGGGAATTCCACAGAATACGATACGGAGGTACAGAAGAGACATATCGATAATATTATCAGGAGTATTCAAAAGAGTGAGAATCCAATATGCACCCGCCTGGCTTATGATAAAAAGAAGAACAGCCATAACAGCAGCAAGTCTGTAACTGTGGGCTACTGTCTGCTTCAGCTGACGCCATTTCTGAGCTCCGTAATCCTGTGCCATAAGAATAGCAAAACCTTGAGTAATACTTGTAGAAACACCAAGAACCATCCACATGATCCATTCCACTGCACCCAGGGCAGCCAGGGCCTGCACTCCGGCAACCTGTCCCACAATAACAGTATCAACCATGGTATAAAGCTGCTGGCATACATTGCCGAGCATCAGAGGAAGTGCAAAAAGAAAAATCAATTTTCCCGGATTTCCTCTGGTCATATCACGAACCTGAGAAGACATAAAAACCTCCATATTAAAATAATCAGTAAGAGTATTTTTACATGAAAAAATATGTCTGTCAAGACAGAAAAAGCGAACAAAAATTAGATAAATTGCATTACTTTTTATTGTGATATGTAAAAAGTTTTATGCAATATCATTATAAAAATAATGATTGATGTTAATATCTGTAAAATTAATATCAAAATCGGGGATAGAAAAAGTGACAACAACTTGCAATAATCCTCACGTAAGGCTGTAAGGTATGGCAACAGATATTTTCTCTGGTGGATCAGGTGCTATCCAGAGGAAAACAATGATGACTGGTCTGAATCCTGCCATTATTAAAATGAATGAAATGGTTGATGTAAAAGGAAGCTGTCGAGTTAAGTAAGATAGCTTCTTTTGGTTTACAGGTAGTAACTTCTTTTTGTCTTACAGCTGAACCTGTTTGACAAATATAAAGTCTTAATTTAAAGTAAAAAGCAGAACGGAGGGTAATTACAAGAGATTATGAGGAGGAGGCATATAATGTCCATACAGAAAACAGACTGGGGTGAAATTTCCTGGTTTGATGAAGAGGAGAAGAATGGACTTCAGACAGGCATTGTAACTCTCCTGAAAGGTGCCCATCAGCCTAAACATATCCATTATGAAGAACAGTCCATATGTGTGATCCAGGGAGAAGCGTTATCCGTTATAAATGGAAATGAATATCATCTGAAACAGGGAGATATGTATCACTGGCAGGCCGGTGTGGAACATGAGATTTTTAATGAGGGAGATACCGATTTTCAACATCTTCTGGTGTCAAATCCAGGTCAGGAGGAGCGGCTTCAGCTTTTTCCGGAAACAGATGAATGTAATGAAGAAATATGTCATGCAATGCATGATGCGCATCTCGCAGCACGAATGCAGCGGCATTCTTGAATAAACAAAGGAGACAATAAGCGATGAAAATAAATTTACAGGAACTGGAAGAAAAATTTCCTGTTGTCAGAGATATAGCACAGGAAAAAGAAGTTGCGTGGATCAACCCGGACAAAACTTCCATGGAAGAAGCCAGGAAAACAATGGAACTTTCCATGAAAGACATAGATGATGCAGAAGCCAGGCTGGAACGTTTTGCACCATTTATCATGAAATGTTTCCCGGAAACAAAAGCAAGAAATGGAATTATTGAGTCTGTACTTACACCGATTCCTGAGATGCAGAAAAAAATCAACGAAAAATATAACAGTAAACTGAAAGGCAGACTCCTTCTGAAACAGGACAGCCATCTGGCAATTGCAGGTTCAGTCAAAGCCAGAGGAGGTATTTATGAAGTACTGAAACATACGGAAGATCTGGCGCTGGAAAATGGAATTCTTAAACCAGGTGACAGCTATGAGAAACTGGCAGAGCCGGAGGCAAGAGAATTTTTCAAAGGATATACTATTCAGGTTGGTTCCACAGGAAATCTGGGTATGAGCATTGGCATCATGAGTGCGGCAGCTGGTTATGAAGTAATCGTTCATATGTCTGCAGATGCGAAACAGTGGAAAAAAGATCTTCTGAGAAGCCATGGTGTTACAGTTATCGAATATGAATCTGACTACAGTGAAGCTGTAAAAAACGGAAGAAAGCAGTCTGATGAAAATCCGAAAAGCTATTTTGTAGATGATGAAAATTCAAGAACTCTTTTTCTGGGATATGCGGTAGCAGCAAAGCGTCTGGTCGGACAGCTTGAACAACTTGGAGTTACAGTAGATGCTGAGCATCCACTGTTTACATATATTCCATGTGGCGTAGGCGGAGCCCCGGGCGGGGTTAGCTTCGGGCTGAAACTGATGTTTGGAGATAATGTGCACTGCTTCTTTGTAGAACCAACGCAGGCGCCATGTATGTTGACAGGAATGGCTACAGGCCTGAATCATGAAATTTCTGTCCAGGATATCGGACTTACAGGTCTTACTCATGCAGACGGACTGGCAGTCGGACGTCCATCCGGATTTGTCGGTGGTGTGATGAAACCGTTATTAAGCGGTGAATTTACAATACGTGACGGAAAGCTTTATGATTATATGAGAGACCTTCTTGAAACAGAAGATATCTTCCTTGAACCAAGTGCATGTGCAGCCTTCCAGGGACCGATCCGGCTGAATCAGGAAGAAACAGTAAAAGAGTATCTGAAAGAACATGGTCTTATTGGAAAAATGGGCAATGCTGCTCATATTGCGTGGGCAACAGGCGGAAGCCTTGTACCGGAAGAAATCAGAGAAGAATACAAAAATACTTATCTTGAAAAGTAACTGAAATCTTCAGGAAATGCTGCTTCAAGGCTGATTTTTTCACCGGTAAAAGGCTGATAAAAAGTGACTTTCCAGGCATGGAGCGCAGCTCTTTTGAAAAAAGAAAACTCAGGTGATGACAGATTTTCATAGAGACTGTCCCCGAGAAGAGGATGACCGATCGCATTCATATGGACGCGGATTTGATGTGTACGTCCTGTGTCGAGCCGGACTGTCAGAAGGGACCAGTTGACCATGGATTTTTGCACCTGATAGTGAGTGACAGCAGATAACTGTCCGCTTAATGAGACAGCATTGCAGGCATCACGCTGAATATCAGAAACAACAGCAGCCATTTTTATCGGGTGGTCCGATATTTTTACAAGCGGATATGAAATTGTATGCCATACATTTATCTCATCAACGGGAAGAAATCCTTTTGCAGCAGCAACATACTGTTTGCAGAAGAGATGATCTTCCCGTTGTTTTTGTAAACGCGCAGCAGCAATCTGATTTTTGGCAAAGAGTACTATACCAGAGGTTTCTTTATCCAGACGTCCTACAGGCCGGATCATGGTATGCTCTTTTTTTTTCTGAAAATATCTGACCAGCTGATTGGAAAGAGTGTCATCATAATGAACACCGGAAGGGTGAGTGAGGATTCCGGCAGGCTTGTTTACAGCAATGATATCTGCATCTTCATAAAGAATATCAGGGAGAACTGAAGTTTTGGAAGGAAGAAGCTGTCCGGAAACAGCAGAGTTATTTTCCAGACAGACACGGATATGGTCTCCTGGCAAAACAGGTTCATTTACCCTGCACTGAATACCGTTTTTCTGAATACCGCCGGGCCTGAATTTTGCCTGGCTGATCTGCTTTCTGGTAAGATGTGCTTGGCGAAGCAGTATCTGTTCTATATTTTTTTCTATGTTCTTTTCTGTTATTATTAGATCAAGATAACGTTCCATGAGTCCTCTCTTTCAGGCAAAAATGCAGCGGCATTCTTGAATCTCAGACTAAAATTCCCATATTTTGTGGAAGTTTCATATGTTTGTATTTGTGTAGGATTTTTTCAAGTTCATAAATAGCAGGTGTCAGGAATTTGTTTTTGTGATATACAAGTTTAAATTTACGATCCCATTCGCCCCGCTCCTGGTAAAAAACATGAATGGTCCGGCTTTTTATTTCAGGTTCCATCAGCCGAAGTGACATAACAGAGAGCACCTGATCATAAAGAACTGCATTCAGGAGTGTACGTGGACTGTTTGCTTCCCATGTGATTTCATAAGATATATTATATCTGGAAGCAAAATCTTCGAATAGCTGTCTTGTACCACTTCCTGCTTCACGCATTGCATAGTTCTGACCGTTCAGATCCATGACGGACAGATGATTTGCCTGATAAAACGGATGGCTTTTGCCGACAGCCAGAACAAGGGAGTCATCAATGATGGGAAGAACAGTAAGCTCAGGCGCATTGATCTCACCTTCCACAATTGCTGCATCAAGCTGGGATCTGAGAAGCTTCTGCTCAATATCACGGGTATTGCTGACATAGGAGTAAACATTCAAATCTGTAAATTTTTTCTTAAGATCAAGAACGAAAGCAGGCGTCAGGCATGTACCTACTGTAATGGTAGATCCAAGACGAAGAGTAGGAGCCTGCCCCTGATTCAGCATCATTTCTTCCAGATGCCGGAAGTTTTGGACAAGTTCTTTTGCATGAGGAAGCAAAAGCTTGCCTCGTTCAGTAAGATATAGTTTTTTTCCAAATCTCTCAAAAAGCAATCCATTATAATGTTTTTCCAGCTCTCTTATTGTCTGGCTGACAGTTGGCTGTGAAAGATATAAAGATTTTGCAGCAGCACTCATAGAACCCTGTTCTGCGACAGTAATAAAAATCATCAGATGGCGTACAGTCATAATATTCTTCTTTCTATAGAAAATACCTATTATTTCTATTAAATAATATCATTTTTCAAATACATACTCAAGTGGTATATTATATCAGATGTGAGATGAATCCCACCTGTAGGTGGCGAGTAACAAATCAGTATCAGTGGTGGGAGTCAATCCCCAACTAGAAATTAAAAGGATAAGGAGATCACAGGTATGTCAGCATTAACAGTCAGTCAGGAAGAAGTTAAAAGATTAAAAGGGATTGGTTTTCTCAATAACAAGGGTACAGATGATTTTTCAGCAAGGATCATTACTGTAAATGGAAAAGTATCAGCATCGCAGCACAGACTTATGGCAGATGCAGCAGAAAAATTTGGAAACGGAATGCTTGCTTATACGACACGTCTTTCCGTTGAAGTGCAGGGAATTCCATACGAAAAAGTAGAAGAATTTCAGAAATTTATCGCACAGGAAGGCCTGACCACAGGTGGAACCGGTGCGAAGGTGCGTCCCATAGTATCCTGTAAAGGAACAACCTGTCAGTACGGACTGCTGGATTCCTATGCTCTTTCTGAAAAAATTTTTCACAGATTTTATGAAGGATACCGTAATGTGGAACTTCCTCACAAATTTAAGATTGCAGTTGGAGGATGTCCGAATAACTGCGTAAAGCCCAATCTGAACGACGTCGGAATTATCGGACAGAGAATTCCCGTAGTGGATGTTGAGAAATGTAAAGGCTGTAAGAAATGTGTCATAGAAGCGGCTTGTCCGAATGGATTTGCAAAAATTGTAGACGGAAAAATACATATTGATACAGAAAACTGCCGTCATTGTGGAAGGTGCGTGGAAAAATGTCCGTTCCATACAACAGATGAAAGCATTTATGGTTACAAAATCTACATTGGTGGAAGATGGGGTAAAAAAGTATCCAGAGGAAGAGCTCTTGGTAAAATTTTTACCGCAGAAGCTGAAGCTCTTGATATGATTGAAAAAATTCTTCTATTCTATAAAGAAAATGGAAAAAAGGGAGAGCGGTTTGCTGAAACAATCGAACGGATCGGATTTGAAAATGTAGAAAGACAGCTGTTGCCTTCTTGTTAAGAAAAGATTATACTATTTACAGTCTGAATAAAAGGAGCCAAAAATGAACCGGCAGAAACTGATAGAGCAGATAAAAAGCTATAAGCCGTATAATGAACAGGAAGAAAAAGATAAATCACTGATTCTGGAGTGGATCAGAAATAATGACAATGCTTTTCTGAGAGAAAATACAGTGGCACATGTTACAGCATCTGCCTGGGTTGTGAATAAAGACAGAAGCAGGGTTCTTATGGTATATCATAATATATATGACTCCTGGTCGTGGCTGGGTGGACATGCAGATGGCGAGACAGATCTGCTGGCAGTTGCTGTTCGTGAAGTAAAAGAAGAAGCAGGAATATCTGAGGTACACCCTCTGATGGAGGAGATTTTTTCACTGGAATCACTCACTGTGGATGGACATGTGAAAAATGGCGGGTACGTATCCAGTCATCTGCATCTGAATATCACTTATCTTCTGGAAGCAGATTCAGAGGAAGCTGTTTCAATAAAGGAAGATGAAAACAGCGGAGTGGCGTGGTTTTCATCGGAAGAGGCACTGAAAAAGTCTACAGAACCCTGGTTTGTTGAACATGTGTATTCAAAGCTTATAGATAAGATGAGAGTTTTATGAACTTATCTTGCAAAAGAGCATTTTATGTGCTATCTTTGTTTATGAATACAGAGGGAATGAGGTTCTCCCTAAGTAATAAAATTACTTAAACCGCTTATTAAAGCTGATGACTTCTGCGATTAAATTGACGCAGATAGTGTCAGCTTTTTCTGCGTGTATTAAGGAGGAATTTTATGTTATTAAGTATTTCACTGATTCTTATTTTGGGAATGTTCATGGGTTGGTTATGTCAGAAAATCAAATTACCGGGTTTACTTGGAATGTTGATTACAGGTATTATTCTGGGTCCATATGGACTCAATCTGCTGGCTGACAGTATTCTTGGAATATCCGCAGAACTTCGCAAAATAGCATTGATCATTATTCTTACAAGAGCAGGTCTTGGACTGGATTTATCCGGACTGAAAAAGATTGGAAGACCCGCTGTTCTTATGTGCTTTGTACCGGCATCATTTGAAATGATAGGCATGATTCTTCTGGCACCCAAATTAATGGGCTTAACCGTATTAGAGGCAGCTGTTATGGGGGCTGTACTTGCAGCAGTTTCGCCGGCTGTTGTTGTTCCGAGAATGGTTAAGCTTATGGATGAAGGCTATGGAGTAAACGAAGGAATTCCTCAACTGATTCTTGCAGGTGCATCAGTTGACGATGTGTATGTCATAGTTATGTTTTCAACATTTGTAGGGATGATGCAGGGGGAAGGTGCTTCTGTACTTAAGTTTGTAAATATTCCGATTTCAATATTTGGGGGAATTGTGATAGGACTGTTGCTGGGAGTCCTGTTGGCATACTTTTTCAAGCAGGTGCATATCCGGGATACGTCAAAGGTACTTATTATTTTAAGCCTTTCATTTTTACTTGTGGTGATTGAAGATAAAATGACAACACCAATTACATTTTCAGCATTGATTGCTATTATGTTTATTGGCATTGGCTTACAGAACAAGAGAGAAGCAGTTGCCAGAAGACTTTCTGTAAAATACGGAAAGCTATGGGTTGCAGCAGAAGTTTTTTTGTTTGTGCTTGTAGGTGCAACTGTAAATATTGGTTATCTTGGAAAAGTTGGAACTAAGGCGTTCATTGTTATTATTGGTGCACTGGTATTCAGAATGGCTGGTGTATTTATAAGTCTGCTGGGAACAGATCTTAAGAGAAACGAGAGATTATTTACCATGATGGCATATACCCCAAAAGCAACTGTTCAGGCTGCAATTGGGGGAATTCCGCTTGCATTAGGTCTTTCCTGTGGAGAGACAGTGCTTACAGTAGCGGTTCTTGCAATAGTACTTACTGCACCACTGGGTGCATTTGCCATTGATCTGTCATATAAGAAATTACTAAACAGATAAATTGTAAAATTTCTTAAAACAGGTAAAATTCCAATTGGAACTTGAGGAGAGATTAAAGTATGAATGACAGATTTCAAAGTCAATATAAGAAAAAAACAGTATATTATCACCTTCCGGGGTTATTTGAATTTTATGAATTATATCGTGAGTTTTTACCTTTGTTTCGTACACACAGGGAATATTTTTACGATTGGTGTGAAATCGGTTCCATTTATGGAGCCCCCGGGGACTGTTTGTGGGGCGGAGGTCGTGTGGAAGCAGGAGAGCAAAATCCACAGGAAGTTTTAGCACTCATGGAAGAGTATGGGATTTCAGCTCGTCTGACATTCAGCAATTCTTTACTCAGAGAAGAGCATCTTTCGGATAAAAAATGTAACGTGCTTTGCAGGTTGTTTGAGAAAAGTGCTAAAACGCAAAATGGCGTGATCATTCATTCGGATCTGCTATTGGATTATTTGAAAAAGAAATATCCGGGACTTTATTTTGTATCATCCACCACGAAGGTTTTGACTGAGTTCCGCGAATGCCGGAGTGAAATACAAAGAGAAGATTTTCGGTATGTTGTGCCGGATTTTCGCCTGAATAAGGAACTTGGTAAATGGAATGCACTGTCTGCGCAGCAGAAAGATAAAGTGGAATTTCTATGCAATGAATGCTGTTGGTTTGGCTGTAAAGACAGAAAATATTGTTATGAAGATGTGAGCCGCAAAAATCTTGGAGAAGAGGAGGGACTGGAACACAGGTGTACTGCACCTCATGCAAATGAAGGATACCGTTTTTCAAAAGCAATGACAAATCCCGGCTTTATCAGTATTGGTGATATACAGAATATTTACCTGCCAATGGGATTTACCAATTTTAAAATCGAAGGACGGGGGCTGGGCAGTGCACTGGTTTTAGAATTTCTGCTTTATTACATGACAAAGCCGGAATATCAGTTACATGTCAGAGAAGAACTTTATTTGGATAATATGTTGGATCTGTTTTAAGGTTGAATAAAACACCATTAAAACAGAAAATTGATGCTTGAAGCGAACGTGTATTTAGAGGTATCATTATAGAGATAAAATTACAAATGATACGATAGCTTTTTGTATTGCGGTCAGGAAGGAACTTATGATAGGTTTAGGAACAATTATTAACAGTGTCGGCATAGTGGCAGGAGGTGCTGCAGGGCTTTTTGCCGGGAAATTATTCCGACAGGAACAGCAGGAATCATTAAAAAAAGCCTGCGGAGCAGCTGTTATTTTTATAGGGATTGCCGGAGCTATGGAGGGGATGCTGAAAATCAGTGGCTCAGACATCAGCAGTGGAAAGTCAATGCTGGTGGTGTTGTGCATTGCTCTGGGGACAATTATCGGTGAGTTGATCGGCATTGAAAAAGGTTTTGAAAACTTTGGAGAATGGCTGAAGCAAAAAACAGGAAACGGTGGTGATGTCAGTTTTGTAAATGCTTTCGTGACAGCTTCGCTTACTGTTTCAATCGGCGCAATGGCAATTGTCGGTGCAATACAGGATGGTCTGCTTGGAGATTATACTACGCTTGCAGTTAAAACAGTGCTGGATCTGATCGTTGTTGCGGTAATGACTTCAGCAATGGGAAAAGGTGCAATTTTTTCTGCAATCCCGGTTTTTGTTTTTGAAGGCAGTATCACACTTCTCGCAAAGTTGTTTGCTCCCATAATGACTTCAACAGCGATCGCATATTTGTCGCTTATCGGAGCAGTGTTGATTTTCTGTGTAGGAGTGAATATTGTATGGGGGAAAAAATTTAATGTTGCAAATATGCTGCCGGCTGTGATACTGGCAATTGTGGCAGCGTATCTGCCATGGAATTTCTAGAAAACCCAAATATCAGTAATGCGATCAGGATCAGTAGTGCTGTTATTAACAGGCTGAGTACGAATGCATGTACTGAGAAAGAAGTATGTCGTGCATTGCATGACGCGCATCTCGCAGCAAGAATGCAGCGGCATTCTTGAAATTTATGAATATGATGGGGAGAAATGCATATGAGGACACGTGAAGAAGCACTGGAATTCGGGCTGTCTTTTGAAAATGTATATGATGAGAAACCGTTTCATGATCAGAACTGGCAGCTGGTAAGAGTAAGAGGGAGTAAAAAGGCGTTTCTGTGGATTTATGAGCGTAATGGATACATTAATCTGAATGTGAAGGTTGATCCACAATGGCGCGATTTCTGGCGTGATGCGTATAAATCAGTAACGGCCGGCTATCATCAGAACAAGAACAACTGGAACACGATCATACTCGACGGATCAGTGCCTGATAAAGATATCAGAAGAATGATCGCTGAAAGTTATGATCTTGTTACGGACAGTCCCACAAAACGGATTTATGAGGCAGTCAAGAAGATACCGAAAGGACATGTGGCGACGTACGGCCGGATTGCAGAGATGGCGGGAAATCCCAGAATGTCAAGGGCTGTGGGAAATGCTCTCCACAAAAATCCGGACCCGGAACATATTCCCTGTTTCCGCGTGGTCAATTCAAAGGGTGAACTTGCCGGTGCTTTTGCATTTGGAGGTGAGAATGTACAGGCAAGACTTCTTGAGGAAGATGGGGTGGAAGTAATCGACGGCAGAGTTGATCTCAGAAAATATGGAATCTGAATATGAAAAATCATAATAAGAAAGGACTGTCGAGAAATCGACAGCCCTTTCTTTAGAGCAGGGGATGAGAGAATCGAACTCCCACCAAAGGTTTTGGAGACCCCTATCATACCATTTGACCAATCCCCTAAATAATTGATACAATTGTAAAAGTATCAACAACAATTGCTATTATACACAATAATATATTGATTGTCAAGAAATTGTTGAAAATCTGTTCAGGATTATAAACGGAGATGGAGGGATTTGAACCCTCGCACCGGTTGCCCGATCTACCGCATTTCGAGTGCGGACCCTTCAGCCACTTGGGTACATCTCCTTACAGTCACTTATATATTCACAATTACCTGTGAACAGCAACCAGAATTTATTATATATTGAGTTGAGGGAAAGGTCAATTCCTTTTTTGTGTTGACGTGAAAAGAATCCTATAATATTATATAAAAAAGGTATTTTGACCCACATGTACGGGCAGAGAGGAACGATTATTATGGACAGAAAAAAAGAAACGATAATGAAGGCAACAGCGGCACTGACCGAGAATTATAAAAATGAAGAATTATTTATGCCAAAAAATGACCGTAGTCTTCCGAGCAGAGCAGTGATCATTGATGTGGTGAAGGAGCTGCGTTCAGTTATTTTTCCAGGATATTTCTGGAGTGATTCAGCTGCAAAAACATTTCCGGAATATTTTGCAGGCTACAGACTGAATGATCTGTATGACCGTCTGAAAGAGCAGATAGAGATTGCATTATTATATGCAAATCCGGATATGGAACAGGCAGAAGCTGCTGAGCAGGCAGATCGTATCTGTGCAGGATTTTTTGAGCAGCTTCCGGATGTACAGCAGAGGCTTCTGAAAGATGTGCAGGCAGGATTTGACGGTGACCCGGCAGCCAAAAGTAAAGAAGAGATCATTTCTTCTTATCCGGGACTGTTTGCAATCTATGTATACAGACTGGCGCATCTCCTTTATGTAGAAAATGTTCCGCATATTCCGAGAATCATGACAGAATATGCCCATGGCAAGACAGGAATTGATATTAACCCGGGGGCTGTCATTGGGGATTATTTCTTTATCGATCATGGAACCGGTGTGGTAATTGGTGAAACAACTGAAATTGGAAGAAATGTTAAACTGTATCAGGGAGTAACCCTTGGAGCTCTTTCCACCAGACAGGGTCAGCAGCTTGCAAATGTAAAGCGTCATCCTACTATTCAGGATAATGTAACTATTTATTCTAATTCTTCTGTTCTTGGCGGCGAGACCATAATTGGCGAAAACACAATTATTGGCGGTAACACATTTATTACGGAATCTATTCCTGCAAATACCAAGGTAAGTGCGAAGAGTCCGGAACTTGTGATAAAGAAACCACGTAATACCGTTTCAAAGGCAGATGTCTGGGACTGGCAGGACTGATCAGCAAAAACAGACGGATAAAAAATGTCTAAATAGAACTGAAAATAGATATAATAAAAAAAATAAAAAAAATTCAAAAAACATGTTGACAAAGTATGAGTAATAAGATATACTCAATATCGTTGAAGCGAGCGAAACAAACGCAGACGCAAGCACAGCGATATGCGGGTGTAGTTCAATGGTAGAACACCAGCCTTCCAAGCTGGATACGTGGGTTCGATTCCCATCACCCGCTCTTATGCGATAGTGGCGTAGTTGGTAACGCGCGACCTTGCCAAGGTCGAGACCGCGGGTTCGAGCCCCGTCTATCGCTCTTAAGGACTCTGATGATTCAGAGTCCTTTTTCTTTTATTCAGTTGTCTGATCCGGTTTGCCATAGAAAGAAACCATATACAGGCCGCACAGACCTACCAGTCCGTATATAATACGCGAAAGCCAGCTCATGCTTCCGAAGAGAAAAGCAACCAGGTTCAGATTGAAAAATCCAATCAGTCCCCAGTTAACGGCTCCTATGATCGTGATAGTCAAAGCAAAACACTGCAAAAATTTATTTCCCATAAGTCACCATCCTTTCAGAAAAATAGTATTTCATAAAAAGAAAAAAATATGCGCAGCAGAAAAAAGATATCTGCTGCGCATATTTTTATTGTACTTTAAGAATCTGTGTTTTGACATTTCCACCGCCGAAACTGAATGCTTCGCCTGCCTGAAGTGTGACATCTGAGGTATCATTAAGAGAAAATGCCTGGCAGACATTAACTGTCTGTCCCGGATTTATCTCAGCCATATACTGGTCAATCGCTGCCTCGTCATTTTCAGGAATAGCAGCCTGAAGTGCTTCGCCATTCTGATATGCCTGAAGATTAAGATCTACCATAGCGCTGGAAGGTGAACTTCCGTTATTTGTGTAGTCATAATAAACCAGGAGACAGGAATCACCGGAAAGATCTTTGGTAATACGGCACTGTGTATAGTGCAGAGTAAATTTTTCGTTGGTCATGTCTATGGTTCCGTCTGAATTATCAGAAGGAGCAGGGGTTGTAGCAGCACCTTCAGTCTGATTTTCCATATCAGACAGAGACTGAGTGATCTCATCCTGTACATTTACAAAGTTGGCGGACATAATTCGGACTGTTTCAGAATCAAGAGAAACAATTTTCCATTTACCTCCGGCTTCTATCAGAGGATAATTAATATCTGTTTCTGAGAATTTGTCATCTACAGTACCTGATTTTTCCTCAAGAAGAGAAGCAAGTTTCTGCTGCGTTTCGTCCTCGGAAAGGCTGGAACCGGAAAAAGCAGTGGAAACAATCTGTTTAAGGAATTCTGTGATTGTTTCTTTATAAATATCAGATCCGTCGATATATTTAATGTGTGCGGTAACAGTGGCTGTTCCGGTTGTGATATTAAATTTTGTCTTGGTGATCTTGTAACTCATTTTCTGATTGATGGTTTTGAAAAATGAGGAATAAGCATCACTGGTGATATCTGCATTATCCAGCGCTGACATATCGCTGCTCTGGAGCAAAGATTTCATGCCGTCAAAGTTCATTGCTTTTACATCAGCGAGATAGTTTTTGACAGCGCTGACCGGTTTCTGGCGCTGCATGAAATAATAACTGCCACCGGCACCGGCTGCAAGGATCAGAACGACCAGAACTATGATCCAGCCTTTTTTCTTTTTCTTTCGTTTTCGGGGAACAGGCATTTCGTCTGTTTCTTCTGTGTTTTCGGGAGCAGAAGAAAGTACAGGTTCCTCGGTGAATTCCTGATTATTTGTATCCATATTTCCTCCTTAAATCATGGGTATAATACAATTGTTATTGATGTGAACAGATTGAACAGTAACCGATTGTTCGTTTTTTTATTATAGCAGACAATTCCCTTACTTGACAAGGATAATTCAGGGCTCTAAAATCAGTTGTATAAAGAAATTTTGAACGAAAATCACACACAAAAAGGAGAAATTTATGCCAAAAAAATATGTTTACAGTTTCAGGTCAGATGCGGACGGATTGGAGATTTCAGTTATGAAAATCCTGCCGGATACTTTTCCTTACAGAGGAATTCTTCAGCTTGTTCATGGTATGAGTGAACATAAAGAACGCTATGAAGCATTTATGGATTATATGGCTGAAAAGGGATTTGTGACAGTGATACATGATCACAGAGGCCATGGCGGCAGTGTACGAGAAAAAAGTGATCTTGGATATATGTATGGCGGCGGTGCAGATGCCATGCTTGAAGATATTGCAAAAGTTAACCGTGGGATAAGAGAAGAATATCCGGAACTGCCGCTTATCCTGATGGGACACAGCATGGGCTCACTTGCGGTGAGAGCTTTTGCAGCACACCATGATGACTGCATGGATATGTTGATCGTATGTGGCTCACCAAGTGAAAATAAGGCAAGAGTTCTGGGAGAGATGATCGCAGGACTGGAAAAAAGGATTCTGGGGGCAAAACACAAAAGCAGTATTCTGGAAGTTATGTCTCTGGGAGGTTATGCGTGGAAATTCCGCAAAGAAAAAAATAAAAATGCATGGATATGTTCGGATAAAGATGTATATGAGGCATATACAGAATCAGAGCTTTGCGGATTTACATTTACAGATGATGCATACCTTGCCCTGTTTGAACTTATGAAGAGGGCTTATGATATCAGAAACTGGCATTGTACAAGAGCAAATATGCCGGTACTTTTTGTCAGTGGTGAAAAGGATCCCTGCATGGGAAATATCCGTAAATTTGCGAATGCGGTTCACGCAATGCGCCGAGCTGGATATCTCGATGTGAAAGGCAAGGTTTATCCTGGCATGCGCCATGAAATTCTTAATGAAAAAGGAAAAGAAAAAGTTTACCATGATATTGCCGTTTATATCCAAAAGAAAGGCTTCTGACAGGATCATGCATTGATCTTTGGGACAGGGTAACAGTATAAGAATAAGAAATCTCTGAAATACTATAAAACAAAAACAGGGAGGACTTATATGAACAGAAAGAAAAAAATATATATTGCCATTCTTTTTCTGTATTGTTTTATGGGCTTGTCCGGGTGTGGCAGAAAAGAAGTTCCGGACGAAGACGGGGCGCTGGTTTTTCTTGACCAGCGTAAAGCGGAACTGTATAATAAAAACTGGCTGCTGTAAAGAAATGGCGGCAATATGAATATTTGGAGGAACTATAAATGAGAGCAAGTGGAGTTTTGATGGGAATTTCCAGCATTCCATCCAGATACGGAATCGGCTGTTTTTCAAAAGAAGCATATGATTTCGTAGATCAGCTGGAAAAAGGAGGACAGCAGTACTGGCAGATCCTGCCGCTGGGACCTACAGGATATGGAGATTCACCTTATCAGTCTGTATCCACTTTTGCCGGTAATCCGTATTTTATCTGCCTGGAAGACCTCATTAAAGAAGGTTTTCTTACAGAGCAGGAATGTGAAGGCTGTGACTGGGGCGGAAGTGAATCTTATGTAGATTATGAAAAAATGTATCAGTCACGCTTTAAACTTCTTCGTAAAGCATATGACCGTGCAGATCTGAAACATGATCCGGATTATGCAGAATTTAAGAAAAAAGAAGCTGCATGGCTCAAGGATTACTGTCTGTTCATGGCAATTAAAAATGATCAGAACGGTGTGTGCTGGATTGACTGGCCGGAAAAATTAAAAGACAGAAAATCGGCAGAAGTCAGAAAGGAAGAAATCCGTCTTGCTGATGAAATAGAGTTTTATGCTTTCCAGCAGTATTATTTTGATGCGCAGTGGAAAAAACTGAAAAAATATGCCAATAAAAAAGGTATTAAGATAATAGGAGATGTTCCGATCTATGTGGCTTTTGACAGCTCTGATGCATGGGCAAATCCGCAGATGCTCCAGATAGATAAGGATCATACACCGAAAGCCGTTGCAGGCTGTCCGCCGGATGCTTTTTCAGCTATAGGACAGCTCTGGGGAAATCCGCTGTATGACTGGAAGAAACTGAAAGCTTCCGGATATGACTGGTGGGTAGAAAGAATGAAACACTGCCTCAGACTTTATGATGTTGTAAGGATTGACCATTTCAGAGGTTTTGATGAATATTATGCAATTCCTTATGGTGACAAAACTGCCGAAAAAGGCAAATGGGAAAAAGGCCCGGGACTGGATCTGTTCCGTGTGCTGAAAGAGAAAATCGGAGAACTGCATGTAATTGCAGAAGACCTTGGATTTCTTACTGACAGTGTACTTGAAATGCTGAAAGAAAGCGGATTTCCAGGAATGAAGGTGCTTCAGTTTGCTTTTGACGGAAGTGAGGACAGCAGTTATCTTCCATATAAATATGATCATAACTGTGTTGTGTACACTGGAACTCATGATAATGAGACAACAAAAGGCTGGCTTGAAAATCTTCAGGGTCATGATCTGAATTTTGTGAGAGAGTACATAAACTGTTATGATAAGCCTGTTAATGACTGCGTATGGGGATTGATCCGCACGGCGCTGGCAAGTACTGCAGATCTTGCTGTGATTCCAATCCAGGATTACCTCTGCCTGGGAAATGAGGCAAGAATGAATGAACCATCTACGCTTGGCGATAACTGGAAGTGGCGTTTGAAAAGAGACCAGCTTTCAGATATGACTTTATATCATATGAAGGAGCTTACAAGAATATACGGACGACTGAGAAAAGAAACTCCGGTCAAAGAAAAAGAATCCGAAGCTACCGAAAAGGAAGAATTGATTTCTTCAGCCAAAAATGATAAGATAGACCGATAACAGTGTGCACAGGAGAGGAGATAATTCATGGAGGAGCAGAACAGAAACCCTGAGGAAGAAAAACAAGGACAGCAGACACAGGGGATGCCTGTAAGAAGCTACATACTGATGATCATGGCAGGGGTTTATCTTGTTTATACAGGATATAAACTCTGTAAAAACGTCATTGACGGTGTTGATGGCGGCGGCTGGGGCTTCATGGCAGCAGGAATTGGTTTTCTGGTTGTTGGTGTTGTGATGCTGATCGTAGGATGCAAAAATCTTTATAAGAATGATAAGGAGAAAAAAGCTCTTGAAGCCGCTGAAACAGAAAAGAACCCCGAACCGGTGACTGAAGAGAAACCTGAAATGAAATCTATGAGTATTGCAGAACGGGCAAGACTCACAGAGAATATTGAGGACGAAGCAGAACTGCAGGAAGAATCCGAAAACTCAGATGAAACAGAAGAATAATACATATAAGAAATGCCGCAGAATTATCTGCGGCGTTTTTTACGGTGTTTTTTACGTGATTTCCGGGAAGAACCGGGAGTATGTAATGTAGACCAGCAGAAGAGCTGGACCAGCAGAATGCCGATCAGTGCCCCTCCACTGTCAAAGCCGATATCTTTGAGCGCAGGTGTACGTCCTGCCACAAAAGACTGGTGGTATTCGTCAAGACATGCAAAGCCGACACAGATGATACCGGCAAGAAGAAAGAGCCAGAATCCTCTGATACGGTATACATAAAAAGGAAAAGAAACTGCAATGGCAAGAAGAAAATATTCGGTCATATGTGCAGCTTTTCGTACATAATAGTGAATCTGATCTGCTTCATAAAGAAGTTCATCATAGCTTTTTCCCTGGCTGAGCAGCTGATTTTCTGTTTCAACGATTTTATAACTGATCTGATAACTTAATTCCCCGGACACCTCCCCGGTCTGGGCAGAAAATGAAAAAATCAGATACATCATGATGATCGCCGGAAGAAAAGAGAGCGGCTTCAGTAATGTGATCAATACTTTCATGGGTATTAATATAGCATTGCAGCAACTGAGTTGTCAACTGGAGGGGGAATATGATATAATGGAAAACAATCGTTACTGTGAACGGAGTGAACAGTAACAAAAAATCAGATATACAGGAGAAGATGAAAGGGGCATAATAAATGAGTGTAGCAGATACCATTTTTATAAATATGTGCAAAGACGTTATCGAAAATGGCACCAGCACAGAAGGCGAGAAGGTACGCCCGGTATGGGAAGACGGTACTCCGGCGTATACGATCAAGAAATTCGGGGTGGTAAACAGATATGACCTGAGGAAGGAATTTCCGGCAATCACACTTAGAAGGACAGCGTTGAAAAGCGCAATGGATGAGATCCTCTGGATCTGGCAGAAAAAATCCAATAATATCAAAGATCTTCACAGCCATGTGTGGGACAGCTGGGCAGATGAAACAGGCTCCATCGGAAAGGCGTATGGTTATCAGATGCAGGTGAAGCATCAGTACAAAGAGGGAATGATGGATCAGGTGGACCGTGTCCTTTATGACCTTAAGAACAATCCGTACAGCAGAAGAATTATGACTAATATTTACGTACATCAGGATCTTCATGAGATGAATCTTTATCCGTGTGCATATTCCATGACATTCAATGTGACAAAAGAACCTGGTAAGGACAGACTGACTCTGAATGCTATCCTTAACCAGCGCTCACAGGATATTCTTGCTGCAAATAACTGGAATGTGTGCCAGTATTCCATACTTCTGATGATGATCGCGCAGGTATGTGATATGGAAGCAGGAGAACTGGTGCATGTGATCTCTGACTGCCATATTTATGACCGCCATATTCCGGTTGTCAAGGAACTGATCAGTCGTACACCATATCCGGCACCTGTCGTAAAACTGAATCCGGAAATAAAAGATTTTTATGATTTTACCACGGACGATCTTATTGTGGAAAATTATCAGACATGGCCGCAGATCAAAAACATTCCGATTGCGATCTGATACAGAAAACAAAAAAGAAAGGATTTAATTATGAATATTATTGTTGCAGTAGACAGTAACTGGGCAATTGGCAAAAATAATCAGCTTCTTGTAAGCATTCCGGCAGATATGAAAATGTTCCGGCAGGAAACAACAGGGAAAGTTGTCGTAATGGGAAGAAAAACCCTGGAAAGTTTCCCAAATGGACTTCCACTTAAGAACAGGACAAATATTGTTCTTACAGGAAACAAAAACTATAAAGTAAATGGTGCAACAGTTGTTCATACTGTTGATGAACTGCTTGAAGAAGTAAAAAAATATCCTTCTGATCAGGTGTACTGTATAGGTGGAGACAGTGTTTATAAGCTTCTTCTTCCATATTGCGATACTGCTCATGTTACCAGAATTAATTTCGCATATGAAGCAGACAGATATTTCCCGAATCTTGATGAGATGCCGGAATGGAAAATAACAGCAACAAGTGATGAGCAGACATATTTTGATCTTGAATATGAGTTCGTAAAATACGAGAAAGAGAAATAAATGGTAGATCTTAATAAGTACAGAGAACAGAATCAGTTTATGGGGCATAATCATATTGAACCCATAAAAGCGGAGAATGACAGCAGCGAAGTAAAACTTGTAATCTGTAATGAAAGCAGGAATCCCAGGGGATTTGTGCATGGCGGACTTCTGATGACGATGGCCGACTGTGCAGCAGGACTTGCGGCCAGGTGTGATGGCAGGGACTATGTGACTCAGACTGCAAATGTCAATTATATCTCCAATGTAAAAGATGGCGAAGTTCGTGCATATGGTTCGGTTATTCACAGAGGTGGAACTGTAACAATTGTCAGAGTGCAGATTGTGGGTCCCGAAGAAAAGCTTCTTGCCGAAGCTACCATGAATATGTTCTGTGTGACAAGAAAATAAAGCACATAAAAATAAGGCGCAGGATTGGATCCTGTGCCTTGTTTTTATGTATGTATTGCCAAAGTATGCAGGAGAAGCTGCCAGTGGCAGATCCTCTGTATTATTCGATAACTTTGATCCAGCCTTCAGGAGCTTCGATGCGTCCCATCTGGATGCCTGTAAGTGTTTCGTACAGTTTCTTTGTTGTCGGTCCCATTTCTTCCATTCCGCTTGGGAAGCAGATTTCTTTGCCATGGTCAACAATCTTTCCGACAGGAGAGATAACAGCAGCAGTACCGCAAAGACCACATTCTGCAAAATCTTTTACTTCTTCAAATGGTACAACACGTTCTTCAACTTTCAGTCCAAGGTAATGTTCTGCAACATATATCAGAGAACGACGTGTGATAGAAGGAAGGATGCTGTCAGACTTAGGTGTGACAACAGTACCGTCTTTTGTTACAAAGATGAAGTTTGCTCCACCGGTTTCTTCAACATTTGTTCTTGTTGCGGAATCCAGATACATGTTTTCATCATAACCCTGACGATGTGCATCCATGATAGCGTGGAGACTCATTGCGTAGTTAAGACCGGCTTTGATATGACCTGTTCCATGCGGTGCGGCACGGTCAAAATCAGTGACACGGATTGTGATCGGTTTTGCGCCGCCTTTGAAGTACGGGCCAACAGGTGTGGTGAGAATACGGAACTGATATTCATCGGCAGGTTTAACACCGATTACAGGGTTTGTTCCCATGAGGTAAGGACGTACATACAGAGTGGCGCCTGATCCGTATGGCGGAACGTAAGCTGCATTTGCTTTTACAGTCTGTACAACAGCTTCAATGAAACGGTCTGTCGGGAACGGTGGCATTTCCAGTCTTTTTGCGGAATTGGAAAGACGTTCTGCATTCAGGTCAGGACGGAAAGTAACGATATGTCCGTCTTCTGTAGTATAGGCTTTCAGACCTTCAAATACAGTCTGTGCGTACTGAAATACACATGCACATTCGTTAAGTACAACATTAGGATCTGTTACAAGAGCACCTTCATCCCATTTTCCATCTTTAAAATTGGCAACATAACGGTAATCAGTCGGAATATAGCCGAATCCGATGCTGCCCCAGTCGATATTCTTTTTTTCCATAACAATATATGCCTCCAGTCGTGAATACTTTGTCACTGTAAACAGTAACAATATTTCTTTTGTTTTTTATCATAGCACTTTATGAAAGGAACTGCAACGGAAAAATATGATGTTACTTGTGAATAGTAACAATATGATAGCTCTGTACAACGATGGTTTACCTTGTAATTTTCAGGCAGTTTCGGTATAATATAAGAAGTTCATGGGTTACTGGAAATTATCGTGCAGTAATCTTCATGAGGAGGAAAAAATGGACAGAAAATATAACGAAAACGGACCGGATTTCGGCTTTGTGGAAGAAAAAGTCCAGCAGGTCCAGAACATAATAGAAGATGCGGTCAGTTCACGGAATTATAAAGAACTGAATAAATCGATCACACAGATGGTAAATAAAACACTGAAACAGTATCAGAAAGAACATCCTGAAAAGGTCGGTTCCGTAAATAATGAACGCAGACAACAAAAAAATGTCATAAAGGAAACACATTCAGAACTTTATGGAAGTTTGGGTGGTGAAAAAACAAAAAGTATTCTGCTGATAGTTTTTGGCGGAATTCTTGCGGGGACTATGGGTATCGGACTTATGACAGTTCAGATCGTACAGATGGTCATGCAGCACAATGCGCTGGGATCTACAATAGTTACCTTTCTCGGCACAGCAGGTGGGGCAGGAATGATCGCAGGAGGCTGCAGAGGACTTGGCAGAATCAGCAGATTTAAGAAATATATAAAAACACTTGGCGACAGAACCTACTGTGATTTTGAAACGCTGGCACATTCAGTGGGCCGTTCTGTAAAATATGTACGCAAAGATATTATAAAAATGATTGAAAAAGGCTGGTTTCTGGAAGGAAAAACAGACAGAGAGGAAACATGTCTGATCACAAGCCGAGAGACTTACCGTCAATACGAAGCCACGAGACAGGCGCTGGAAGACAGAACCGCAAAAGAGCAGAGTGAAAGACAGAAAAACAGAGAAAGCGAAGAGAAACTTTCTCCGGAAGTGCGGGAAGTACTGGAAAGAGGAGAAGAATTTATCCGTAAGATCCATGAAAGTAATGATGCGATTCCGGGAGAAGAAATTTCAGCCAAAATAGCAAAGATGGAAGAAATTATCGACAGGATTTTCCAGAGGGCGGAAGCACATCCGGAGATTGTCCCGGATCTGAAAAAGATGATGGATTATTACCTTCCGATGACAGTAAAACTTCTGGATGCTTATGAAGAAATGGATGGGCAGCCTGTACAGGGAGAGAATATAACAAACTCCAAAAAAGAGATTGAGGCAACACTGGACACTCTGAATGAGGCTTTTGCAAAACTTCTGGATTCTGTTTTTCAGGATACTGCATGGGATGTTTCGAGTGATATATCAGTACTTCAGACAATGCTTGCGCAGGAAGGACTTACAGGGAATGATTTTGATACGCTTCACAGAAAATAATCAAATCAGAGAAGGAGACTTGAGAGAATATGGGAGAAGAACTTAAGCAGGGTGAAATAGTTATGCCTACACTGACACTGGAGCCGGATTTTACAGAAACACAGCCGGAAAAGCCGGAGACACCGGCAGTATTAATGGAAGCAGAGCCGGAAATGGATCCTGTTCAACAGGAAATGGCACAGACTGTGCTTACGCCGGAAGAACAGAAAATGGTGGATGATTTTGCAGGGAAGATCAATATCGAGAATCTTACGCAGGTGATGCAGTATGGAGCCGGTACCCAGAAAAAAATGGCGGATTTTTCAGATGAGGCGCTCAATAATGTAAGAGCACAGGATCTGGGGGAAGTAGGTGAACTTCTTGCAGGTGTAGTTGGAGAACTGAAGGGATTTGATGCCACAGAAGAAAAAGGCTTTTTCGGCTTTTTCAAAAAACAGGCAAACAAAGTTGAAAATCTCAAAAACAAATACGATAAAGCAGAAACTAATGTCGAAAAGATATCAGATGCACTTCAGAAGCATCAGGTTCGTCTTCTGAAAGATTCGGCAATGATGGATAAAATGTACGAACAGAATCTCCTTTATTTCAAGGAACTTTCCATGTACATTCTTGCAGGCAAGAAGAAACTTGCACAAGTAAGGGCAACAGAACTCAGAGAACTGGAAGAAAAGGCACGGCTCAGCGGACTTCCGGAAGACGCACAGGCTGCAAAAGATCTGGACAGCAAATGCAGCAGATTTGAAAAAAAGATTCATGATCTTGAACTGACAAGAACGATTTCCCTGCAGACAGCACCTCAGATACGGCTTGTTCAGAATAATGATACCATGATGGCGGAGAAGATACAGACAACACTGGTAAATACAATACCGCTCTGGAAGAGCCAGATGGTACTTGCACTGGGAATCGCTCATTCTACTGAGGCTGCACAGGCGCAGCGCCAGGTTTCGGATGTTACGAATGAACTTCTGCGTAAAAATGCAGAAACTCTTCATATGGCATCTGTGGAGACAGCAAAGGAATCTGAGAGGGGCATTGTAGATATTGAAACACTTCAGAAAACCAATGCTGATCTTATACAGACACTGGATGATGTTCTGAAGATCCAGAAAGAAGGCAGAGAAAAACGGCTGGCAGCGGAATCAGAAATGAGACGTATGGAAAATGATCTCAAGGCAAAACTGCTGGAAATTCAGCACTAAAATATGAGGGGCTGTTCCGAAGGTAACAGCTCCGATTTTTGTCATTGTGAGCGGAATGAAAAGAAATATCTTTTGGAGAAAAGATTACAGGAGGATTATTAATGTATCGTGATCATACAAAGGTAGTGCAGATTGGAAACAAAAAGATCGGCGGAGGAAATCCGATCATGATCCAGTCTATGACAAATACAAAAACAGAAGACGTGGAGGCAACTGTACAGCAGATCCTGGAACTGGAAGCAGCCGGCTGTGATATTATCCGTTGTGCTGTTCCGACTATGGAAGCAGCAGAGGCGATTTCAGAAATCAAAAAGAAAATTCATATTCCACTTGTTGCAGACATTCATTTTGATTATCGTCTGGCAATTGCAGCAATTGAACATGGAGCTGATAAAATTCGTATCAATCCGGGAAATATAGGCAGCAGAGACAGGATCCAGGCTGTTGTAGACGCTGCAAAAGAACGTAATATCCCGATACGTGTAGGAGTAAACAGTGGTTCGCTTGAAAAGGAACTTGTTGAAAAATATCATGGAGTTACAGCAGAAGGTCTTGTGGAAAGTGCATTGGACAAGGTTCACATCATTGAAGAGATGGGATATGACAATCTGGTGATCAGCATTAAATCATCAGATGTCATGATGTGTGCAAAAGCACATGAGCTGATCGCACAGAAGACAGACCATCCGCTTCACGTAGGAATTACAGAAGCAGGGACTTTGTATTCAGGTAATATTAAATCAGCAGTAGGTCTTGGAATCATTCTCTATCAGGGAATCGGAGATACGATCCGAGTTTCTCTGACAGGAGCTCCACTGGAAGAAATTAAATCTGCAAAAAGAATCCTCAAGACACTGGGACTCCGCAAAGGCGGTGTGGAAGTTGTGTCATGTCCGACATGTGGCCGTACCAGAATCGACCTGATCGGACTTGCGAACAAAGTTGAGGCAATGGTGCAGGATATCCCTCTTGATATCAAAGTTGCTGTTATGGGCTGTGTGGTCAACGGCCCGGGAGAGGCAAAAGAAGCGGACATAGGAATTGCCGGCGGTGTAGGTGTGGGACTGCTGATAAAAAAAGGCGAAATAGTTAAGAAAGTACCAGAGGATCAGCTTCTGGATACACTGAGAGAAGAACTGCTCCACTGGGAGGCATAAGAGAGGCGAACAGGATGGAAAAGGATTTCTTTGATGTATTTCCCGGCCTGAAAGTAAAAGAGCAGCTGAAAGAATGGCTGGAAATGGTTACTGTAACAAAAGTTTCCTGTAATCCGGACAAAACCAGGTTGTGGATATATATAAAAAGTGATCGGTGGATACACAAAAAATTTATTTTTGCACTGGAAGAACAGATTGAAAGACAGTGCTTTCAGGGAATAGATATTCAGGTAAAAGTCATTGAGAGATTTTATCTGTCCAGACAGTATACTCCGGATAATTTCCTGGAGGTATATCATTCAAGTATGGAGCTTGAACTGAAAAATTATAATATGCTTGAGTACAATCTGTTCAAACGTGCAGAAATTCATTTTCCTGAGGAAGACAGAATGGAGCTGAAGCTTCCGGATTCTGTTATATCCCGGGAAAAAAGTGAGATCCTGGTAGAATATCTTCAAAAAGTTTTCTGCGAAAGATGTGGTATGAATCTGAAGATAGACCTTGAATTTGTAGAGGCAGAAGAAAGTAAATACAGAAAGAACGCAGCACTGCAGATCAGACAGGAAGTGGCAAATGTACTCCGCCATGCAAAACTGACACCGGAAGAAAACACACAGAAGAAAGAAGAAGAGGCAGCAACCCAGAACAAAAAAGAAGATAAGAAGTCTTCTGACAGTAAACAGAAGCAGGGACAGAAGAAAGCCTTTGAGAAAAAAGGATTTCAGGGAGACTACAAAGGTGGCTTCCGTAAGGACAGCAATCCTGAGGTTATATATGGAAGGGATTTTGAAGGTGAAACCATAGATCTTTCATCCATCACGGGAGAAATGGGAGAAGTTATTATCCGCGGACAGGTTATGGATGTGGAAGCAAGAGAAATCCGCAATGAAAAAACAATCCTTATTTTTCCAATCACAGATTTTACAGATTCCATCGTGATAAAAATGTTTCTCAGAAATGAACAGGTTCCGGAGATTACTGCCGAGCTGAAAAAGGGAGCATTTCTTAAATTTAAGGGAGTTACTACTATTGACCGTTTTGACAGTGAACTTACGGTTGGTTCCATCTCCGGGATTAAAAAAATTGCTGATTTCAGAAGTTCCAGAATGGATACCAGTCCGCAGAAGAGAGTGGAACTCCACTGTCATACCAAGATGAGTGACATGGATGGTGTTACGGAAGCCAAGGCGCTTGTCAGACGTGCCTATGAATGGGGACACAAGGCAATCGCTATTACAGACCATGGCGTGGTACAGGCATTCCCTGAGGCAAACCACTGTTTTGATGCATGGGGTGGCTGTGTACCAAAAGATTCGGATTTCAAAGTCCTGTATGGAATGGAAGCTTATCTGGTTGATGATATGAAAGGGATTGTCACAAACAGCAAAGGACAGTCCATGGAGGGGAAATTTGTTGTGTTTGATATCGAAACAACAGGATTTTCTCCACTGACCTGTCAGATTATTGAAATTGGTGCTGTACGTGTCGAAAACGGACAGATCACAGACCGTTTTTCCACATTTGTCAATCCGAAAGTACCGATTCCGTTTCGGATCGAACAGCTTACCAGTATCAATGATGCCATGGTTATGGATGCACCTGATATAGAAACAATTCTGCCACAGTTTCTCGCATTTTGCGAAGGTGCTGTCATGGTTGCACACAATGCTGATTTTGATATGAGTTTTATCATAGAAAACTGCAGAAGACAGGGACTGCCACAGGAATATACTTATGTGGATACTGTCGGGATGGCACGATTCCTTCTTCCGGCACTGAACAGATTTAAACTGGATACAGTAGCAAAAGCAGTCGGAGTATCGCTGGATCATCATCACAGGGCTGTGGATGACGCTGCATGTACGGCAGAGATTTTTGTAAGATTCGTTGAAATGCTGAAAGAACGGGATATCTTTGATGTGGATACACTGAATGCACAGGGAAATGTTTCCGTAGACACGATCAAGAAACTTCCTACATATCACGCAATTATTCTTGCCAGAAATGAAACAGGAAGAATCAATCTTTATAAACTTGTAAGCCAGTCTCATCTGAAATATTACAGAAGAAGACCGAGAGTTCCGAAGAGTCTGTTTTTGAAATTGAGAGACGGACTTCTGATTGGAAGCGCCTGTGAGGCAGGCGAACTTTATCAGGCACTGCTGCGCAACGCACCGGAACAGGAAATTGCCAGACTTGTTGATTTTTATGATTATCTGGAGATTCAGCCACTTGGAAATAATGCGTTTATGATTGCAGATGAAAAAAATGACCGTGTAAATTCCGATGAAGACCTGATCGAACTGAATAAAAAAATTGTCAAACTTGGAGATCAGTTCAGGAAACCGGTTGTGGCAACCTGTGATGTGCATTTTATGGATCCTGAAGACGAAATATACAGAAGGATCATCATGGCAGGAAACGGATTTTCCGATGCTGACAATCAGGCACCCCTGTATCTTCGTACAACAGAAGAAATGCTGGAGGAATTTTCCTATCTGGGAAGTGAAAAAGCAGAAGAGGTAGTTATAACTAATACTAATAAGATTGCAGACATGATCGAGAAGATCTCACCGATCCATCCGGATAAATATCCGCCTGTCATCGAGAATTCGGATCAGGATCTGAAGGATATCTGCTTTAACAAAGCACATGAAATGTATGGAGAAGCTCTTCCCAAAATTGTTGAGGACAGACTGAACAGAGAACTGAATTCCATTATTTCCAACGGATATGCGGTCATGTATATTATTGCACAGAAACTGGTATGGAAATCCAATGAAGACGGTTATCTGGTAGGTTCCCGTGGATCTGTTGGTTCTTCTCTTGCGGCAACAATGTCAGGCATCACGGAGGTAAATCCTCTTCCGCCACATTATCTCTGTCCGGAATGCAAGTACAGTGATTTTGATTCTCCTGAAGTCAAAAAATTCGGGGGAATGGCCGGATGTGACATGCCAGATAAAGTCTGCCCGAAATGTGGAGCAAAGATGCTGAAAGAAGGCTTTGATATTCCATTTGAGACATTCCTTGGATTCAAGGGAGACAAGGAACCTGATATCGACCTGAACTTCTCCGGTGAGTATCAGGCAAATGCGCACCGTTATACAGAAGTTATTTTCGGAAAAGGTCAGACTTTTAAGGCAGGAACCATCGGTACACTTGCAGAAAAAACAGCATTCGGTTATGTGAAGAACTATTATGAAGAGCGTGGCCAGCACAAAAGATACTGTGAGATCAACCGTATTGTACAGGGATGTACAGGTATCCGCCGTACTACAGGTCAGCATCCGGGCGGTATCATTGTTCTGCCTGTAGGAGAGGAAATCGAAAAATTCACACCGGTACAGCATCCTGCAAATGATGAAAACAGTGATATTATTACGACACATTTTGATTATCATTCTATTGACGGAAACCTCCTGAAACTTGATATTCTCGGACACGATGATCCGACAATGATCCGTATGCTTGAAGATCTTACGGGCTTAAGTGCCCGTGATGTTCCTCTGGACAGCAAAGAAGTCATGTCACTTTTTGCAGGTACGGATGCATTGGGAATAAAACCGGAGGATATTGAAGGCTGTAAGCTGGGCTGCCTGGGAATTCCTGAATTCGGTACAGATTTTGCCATGCAGATGCTTATTGATACAAAGCCAAAATATTTTTCTGATCTGGTACGAATTGCGGGTCTGTCTCATGGTACTGACGTATGGCTTGGAAATGCACAGACTCTGATTGAGGATGGCAAGGCTACAATTTCAACTGCAATTTGTACACGAGATGATATTATGATTTATCTTATCAGTATGGGAGTGGAGAGCAGTCTTGCATTTACCATCATGGAAGCTGTGCGAAAGGGTAAAGGACTTCGCGATGAGTGGGAAGCTACCATGAGAGAACATAATGTGCCGGAATGGTATATCTGGTCCTGCAAAAAGATCAAATATATGTTCCCGAAAGCGCATGCTGCGGCTTATGTTATGATGGCGTGGCGTATTGCCTGGTTTAAGGTATTCAGACCACTTGCTTATTATGCGGCATTTTTCAGTATCCGAGCCACTGCTTTTTCTTACGAGACCATGTGTATGGGGCGCGACAGACTGGATTTTTATCTGTCAGAAATTCGTAAAAAGGGTGATGAGGCATCAAAGAAAGAACAGGATTCTATCCGTGATATGCGAATTGTACAGGAAATGTATGCCAGAGGGCTGGAATTTATGCCCATCGACCTTTACCGCGCAAAAGCCAACCGTTTTCAGATTATTGACGGCAAACTGATGCCGTCACTGAACAGTATTGACGGCATGGGTGACAAGGCGGCAGAGGCAGTTGTGGACGCTGCCAAGAATGGTAAGTTCCTTTCAAAGGATGATTTCCGGGACAGAACAAAAGTCAGCAAAACAGTTATTGACCTGATGGATGATCTGGGAATTTTCGGAGATATTCCGCAGTCAAACCAGTTTTCTCTTTTTGATAATGTGCTTGTATAGGAAAAAGAAAATTGATTTTACCATATAAAAAATAAATATGTTACAATTTTGTTAAATGAGCGAGGAGAAGTAAAATGAAAAAAGAGGAATTGCGATATCTGCAGAGACTTGCGGAGCTGTATCCGACAATAGGTAAAGCTTCTACAGAGATTATAAATCTACAGTCTATTCTGAATCTGCCTAAGGGAACAGAACATTTTATGTCTGATATTCATGGTGAATACGAAGCTTTTTCCCATGTAATGCGAAATGGTTCAGGGGCAGTCAGGAAGAAAATTGATGATGTATTCGGACATACCTTAAGCAACAGTGACAAGAGGGCTCTTGCAACCCTGATATATTACCCGAAAGAAAAAATCCGTCTGGTAAAAAAGACGGAAGAGGATATGGAAAACTGGTACAAGATCACTCTGTACCGTCTTATTGAGGTCTGCAAGACAACTGCGTCCAAATATACCAGATCAAAAGTCCGTAAAGCGCTGCCTGCAGATTATGCATATGTGATTGAAGAGCTGATCACGGAAAAGGCAGAGGTACTTGACAAAGAAGCTTACTATGATTCGATCGTCAATACGATCATTCAGATCAAAAGGGCAGAAAACTTTATTATTGCTCTTGCAGAGCTGATCCAGCGTCTGGTTGTGGATCATCTGCATATTCTGGGAGATATTTTTGACCGTGGACCGGGGCCGCACTTTATCATGGACAGGCTGATGGAGTATCATTCTCTTGATATTCAGTGGGGAAATCATGATGCAGTCTGGATGGGGGCCGCAGTCGGACAGAAGGCCTGCATTGCGACCGTTCTGAGAAACAGTATCCGTTATGGCAATCTGGATATTCTGGAAGATGGATATGGGATCAATATGTTGCCGCTGGCTACATTTGCCATGGAAGTATATAAAGATGATGCGTGTGATGCTTTTGAAATAAAAGGAAATTCCAATTATAACGCAATGGAAAAAGAGCTGAGTCAGAAGATGCACAAGGCCATTTCCATTATACAGTTCAAACTGGAAGGACAGCTGATTCGCAGACACAAAGAATTTCATATGGAAAACAGATGTCTTCTTCACAGGATCAATCCGGAAAAAGGAACCATCACACTTCCTGACGGTAAAGAATATCCTATGATCGACTGTAATTTCCCAACAGTTGACTGGAAGCATCCATACGATCTTACACCAGGTGAAAAAGATGTGATAGAACGTCTTGAAGTCGCTTTCCGTAACTGCGAGAAGCTTCAGAAACATATGAGACTTCTTCTGGACAAAGGCGGTCTTTATAAGATTTATAATGGAAATCTTCTGTTTCATGGTTGCATTCCGCTTAATGAAGACGGTACACTGAAAGAAATCCAGATTTATGGTAAAACTTATAAAGGAAAAGAACTTTATGATGTACTTGAGACATATGTGCGGAGAGCTTTTTTTGCAGTGGACAGTGAAGAGCAGCGCAGAGGAAGAGATATACTCTGGTTTATCTGGGCAAGTCCGAGTTCTCCGTTGTTCGGCAAAGATAAGATGACAACTTTTGAGAGATATTTTATTAAGGATTCTGCCACACACAAAGAAATAAAAGGTGCATATTATCATCTCCTTGAGAATGAGGAAGTTGTAAACAGAATGCTTGAAGAATTCGGACTGAATCCTGAAGAGGGACATATAATTAATGGTCATGTGCCGGTACATCAGGGTGAAGGAGAAAGCCCGGTGAAATGTGGCGGCAAAGTTATTGTTATTGATGGCGGATTCTGTAAAGCTTACCAGAAAGTTACGGGAATTGCGGGTTATACCCTGATTTATAATTCCTATGGACTGATCCTGTCTGCGCATGAACCTTTTACTTCGGCAGAAAAAGCTGTAGAAGAAGAAAAAGATATCGTTTCCAACAGAGTGGCAGTTCATTATACTTCTAAGCGGAGGCTTGTGGGAGATACAGACAACGGAAAACAACTTAAAGAACGTATTGCAGAACTCATGCAGCTTCTTGATGCTTACCGAAAGGGTATTATAAAAGAAAAGAAATAAACTGAAGAGGTACTATCGAATGAGAAGAAGAAAAAAAGAAAGACTGAAATTACTATTGACAGTGTTGATCGCATTGTTTCTGATGTTTGGGGCCGCAGCATTTCTGCTTGCCAGTTTCCGCAAAAGTGAAAAAGAATATCAGGATAAACAGGCAGCTCTGTCAGCTTTGGATAATGTTCCTACGGTAGTGCCAACAGTGGGTGTTTCAGTAACACCATCGCCAAGTCCGACACCTCGACCGACAGCAACGCCAACGCCAATTCCTACAGTCGTGGCAGCGTTTAATCCGGACGATTTCTGGGATTACTGGTACAGCACGGATGGACTGGTAACAATCAATGTATATAATATCAGCCTGGATACGGTTTCTTTCAGTTATTATCAGACAGACCGTAATCAGACAGATGCAATATCGGCAGATGTGACTGCAAAAGTTGCCGGAAATGCGGCGAAACTTTCATTTTCTGATTCTGCAGGGAACAATGCTTCCGGAAGCCTTATTTTTGACGGTGGACAGCTTTATCTGAATATAACGACAGCAGAGCCGGTGTACGGCATTTATCCAAATGTAAAATGTATCATGAGCAGGAATCAGGTACAGCTTGTTCCAGATCCTACAGCAACACCGACACCTGTAGCAGAAACACAGACAAATACAGAAACAGGTGAATATTTCTTCCCGGAAAGCAGCAGCAGATATCTGACAGATGAGGAAGTGGCGGCCTATTCTTCAGGGCAGCTTGAACTTGCAAAGAATGAGATATATGCCCGCCATGGAAGGCAGTTTGTTACGGAATATATCGCTGATTATTTCAACAGTAAATCCTGGTACCAGGGAACAATCGATCCTGATACGTTTGATGCGGAACAAAATTCAATATTTAATGAATATGAGATTGCCAATATTGCCAAAATCTCCCAGTGGGAAGAACAGAAGGCAAATGAAGGAAACTGATAAAAAAACCAGATGTTTTTGCGGACATCTGGTTTTTACGTTAATAACAGTCTCATTATTTAATTGGAGCTTTATTATCTGTTCTGCCTACAAGATAATCTATAGTAGTGTTGTAGTAGTCAGCCAGGCGGATCAGCATCTCGATCGGGATTCCGCGGGAACCTGTTTCGTAATGAGAATAAGAGCGCTGACTGATGTGAAGTACTTCACTTATCTGTTTCTGGGACAGATCAGAATCTGTACGAAGATCCTGAATACGTTGAAATTTCATAAGAATACCTCCTTTGCTATAAAAAGTATAAAACAGACCGAAATGTACTCTTGCAATTTGGAACAAAAAGGACTATAATTAATTATGAGCGTCAATTTCTGATGCACTGTAATCTATACATCTCATCTATATCATATCTTATTTTTTCCACATATAACAGAAAAACAGAGCGGGGCTGTTTTTGAGAAAGGCGAATAATGTTTGCAAGTGTATTATCAGCAGCAATTATGGGAATGGATGTACATCCGATTCAGGTAGAAGCTGACATCAGTGACGGATTACCTACATTTACAATGGTGGGTTTCCCATCTGCACAGGTCAAGGAAGCACAGGACAGAGTGAGAACTGCACTCAGAAACAACGGGATAGCTCTGCCGCCCAAGCGTATTACTGTAAATTTTGCTCCTGCCGATATCAGGAAGCAGGGAGCGGGCTTTGACCTTCCTCTCGCAGCGGCAGTTCTTGCAGCAGCAGAAATATTGAATGCGCAGCAGCTGAAGGGTGTGATGATGGCCGGAGAACTGAGTCTCAATGGAGAAATTCATGCGATATCAGGAATCCTGCCCATGGTTATCAGGGCAAGAGAAGAAAAATGCCGATTCTGTATGGTGCCTTATGGAAATCTGAGGGAAGCAAGACTTGTTACAGATATGAAAGTCATAGGGGTAAAAAACTTAATCGAAATGATGGAATATATCCGGAGCCCGGATACATATCAGTGGAGTGAGGGGGAAGAGGCAGCAGAACCCGGGAAAGAAAATCTGGATTTCAGCGATATAAAAGGGCAGGAGAGTCTTAAAAGAGCTGTGGAAATCGCTGTGAGCGGATTTCATAATCTCCTGATGATCGGACCACCGGGAGCAGGAAAGACGATGGTTGCCAGGAGAATACCGGGGATTATGCCGCCGCTGACTTTTGAAGAAGGCCTGGAACTGACGAAGATATACAGTATAGCAGGTCTCATATCTCCGACAGATCCACTTATCCGAAACCGGCCATTCAGGAGCCCGCATCATACATGTTCGGCACAGGCTCTTGCAGGAGGCGGCAAAAATCCCAGACCGGGTGAGATCACACTGGCACACAGAGGTGTACTGTTTCTGGATGAGATGCCGGAGTTTTCCAGACGCAGCCTTGAGATTCTGAGACAGCCACTGGAGGATAAAGTTATTCATATTTCGAGAGTAAGTGGAACGTATGATTTTCCGGCAGATTTTATACTTTGTGCTGCAATGAACCCCTGCCCCTGCGGCCAGTATCCGGATATGAATCTGTGCAGGTGTACTCCTTTGCAGGTTTCGCAGTATCTGGGCAGGATAAGCCAGCCCCTTCTGGATCGCCTGGATCTGTGCGCAGAAGTATCGCCTGTAAGTTATGAAGGACTGAGCAGTGTTTCAAGAGGGGAAAATACAGAGACAATACGTGCGAGAGTGGAGAGGGTGCAGCAGATACAGAAAGAACGGTACAAAGAAGAAAAAATACAGTTTAACGGAGAAATGAGAGGAAAACAGATCGAAAAATTCTGCCACCTTGATCAGGAAGCGGAAAATCTCCTGAAGATGGCATTTGAACATATGCCTTTCAGTGCACGGGCGTATCACCGTCTGCTGAAAGTAGGAAGAACAATTGCAGATATGGAAGGATCTGAAATAATAAAAAAGGATCATATAGGAGAGGCACTGTCATATCGGGCGTTTGATAAAAAATACTGGAAATAGTGAAAAGCAAACCTGATTCAAATGAGGTATTATATATGGAAGAAAAAATGATGGAAATGATTCGGAAAGTACCAAAAGATCATAAAGACTACCCCGAAAAACTGAAAGCATATCCAGATATGCCGGAAGCTCTTTATATAAAAGGGCAGCTTCCAAAGGAGGAAAAATCTTCTGTGGCGATTGTGGGAGCGAGAGCATGCAGTACGTATGGAAGAATACAGGCATTCCAATATGCAAAAACCCTGAGCAGTGCGGGTGTACAGATTATCAGTGGAATGGCTTACGGCATAGATGCAGAAGCACATAAAGGTGCACTGGAAGGAAAAACACCGACATATGCAATTCTGGCAAACGGAGTAGATATCTGTTATCCTGCCGGAAACAGAAGCCTTTATCAGAGGATACAGAACGATGGTGGAGGTATTATAAGTGAATATCCGGCAGGAACAAGGGCAAGAAACTATTTTTTTCCTGCAAGAAACAGAATTATCAGCGGGATGGCAGATCTGGTACTGATTGTTGAAGCACGTGAAAACAGTGGCTCTCTTATTACTGCACAATGGGCGCTGGATCAGGGGAAAACTGTTTTTGCAGTCCCGGGACCTGTAAACGAAGAACTGAGCAGAGGCTGTAACAAACTTATTTATGACGGGGCAGGAATTGCATATACTCCCGAGATACTATTGGAGGAATTGGGGATTAATTATGAAAATAACGTAAAATCAGATGAAAAAAAACACTTAGGACTTGCAAGGGATTTAAAATTGGTGTATAGTTGTCTCGATTTACGACCAAAATCAGTTGATTATCTGATCCGGAAAACAGGCATTTCACCGCAGAAAATGGGAAACCTGTTACTGGAATTAACATTGTCGGGACTGGCGCGGGAGGTCGGCCGGCATAATTATATAAAGAGTAGCTGATAACAGAATTCCCGCCGATTTTATCAGAAATAGGAGAGTTAACATGGCGAAATATCTGGTGATAGTGGAATCACCTGCTAAAGTAAAAACCATCAAAAAGTTTCTTGGAAGCAATTATGATGTACAGGCATCGAACGGACATGTAAGGGATTTTCCGAAGAGTCAGTTTGGAATTGATGTAGAAAATGATTTCGAGCCTAAATATATAACAATAAGAGGAAAGGGCGAACTGCTTGCAAATTTACGCAAAGCAGCAAAAAAAGCAGATAAAATTTATCTTGCAACTGACCCCGACCGTGAGGGAGAAGCTATTTCCTGGCACCTTATGCAGGCTCTGAAAGAAAATCCTGACAAAATGAGCAGGATCACTTTTAATGAGATCACCAAAACTGCTGTGAAGAACTCTATCAAACAGCCAAGACAGCTGAATATGAATCTTGTAGATGCACAGCAGGCAAGAAGAATGCTGGACCGTATGGTTGGTTATACGATCAGTCCGCTTTTATGGGCGAAGGTTAAACGAGGGTTAAGCGCCGGCCGTGTACAGTCTGTTGCGCTCAGGATCATCTGTGACAGAGAGGATGAAATTAATTCCTTTATTCCTGAAGAATACTGGAGTCTGGAGGGAGAATTTAAGGTAAAAGGTGAAAAGAAGCCTCTTCTTGCGAAATTCTACGGAACGGACAAAAAGATTCCAATCCATAACAAAAAAGAAATGGATGAACTTCTGACAAAACTTCAGGATGAAGAGTATGAGATCACTGAGGTGCGTAAAGGTGAGCGTATCAAAAATGCACCCCTTCCTTTTACAACCAGTACGCTGCAGCAGGAGGCAGCCAAGACACTGAATTTCTCCACACAGAAGACGATGCGTCTTGCGCAGCAGCTTTATGAAGGCGTGGATATTAAAGGAAACGGCACAGTCGGTGTAATCACTTATCTGCGTACAGATTCCACCCGTATTTCACATGAGGCAGATCAGGCGGCCAGAGAATATATCGGAGAACAGTACGGGGAAGCTTATGTTTCAGACAGCGATAAGACTGTTAAGAAGGATCAGAAGATCCAGGATGCACATGAGGCAATCCGTCCTACAGACATAAGCAGAACTCCTGTAATGATCAAGGAGTCTCTTTCAAGAGATCAGTTCCGTCTGTATCAGCTTATCTGGAAACGTTTTACAGCCAGCAGGATGGCTGCTGCAAAATACGAGACAACTTCTGTAAAAATCGGTGCAGGAGAATATAATTTTACAGTTGCAGCTTCCAAAATCGTATTTGACGGATTTATGTCTGTATATACACAGGAAGAAGACAACAAAAAAGGCAATGTTCTCAGTCAGAGTCTTGAAAAGGGAATAAAACTGGAACTCAAGGAGCTGAAACCGGAACAGCATTTTACACAGCCGCCGGCTCATTATACAGAGGCATCTCTGGTAAAAACTCTTGAAGAACAGGGAATCGGACGTCCGAGTACGTATGCACCGACAATTACTACAATTATCAGCCGTCGTTATGTATCAAAGGAACAGAAGAATCTTTATGTGACGGAACTTGGAGAGGTTGTCAATAATATTATGAAACAGGCATTTCCAAGCATTGTGGATGTCCGCTTCACTGCAATGATGGAGGGACTCCTTGACTGTGTAGAAGAAGGCTCGGTACAGTGGAAGACAGTTGTACGGAATTTCTATCCTGATCTTAAGCGCGATGTAGATGCGGCTGAAAAAGAACTTGAAAAAGTAGATATACAGGATGAAGTTACAGATGAGATCTGCGATGTCTGTGGAAGAAATATGGTCATTAAATATGGACCACATGGAAGATTCCTTGCATGTCCGGGCTTCCCGGAATGTCGTAATACAAAACCATATTACGAAAAAATAGGCGTTTCATGTCCGAAATGTGGAAAAGATGTTGTAATGAAAAAGACTCAGAAGGGAAGAAAATATTACGGCTGTGTGGATAATCCGGAATGTGATTTCATGTCCTGGCAAAAGCCATCCAACAAAAAATGCCCTGTCTGTGGAAGTTACATGGTTGAAAAGGGAAATAAACTTGCATGCAGTCAGACAACATGTGGTTATGTAGAACAAAAACCAAAAGAAGACTGAGTTGCTGTAAATAGTGATGAATTTTCAGAAAATGTGAATAAAATTGAAAATAATATAAAAATATCTTGTATTTTACCAGAAAAGCGTGTAATATTATCTCTATAAAGAACATTTAAATATGAAGATAGAGAAGGAGGCCGAGATGAGCGTACAACTGTTGGATAAAACGAGAAAAATAAACAAACTTTTACACAATAGCAGTTCCAGTAAAGTGGTTTTTAACGACATCTGCCAGGTTTTGATGGACACATTAAGTTCTAATATTCTGGTATTAAGCAAGAAGGGAAAAGTGCTGGGAATCAGTTTATGTCCGGGTGTAGATGAAATCACAGAACTGATCGAAGACAAAGTTGGCGGACATGTGGATTCTTTACTGAATGAACGCTTTCTGGGAGTCCTCTCCACAAAAGAAAATGTCAATCTTCAGACACTTGGATTTGAACATGTAGACAGCAGATGTCAGGGTATCATCAATCCGATCGACATTGCAGGGGAACGTCTCGGAACAGTATTTATGTACCGTAATGACAAACCTTATGATATTGAGGATATTATTGTCAGTGAATACGGAACAACTGTTGTCGGACTGGAAATGATGCGGGCTGTACATGAAGAAAATGCAGAAGAAGACCGTAAACAGCAGGTTGTCAAGTCAGCATTTAATACTCTCTCATTCTCAGAACTTGAAGCAATCATCCATATTTTTGATGAGCTTGACGGAGAAGAAGGTATTCTTGTGGCAAGTAAGATTGCAGACAGAGTTGGAATCACCAGATCTGTAATTGTAAATGCGCTGCGTAAATTTGAGAGTGCAGGTGTTATTGAATCGCGTTCTTCCGGTATGAAGGGAACCTATATTAAAGTTCTGAACGAAGTGATCTTTGATGAACTGGAAGAAATCAAAGCACAGAGAAACAAAAAGGCCTGATAAATAAAAATACAAAAGCTCTTTCCTGTACAAGGGAGGAGCTTTTTGGATGTCAGATCATAATCTGACGCTTTCAGATTTGAACCTAAAAATAATCTGAAAAAACAGAAAATGAGAAAATAATAGAAAATGAAAGAAAAAATAAGATAAAAAAAGATATATATGAAATTAACACAAATAAAAAGAGTTGCAGAAAACAACCAAATTCAATAATATAAGGACAGTGATTAGCACTCATAGAAAATGAGTGCTAGTAATTCCTAAGACAGTGAATAAAGGAGGATAATAGATCATGAAATTAGTACCTTTAGGTGACAGAGTAGTATTAAAACAGTTAGAAGCAGAAGAAACAACAAAATCCGGTATTGTACTTCCTGGCCAGGCTCAGGAAAAACCTCAGCAGGCAGAAGTTATTGCTGTAGGTCCTGGCGGAGTTGTTGACGGCAAAGAAGTAAAAATGGAAGTTAAAGTCGGCGACAAGGTTATCTATTCCAAATATGCAGGAACAGAAGTTAAACTTGACGGTGAAGAATATATTATCGTAAAACAGAATGACATTTTAGCTGTAGTTGAATAACAGGAGGTAAATAATCATGGCAAAAGAAATTAAATTCGGCGCAGAAGCAAGAGCAGCACTGGAGAGCGGTGTTAACAAACTTGCAGATACAGTAAGAGTAACAATCGGACCAAAAGGAAGAAACGTAGTTCTTGACAAATCTTTTGGTGCTCCACTTATCACTAATGATGGTGTTACAATCGCAAAAGAAATCGAACTGGAAGACAGATTTGAAAATATGGGTGCCCAGCTGATCAGAGAAGTTGCATCCAAGACAAACGATGTAGCAGGTGATGGTACCACAACAGCTACAGTACTTGCACAGGCAATGGTTCATGAAGGAATGAAAAACCTTGCAGCAGGTGCTAACCCGATCATCCTTCGTAAAGGAATGAAAAAGGCTACAGATACAGCTGTAGAAGCAATCAAAGAAATGAGCCAGAAGATCAGTGGCAAAGCACAGATCGCAAATGTTGCAGCTATCTCTGCAAGTGACGAAGAAGTTGGACAGCTGGTTGCAGATGCTATGGAAAAAGTTTCCAATGACGGTGTTATCACAGTAGAAGAATCAAAAACAATGCATACAGAACTTGATCTGGTAGAAGGTATGCAGTTTGATCGTGGATATCTTTCTGCATATATGTCTACAGATATGGAAAAAATGGAAGCAACTCTGGAAGATCCATATATTCTGATCACAGACAAGAAGATCAGCAATATTCAGGAAATCCTTCCATTACTGGAGCAGGTTGTTCAGGCAGGTGCAAAACTTCTTATTATCGCAGAAGATGTTGAAGGTGAAGCACTTACAACTCTGATTGTAAACAAATTAAGAGGTACATTCCAGGTTGTAGCTGTCAAAGCTCCTGGATATGGTGACAGAAGAAAAGAAATGCTTCAGGATATCGCAATACTTACAGGCGGTCAGGTTATTTCCGAAGAAGTTGGTCTTGAACTTAAAGAAGCTACAATGGCTCAGCTTGGCCGTGCTAAATCTGTCAAAGTTACAAAAGAAAATACAGTTATCGTTGACGGCCTTGGTGACAAGAAGGCAATTTCTGATCGTGTTGGTCAGATCCGTGGACAGATCGAAGAAACAAAATCTGACTTCGACAGAGAAAAATTACAGGAAAGACTTGCAAAACTGGCTGGTGGCGTAGCTGTTATCCGTGTTGGTGCTGCAACTGAAACAGAAATGAAAGAAGCAAAACTTCGTCTGGAAGATGCTCTTGCAGCTACAAGAGCAGCTGTAGAAGAAGGTATCATCGCCGGTGGAGGATCTGCTTATATCCATGCTTCCAAGAAGGTTGCTGAACTGGCAGCTACTCTGGAGGGTGATGAGAAGACAGGTGCAAATGTTATCCTGAAAGCTCTGGAAGCTCCTTTATTCCATATTTCTGCAAATGCAGGTCTGGAAGGCTCTGTAATTATCAACAAAGTAAGAGAATCTGAACCAGGAATCGGATTTGATGCTCTGAATGAAAAATATGTTGATATGGTTGGTGCCGGAATCCTTGATCCTGCAAAAGTAACAAGAAGTGCTCTTCAGAATGCAACAAGTGTAGCTTCTACATTACTTACAACTGAATCCGTAGTAGCAACAATCAAAGAAGATACCCCTGCAATGCCTGCTGGCGGACAGGGTATGGGAATGATGTAATCACGCTTTTGTGACAGAATCAGACTCCAAAAAGGTTGGCGTCTCATAGACGCTGACCTTTTTTTATGATAAAATATATAAAATTAATCTCAAAGGAGGAAGATTTATGGGTGATCTGTACTCAGAATATCTGGTAAAAAAACAGCCGACGACAAAGGATGCAGTGATAAGATACGGTCTGATTGCACTGACAGCGCTTTTTGCAGCAGCAGGTCTTTTTATGATCCCACTTCTGCTCATAGTTGCGGTTGTACTGGCGGTAGCCTGCTATTTCATCATTCCGAAGACGGATATGGAATATGAATATCTTTTTGTAAACGGGGAACTGGATATTGATGCAGTTATGGCAAAGTCCAAACGAAAAAAAATGAAAACACTTGATATCAGGGAGGCTGACCTGGTCGCACCACTGAATTCTCATCGAATGGACTATTATAACGGAAATACAAAGCTGAAAACACTGGATTATTCATCAGGAGATCCGTCACACAGACGCTTTGCTATTATTACAAAATCCGAAAATGAAAACTGCAGAATCATTATCGAACCGGACGAACATATGGCGCAGGCTATCAAAAATTCAGCACCGAGCAAAGTTTTTTTGGATTGACACTGTAACTTATTTTTGTTACACTAGGCTACAAATCTTACATTAAACAATACAAGGGAGGAAATGCAATGGGTACTATCATCGGTGAAGGTATTACATTTGATGACGTTCTGTTAGTTCCGGCGTATTCAAAAGTAATTCCGAATCAGGTAGATGTGACAACGTATTTAACAAAAAAAATCAAACTTAACATTCCTATGATGAGCGCAGGTATGGATACAGTTACCGAACATCGTATGGCAATCGCAATGGCGAGACAGGGCGGTATCGGTATTATCCATAAGAACATGTCTATTGAGGCGCAGGCAGAAGAGGTAGATAAAGTAAAACGTTCTGAGAACGGTGTTATTACAGATCCATTCTTTTTATCCGCAGACAATACTCTTGAAGATGCAAATAATCTGATGGCTAAATTCCGTATTTCCGGTGTGCCGATCACAGAAGGTCGGAAGCTTGTCGGTATCATCACCAACCGTGATCTTAAATTTGAAACAGATTTCAGTAAAAAAATCAGAGAATGTATGACTTCCGAGGGACTGATTACCGCAAAAGAGGGAATCACACTTGAAGAAGCAAAGAAAATTCTTGCAAAATCCCGTAAAGAAAAATTACCCATTGTAGATGATGATTTTAACTTAAAAGGTCTGATCACCATTAAGGATATTGAAAAACAGATCAAATATCCGCTGGCAGCAAAAGATGCTCAGGGAAGACTTCTTTGTGGTGCGGCTGTTGGAATTACTTCCAATGTTCTTGCGCGTGTGGAAGCACTTGTAGATGCAAATGTGGATGTTATCGTTATTGATTCTGCACATGGTCATTCTGAGAACATTCTTAAGGCTGTCCGTCAGATCAAAGATGCGTATCCGGATCTTCAGGTTATTGCAGGTAACGTTGCTACAGGAGCTGCTACAAAAGCTCTTATTGATGCAGGTGTGGATGCTGTTAAAGTTGGTATTGGACCTGGATCTATCTGTACAACACGTGTGGTTGCAGGTATTGGTGTACCGCAGATTACAGCTGTTATGGACTGTTATGAAGTTGCAAACCGCTTTGGAATCCCGATCATCGCAGATGGTGGAATTAAATATTCCGGAGATGTTACAAAAGCAATTGCAGCAGGAGCAAATGTTTGTATGATGGGAAGCATGTTCGCCGGATGTGATGAAAGCCCGGGAACATTTGAATTATATCAGGGACGTAAATACAAAGTTTACCGTGGTATGGGATCCATCGCAGCCATGGAAAACGGCAGCAAAGACCGTTACTTCCAGGAAAATGCGAAGAAACTTGTTCCTGAAGGTGTTGAAGGCCGTGTGGCTTATAAAGGACATATTGAAGATACTATTTTCCAGCTTATAGGTGGTCTCCGTTCCGGTATGGGATACTGTGGAGCAGAGAACATCGAAACGCTGAAAACAACCGGAAGATTTATTAAGATTTCCGCTGCATCTCTTAAAGAGTCTCATCCGCATGATATCCATATCACAAAAGAGGCTCCGAACTACAGCGTAGACGATAAATAATTTTTCCCTTGAAAATTAAAATAAAGTATTGTAAAGTAAAGATAACGACTGCATGACTGGCGGAAAGTAGGGATAACCTACAGGGAGTGCAGTAAATGAGAAGCCGACCGCCTGGGCAGCCTGAATGACAGACTACCCAGGCGGTTTTTGTGTATGCCAAAGTATGCAAGAAAAGCTGCCAGTGGCAGGTTTTCTGTATTCAAAATCGAGGTAGTGTATTCCAATACAATAAAGTGCAAAAGGAGAATGATCATGGAAAAAATTTCACTGGAACAGGAACTGAAAAACAATTCTTATCCCGGAAGAGGAATCATCATCGGACGTTCTGCTGACGGAATAAAAGCAGTAACTGCATATTTTATCATGGGACGCAGCGAAAACAGCAGAAACCGTGTTTTTGTAACAGAAGGAGAGGGAATCCGCACAGAGGCATTTGACCCGTCAAAACTTACTGATCCAAGTCTTATCATTTATGCACCGGTAAGAGTTCTTGGAAATAAAACCATCGTAACAAACGGAGATCAGACAGATACTATTTATGAAGGCCTTGACCGTCAGCTGACATTTGAACAGTCTTTAAGAAGCCGTGAATTTGAACCGGACGGACCGAATTATACACCACGTATTTCGGGTGTAATGCATATTGAAAACGGAAAATACAGTTATGCAATGTCAATTCTCAAGAGCAACAATGGAAATCCGGATGCATGTCTCCGCTATACATATGCATATGAAAATGCAATTCCTGGAGAGGGACGTTTTATCCATACATATAAATGTGATGGAAATCCACTTCCGAGTTTTGAGGGAGAACCGAAACTGGTTGATATTCCGAACGATATGCACGAGTTTGCAGAGCTGCTCTGGAATAATCTGAACGAGGACAATAAGGTCTCTCTTTTTGTACGTTATATTGATATTGAAACTGGAAAATATGAAACAACTATTATAAACAAGAACTGCTAAGGAGGAAACAGAAATGAAAGAACTTCAGTTAAAATATGGCTGCAATCCGAACCAGAAACCGTCCAGAATTTATATGGAGGATAATGGAGAACTTCCAATTAAAGTGCTGAGCGGAAAACCAGGATATATCAATTTCCTGGATGCATTTAATGGCTGGCAGCTTGTGCGTGATCTGAAAAAAGCTACCGGACTTCCGGCTGCAACTTCTTTTAAACATGTTTCTCCTGCAGGAGCTGCAATAGGACTCCCTCTTACAGAAACACTTGCAAAGATCTACTGGGTAGATGATATGAACTGGAAGGAGTTTTCTCCACTTGCATGTGCTTATGCAAGAGCCAGAGGTGCAGACCGTATGTCTTCTTTTGGCGATTTTATTTCTCTGTCAGATGTATGCGACAAAGATACGGCAATGCTCATCAAGAGAGAAGTTTCTGATGGCGTTATTGCGCCTGGATATACGGAAGAGGCACTTGAAATCCTGAAACAGAAGAAAAAAGGAAACTACAATGTGATTGAGATTGATCCTGAATATGTACCGGCTCCGCTGGAACATAAACAGGTGTTTGGAGTTACTTTTGAACAGGGACGTCAGGAACTTGCCATTGATGATGAACTGATTTCAAATATTGTAACAGATAATAAAGAACTCAGTGAAGAAGCAAAGAGAGATATGAAAGTCTCTCTGATCATTCTGAAATATACACAGTCTAATTCAGTATGTTATGTCAAAAACGGACAGGCAATCGGTGTGGGTGCAGGCCAGCAGTCTCGTGTTCATTGTACAAGACTGGCAGGCCAGAAGGCTGATAACTGGTTCCTTCGTCAGAGTCCGGAAGTTCTGAATCTTCCATTTAAGGATACTATCAGCAGAGCAGAGCGTGACAATGCTATTGATGTTTATATCGGAGATGAATATATGGATGTTCTTGCTGATGGCGTATGGGAAAATACATTTACGGAGAAACCGGCTGTATTTACAAAAGAAGCGAAAAGAGCATGGCTGGATCAGATGTCAGAGGTTACACTTGGCTCTGATGCGTTCTTCCCATTCAGCGATAATATTGAACGTGCTCATAAGAGCGGCGTGAAATATATTGCTCAGCCAGGTGGATCTGTAAGAGATGATGCAGTTATTGAGACATGTGATAAGTATGGAATGGTGATGGCATTTACTGGCATCAGATTGTTCCATCATTGATTTTGCCATAATATATTACGAAATCCCGGTGTATGTTATCCGCTTGAAAACGGCTTCGGAAACTGAAATTGCTAAGATACAGCTAAGTCTGTTAAAACCATAAAATAAAAATGCGAACTCGCTTTGCTTAGACAGCGCATTTTTATTTTATAACACAGCCTTATTGTATCTAAGAAATTTCAAGTTTCCTGCAGAGGTTTTCAGCACGATAACATACACCGGGATTTCTGCATACTGGATAAGATGAAATACATGCAAGATTTACTATAGAAAAATTATGGAGAATATAGAGGAGGCATCGGGGGATAAAATCAATGATTTTGGGGAACTGTTAGTGGAGATGGCTTATGGCATAAAAAAAGAATCAGAAGTAACTTCTGATTCTTTAGAGCGATAGACGGGGCTCGAACCCGCGGTCTCGACCTTGGCAAGGTCGCGCGTTACCAACTACGCCACTATCGCA
>CAKRLX010000025.1 GCA_934359835.1 uncultured Blautia sp.
AAGCTGAGGAATAGATCTTGGAAAATGTACATTTTTATTTTCCACTTTTTGATCATTTTTATATTGACATTTACAGAGTAGAAGGAGAACCTGACCGAACACCAGAAGAAATGCGTCGTGATATAGATATTTTTCTTAGAGAATGTCGTAAGGAGTATAGGAATGCAGGTTTGGAATTTAAATATATTCATGTAATGGAGATTGGGGAAAGGGGAGCAAGACATCATCATTTAGTCGTTAATAGAATAGCTACAGAGATTCTACAAAAATGTTGGAATAAAGCATACAAGAAACAGAATAAAATCAAAGCTTTTAACTTGGACAACTCCGGTAATTATGCTAAATTAGCAAGCTATCTGATCAAATATACGGATAAACATCGAAAGAAGGAAGATGGAGCATTGCAAAAGAAACGTTGGAATGCGAGTAAAAATCTGAAGAGACCGGAATCACAGATCAGAATCATTTCAGAACATGATTTCTATAAAACAGAACCTAGACCAATAAAGGGCTACTATATTGATAAGGACAGTGTGTGCGTTGGGATTCATAGTCCAGAATACTATGGCTATGGTTTTCTACGGTATATTATGGTGAGATTGGAGTCGAAAAATGAGAAAGAAGCAGGTGAACAATATGAAAAATGGAAATCTTGAGTTTAGAAAGGCTGATTTTATGCAGTTTAGAGACCTTGAAATCAGCTTGGAGTGGCATATTATAGAGTTAAAAAAATTAGAAGAAAATTATGAGATACAGAAGGTTAATCCTAGAATGAATATTGCGTATATGCAGGAAAATGCATATGAATATCATAAAGCATCGTTAGAGGGAGAGATAAGAGAGCTTACGAAAAAGCTTTTCATAATAAGACAAACAATTGTTTTTTGCCGAGAATGTGTTGAAGAGAAAATTTACCTGGCTGTATCCATGGCAGTTATAGATGGTATGCCATATAGAACTATCTCTGATAAAATCAGCTATAGCACACCTCAGGTAAGTCGTTATATTAGTCAGTTCTTTAAAAATTTGGAATGTCATAAAGCATTTCTGAAAGCTAAGGAAGAAGCAGTACAATTATGTTTTTGCATGAAGAAAGAAACAAATGAAACACAATCTGAAAGGCATGAAACATAATGTTATATTATAATATAGGTGGACAAAGGAATGTCCGAACATATTTTTTTACATTTCAGTGTTGTCCCGGGATTTACTGCAAATGAATCCCGGGGAAAAGAAAGTGATGTGAAAGAAAAATAAGGAGATGGAGTGATGGAAAAAGTATCAGAAATCTGGAAAGATATTGGGTATAACAGATACACAGCAGCAAGATATGTTATATCAGCAGATGGACGTATAATGAACAAAAATACGGGACATATATTGACCACAAAACATGTATGTGGCCATCGCCGTGTGATATTACAGATTGCTGGCAGCAGACCTAAAAGTTTTTGCGTTGATGAGCTGGTTAAAATGGCTTTTTATGAGGAAAATTTGGCTGTTAAGACAAAGGATAATGATTATAATCGGGTTGTGGAAAAATCTGAAGTGTTAAAGATAAAAAATGCAGATGATGATATAGAAGGGGCAGTGAAAAGAATGCTCATACTTACAATCAACATTAATTGCTAGTTATGGGAATATAATACCTGAAAAGGCCGTAGTTGCTTGCTAAAAAAGTTGCTTTATGATAATATGAAGAAACAAGAAAACCATTAAGAAGGGAAAAATTTATATGGTTTTGTATCATGGAAGCGCATATGATTTTATGGAAATAGATTTGTCAAAGGCGCGTAAGGGAAAAGACTTTGGCTTGGGATATTATTTATGATAGAATGGCTGATTCAACATTTAAAGTATTATCGAATTATATCGAACGTTATTATTTTGGGGAGATAAATTTAAAAACGTTGTTAGCCATTGCAAGATTTCCGAAATACAGACGATATGATCAATACTGTTTCAAGACAGGGAGAGCAATAGAAAAATTAAGTTTGATAAAAAAAGAAGGTGTTTAAATGAATTATAGTACCAGAAATATCATTAAAACGTATTCAGCCATAACCGGGAATGAAGATGAGAAGCAAATCGTCCGGATTTTATCTAAGTCTCCAACGTTTATGGCGGTAAAAAAAGGAAATCCGGTACTTATGTATGAGGGATACAGTGCCAATCTGATGGAGATAGTGGATGAATTACGACGACAAAATGACTGCCCGGAAGATGTAAAGAAAATAACAGCTGAGAATATTGCAATAGTAAACAGAGCAAGAAAAAATAATACAAGGTCACGGGAACGGATTCAGAAGCCTGTGTTTGGCAGAGTAGTCAGACGAACTAGAAAAACAAAAGTAGCCAAAATGGGAAATATCAAAATAAAAAGAACAGGAATAATGAAACCATAATAAGGCTTATTAGGACTATAGTACGAATTAAGAAGACATATAAGCTATATAAAATCAAATTGCCATTGCATGAATAACATGAATTATGATATACTCACTAAAGATATTATTTGACCGGGTGTTTTGGGTGATAATATGCTTAAATGCATGAAATAATAGAAAGAGAGTGTGAGCAATATGGCTAACATTGGAAGAAAGCTGGGGGTTAATATTTTTACCGTAATGCAGGAATCCGGAATTAGTCGGGAAAAACTGGCAGAACGATTACAGTGTTCATATCGTGAAGTATGCCGGATTTTGGAAGGTAAATTTATGCTTCCGCCACGCAGAATTGCAGAACTTGCAAGCGCGTTGGGAACAACTAAACATGATCTTTTAAATTTAGAGACAGATAAGGCAGTTCCAGAATTGGAATATATGAAAGAATTTACTGACTTGGAAAATCTTGATACTGTCTTGGATCTTATAGATGAATATATCGATTTAAAAGAAGCAACGATGTAGGCTGTACGAATTTCGTACAGCTTCTTTTTAAAGGTGGGGTCAGTGATGGAATATACTGAAATGGATAAGGTTATTCAAAATATTGTAGATGAAATAAAACAAGAGTGCATTATAGAAAATACAGCGATACGGGATGACATTTTTGGGATTTTGGAAAATCAGTGCACGGTTGTATATTTTCCGATTGAAGACCAGAAAAATCGTGGCTTTCATATAAAAAAAATTGTTCATAATCAATTGGAAGATTTTGTCTATATTAATACAGGAAAGCCAATGGCAGAACAGATTTTTGCTGCCGCACATGAATTAGGTCATATTTTTAAGGTGGCTGATCGAGTCTGGAAAGAACTGGCTGAGCAGCGAAAATTAACAGAACAGGATGAGGAAACGATTACAAACCGATTCGCAGCGGAATTGTTGATGCCCGATAAAGCATTCAGAAAAAATTTCTTTGCGCATATGAGTGAGTTTGAAATTCCAACCGGAAAGGTGAGAGTGGATGAAGTTGTTCGACTAATGGTTTGTCAGATGAGTGATTTTATGGTTCCTTATGAAGCGGTACGTAGGAGACTTGTGGAAACAAGAATTATGAATGAGCAGTCAGCTGAGCAATTGGAAAACAATAACGAACAGATTGAAACTTTGGTAAAGGCATTTTTAAGTGATCAGAATACGTATCTTGGAAATGGAACAGGGGTTAGGACTATATCTGGTATGCGTACTTTGCTGGAAAAAGCAGAAAAATGTCCGGAGATCGAACCATATTTGATTCAAAAGATAAAAAAGGATTTCGAAGTGAAAGAAGCTGTTGAAAATCATTTGGAAATTTGCATAGAAGGAGATAACTGTGACAATGAATAAACCAGAAGCACTGGTAGATACCTGCTTTTTGCATAAATTTTCAAAAGAAGGAAAAAATATAGAACTTATGAAAGAAATTCTGCAGAATTTGGATTTTCAACCGGTTATACATCCATATATATGGAAAAATGAATTGGAAATGTATTCTTATACAGAAAAACTGAAAAATGAAGGCTTGATTCGTATTGCATCGTATGAGGAATTTTTATTTGATGAAGATGATACAGAATTGTATACACAACAGTTTAGAGAGTTATATAAACATCTGGGTGAATATTATGAAACGACAGATTCGATAAAGAGAGCTGATGATCTTCCAGATAATTGCGATATTTTCAACTATCGGAGGGCAGAGACGAGTATGGGGGATGTACATGTGATTTTAATGGCCGCATATATGGATATTCCTGTTATATTTACAGAGGATGGGGATATATCGGCTTTAAAATCGATTGCGAAAAACAGAATCAGTAATGAATCTTACCAAATGGAGATATATAATGCTCTTGACGCATTAGAGTTGATTATCAAACGGCCAGATTGCATTTTTAGCAAAAAAGAAATTGAAAAAATGTTGAATGAAATAAAGGAAAGACCTCACCGTTCCAAATTTAAACAGCTGTGGGATACATATCATGGAGATAATAGTAAATAAAGTGTGCGGTGGATATTCTCAAATTATACCTGGAGAACCTGATGTGTCGGGTTCTCTTTTTTTATGTAAAAAACAGAATAGCATTTGTTTGGGATTATGACAAGCAATTTTATATTGAATTTTCAACATATAACTGGTAAATCGGAGTATTTGATGAATTATTAACGAAAAAAGTATGAAAATTTTGTGAAGTATTACGAGGATTTGTGACGGAATTACGTTGACAAATCAAAACTGGGGGGGTTAAAATGGAAATGTAGAAGAAATAGTACGAGAATTTTATATTTTTATGAGTAACTATAGGTATAGATGTGTCACAGACACATCGGGAACATCCGGTGAGATTCCGGGACGGTTTTGTCCCCGCTGTAATAGGTACGAAAACTGCAGAGCATAAATGCTCAGCCACTGGGTAACACAGATTATCCGGGAAGGGCAGTGAGTAGGTCAGATCCTGAGTCAGAATACAAATATCTTAGAGCGTTTCAAAGATTCCAAAGGCATAAATTGGAGTTCTATTTTTTATACCCTTTTTTAGAAAAGGTACTCAAAAAGAACATTATGGAGGTTTACATCAGCTCTGTAATAAATAAAAATCCTAAAGGAGGATGAGTAGAATAATGAAAAGAAAGAAATTGTTAAGTTTTAGTCTTGCAGCTTTATTAGCAACAACAATGCCTTCCATGGTTTGGGCATCTGAAACGATAGAAATTGAATGTTCGGATATAGAGATGCCAGAAGAAAATGAATATTCGGATATAGAGATGCCAGAAGAAAATCAAGATGAGGATTTGCAAAAAGAATCAGAAGCTGATGACGGAAACATAGAATTAGAAAATAGCGACAACCAATTAGAAGATATAGAGAGTGCGGATATTGATTTATTTACATCAGAACAAAATGATATTGCAACAGTAGGTGATGGGGAAGAAGTGCTACCTGCGGTTAGACGATATGTAGATTATACAACATTAGCTTCGACAAATAAAGAAGTAGCGCGTGGAATGGACAATGTAATAAATCTGAAGTGTAATGTAGTCTCAAATGTTGCAGATATACGAACAGATGAGCGCTTGATTGTTAAAGCAGATATCTATATTGATGAAAATAAGGTCAATACAGATGCCGTAATTTTGACAGCTGCAACAAAAAATCAGGTAACAGGTACTTATACATTAAGTAAAGAGTCACTTGCACAATATCCAGAAGGAACAACAGTAAAAGTACAGTATTATTCTGATTATGATAGTGCAACAGTAAAAACACTTTCACAAAAAAAATTTACAATATACACACCGGCAGTAGCAAATCCTGTTGTAGAAGAAATAACTTCATGGGGATATGAATTCAAGTATGAAAGAGGTAAAGAATGTAGCGGAAATATTTCTGTGAAATTATCAGATCGTACTGTTGAAGGTAAAGTACCGTATTATGCTGTTTACATTAATGGAGAAAGAAAAACAGAGCCTGTAGCGTTGGACAAAGCAAAGTATGGTTCAGACATCGAGAATAAATATGAAAAGGAAAATATTGTTATTGATCCAGGTTTAACTGAATATTTGCCGGAGGGAACCAAAATTGAAATAAAAGTTGGTTTTGGGCCTGAAATGGAAGATGTTTCTGATAAAGTAGTTACAATCGAAGTTACTGGTAAAGCATTCCTTCAGGGAGCAAAGGTTGATGAAGTTTCTGTTTATAAAGATGCTTCACATGAAAAGTGGTTAGATTGGGTACGTGCCGGAAGAACCTACACTGCTTATATCACCGGAAAATTCAGGGATGTAGTTGAGAAAGATCCTTTGGATGTGTATGCAGGAGTTTATGTAAGCGGGAAGCTGGTTGGCGAGCTTCAGAAGGTGTCAGTAGAAGCCGACAACAGTGCTTATAACGGAACCATAACTTTTACCCTGCCAGACGATACTCCATCCAATCCACTGGTGGGCAATGCATTGCGTGTAAAAGTCGGCATTGGCAGTGAAATGGACAATGGGCGGAGTATAGCAATCCGTTCAGGTTCCAAACTTGATCCGAATGAAATTAAAGTAACTGATCTGAAAGTCTTGGATGGTTTTCAGGAAGAAGAAGTAAAACATATTGACCGTCAGAATCCTGAAAATTTTAGTGTGTTTATGAAACTGGAAGGACTTCCGGATGATCTTATCGGAACATATCATGAAGAATGGCTTGGAGACCAGATGATTGACAGTGGTCTTGGCTCACCAGAAGGCATGTCCATATTTATGGGCTCAGAAAAAGCAAAGCTGATTAAAGATTATGAGGGAACTTCGCTTACTTTAAAAATCATCAGTAAAATAGACGAAGAGGCTATCTTTACTTATGAGATGCCAATCGTTGGTCTGACCACTAAAGAGGAAGAAACTGCAAATACAGTTGCTGATCAGTTGAAGAATCTCCCTGCAGTGGACAAGATCGCACTGGAAGATAAAGAGAGTGTAAAGGCAGCTCGTGATGCTTATGATGCACTGAACGAAGATCAGAAGAAACTGGTTCCGGAAGAACAGGTAAAAGCACTTACAGAGGCAGAAACAAAGATTGCAGAACTTCAGAAAGCAGCTGACAAGAAAGCAGCTGATGAAAAAGCAGCCAAAGCAGTAACCGATCAGATTGCAGCCATTCCTGCTGTAAATAATCTGAAACTGACAGATGCTTCCAAAATAAAGGCAGCTCGTGATGCTTATAACAAGCTGAGTGCAGATCAGAAGAAGCTGGTTACAGCGGCACAGCTGAAAGCACTTACCGATGCAGAGGCAAGGATCGCACAGCTTCAGAAAGCAGCACAGGTAAAACCGAAGATCACCCTGAATGTAACTTCTCTTCCAATCCAGGTGAAAAAATCTACCGCAGGCATCCGTATCAAGACAACTGCGATCAAAGGCGATAAGATCAAATCTGCAAAGAGCAGCAAGTCTAAGGTGGTAAAGGTATCTGTTAAAAACGGAAAACTTACAGTAAAAGGTCTGAAAGCAGGGAAGGCCACAGTGACAGTGACTTCCACAAAGGGCGCAAAGGCAACTGTTAAGATTAAGGTCCAGAAACAGAAAGTTGCAACTAAGAAGCTGAAAGCGACAGTTTCCACAAAACAGATACTGAAAAAAGGCAAAAAAGTTAAACTGAAAGTTGCAAAGACACCATTTACCGCACAGGATACTGTGAAATGGACTTCTTCCAATAAGAAGATTGCCACAGTTACCTCCAAAGGTGTGGTAAAAGGCCTGAAGAAAGGCACAGCTACCATTACTGCAAAAGCAGGTAAGAAAGTTGTGAGATTCAAAATTAAGGTGAAATAATGAAAAATAGATTAAAGAGACTTACAGGTATTATTGGGGCACTGCTGATCGCAGTGTCCCCCTGTGGTTCACAGACTATGGCGTATGCCAGTGAACCGGCAGAGACAGAGGCTGCCTTTTATGATGATGGGGCAGACTTTGAGATCCAGGAAGATACGGATGAGCAGGTACAGGATCAGGAAGACCTGGATATTACAGAAGAGGAAGAAGATCCGGATACAGCAGATATTCAGATCGAAGAAGACACAGAGGATGCAGACAGTGAAGATTCGGAGTTGACATCAGAAGAGACACTTTTCTCAGATTCCCCGGTGGAAGAAGAACTTTTTACGGACGCAGTTGGGGAAGAAGCAGACTCTTATCTTGGAGTCCGTACACAGCCGAGCATTTATGATGATTTTGCAGAAGATCTCTGGCTGCAGTTCCAGCAGAGGGAATTGCAGGTAGGCGAATCTACTGATATTTATCCATGGCGTGTATGGCAGGCTGTCCATGATGTTGTACAGAACGATGTGGAACGTCCGGAATTTAACTTTAAGGTTATCAAGGGACAGGATGTAATTTCTCTTGATACTACGAAATCAAAAGAAAAAGCAGTGGCAACTGCACTGAAACCGGGAACCGCTGTGATCCAGGTAAACTATGATGCCTTTACTCATACAGAAGGGGACTATTTCCCTGCCTGTAGTGTGGTAAATACCGGTTATGCGGTGATTACCGTAGGTGAGACAGGAACTGCTTCTATCACATGCAGTGACAACCTGGAAAACTGGCGTCATTATGACACCATTTACTATCTGGAGGGACAGGATACCGTTCCATTTACTTTCATTGCGACAGCTGCAGGAGCTTCCAACCTGAAAGTGACCTGCAATGGTCTGGAAGTAAAGCCGAACAGTGATGGCAGCTATACAGCAGCGTTGGAGAACCGCAGCAACATTATTGGTGTTGTGGCTACAGATGCGGCAGGAAATACCCGTTCCCTGTATCGTGTGGTAGATGCCCGAGTGATGCGTGTCAATGTAAAAAATACAAAAGATGATTCCTCAGAGATCCACGTAGGGGATACCGCAGAGGTTAGCTTTACAGGAATCACCATGCCGGTCTATAAGCTGGCTACCATTTATAATCCATGTTTCGGACCGGATGCCTATGGCGGTGTTGGCGAATATGGATACCCGACTTATGTGGCTTACAGCAATTCTGTCTTGGGAGCATTTCGGGGAAGCTGCCATCAATGGGATCTTGCAACAAAGAACTCTTTTAAGGTCACATTTACACAGGCAGGAAGATACCGGTTTGACAGTGACGGAATCCACAGTGACTGGTGGGGACACCGGCTGTACTGGGATACCAAAGTTCAGGGAAAGGCAGATAACCCATTTTTCTATGCACCGATCATTCAAGATGTATTCTCCACCCTTCCTTCTTTCTATATAACCGTAGATTCCGGTGATGAGATCCTGGATCCGGTTATTGCTAAACTGGAAGCTATACCGGATGCAGACAGACTGACTCTGGCTGATGAAGTAGCAGTAAAGGAAGCAAGGGAAGCCTACGATGCGCTGAATGACACCCAGAAGGCACTGGTAAACAGTGAGGATCTGGCACGTCTGACTGATGCGGAAGCAAGGCTGGCACAGCTTCATACAGATGCAGAGAAAGCAGCTGAAGTAGAAAAGATTCTTGGAAACCTGAAAGGGGCTTCTTCCCTGATACTGGCTGATGAAGCGTCAGTAAAAGCAGCCCGGAAAGCCTATGACGGTCTGAGTGCAGCCCAGAAAAAGCTGATCCCGGCTGAGAAGCTGAAAGCACTTACCGCTGCGGAAGCAAAGATCGAACAGCTTAAGAAAGTGACACCGACACCGACGAAGAAACCGGAGCCGAAACCTTCGATCCGGCTGAACTATACCAGTATTCCACTTCAGGTGAAAAAGTCCACTACAGCGATCAGTATCAAGACAACTGCAATTAAGGGTGACAAGATCAAATCTGCAAAGAGCAGCAATTCTAAGGTGGCAAAGGTATCTGTCAAGAATGGAAAACTTACTATTAAAGGAAGGAAGGCAGGTAAGGCTACGGTTACAGTGACTTCTGCAAAGGGTGCAAAAGCCACAGTGAAGGTCACTGTCCAGAAAAAGAAAGTGGCACTGAAAAAGCTGCAGGCAATTACCAGCCGCAAGGTGACTGTAAAGAAAGGCAAGAAGACTACACTGAAAGTGGCCAACAGCCCGATCACAGCCAAAGCGTCTGTGAAATGGAAAACTTCTAATAAGAAAGTAGCTTCTGTTACTTCCAAAGGCGTGGTAAAAGGTCTGAAAAAAGGAAGAGCTACCATCACCGCTTATTCCGGCAAGGTGAAAATGACATTTAAGGTAACAGTAAAATAAGTTCAAAAAGAAAGTTCCTGTGTGAGGTTCCGGCAAGGGGCACATATGGGAACTTTTTTAAGGAGGGAAGAAATTGAAGGAAAGAAGTTTTTTACGCAGGTTCCGTAAGTACTGCCTCCTGTTGTGTGCAGTCCTTATAGGAATTTTGTGCCTTTCCGGGAATGCCTGGGCTATGACAGGATTTTCCGGACAGAAAAGTGCTTACAATGAATCTGGTCAGAGCCAGGTAACCGTAACGGTGACGCTCTCCAATGATGGTATCCCTATTGAGGGAGCTGACGGAACTGCCTTATCCCATCTGAAAGTGACAGTGCCTTATTTTGACCTGGGGTTATATGGACTTCAGGAGTATTACCGTTATCCTACAAACAGTGTCTGTGATTATCTGGAGGAGCAGGGCGTGGTAAAACGTCCTACCGTACTTCACCTGTACATCTATCTGATGGAACGGTATTATCTGGGTTATCCAGCAGAAAAATGTGGCACAGGTGCCGGTAAAGAAGCTATCCTTAACAATGAACAGTTTGATGCTGTTTCTTATATGACAGGGGGACAGGCATATCTAACTTATAATGCAGGCACTGGAAAAGGCAACCGCCTCCTGAAACCAACCGGCAGTGCCACACATCTCTACATGCAGAATTTCTGGGGACATGATGAGAACCTGATGTATTATGTAAATCATGAATATCCCCTTATGTGGAGTGGTTTTGGCTCCACCGCAGATTATATCCTTCTGGAAGACGGGGATGTAGTCGATGTAGGTATGTTTACAGACCGGAGTTTCTGGACAAGGGGAGCGTTCACTTCTTTCAGCCAGGACGATTACAACCTGTCAAAAGGAAATACTTTAAAAACGAAAGTATATTCCCAGAAAACCGTTATGTCTTCTGATAACAGTGTGCCGGACCCTGTAGCCATCCAGAACATGGATGCAGTCCTTTATGACGGGAACTGGAACAGGGTTGATAAGCTGGACTATGATGCGGATGGTTATGTTTCCTATACGTTTAATAAGGCAGGAACGTATTATCTACTTGCTACAGAGAAAGACAATGCAGGAAAATACGGGGCAGCTTTTTCCCCGGCAACTGCGAAGATCACTGTCAGTGAGAGCAGTACACCGGTAGCGGTAAGCTCCATTGAGATTTCAGCAGAAAGCAACAAGACAGAGTTAAATGTAGGCGAGAGTATTCAGCTGAAAGCAGAGATCCTCCCGGCTTCCGCAGCACAGAAGTCTATCCGTTGGAGAGTGGACGGTTCCGCAGCTTATATGGACTACCAGGGAAGACTCCATGCCAATGAATATATCTCAAAAGATGAGCTTGTGACAGTGACTGCCTTTTCAAGGGAGAACCGTTTTATTCAGGATTCCATACAGTTCCTGATCAGGGCAGACCGGGAAACGGTAGCGAAGGTGAAACAGGTGGAAGACCTTATTGATGCCATCGGTTCTTCTGACAAAGATGTTGTCTATACGGAAGAATGCCACAAAAAGATCCTGGCAGCAAGAAAGGCTTATGATGCCCTTGAAAAAGGTTCTGTGGCATACCGGAATGTTGATGCCCAGAAAGTAGATTATCTGGAATATGCAGAAGAGCGTTACAGTGAACTGGAGAAAAAGGCACCGAAACCGACTGCCACACCAATACCGACAGCAACACCAAAGCCAACTGCCACACCGAAACCAACCGCTGCACCAACACCAGCGGCAGGAGTGAAACAGTCAGCGGTGTCTGCATCTGCCATGAAAATATCCTGGAAGAGGGAAGCCTCTGTATCCGGATACCGGATCTCCATTCAGGGAGGCAAGTTTAAGAAGAATACAAAGGTCGCTGATGTGAGCAGCAAGACCACTTCCTATACCATCAAGAAGGTCGGCAAACAGAAGCTGACAGCAGGAACTGCTTATAAGATTACGGTTATTTCTTTATATAAGAAAGGGAAAAAGATAGTGACCGGACGCCAGCAGGTTCTGAAGAATGCGTATACTCTGCCATCCGCACCAAAAGCAACTTCCGTAAAGAAAGGAAAAGCAAGGAGACTGAAGGTATACTGGAAGAAAGTTTCCGGTGTCCAGGGATATGAAGTGCAGATGAGCACCAGAAAAAAATCCGGCTACAAGACCATAAAGGCAGTGAATGCAAAGACTTCTGCATATACAGTATCAAAACTTAAGAAAAACAAAAGATATTATTTCCGCATCCGGTCCTTTAAAGTGGTCGGCGGAAAGAAAGTCTACAGTACCTGGTCTAATAGAGTGACCGGCAAAGCAAAGTAACACAGTTGAAACATAGTTGAGGGTTTTTGCCCAAACATCATAGTATATGAAAAGGAGCCTGCATATGAAGAAACCGGGAATGACAAACAGAAGAAAACAAGGTACAAGGGGAATTGCGGTATTTTTAGGTGCGGCTCTTTTCTGTACTTCGGGAGTGGCTGTCAGTGCAAAAGGGGATTCCCTGGAAGAGGTGATCCAGAAAACAGCAGATTATGAGACGGGGATCGTGACAGACCCGACAGTTGCTTCCATTGGGGGAGAATGGACAGTGATGCCCCTTGCCAGAGGGGAGGCATCACTGCCAGACGATTATTTTGAAAAATACAGGGCAAATGTGGAGAAATACCTGAAAGAAAATGACGGGATCTTAAGCGATCATAAATACACAGAGTATTCCAGGGTAGTTCTTGCACTGAAATCCATAGGGGCAGCCCCTACAGACATTGGCGGGTATGATGTACAGAAACCGCTGGAAGATTTTGATACGGTGACAGCACAGGGGCTGAATGGAGCAGTCTTTGCACTGCTGGCACTGAATGCAGATGACCCGGAGCAGAATAAGGACGGGGAGCTGGAACAGAAATACCTGTCTTATATCCTGGAGCAGGAAAAACCGGACGGAGGATTTTCCCTTGATGATAATGCAGACCAGTCCGATGTGGACATGACAGCAATGACCCTCCAGTGTCTGGAACCCTATCAGGATCAGCAGGAAGTAGCGGAGATCATTGAGAAAGGAATCCAGATACTTTCGGCAGGACAGGAAGAGGACGGTGGTTATGTGGCATATGGCTCCGACAGTTCGGAGTCTGTATCACAGGTGATCCTTACGTTAAGCACTTATGGGATCGACTGTAATGAAGATGAACGGTTTATAAAAGATGGAAAAGGTCTGTATGATATTCTGATGGAGTATCAGCAGAAAGACGGGGGATTTTCCCATACCTTAGATGGAGAAACCGATGGAATGGCAACCGACCAGGCATTTTGTGCACTGGTTTCTTATGAACGGTTCAAAGACGGAAAAAACAGTTTTTACAATATGACAGATCACAGATGAGGGGAACAGAAATGACAGATAAGATCAGGGTTCTTCAGGAACAACTGGGGACGATCATTAAAGGAAAAAAAGAAGTTACAGACAAGATCATCATGGCGGTTCTGGCAAAGGGACATGTACTGCTGGAAGATGTGCCGGGAGTAGGAAAGACGACCACAGCCCTTGCACTGAGCAGGCTGATGGGCATGGATTTTCAGCGTATCCAGTTTACACCGGACGTGGTTCCCTCTGATGTGACAGGTTTTACCATGTACCAGAAAGAAACAGGAACATTTGTCTACCGTCCGGGAGCTGTCATGTGCAACTTCCTTCTGGCAGATGAGATCAACCGTACTTCCAGTAAGACACAGGCTGCCCTTCTGGAGGTTATGGAGGAAGGCAGGGTGACCGTTGACGGTGAGACCCATGAAGTCCCGAAGCCATTTGTGGTACTTGCTACGGAGAACCCGGTAGGTTCTTCCGGTACCCAGATGCTTCCGGAGTCACAGCTGGACCGTTTCATGGTCAGCCTGAGCATGGGCTACCCGGACCATGAAAGCCTTGTAGAGATCTTGCGGGACCGGCAGGATACAAACCCTCTGGACCATGCAGAGACTGTGGTGCATAAGGAAGAACTTTTAAAGCTGCAGGAGCAGGTGCAGAAAGTCTATATGGATGACCGGATCCTGTCTTATGTAGCAGACCTTGCAGAGGCAACCAGAGCCCATGCACTGATCACACTGGGGTTAAGTCCCAGAGGAACGCTGGCACTGTGCCGCATGTCCAAAGCGGCTGCTTTTGTAGATGGCAGGGACTATGTAGTGCCGGACGATATTCGGAAAGTATTTGGGGATGTGGCAGGACACAGGATGGTACTGGAATCCAGGGCACGATACGAGGACCGGTCTGCAAGGGACATCCTTGATGAAATCCTGGATACCGTACCTGTACCGAAAGTAGAGGGAGCATGAAGAACAGGATCATATGGTTCCTGTGGCTGGTCTGCATGGCAGCCGGAGCAGTGATCACAGGAGAATATCTTTTTGTATGTGTACTGGCTGCAACTGCGGTGCTGCTGGTGGTTTCCTGTATCTATGGTGCCTTTTCCGGAAGAAAGGTACAGGCATGCTTTATCCTTCCGGAAAGGTCAGAGCAGGAGGCAGTATTTCAGGTACAAATGGGACTTATGAACCAGTCTTTTTATCCGGTATTCCGGGTAAATGGAAGTATTCACTGGGAGAACATGCTTACTGGTGAAAAAGGGGATAAGGAACTGGAACTTTTCCTGAGGGGGAAAAAAGAAGAATTGATTGCTTTTCAGGGACGAAGTGACCGCTGCGGCTGTATCAGGTTTCAGTTTGCAGACTGGAAGGCCCGGGATCTTTTTGGGATTGTTGCCTTTAAACGGAGGGCAGACATCAGCCGGGATATGGTCGTGATGCCGCATAAGTCCAGAATGGATCTCGCACTTCTTTCTCGTGAAGGGTTTGACATGGAGAGCTTTAAGTTTTCCAAAGACCGTCCGGGAGATGACCCAGGAGAAACTTATGATGTCCGGGAATACCGCCCCGGCGACAGCATCCGCCAGATCCACTGGAAACTGTCTGGAAAGCTGGACAAAGTTATGATCCGGGAGAAAAGTTACCCAGTGGATGAGGCAGTCCTGATCCTGGCAGAACCTGGTCAGGAGGGGGAAAGATCAGAAGCACCGGAGGCTGTTGCAGAGATTTATGGTGCAGTTCTTTACAGCTTTATGGAGCAGAAGATCCCCTGCCAGACTGCCGTATATGACCCTGCTTCCGGACAGCTCCGGCTGGAAAAAATAGAAACACTCCGGGACTATGAGGACATTCTGTACCGGTTCCTCTGCCACAGCAGTGTAAAGGAGAAATCAGCAGTCATCAGGGACTACATAAAGAATCCGGGGCAGAAATCTTTTGCTGCTTATATCTATATCACAGGGAATCCTGATGACCGGGAAAGCGAGCTTCTTCCCCGGGAGGCTCAGATTGTGACAGTACGCAGGGGAAAAAATGCGGCACATAACGGAAATGAGATAACTTATACAGACGATTACCGCCGGGAACTTGGCATCCGTAAGGCAGACAGGAGAGCAGGTTATGGAACTATGGACAACAGAGATCAATAAGAAAAAGTCCGGGAAATACAGACAGGACATGGTTTCTGTACTGGTCACAGTCCTTCTTATCTTGGCTTCTGTCGGTACAGGCGGTTATCTGATCCTCCGGGAATTGTTAGAAAATGTTTCTGGAATGCCATTTCTGGCAGGTGTGCTTATTGGCTGTCTTTTGTGTCTGGGGCTTCTGTCCGGGCAAAGGAAATGTGTGACAGGAAGCAGTGTTTTTCTGGCGGGGGTATTAATTGCAGGAATATTTTTCTGGAAACAGATCCTCCATGGCGGTATTTCCTGCTGGGATGAACTGGCAGACACGTTGGGAAGCAGGGCAGGGATTTATCTGACCCGTTATGGAAACTTAGCAGAAACAGGAAGCAGGGAACAGATATTTTTCTTTCTGTTTCTGGGGATTGTGATGGGACTTGCGGGAACACTGGTCAGTCGCATGAGGTTTACGGTGCTCGTAGTCCTGTGGGCACTGGTTCTTCCGGTCTGTATGTTTTATCTTCAGAAATTCCCTGATCTGAAAACAGGACTGGTATTTTATACAGGGGTAATTTTGGAACTGAATGAGATGATGCCCGGAAAGAAAGACAGGGTGCAGATGGGAAAACGGGGATCTGTCCTGGTCTGGGGAATCCTTTTTTCCATTGTGGTGGTGGCAGTTTCTGTGTCTGCAATGGGGCTGATCGCACCGGAAAAAGATTACAGTTCTTCGGAACTGGTAAAAAATGCAGGGAAAGAGATCACTGATAAGATCGAAGAAATCCGTTATAAAAGAGGCGTGGTCAATTCTCTTCCGAACGGAAAGCTGAAAGAGGCTGGAAGCTGGAAAGGTTCTGAGGATACAGCCCTTTCTGTGACTATGGAGCATCCGGATTCACTGTACCTTAAGGGATTTACCGGAAGCGTTTATGACGGGAACCAGTGGAAAAGTGTTTCTACAGAAACTGCTTACGGGGAAAAGAACCTGTTTTACTGGCTGCATCAGGACGGGTTTTATGGTGAAACACAGCTTGCGTCTATACGGAACCTGGTAAAAGATGACAGTCTTTCCAGTACGGAAGGAACGGTCTCAGTAGAGAATGAAAAGGCAGACAGCCGGTATGTTTATCTTCCTTATGAGACACAGGAACTGCCGGAAAACTACAGGGGCATCACCGGGACAGCTGACAGTATGCTGAATGCCAGAGGGCTTTTCGGAGACCGGAAGTATTCATTTACTTCCCGTGGAAATCTGGTGAAAGACTTTACTGCACTGGGGGCAGAAAGCTATCAGGTTCTTTCGGAACAGCCGGATTCAACCTACAGACAGCAGGAAAGCTATTATAACAGTTTTGTGTACCAGCAGGATACCGTCATTCCGGACAACCTTACTACGCTTTTTGAAAAAGAACTTGGAAACGGTGGGAATCGGAATCAGGGGCATACCGATTATTATACAGCAATTTCAAGGATACGTTCTTATCTGGAAGAAAATATGACTTACAGCACTGCCACAGATGTTTATAGTGGAACAGGAGATTTTGCAGAGAATTTCCTTACAGAGTCTAAGATAGGGCACAGTGTCCACTATGCAACAGCAGCGGCATTGATGTTCCGGTATTACGGGATTCCATCCAGATATGTGGAAGGCTATCTGGTCACACCGGAAGACGTAAAAGATAAAAAAGACGGGGATAAGATCGACATTCCCGGAAAAAATGGACATGCATGGACAGAGATCTACATAGATGGCATGGGCTGGGTGCCGGTAGAGATGACACCGGAATATTACGGAGTCATGGAAGAACCGGACCTGACACTTGGACTGGAAGCCGAAGGAGCCCGGACAGCACCACTTCCGGAAACAGAGACGGAACAGAAAGAAAACACACCGGAGATAAATACCCACTGGAATCTCCAGATCGCAGTCACAGGACTGGTGAAGTTTATCCTTCTGCTTCTTCTGGTATTTGATATTTTCGGGATCTGTTTCCTGATTACAGTATATATCTTAAGGGCAGTGGCAAATATCCGGAGAAAGAGGGCTTTTCAGTCACAGGACAGAAGACAGGCAGTACGGGCAATGGCAGGGTATGCAGGAAGGCTCTATGAACAGGGTACGTTTGATGAAAAACTTTCCGGCGAATTTCAAAATACCTGGCGTACCGGGCAGAAAGCAGCATTCAGCCCACATGAAATATCCAGTGAAGAGCGTCAGGAAGTAGAAAAATGCGTAAAGGCTTTAAAGAAAGAACTTCTGAAAAATACAGGCTGGTATGACCGATGGGTCATGAAATATATTGAGAGGCTGTACTGAGTGCAGAGAGAAAGGAGGGGCATACAGTGAACCACAGAAAAAATAAACACAGAAAAATACTGCCGGGCATCCTTATCCTGCTATGCCTTCTTCTCTTTTCGGGAGCCCTTGTCTTAGGAGTAAGGGCACAGGTGCCGGAAACGCTGGAAAATCCGGTACAGGGGATCAGTGCAGACAGTTCCATGAAGGGGTATCTGGGAGAAGGATATACTTATGCGGACCTGGATACCGATTCTTTACAGACAGAGAGTACCGGCACACTGGCGCAGGTACCTGAAAATGAGCCAGAAGAACAGCAGGAGGAAGCTGAGCCGGAAGAAGAACCGGAGGTGACAGCTCCTTCTGATGATACGGTACAGGCTGCGTCTGAGGAAACAGAAGAGTCTGTCGAAGATGGAAATACCGATCAGGAGAACCCATCTGAGGAACCACAGCAGCCAGAGGAAAATACGGTCCAGTATGATCCTGAGAATGGGGAAGACAGCCAGGAGGATCAGGAAGAAACACCGGATCTTGACGATGACAGGAATCAGGAGGGTGCAGAGGTACCGGAGGAGGAGACACCGACTCCTGCCCCGGAAGAAAATAAATATCCTTCTGTAGCAACCGATCTGACAGACGGGGAGACTGTCAGTGCTTCCTACCGGACTTTTTATGTACAGGCATGGGACTATCAGGGCAACGTCCTTCCTTCTTCTTCGGTAGAAGTTCTGGGAAATGGACAGAAACTTTATTCTGTCAGTACCGACGGGGAAGGCATCATTGCCTACCGCATGGAACTGACGGAAGCAGAAAACACTGTAGATATTAAGGTAACGGACAGTGAGGGCTGGTCTTATACACTTCCACAGTACCGGATCATAAGAAGTGAAGATGGGGAAGAACAGCCGGCAGGAACGGTGAATATCAGTATTGAAGCCGGATCGGTAGGACTTGGTACGATCCTTTCGTCTACACCGGTGGAATTCTATCAGGGAGAACAGCTTTCTTCCGTACTCCTTCGTCTGTTAGATGAGAATGGTTTTGACTGGAGGAATGAGGGAAGTGCCACAAGCGGCTTTTATCTCCGTTCCATCGGAAGAAGCGGTCTTACTGCAGGTGCTTCCATACCGGCAGACCTGCAGGCACATCTGGAAGCTGCCAACTGCCAGATGACGGACCATGACAATGACTGGCTTGGAGAGTATGACTTTACGATGGATTCCGGCTGGCTGTATTTCGTGAATGGGGAATACATGAATGTGGGAATGGCAGGCTATTTCCCTGCTGACGGTGACAGTGTAAGGCTGCGTTTTTCCCTGTATGCAGGGGCTGACGTAGGTGCAGGACAGAATGGCGAGACATGGGGGGACTGGTGATGAAAAGATTTCTTGCAGGAATTTTATCGGCGGTACTCCTTATGGGAAGCATTCCTGTCTATGGTGCACAGGATATGGGAATATCCCCGGAAGTTGGTTACAGTGTGGAGGGGACGGAACTTTCCCAGACGGAGGAAGCCTTAAGCGGAGAGACTGCTTTGCAGGAAACAGCAGATACTTCCAATGAAGAAAATGTGGAAGAAGATTCAAAAGAGAATACAGAAGAGACACCTGCTCCGTCAGAGGAGGAACCGGACAGCCAGGAGCCGGAAATAGAACCGGAAGTCCCGGAGGAGCCGGAGATCACAGAGATCCCGGAGGAAGATCCTGAGATTACGGAAACACCTGCAGAAGACGATTCCCCGGAACTGGAATTTAATGACGGTGAAGTGCAGATGGAAGATGCCGGGGAAGAGGCTTCTGATTATCTGGAAAACCTGACGGTCTATACAAGCCAGAACAGCAATGCACCTGAGACGATCCTTAAGCCGGAACGCAGAGAAGATCTGGATGAAGCCTTTGGCGGGAAAGTGTATACAGTGGAATATGGCTCTTATGCCACATCTTCCAGTTTCTATCTTTCCGGGGACATCAGTGACAGTGCACCGGAGGGCTCGTCATGGTCCATGAAAGCACTCCTTCTGAATGGCGGGGAAAATGTACAGGAAGACATGAACCCGAAAGCCTATACGGAAGGGGTACGTTACAGGATGAATGGGCGTACTTTCGGAAATGGTGCCAATGGTGCAAAGCGGGCTGTGTATACGATCACCGCAGGGACGGAGGAAACTTACCAGACATATAAACTGGTCGTTTTTAGGCGGCTGGATCTTTCGTTTATCGGATGTTACCTTCCGGAAGATGAGGATCTGGCAAAGAACCTTATCCCCGGACAGTTTGACAGTACAAAAAGGGAATATGAAATAGCAGTAGGCTCAGGTACGGAATCCCTGAACCTGGTGGCAAATGCCTATTCAGGCAGTTATTACGGGCTTACGGTCAATGGCGTGGCATATGAGGGAAGCAGGCAGGAAATTCCGCTGACCGGGGAAGAGACAGAGATCACCCTGCAGATGAAGCAGGAAGACACCTATCTGGACCCGGAATATGCCGGACAGACCTATGTAAGTGAGGGAAGCTACCATATCCGGGTAACCAGACAGAAGAGCAGTTCCGTAGTATTTGAGGTTTCACCGGACCGTGCGGTGGTCAGCCTGTATGACAAAAACGGGGACCGGGTCGTGCCATCAGGAGGAACCGGGTGGAACTTTGAGAACCTTCTTATGGGGGATACCTATACATGGACAGTTTCCTGCTATGGCTATAAGACACAGACGGGAAGTTTCGTGGCAGGGGATACCGACCATATCCGGGCAGAACTGGAAAGCATAGATTCTTCCCAGCCGGAGATTACGGATAATGACTGGATCAACTACAGGAACAGCGATACCAATAACGGAGTCACCGATGTGGCAGCACCGTCTTCCGGAGCAGAAAGCGTACAGAAATGGGCTACGCAGCTTGGTGGCGACTGGAATGCGGCAGTCACACCTCCACTGATCCTTGGCGGGGCTCTTTATGTGGCTTCCGGTAAATTTATCTATAAGATTGACCGTTCCACAGGGGAGATCCTGGCAGTCAGTGAGGAACTGGCAGGAAGCATGGTCTTTGCCCTGAACCCACTTACTTATACCGAAGGAATGCTGTTTGCACAGATCGGGGGCGGACAGATACAGGCAGTCAGTGCATCAACGCTGAAATCACTGTGGATCAGTGAACCGGTAGGAGGACAGACACTATCCCCGATCACTTATAAAGACGGATATATTTACACAGGAACCTGGAATTCAGAGACGACAGCAGGAACTTATTTTGCCCTGTCTGTTACAGATGAAGATCCGTCCAGAGGAGATGAGATCAAGTACTGTACATGGAAATACAGCCATAAAGGAGGCTTCTACTGGGCAGGTGCTTATGCGTCGGGGGACTATCTGGTATTTGGCTCTGATGATGGTTCCGCAGAAGGAAATTATACGAATACCTCGATCCTGTACTCTGTATCAACCTCAACCGGTGTCATGCTGGACAAGCTGACAGGGCTTAAGGGTGACATCCGTACTTCGGTGGCTTATAACAATGGTTATGTGTATTTTGCCACAAAGGGCGGTTATCTTTACCGGGTAAAAATGAACCAGGACGGAACTTTCGGTCAGGTGCTTGGCTATAACCTTGGGGGAATGGCAACCGCTACTCCTGTGATCTACAAGGGCAGGATCTATATCGGGGTCTGCGGACAGGGCGGTCAGTTTAACCCGGATGGAGGACATCATTTTGACGTGCTCACAGAATCTGAGGATGCACTTTCACTGGCATATTCTGTCCCTGTTGCAGGCTATCCACAGGCAGCGCCGCTTCTTTCCACTGCTTACGAAAATGAAGATTATAACAAAGATGGAAAGGCAGACGGAAGGGTTTATGTGTATTTTACCGCCAACGCTTATCCGGGCGGTATCTATATGCTGGAAGACAGCCCCGGACAGACAGAAGGCAAGGCAGAGGAGATCTTTACGCCGGATACAGACCAGCAGCAATACAGTATCAGTACCCTGTGTGTGGACAGGGACGGAACAATCTATTATAAAAACGATTCCAATTATTTGATGGCGATAGAGAAAAACGGAGCCTATCTAAACAGTGTCAATGTATCGGCAGATACGGGAAAGGTCACATGGAACAAAACTTTCCGGAAAGACCGTCTCAGCTATGACCTGATACTGGAAGAGGGGGCAAAACAGGCAGTATTTTCCTTTGAAGCCCCGGAGGGTGTTTCAATCAGCGTAAATGGGAAAAAGTGTGAGGGCACCTATCAGGTTGCTTTTGACGGAACCGGAACGAGTATTCAGGTACAGGTATCTAAGGGAAATAAGTCAAGGACTTATGTTTTCAGCATCACTGGTGATGAAAGCTCCCCATTTTTAAAGAACCTGACAGTGAGTACCAGTAACAGCTACACAGACGATACCGGGTATCTTGCCCTGGAACCTGCATTTACGCAGGAACGGTATGAGTATACCGCAGAGATGTATAACGGGAAAAATGAATTCCTGAACATTTTTGCCGAACCACAGGAGGAAGATGCTTCTGTGACAGTAGAGGAAATCCGGGGTACGAAAAAAATCAATAACTATGGACATACCGCCGGAAGCGGCAGTGCAAGCAGGATTGCGGTCTATTTTGGTGATGAAGAGGCAGAAGCGGCAGTGAAGGTGACCGTAAAGACGAAAAGCGGAAAAACCGCTTCTTATCAGGTGATCCTTCAGAGGAGGGATATTTACCCGCCGAAGCTGAGTGATGTTCGGGCTGTCCGGTACGATGCGGAGAGGGTGCGGATCACTTTTGCCTCAAATGAGATGGGAAATTACCAGTACAGAATTGTCAAACCGGGGGAAACACCGGAGTTTGACCTTTCCGGATCTGTGGAGCTGATGACCAGGGGACAGAATTCCCTTGATCTGGTGATCCCTGAGACAGAGGAGAGGGAGATCTGGATACTGGCAAAAGACATCGCTGGAAACCAGATGAGCACACCGGTGAAGATCCCGGTGACAGAATATAAAGAGATCCCGGTGACGATAAAAACAGTTCCGACAGATGCAGAGATCCGGGTGACGAACCAGGACGGGGAAGAACTGAAAGCCCAGAACGGGAAATATCTGTTTTTAAAGGGAAATGTATATAAAATTGAAATTTCCAGAAAAGGCTATGAAACACTGACGGAGACAGTCACTGCTGACCCGAAGGTAACAAGTTACAGCTTTAACCTGAAATCCCGGATGAGTTCTGATGCAGACCTTAAGTATCTGTATGTTTCCAGTGCGGACCATTATGGAAAGGGCATACAGAAACTGGAACCTTCCTTTAAGAAAACCGAAGACCATTACACTGCAGTTTATGGCGATGAAAGGCAGAGCCTGAATGTATGGACAGAAGCAGCGGATTCCCATGGAAGCATAAAAGTCTATGCGATGTCGGGGATTCAGGGAAGTTCCGTCCAGAAAGATGAAACGATTCCTCAGACAGGAACGGATGAGGGACATCCGTTCTGGAAGATCGTATTTGCCAGTGGAGAAAAAGAGGCAAAGATCAGGATACAGGTAACAGCAGAAGACGGTATCAGAAAGAATGTATACCTGACACTCAGACTGACCGATAAGACAGCCCCTGTCCTTAAAAAGGTCAGTGCCAGCCGCATTTCTACAGATAAGGCATCGGTAGTCTATAAGACCAGTGAGAAAGGATACCGCTATTATAAAGTGGTAGATGCAGGCAAGAAGATCCCTGCAGTTGATACCTCCGGAAAGGGAACGGAAGTTCAGGCAGGAACGGACACCATTACCCTGACAGGACTGACCAGTGGGGAAAAAGACCTTGTGGTAGTGGTAAAAGACGGTTCAGGAAATGTAAGCCAGCAGCTGGTGATCCGTATCCCGGACATCAAAAATGCGGGCAGTGGAACCGGAAATAATGGTAGTAACAGCAGTGCGATTCACCGTCCGGGAAGCGGAGGACATAAATCCGAAGCAGGAAGACCGGGCAGTGGTTCAGATGGAAATGGTTCTAAGGCAAACCTGAAAAAAGTCAGCGGTACAGGCTCCGGCGGTCAGTCTGGAGATAAAAACGAGACTTCCAGTGACCAGAAAAAGACCGGCAGCAAAGGAAAAGAAAAGGACACAGGGAAGTCCGAAGACAAGAAAAAAACAGCTGAGAAAAACAGCGAGACTTCTGGAAAATCTTCCGGGAAAAAGGCAGAAACAACAAATGGTTCCTCTTCATCCGATACCAGTTCAAATGGGGATTCCCTGGAAAATGCTGGAAATCAGGAAGGACAGACTGTGACAGCACAGCTTGCAGATGACTGGAAGGGAATGGGGAATTTCTCGAAGCTGCTTATCATCCTTGCAGTCCTCATTGCCGGGTATCTGAGTTTCTGGTACAGAGCCAGAAAATATTATAGGAAGAAACTATTAACGAGTAGGAGAAAACCATATGCAGCCACGAAGAGATATAGATGATTACTGCTATAAGGGTAACAGAAAACTAAAAGAGGCCATCCTGCCGCCAGATTGTAAGGTCATAGGCAGGGAGGCTTTTGCAAACAGTCAGATCCGTAAGCTGGTGACATTCCCAGAAACTTTAGAGGAGATCAGGGAAGGGGCTTTTTCTGAAAATCGTTTTCTTAAAGAAGTTATCTTTCCTGCATCCCTGGAAAGTATCGGGGCGTACTGTTATAAAAACTGCACAGCCCTGGAAACAGTAAAGTTTAAGGCTGGTTCAAAATGTCACAGAATCCCGGAGGGCTGTTTTTATTCCTGCCTCCAGCTGAACAGCATTGTGTTTCCGAAAAATTTAAGGATCATACAAAAACGGGCTTTTTACCGTTGCAAAGAACTAAAAGAGATCACACTGCCGGATACCCTGACAAAGATCGGAGCAGAAGCATTTTATTTCTGCCCCATTGAAACGTTGGAGTTACCAGAGGGGCTTCAGAAGCTGGATCATAAAGCCTTCTTTGGATGTAAAAGGCTGAAAAATGTGTATATCCCGGAAAGTGTAACTTATCTCGGAGAAGAAGCTTTCCATGGCTGTAACTGGCTGGAATATCTGGAGATCCATCACGATCCGAAATATATCGGAGACAGGATCGTGAATAAAAGCTGTACGATACGCTGCAAAAAAGGAAGCAAGATAGATGCGTACTGTGAAGTGCAGGGACTGCAGCGGGAATATATATAGAAATAGCATAAGAAAAAATAAATTCATCCCGTATATATTGCAGATGTTGGATATATACGGGATTTTGTGTTAAATTACTATTCTTTTGGACAATGCTTATTTTGCTTTATTCTTTATTTTCGTCATCAGTAAGTAGTGTATCTAAATTTATTAATTCAGGGGTAACAGATAATTGAGGCTTGGGAGCAGGAAGATCCTGCAAAATTTCCGGACGAGGATATCGCTCAACATTATCATAACTTATAGCGTATTGATCTACGATTTTGGCAAGAGGTGTAAATGAATATTTTTGCTCTCCATTTGCATCAATTACACTTTGATACATCAGGCCTGCAGTTAATAATCCTTGGGTATATGGATTATATGGAATATCTTTTTCAGCTATATGCTCTCCTAGAAAAACTAGATCTTCGTCTAATGTGTGCGTAATTGCGTGACAAATTCGGAAATATTCTGAGCGATTAATGAAATTAACCAGTAAACACCGAGTAGCATTTATAAGATAATTTATTTTTTGCTTAGTTTCAGCTCTATCAATACTGTCAAGCAGACGAAAAGCATTGTCTTTTGCATTTCCATCTTCAACCAATTTTGTTCGCAGCTTGTCGCGATCATTTTCATCTAAATAAACTCCATCAAGAAATGCTTCAAATTTGGTCCAAAATATTTGTTCGCGTATAAAAAATGGCGATTTGGAAAATGCAAGGAATACTTTTCCTAAAGATATAGGATTACCCAATAGTGCATTGAGAATGTCTTCTAACAAATTTGCTGAAGCATCTTGTATTTCTCCACGTGTTATAAGACTTTTGGCTGTTTCAATATAGTTCATTATGTGCCTCCTTATTTAAGATAAACAGTATTATTAGTGTATTTTGCTGAGCTTTATTAATCTGAATATACCATAATGGATTAATTACGACAATACAATTGAGCAGGAGTGGGAAGAAACCAACTTTTATCAGAGTAGCGGTTGCCCGCCTCTAAGGGAATAGACTACTCTAATAAGATTAAAAGTTATGCTTCCAGGATAATAGTTGATACTTTAAACAGTAAAAGTTGGAAAAATAGTGATATCTAGTGTAAAAATGGGCGGTTTTGGTGTAAAAATGGGACTTTTCTTGATAAAAGTTGGTGGCAACTTTTACAGAAAAAGAATATTCATATAAGTTAATATTTAAGAGTTTTCTATTAAAATAAATATTCTATCATGACATGAGCCTAAAGATCCCCGCTGGTAAGATAAGCCGGCCCTGATTATGTCGTATGTGACACAATTTAAAAGCCGTTATGTCATATGTGACATATCTTAAAAAGCTTATTATGTCGTATATGACATAATAAAGAGTTGAAAATGTCGTATGTGACATAATTATGGTGCCAGCAACTGGTGTTCCCGACATATATGTCGGTCACAAACGGTTTTGAGCTGATATTGATAGGTTTTGAGGTGATATTATGGGGTTTTGAGGTGATTTTGGATGATATGGAAAAGAGACCCGGGAGTGGGTCTCTTTCCGTAAGGGGAGATTATTCGGTTGATTGTTCTTCTTTCTCTCTGGCAGCTTCTCGTTCTCGTTTTAGGTTTTCAAAATATTCGTCGATCTCGGAACGATCTTTACATAAATTACAAACAGCTTGAAAATATAGAGCTTCACATAAGTCACTGCCGCTGTAGTTAAATATATTTTTCCTATACAGATCATCTATATAGGGATAGCCCTTTTTGTATTTATGCTGTAAATAAGCCAGGTCAATCTTCTTTCCATCATCAGGTCTTTCTATGGTGAGCAGGCTCTTATCAACATTTTCCTTCCGTTCTTCTTCCGATAAGAGATCCTTTGAGCTAAGCAGCAGTTTCTTTAATTCACTGGTATCCATAGTTATCCCGTACCACTCCCTGAGTCCATCCACAACATAATTAACGGTGCAGCCCTGGTTTAGGTGTTCGACAGCTTTTCGGATAGCTGCGACCCGGTTTCCGTAGTCCAGCTCCTGCAGATCATGTCTGGATTTATTAACAATATTTTCTACGTCCATATCTGATTTTACGCAATACGCCAGCTCCTCAGCAGCTTCCTTTTTATTCATTTTCTTTATCTTCCTCCCTTTTCCAAAGCACGTCTCCTCCACGGAGCATATCGGCCACCGGATCGTGTGCTTCCGGGTTGACTACCGGATCATAATTGTATTCGATAATAGTTAGTGTGCCAGCCTCATACATATCATTATATCTTTTCTCGATGCCTTGGCGCTGCTTGTAAAATAATGCACGTTCATAATCGTCAAGATCGCTACCGGTTAGTACAGCCAACGAAATATCTGCTAGACTCGTTTTGTATTGGATAATCTGCATTACATAATCTCCGTACAAATCGACTAATTCCGGTATAAGAGTATTCAAAATATAACGTTTGTCGGTTCGTTTCCATAACACCTTTCCCTTGCGGATCGCGTAAGCCTGAGAATGATGTACTTCAGGATTAACTATAATACTGTATTGATACTCCATGATCGACAATGTAGCGTCTCCGTACTGATCGTTATATTTTTCCAGCAGCCGCTGTCTACCGCTAAAAATCGACATATCAGCGGATACGTCATAATTATCGGCAACTAATATTGCCAGGATAATATAAGACTCATCGGACTCATACTGATTGATCTGGATTACATAATCCCCGTACAAATCGACCAATTCCGGAATCAGTGCGTCTATGATGCCCTGGGTGGGAATGCCGGCAGCAAGCCGTTCATAAACTTTGCGGTTTCTTTCGATAAATTCGTTTGAAATCTTGATGAGTTCCAGAATATCCGCCACTTCATAATTTTTTTTATTTTTCATTTTGTCACCTACCTATTATATAAATACCAATCAAAAAAGCCCTCATTTACCAATGCCTTATACATGTCCTCAGGTTCGATTTTCCTGACAGAGTAGATATAACACGCGTTGAGCATGAATCGAAATTGCGCGTAGCTCTGCAGATAGCCGACATTGTACCCATGCTCCCATGCACGCTGAAAGATTTCCCATGGTTCACTCATCGTCGCCGTCCACCTCATCTAAAGTGGCAAATATCCGCTTAGAGACGCTATCCGTGAGGATATCGCGGCAGCCCCGGAATCCCTCCCAGAAGGCGTTCATTTCGACAGCATCAACAATATGCATGATAACTTCCTCTGTATGGGGAAAATTCGGAGCCTGTTCTTTAAAGAGCTTGATGACCGCGCCAATATAATGCTTTAAATCATAGGAGCGGTTCTGACGGCAATAGTAGTCATATACGGCCACCATCAGGTCTACATTGCAGCTGTCGCGGATCGGATCCATATAAATAGGTATAGAATAGCCACGATTTGTTTGTTCTGGATTATTGATTTGTTTGTTCATATTGCACAATGCCTCCATTTCTTATTTTGTAATAAAAATGTTATCATAAAAATCTTTGAAAGTGCAGTGTTTACAGTGATTTTGAGTATTTTCGTCACTTTGTATTTTGCGAATAGATTTCCGAACACTTATTTTTTATTTAGAAAACTAAATATTTGATTGTGCAAAATGACGAAAAATGAAATGATGATTTTTTGTGAATGTTGTAATAAAATATGGTGGCGTGAGATAGGGAAAATTGTGCAAGTTTTTGAAAAAGTTTTCTTATAACTTTTTTTCTTTAATTTTCTGAAAACTGGAGAAATAGTTGTAGTTGTCACAAAAATAGCTTTGGATGATTCGTCAATAGACATTTCCGAACACACGGTCTACAATTAGCATATAAACAAGACATCGTACTTCTCATATCCGTTGTTGCGCGAGGACGTACAGGAACCCGACGAGCCGACCCTGAAAAAAGGAGCGCGGATCGGGCGGATTGGTCAGGCGGACGGATTGGTGGAAGTCTTCAAAATATCTGTGCTTCATAAATTTTTCCATCAAAAATGCCCCGACAAATTTCTCCTTTCATCAGGGGCGTTTTTGATTGGGGAAATGGTCAGTGGCGGCGGGAACTATATCTATAAAATTGCAGATCTTTATGTTTTTCCCTGGCTCATAATTTTCAAATTTGCCATTAAAACCCCGCTAGTAAGAAAACCGCCAGAACACCAAAACCGCGAATTCTCTATAAACTGGTATTTTCGTGGGAAACAAAACCATTTTTACGGGAAAAATTTTCCCACGAAAACTTTAACTGGTTAAAGTGAGTATTCATGTTTTTGAGATAATTAACTATAATGTCTGATAATATGAATATTACACCTTTAATTATATAGTGTATATAGTTAATTGTTTCTAAGTTATTTTTTCAGGTGACAAATCTACTATATATATAGTTAAAATGTCACCTGTAAATATAAAACTGTTAAAAATTATGAGTTTTTAATAAAATCACGAATTTGTAGAAGTTTTTTGGTTTTTGCATACTAGCGGGTGTTTAGATTAGTGAAAAATACAAACTATTAAATATATTAATGGCTATTAATTATATGTGGTTAGTTCCGTCCGTAACGACGTAAAGGAGGACCTATGAACGAGAAACTACTATATTATAGAGGGTATACAGGAGACGTGCATTACAGCCAGGATGACGGTTGTTATTACGGCATCGTCCAGAATGTCAAAGGCTTTGTGACCTACGAAGGCGTTACACTGGAGGAATTAGAGAAAGATTTTCAGGAGGTTGTTGATGATTACATAGCATATTTGCAAAGTTTATAATAGCAATAATATTCGCAAAAGTCCGTTTCTTCCTATTAAAAGAAAACGGCCGGAGAGGTGCTCTATAATACATACCGCAACAACCCGGAGCATCGCCGATCACAAATTTAGGAGGTTCTATAAGTAACAATTCTCAATTAAAAACTAATACATATTATTATGCTGACGTAAATGATACGTCTGCACAAATCGAAAGGTTTCGTATCATGGGAGCGGAAGACAGTCAGATCATTACAGATCCCATTCATGCAAGACTCCCCCGAAGGGAGAATTACCAAAAAATAAAAAATGAAATACTACAGCCAGGAGATACAATCGTTATCTGCAGTCTCTCCGTGCTAGGTAGCAAGTACACCGCCCGCCCTGAACTGATACACTACCGGGATCACCATATCCGAGTCAAGATCCTGGATATGCCGGCAACCATGCAGGATTTTCCTGAGGGTCTGGAAAATATCTATGACACCGTCACCGATGCCGTTATACAGACATTGACAACCGTGATAAAACAGGAGCAACTCCGTATAAAGCGCCAGCAGCGGCGAGGGATAGAAACCCTGAAAGAATCCACCGCCTGGGAGGATTACGGAAGACCAGCTATTACACTGCCGAACAATTATATAGAGGTCATGGACCGATGGTTATCTGGTAATATCACAGCAAACGCTGCTATGGGGTTGATGGGTCTAAGGAGGACCACGTTCTACAAATTAGCTAAACTGTACAAGGAAGGGGACCTGATTGTATGAAACGAGAAATTACTTATTATATGGAGGAATACTATCCAGTAAAAATCGTCGAGGATACAGAGGAGGGCGGCTTTACGATTTCCCTTCCGGACTGTCCGGGCTGCATTACCTGTTGCCAGCACTGGGAAGATATCCCGGCAACGATCGCAGATGCACAAAAAGCGTGGTTAGAGACCGTGACGGAAAACGTGACACCGCCAGTAGAAGAGCGGCAGGAAAAAGACCTGGATTATTACATGGGTTTGTTTTATAACATAGATGTAGTTAGCAGAGACGAAAGTGGCTACACGGTCGGAATCAGGGAACTCCCCTGGATCACCGCGACTAATGAGAGTATGGACACGGCACTGGAATTGCTGGACTGTAATAAGGACTCCTGGTTGGAAGAGGCAGTCAAGAGCGGCGTCCCTATTCCGGAACCACCACGAGATGATAGATATGATCTGCCGGAAGAGATTGCCGATGCGATCGATAGAGGTAATTCTCTATTGGCGGAAGCAGAGAAAAATGCAAAATGGATAAAAGAATTTTTCTATACTATGATAGTCTCCAGTAACGACACAGACCATTCAATAGGGATGGATTTACGGCATAGAGTATATAGAGCGACTAGAATCCCAAAAGGAAAATACACAGAATATAACAAGGAAGAAATACAGGAATTATACAGGGAGATTATAGAAGAAGCAGAATAAGATTAAACAGAGAGGGGCAGCATATCGCTGTCCCTTAAAAATTCTCCTGTCCAAAGACTGGTTCCGGAATCGGTCTACCAGCTGCCAGAGCTGTCTCTATCCATTCCTGGATCACAATTTTAACATTTTCATAAGCCTCGTTTGGTGTCCGGCCATCCGCCATACAACCAGGTAGATCCGGAACCGATACGATATAACGTTTTTCTTCTGCAGAATATTTTAACAACATGCAATAATTCACAAAGAATTCCTCCTATTATATAGTGATTTTATTATAACATAGAATCAAATTGTTATATATCGTAATCTAAATAAAATATTTAGAAAAATGAATATTTGTGAGATAAATGGAGAAAAATGGAGATTTATAGAGAAAAAATTGCTATCTTACACCGAGAAATGACATATTAATACCAGAAAGACAAATAAAGAGAAATGGAGGTATTAATTATGGAAACTTTAGGAAGAAACAGCCGGCGCGATAGCAATACTGTCCCGCTTTGGCATAGGTACGCGTTGACGATTACAGAAGCCGCGAAGGTTTTCGGGATCGGGGAAAAACAGATCCGCCAGATGATCCAGGAACCGGGATGTTCCTATGTGATGTATGTAGGCAGAAAAGCCTTGATAAAACGGGAACCGTTCGAAGACTTTTTGAAAACGGCGGTCTATTTATAGGAAGAGAGAAGAACCGGAGGGCTGATATACCCTCCGGGATGAGGTTGACTATATGGGAAAAGATCTAAAAGGTAAGGAACTGGGGCGTGGTATAAAACAGCGCCCCGACAGAAAATATGAAGCCAGATTTGTGAACCGGTTCGGGGACAGACAAAGCGTGTATGCCATGTCCCTGCGAGAGGTGAAGTCCAAGCTGGCAAAGGCAAAAACCGCCGATGTCGAGAAGAAAAATGTAATAGACCCTAATATTAAATTAGATGCCTGGTACCTGAAATGGCTGGATGTATACAAGCGTCCGGCAGTCCGGGCGAACACAATTCGGCATTACAAATATGTTTTTGAGCATAACGTACAGCCGTATATCGGTAATCCTAAATTGACAGAGATTACGCGTTTGATGGTAACGGATGTGCTGAACAAGCTGAAGGAAAAGGGATACCAGTGGGAATCTTTAAATAAAGTAAAAATTCTCCTGACTGATATGTTCGAACGGGCGGTTGATGATGAATTTATGCTGAAAAATCCGGCAAAACATATCAAAATTCCGGTAGCGAAACCTGAACACGAGGTAAGGGCCCTTTCTAAAGAAGATCAGCAGACATTCTTCCAGTGCAGCAGCGGGACGTTCTATGATAATCTTTTCAGAGTAGCGGTCAGTACAGGGCTCCGGCCGGGAGAATTGTTTGCATTAACGGAGGATAATATTGATTTTGATAAAAAGGAGATCCGCGTGGAGAAAACGCTTCTGTATCAGAAGCTGGAGGGCGATACCGGAAAAACCTTCCATGAAAACGATCCAAAAACCATTTCGAGTAAACGAGTAGTACCGATGAATAAGTACTGTGAGGAGGCACTGAGAAGGCAGCTTGTTTTACATAAAACGGTTGTAAATAATTCTCCAAAACCAAAGAAGGAGCGTACGAAATATATTTTTTGTACGATCTTTGGGACACCGTTATGTTCACAGATTTACATGGATGCTATAGCCCGGATTGTTAAGGAGATTAATTATAGTAGAGATCCGCTGGAGGCTATGGAAAAGTTTTCCGGACATTGTTTCCGGCACACATTTGCTACCAGATGCTTTGAAGCTGGTATTGCTCCAAAGACAGTGCAGACATATCTGGGGCATGCAACTCTACAGATGACGATGGATCTGTATACCTCCGTTATGGATAAGAAGAAGGCAGACGATATGCAATTACTGGAGGATACAATCGGACTGGATGAAATTGATAAGCCAGATCCGAACAGTAAAATTATAAAATTGGCGTAGAATTTTTAAGCTCCTGAAGGAAAATCAGGAGCTTAATTCTTGTCGAAAAAAATGCCCTAAAATACATCAAATGGGGTAGAAATGGGGTACTAGATATGGTAAGATGGGGTACAGGAAACCCGAAGATGCTGTAAAATCAAGGATCTAGGGGGGTTGATGGAAGTAACTTCTGTTATACTTATTACGTATACCAGAGCACTCCGTTCGACCTTATGGGAACCCCGGATTTTGACAGTATTACGTTCGATTGATATGGAATTACAGAAACCAAGGGCTGTGAACGGAGTAAACAGTAACATTGTCTGAGGAGAGGACCTTCGGGTCCTCTTTTTATGCAATCAGGTTATTACGAGCAGAAAAGCGGCAACTAATGTCGAATTTCCTCGAGTTATGTCATATGAATTTTGTTGACGAATTTTGTAGGAATTTATAGAATAATGACGAAGTAATAAGTGTGTTTATGGTGGAGGATATTATAAAATGGAAAAACTTCTTGTAAAAGTTTTGCTCAACAACAAGATTGAAAAAATGATGCAGGAAAGCAGAGAACGTATGAATACGGCGGATGAATATCTGCGTCAGGATAATGCAGATCTCGAAGAACTGGAGAGAAGGTATGAAAATCTGAATATACATTCAGGTATGAAACGGATCATTGAAGATTACATGGCATGCATGCGGTCACATGAAGAACGTGTATCTGAGTTGTCGTATTACTCCGGCATTGTAGATGCTATTAAATTGATGAAGTCAATGGGAGTCCTCGTGGCGCCGCAGAAATTATAGAATCGGGATATTACCTGTGAACAGTAATCATCGATAATTTTTCGGGTTTCTCACGCAAAATTCTGTAGCCAACAGGACTGTGAAATGTTATACTAAATATAAAAAATGCGTGGGGGATTTTTATATGGATGGATCAATGTTTATCGGAACATGGTGGTCACTCGTGCCACCGCTTTTGGCAATCGTTCTGGCACTTGTAACGAAAGAAGTTTACAGTTCTCTGTTTATTGGTGTTGCAGCAGGTGCGCTTCTTTATACGGGATTTCATCCCTGGAATGCGTTTGTAGCTTTTTTTGACATCATGAAAAACAGTATGAATCTGAATATCCTGATTTTTGACGTACTTCTTGGTATGATCATTGTTCTTATGTCCAAGTCCGGAGGTTCAGCAGCATATGGAAAATGGGCCGGAAGCAAGATCAAGAACAAGAAATCAGCTATGCTTGCAACAACAGGACTTGGTGTGCTGATTTTTGTAGACGATTATTTTAACTGTCTTACTGTCGGTTCTGTAATGAGGCCGGTAACGGACCGCTACAGAGTTTCAAGAGCAAAACTGGCTTATATCATTGATGCAACAGCAGCGCCTGTGTGCATCATAGCACCGATATCAAGCTGGGCTGCAGCAGTAAACTCCTATGTACCGGAAGATGCGGGAATTACAGGATTTCAGTTGTTTCTGTCAACAATTCCGTACAATTTATATGCGATTCTGACACTGGCGATGGTACTTTTTGTGATCATGGCAGGATTTGATTTTGGTCTGATGAAGATCCATGAAAAAAATGCAGAAAAAGGAGACCTTTTTACATCAGGTGGAGAAGAATTTGATCAGGTAAAAGAAGAAGAAATTTCTTCAAAGGGTAAGGTTATTGACCTTGTACTTCCTGTTCTTGTACTGATCGTTTCTGCAATCGGAGCTATGATCTACACAGGATACCTTGGCGGAGCTACAGATATTGTTACTGCTTTTTCAGGATGTGATGCAGAAACAAGTCTGATATTTGCGACAATGATCACAGTATTCTTTATGCTGATTCTTTACCTTCCGAGAAAGGTTGTCACATTTAAAGGCTTTATGGACAGCTTTGTGGAAGGATTTAAGATGATGATTCCGGCAATTGCCATTCTTATCTTTGCATGGTCGCTGAAAGGAATGGGAGATGCCCTGGAAATCAGTACTTTCGTTAAGAACATCGTAGGCAGCAATACATCTGCAAGTGTAATACTTCCGGCCATTCTTTTTGTTGTGGCAGTTTTTCTGTCATTTTCAACAGGAACAAGCTGGGGAACATTTGCAATCCTGGTTCCTATTGCAACAGCAATGTTTTCCGGAGCAGACAACCTTCAGATGATGATCATTTCTGTATCAGCAGTTCTGGCAGGTGCGGTTTGCGGTGATCATATCTCACCGATTTCAGATACAACTGTTATGTCTTCGGCGGGTGCACAGTCAAATCATATTAATCATGTGACGACTCAGATGCAGTATGCACTGATAGTAGCGGTTATTTCTTTTATAGGATATGTTATTGCCGGTTTTGTTCATATCTGGTGGGTTGTTCTGGGCATCAGTCTGATCCTTCTGCTGGTAACACTGACTGTAATTAAAAGAATTTCAGCGGCACAGGATGCGAAGGTGCAGTCAAGATGAAACGTATAGGAGTACCATACATAGATCAGAGTGTGAAATATCCGACAGGCTGTGAGAGTGTTTCAGCAGTTATGCTCCTGCGGTATCTGGGATATGACATATCGGTGGAAAACTTTATTGACAGATATCTGGAATGCAGACCTATGGAAAACTGTCATGGAGAATTATATGGACCGGATCCATATCAGTATTTCTGTGGAAGTCCCTATGATCCGGAATCATTCGGATGTTATCCGCCGGTACTGATCCGTGCACTCAGGAAGGCTGCCGGTGACAGGTTTGAATTTATTGATGAAACAGGGACATCAATGGATGAGCTGCTCAGAAATTATATTGACAGAGATATGCCTGTTATATTCTGGGCATGTATCAATATGAGGCAGGAAATTACAGGACCTGTGTGGAAACTGACCGGTACGGGTGAAGAATTTACATGGATATCTAATGAGCATTGTATGCTGCTTACAGGATATGATGAGGAAGGATACTGGTTCAATGATCCGTATGATAATAACGGGGTTATAAAATATCCGTCAGAACTGGTACTTAAGAGACATAAAGCACAGCGCGAGATGGCAATCGGAATAAGAAGGATACAGGATTTGACCAGGTTACTGTGAACAGTTACGACAATATTCCAAAGATTTCACGTATATTTCATTTGATAAAAAATGTGAACTCTGCTATAGTATATTTGGTTAAAGCAAACGGCATTTATTTAAAGAAAGAAGTGTTTATTTTGCGAAAAAAATCACATATACTGCTGGCAAGATATCTGGCAGACCAGATGCCGGCGAACGTAAGTCTGCAGTCACACAGAAAGGCATTCTGTCTGGGGAACATCCTTCCGGATATTCAGCCGTCTTTTGTGACAAAGAGACATGAATATTTTGGTACTTACAATGAAGTCAGAAGCAAGATCACGGAGCTGGTCGGTGAAGGTGCAGGGCATTGGAATGAGAGAGTGTTCTGGAGAAGAACCGGCGAAGTAATGCATTACATTGCAGATTATTTTACATTTCCGCATAACAGAACTTTTGACGGATCACTGAGAGAACATAATTCCTATGAAAAAAATCTCAAAAACGAACTGAAAAGTTTTGTCAGAAGCGGGAAAGCTGATGTTTATGCAGAAAAGAATATCAGATTTGAGAATCTTTCTCAACTTCTGGCATATATCAGGATGCGTCACAGTGAATATCTGAACCGAAAAAGAAATATAGATGAAGATATTCATTATATTTTAAGTGTGTGTTATCAGGTATTTCAGGGACTTTTCCAGCTGTGCGTGGCAGTTGCAGCATCGATGCCGGCAGTCAGTGCCTGAAATATGAAGAAAAGATGAAATCTGTCTTAAGACCGCCGGGGCCAGTGCTCCGGCGGTTGATTTTGAAAAAAAGTTGTGGTACAATAACTGCAGTTGTTGTGTGAGTTGTAATATATGTTGTTGTGAAAAACAATAACAATTTGTGTTTTGTAAGGCAACATACCTTTGCAGAGGGGGAGAAGATATGTCCTTGGAAGGGAGTTATTTCAAGAGAATGAAGAACAAGTTTGTGACTAGATTTTTATGCATTTCCATTTTATCAGCTATGGTTTTATCAGGACCGATGTCTGTTATGGCAGCGGCTGAAGATACAGTAACGGAACAGTCAGAAGAAACAGAGGCACCGGCGCCAACAGAGGCACCGGCACCGACGGAGGCACCGGCACCAACAGAGGCACCGGCACCGACAGAAGCACCGGCACCGACGGAGGCACCGGCACCAACAGAAGCACCGGCACCGGCACCGACAGAGACCCCGACGGATACACCAAGCCCGGAACCGACCAAAACACCGGATTTTTCAGATGATGTAACACCGACAGTTGTACCGGATCCGACTGAACCGGCAGCATCACAGGCAGTTCAGAACCTGATTAATAATATCAATACACTGGCACAGGAGAATATTACCCTGAAACAGGCTTCCAGAGTAAGTGAACTCCGTGCGGCATATGACAGTCTTTCAGATACAGAAAAGGCACAGGTAACCAATTATCAGACTCTGGTACAGATGGAAAAACAGATTTCCGCTCTTCAGAAAAAACAGGAAAATACTGATAACGGAAATGAAGAAATTGATATTACAGATGGAGAAAACAAAGGTAAAGAAGGGACACCGGTGTACTATTCCAGTATGGTGTCAAATCTTCATGCAGGTAAAGACTTTTATCTTGACAGCCTGAAAGAAAATTACCAACTGACTTTTGATGATGATTTTTCATCAGTGATGGACGAAATTGAGAACGAATATAAAGAAAAAAACAAACTGACAGATGTAAGTGATACAAGTGATAACGGACTGACTACTTCAGCAGATTCTCTTCTTGTACGTAACTGGCAGGATGTTCTGGCCGTTTATGTTTATGAACAGAGTCAGAAGGGTGTTAAAGAATTTAAACTGGATTCTTCCTGTAAAGATGAACTTGAAAAGATTTTTGAGGAACTGAATCCTGTTCAGAGAGACAAAGACAATATTACTCATGTTTCTTATGGAAACTATCATGTAAACTATTATATCAAAGAGAATAATATTTCCCAGGAAAACAGAACTGTCCTGAAAAAGTATACAGAGACAGACTGTAAACTTCTCTGTGCGATCGTTACAGATGCCAGGGGATTTGTACGCCAGAGCGTGGGGGATGATGTTTCTGAAGAGCGTGTAAATGTTATAACAGCAGCTTATTCACTTGTTGGTGAGGTAGGTTATTTCTGGGGTGGAAAGTCTACACAGATCGGGGAAGATCCGAGCTGGGGTACTGCCGAAAAAGTATCAGCAGACGGAAGCCCGAGTACAGGAACTGTAAGAGCGTATGGTCTGGACTGCAGTGGGTTTGTTACCTGGTCGGTTATCAATGGCTATCTGAATCAGGACATGCAGAGCAGTGTAGGTGACGGTACTTCTGATCAGTGGGAAAAAGCCAATGTCGTAAGTGAACAGGAAGCACAGCCTGGTGACCTTGTATTCCAGAAGGGACCGGAAGCAGGCAGTGATAACCATGTAGGAATCATCTGTGGTAAGACAGATGCAGGTGACTGGATCGCAGTACATTGTTCTTCCAGCAAGAATGGCGTTACAGTTGGTGAGGCATATGGCGCAAGTTTCCGTTATATCCGTCAGCCATCATTTTATCCTACCCAGGAAGAACTTGCAGAGATGATTAATGACGGGCAGAAAGCAAGTAATGCAGAAGCAGTATCTGTATCAGATTCTTCAGTTTCAACAGATAATACTTCAGATGAATTTACCAGTGATGAAACAGCAGCAGCCAAAGACAGCGAAGAAGTTGAGATCACAGTGGAAAATACAGATGAAGAAACTGCAGATACTGAAAATATTCTGACAGATGATGGAGCAGAGAGTACTTCATCAGCGGTTCAGGGAGTACAGAATCCGTCAGCAGCTGAAACTGCAACCGGTGCAGATGATGGAATGATAATCCTTCCTCAGATGCCAGATGAAGAAGTGTCGCTGGCTTTTGAAGATTAAGTAAAAAGAACTGTATAAATAATAATGCCCATGCGGAAGAAAACTCTGCATGGGCATTTTACAAATCTAGCGATGAATACCTGACAGTACATCATCGATCCATTTGTGTGTATTATAGTTCTGGTCGAAGAAACGCACGATCACGCCATATGGATCGTTATCACTTGAAAAAGCATTTGCCTCGTCAGTATCTACATGCATGGCAAGGCGGAAACCGGGATGTACACGGACTACAACGTCCGCATAGATAAGAGCACGGCCGTAACTTTTGGTGAGAACAAAAACTTCTTCGTTGTCACGTATCTGCAGGGAAGCTGCATCTCCCGGAGACATATGAATGTGGCGCTTGGCAACAATAACTCCTCTGGAGATTTCTATTTGCCGGTCAGCACTTCTGAGAATACAGCCGGGGGTATTTTCTATATCGCCGGACTGACGGATCACGCCTGGAACACCAAGCTTTCGGCTGTCAGTAAGAGAAATTTCAATCTGTGTTTCGCTGCGGAACGGACCGAGAATTGCCATATTTTCAAAAGTACCACGGGGACCGCAGACAGTGATCCTTTCCTGACAGAGATACTGTCCGGGCTGACTTAATTCTTTGATATAATGAAGTTCTGCCTCAGGCCCGAAAAGTTGTTGAAAATCTTCTCTGGATATATGAACATGACGGGCTGAAGTTTCGATAGGGATTTTAATACTCATGCTACAGACTCCTGTTCAGAATATGTTATACTAAAAACTCAAAAATCAGTGTAATCCTTAAATACAGAAATATCAACTCTTTTTTTAAAAGTTGATATTTGTTAAAATAATATCGGGAATTAATGATATTCCAGGAAATAATATCTGAAAGGAGCACAAGATGAAAAAAGGCAGATTTCCAAAAAAATTATGCCTGTTTATTATAATTGTGGCTCTTGCAGTGGCGCGGGCAGAGTGGAAGGACAAAGCCAGTGAGGTCAGAAGCACAGAAGCCGATTATGGAAATATTGTGGATTATATACAGAATCTTTGGAAACAGGAACCGGAAGAGGTAAGGAAACTGCGAACCCGGGAAGTGGAAGAATATGATGCTGGTTTTCAGGAGTATTATTTCCACCTGCTTACAGATGAAGAAAAAAGAGTATACAGGGAAATGCTTGAGGGAATCAGAAGACGCCAGGAAGAGTTTTATCTGTCTGTTTCAGATGAAGACACGATCAACAGAGTGTATCATGCACTTCTGAAAGATCACTCGGAACTTTTCTGGGTACAGAACAGAGAACAGGTGTATACAACTTCCTACCCTGATACGGATTACTGCCAATTTTCACCAGGATATTCTTATACAGAAGAAGAAATCGGAGAAATTCAGACAGCTGCAGATCAGGCATGGCAGGAGGTGAGTCTGATGGCTGCGGAAACAACAGATACATATGAAATTGTAAAAGATGTCTATACGTATCTGATTGACAATACAGAGTATGTTTCTTCTGAAGATGATCAGAATATTGCAGGAACTTTCTGGAAAAAACAGGCAGTATGTGCAGGATATGCAAGGGCTGCACAATATCTTCTGGAAAAACTGAATATTCCTGTTATTTATGTGGAGGGCAGTGCGGTTTCCGGCTCAGAAGGCCATGCATGGGACATTGTGGAGATAGACGGTCAGTATTATTATATGGATCCGACCAATGGCGATCAGCCACAGTTCCTTGAGGGGGATGCAGTACAGCTTGCGGAACACAAAACCATTATTTATGATTATCTGTGCCCTTTTCCTGAAGAATATGAACAGATTTATACAGCATCTGATGAATTTGAGGTGCCGCAGTGTACAGCAACAGACAAAAATTTTTATGTAATGAACCAGGCCTGTTTTGATACATATGACTATCAGGCTGTTTATAGTCTGTGCAGATTAAGGCTTGATAACGGGGCGGCAGTGATACGGTTCAAATTCAGCAGTCAGGAAGCTTTTGATCAGGCTTATCAGGAATGGATACAGAATTCCGGGATAGAGGCAGCAGCCAGATATTATCTGGAAATATACGGGAAAAATACAATCCAGTATCATTATGGTGTACTGGATAATCTGAAGACTATATATTTTATGTTTTAAAGCAATTATTTAGTATCCCACGAGGTGTTTTGGCATGTTTTTGCCAAAATCCCGAGACATACAAGGCAAAATGCTATCACCGAAGGTGATTTGGAATGCATTTTGACTTATAACTGTGAGGGTACTGAACAGTTATGTTTTAAGAAAGAGGTGATTATATGACAGACATTTTACAGCAGGCTATGAACATGTTGGAAAATCAGGGAACACTACCACAGATTTCAAGTTTCGCAGTGATCGGATTTGGAGCCCTTTTTGTTCTTGGAGTAGTGAACTGCATTCTTGGATACAGGCTTCTGCGGTTCTGGATGATGCTGTTTGGGTTTCTGATCGGTGCCGGACTGGGATTTGGTGCGGCATACAGTACAGGCGTACAGGAAAAATATATGTATGCAGTTTTTGCAGTGGTGGCAGGTGTTGTTCTTGCTGCGATTGCTTTTGTCAGTTACAAAGTTGGTATTTTTATTCTTGGTATGGGAATTGGGCTGGGACTGGGAATCTATGTGATCCACCCGACCACGTCTCTGACATTTTTCTTCTGCCTGATGCTTGGCGTGGGACTTGGTGTTATGGCAATGAAGCAGGCGAGAGTGATTCTCATAGTAGGAACAAGTCTTCTTGGCGGCGCAATGGCAGGCTTTTCACTGGCAAGGCTTGGAAATATGGCGGATATTCCATATGGAGTGGGACTTAGTGTGGGATTTGCACTTCTGGGAATGCTGATTCAGTTTGCAACAAACCGCGTAAAAGTTTATGATGAGGAAGATGATGAGGAAATCCATGAAAAGATTGAAAATGTAGAAAAAAGTTCTGATTATGTAGATCCTCAGGAATATCTTCCGCAGCGTTCAGAAAAGAAAAAACGTAAGGATAAGCAAAGAGAATCCCGTGAGGAATCCAGGAGATCATCTGAAAAGAGAAGAGAGTCTTCCAGACGGGAACATCGGCCGGCAGATATCCGGCTGAAACCGGAGAAAAAAAACCACAGGTATGCAGATGCTGCTCCTGAATATGAGAAAACAGTGGAATATCGTCCGGGAAAAAAGAACAGTGAACTGGATCTTCCATTGGATTCTTATAAGAGAAAGCAGCCTCAGAGAGTGCAGGAATACTATGGCGATGATACTTACGATGAAGAACCTATAGATGAGGATCTTCTTGATGATGAAGTTGTAAGAGAAATGATGGATGAAGATGACCGCGAGGGTGAAGAACTGTGGAACAGGCTTACAGGAAGACAGAACAGCGGCAGATCCAGAAACAGAAAAGAGGGACAACATGGCAAAAGAAGCTAAGACGAATGCAATGAGGATGCTTGACAGACAGAAAATTTCATATGAAACTTTTACATATGAATGTGATGAATTTATTGATGGACTGCACAGCGCAGATCTGATCAGTGCACCATATGATCAGTCATTTAAGACGTTGGTAATGGAAGGCAAAAGCGGTGGATATTACGTTTTTGTAGTGCCTATTGAGAAGGAAGTTGACCGTAAGGCAGCGGCAAAAGCGGTAGGAGAAAAGGCAGTGGATATGATCCATGTCAAAGATATCCTCAAGATTACAGGATATGTAAGAGGAGGCTGCAGCCCACTTGGAATGAAAAAACTGTATCCTACAGTATTTGATGCATCAGCAGGAAATTTTGATGAAATATATGTAAGTGGAGGCCGTATCGGACTTACTCTGAAGGTACCGTTACAGGATCTCCTTAAAGTTACAAAAGGAAAAATGGCGGACATCACTATGAAGTGATGCCCGCCATTGCTTTTGATGCCATAGTATGCAAGAGAAGCTGCCGGTGGCAGGTTCTCTGTATGCGGTAATTTAGTTGTCAGCGGCGTCTTCTTCGTTAACCTGGAAGACATGACGTTTTTTGGCCATTTCGTCACTTGCGAGATATTCGTCGTAAGTGGTGATCTTGTCAACCAGTGTACCGTCTGGAAGGATTTCCATGATACGGTTTGCAGTAGTCTGTACGAACTGATGGTCGTGGGAGGTGAAAAGAATAACTCCCGGGAATTTGATAAGACCATTGTTCAGTGCAGTGATGGACTCCATATCAAGATGGTTGGTTGGTTCATCCAGAATAAGAATATTAGCTCCGGAGATCATCATCTTGGATAAGAGACAGCGGACTTTTTCGCCACCGGAAAGTACACGGACTTTTTTGACACCGTCTTCTCCAGGGAAGAGCATTCTGCCAAGGAAGCCACGAACATAGGTGGCATCTTTGATTTCAGAATACTGAGTCAGCCAGTCTGTGATAGTAAGATCGTTGTCAAATTCGGCTGTGTTGTCCTTCGGGAAATATGCCTGAGAAGTTGTGACACCCCATTTGTAATTACCTTCGTCCGGTTCGAGCTCTCCCATAAGAATACGGAAGAAAGTCGTGATTGCCTGTTCATTTGCACCCACAAATGCAACTTTGTCATCATGACCGAGAGTGAAGGAAATATTGTCCAGGACCTTTACTCCATCAATTGTTTTGGAGAGGTTTTCTACCATAAGTACTTCGTTTCCGATTTCACGATTCGGGCGGAAATCAATATACGGGTATTTACGGCTTGAAGGACGCATGTCGTCAAGCTGGATTTTTTCAAGGGCACGTTTACGTGATGTTGCCTGCTTGGACTTGGAAGCGTTGGCACTGAAACGGGAAATAAATTCCTGAAGTTCTTTAATCTTTTCTTCTTTTTTCTTGTTGGCTTCCTTCATCTGCTTGATAAGAAGCTGACTGGATTCAAACCAGAAATCGTAGTTACCGGCATAGAGCTGAATCTTGCCATAGTCAATATCAGCAGTATGAGTACATACCTTATTAAGGAAGTAACGGTCATGAGATACAACGATGACAGTATTGTCAAAGTTGATCAGGAATTCTTCCAGCCATTCGATAGCAGGAAGATCCAGGTGGTTGGTAGGCTCATCAAGAAGAAGGATATCCGGGTTTCCGAACAGAGCCTGTGCGAGAAGAACCTTAACCTTCTGGCTTCCTGTAAGGTCAGCCATCTGGCTGTAGTGGAGATCTGTTTCGATTCCAAGACCGTTCAGGAGAGTAGCTGCGTCAGATTCTGCTTCCCATCCGTTCATTTCTGCGAATTCACCTTCAAGTTCGCTGGCACGGATACCATCCTCATCTGTGAAGTCTTCTTTTGCATAGATGGCTTCTTTTTCTTTCATGATCTCATAGAGTCTTGCGTTTCCCATGATAACAGTATCAAGTACGTTATATGCGTCGTATTTGAAGTGATCCTGCTGCAGGAAAGAAAGACGCTGGCCAGGTGTGATGACAACATCACCATTGGTAGGCTCCAGCTGTCCGGAAAGGATCTTGAGGAAAGTAGATTTACCGGCACCGTTGGCACCGATAAGACCGTAACAGTTTCCTTCTGTAAATTTAATGTTGACATCCTCAAATAGTGCTTTTTTGCCAACACGTAATGTAATATTATTTGCTGAAATCATAAGGTACCTCTTTTCTTCGTTATGGTTTCGTTGATCTTCGTTGTCAGGCATTTTGCCATACATAACCCATTGTACAGTAAACCTGGGATTTTGCAAGCATAAAAAGCATTTATATAGAAAAAAGAATGCTTCGAGTAACTTGCTCCGAATACATATGATAATATGTTCATTGTGAACAGAAAATTCATACTTGTGAAAATAATGAGTGTTTTATGAGTAAATATAAGATAAAAACTGAAAAAATATTGAAATTGTATAAAAGAACTGATATACTGGCTAATGGTGGGGAAAATATGAAAAAGGAAAGGAAACATGTGAATTTTCAGAATAATTACGGGAGTGTAGGATATGTTGATAACCAGAGAATGCGATTATGCTGTAAGAGTAATTCGTGCACTGGCAGGAGAAAAAAGACTAAGTGTCGGGGAAATCTGTGAAAAAGAAGCTATTACAGCACCTTTTGCTTATAAAATACTGAAAAAACTCCAGAAATCAAAACTGGTAAAGGGTTACAGGGGAGTACATGGAGGATATTCACTGAACAGAAAACCGGAGGAAATGACCCTTTTTGATATTTATTCAGCAGTTGATCCGGAACTTCTGATCATAGACTGTATGGAAGACGGTTATGACTGTGTAAGAAATAATGGTGGTGAAGGCGGCTGCTGCAAAGTTCATCATGAACTTGAAGAGATACAGAAAGAACTCTGGAAGATGCTGAGACGCCGTACAATGGGAGAACTTCTCTGAGAAAATATGATATATAGCAGGATAGCGGGAAAGGTTACAGTTTGCAAAAGTTTGTGCACTGTAACTTTTTTTACGTGTAAAAATGATTTTTTGTATGTAATTATATACAGAAAATCAGGTAATCCCAGTTGAATAATTCAAGGATTGTATGATATAATAATACACGGAATTTCAGGTCTTATATCAGACCTAGAAAAATAAATAATTTTCATCATACCTTTAAGGAGGAAAACAAAACTATGGCAAGAAAGATGAAAACCATGGATGGTAACCATGCAGCCGCTCATGCATCATATGCTTATTCTGATGTAGCTGCTATTTACCCGATCACCCCTTCTTCTGTTATGGCGGAAGCAACAGATGAGTGGGCTACCCAGGGAAGAAAGAACATCTTCGGACAGGAAGTACAGGTTACAGAGATGCAGTCTGAGGCTGGTGCTGCAGGTGCAGTACACGGATCTCTGGCAGCAGGTGCTCTGACTACTACTTATACTGCATCACAGGGTCTTCTTCTTATGATCCCGAACCTTTACAAAATTGCTGGTGAGCAGCTTCCGGGTGTTATCAACGTATCTGCCCGTGCACTTGCTTCTCACGCACTTTCCATTTTCGGAGATCATTCCGATGTTATGGCCTGTCGTCAGACCGGATGTGCAATGCTCTGCGAATCTTCTGTACAGGAAGTTATGGACCTGACACCTGTTGCTCATCTTGCAGCAATCAAAGGTAAAGTTCCGTTTATCAACTTCTTCGATGGATTCCGTACATCTCACGAAATCCAGAAAATCGAAACATGGGATTATGAAGATCTGAAGGATATGGCTGATATGGAAGCTATCCAGGCTTTCCGTGATCATGCTCTTAACCCGAATCACCCATGCCAGAGAGGTTCAGCTCAGAACCCGGATATCTTCTTCCAGGCAAGAGAAGCATGCAACCCGTACTATGATGCTCTTCCGGCAGTAGTTCAGGAATACATGGACAAAGTAAACGAAAAGATCGGAACAGATTACAAACTGTTCAACTACTACGGAGCTGAAGATGCTGA
>CAKRLX010000026.1 GCA_934359835.1 uncultured Blautia sp.
GAGAGGGGGATTCGAACCCTCGACACCACGGGTATGAACCGTGTGCTCTAGCCAACTGAGCTATCTCGCCATATGAATGGGGCCTACAGGGCTCGAACCTGTGACCCTCTGCTTGTAAGGCAGATGCTCTCCCAGCTGAGCTAAGACCCCATTTATCAATCATGAAAAGTTTTTCAGATGGCTTCTCACAACCGACTACGTTAGTATACTATGTATAATTCCACGTGTCAACACTTTTTTTATTTTTTGGGATATTATTTTTTGTATTTTTTATAAATTTCCAACAATTCTGTCTTTTATTATTGCAAGTATTTCCCTTGGAATATAAATCAGCAGTCTCCATGAACGATATCTGGAAGGTATCGGATATATGTTTTGGAAACCGCATTTTCTGCCTATGGCCACTCCACGGAATACATGAAAATTATTGGTAACTACTCCTACAGACACTTTCTCATTCCCGATCAGTTTCATGCTGAATGCAAGATTTTCACTGGTACTGGTTGACTCTTCCTCAAGAATCAGCCTTTCTCCGTCAATTCCATGTTCTGTCAGATATCCATACATTGCACGTGCTTCGCTCATCTGTTCTCCATGTCCCTGTCCACCGGATAAAACAGCCCGTGTCTCCGGATTATCTTTCAGATATTCAAAAGCCCTCCTGGTTCTTTCCAGAAGGGCTAATGTCAACCGTCTGCCGTCCACATGGGCGCCCAGTACGATAATATAATCCAGATTTCGCGGAACTTTCATTATCTTCCGCAGCAGTATTTGTATTTCTTTCCGCTTCCGCAAGGACAGGGATCATTACGGCCGATTTTGTGCGGTTTTACAACTGTACCGGATTTTTTCTGTTCCATATAGAGTTCTTTACGTTTCTCTTCTGTAAAGATGTCATTCCACTGTGGCAGTTCATACAGCCAGTCAGCTTTTGCATCTACCATATTCTTGTAAAGAAGTTCTTTATCGAATGCAAGTGTAACCTTTGTATTCTCGTCCATTGTCTCGATCGGATTCGGAATCTTAAGGCTGTCGTTGATTCCGTCAAGGAAACCAACCATAGTCAGAACTTCCTGTCCGTATTTATCAGCCAGTTCTTTAACTGTGCCGCTGACAACTTCATCCGGATTGGAAAGAAGCTGCTCATAGATTCCTTTTTCAATATTAAAATAGTTTGCCCAGAATCTCTGGAGCTGATTGCGGTCTGCCTGCTGATTGTAAGCAATTTCACGCCACTGCTCTAAGATTGTCTTTTCACTCATTATTTTATCCTCTTTTCAAAAAGTTTACCTGCGACCCATTATAACATCTTTCAATATAAAACACAAACAGTTTTTATTTTACTCCTATTTTTTCAAGTTCTGCTGTCACCTGCTTGAAACCAGTAAACTGTATTGCCTGAATCCCCACATCTCTGGCACCCTGGCAGTTTTCTTCCCTGTCGTCAATAAATACACATTCATCTGCCTTCAGTCCAAATGTCTCCAGAAGATTTTCATAAATCTGATGCTCCGGTTTGAGCATATTTACGTCACAGGAGAACATTACCCCATCCATATACTTAAGGAACGGCATTTCTTTTTTATTTTTTTCTACCATATAATGGCTGTAATTGGAAAGAATATACAGATTATATCCCCTGCTCTTGAGATATTTGACCCAGGTTTCCGCATATGGCATTCTGTGGATACACTCAGGAGTCCTTCTCATTACTTCCCTGATATCACTCTCATATTCAGGTGCAAGTTCCACACACTGTCTTACATACTCTTCCTCATCATAAAGTCCCCTGTCTCTTTCGTCCCATACAGGACTTTTGAATGTGGCATTTACAATCCGATTTCTTTTTTCTTCAGGAAAATCAAACTTATCCACATAAGACTTCCAGTCAAAATCAACTAATACACAGCCAACATCAAAAATCACATTACGAATGCCTTTACTTTCTCCGGATGGCTTTTTATTTTTATTGAGATAACGATACAGCATCCATATGGCATATGCCATAACAGCAACAAACAGCATTGCAAAGATGGAAGCCATAAACATATTCTGCGAAAAATCACCCTTCAGCGCAAAATACATTGGAAGCGCTGCCACTACAAGCAGAAAAACAATACCAATGATCGCGCCATAACGTTTCCAGTTTTTCATAACGTCTCCTTTCGTTATACAAATCACGCCGGAGAAAAACTCCCCGGCGCCTGATCTGATTCTGAAATTTTAACAGCATTATTTATTTCTGTAAATGATATCGTTACGTCCCGGTCCGTTGGAAACCATTGTAATCGGGAATCCGATGTGTTCTTCTACGAATTCTACATACTTACGGCAGTTTTCCGGGAGATCTTCGTATTTCTTAATTCCGCGGATATCAGTTTTCCATCCTGGAAGTACTTCCAGAACCGGTTTTGCTTTCTCAAGAAGTCCTGTTGTCGGGAATTCTGTAGTTACTTTTCCATCAATCTCATAGCCTGTGCATACCGGAATTTCATCAAGATATCCAAGAACATCCAGTACTGTAAATGCAACATCTGTAGTACCCTGCATACGGCAGCCGTACTTGGAAGCAACACAGTCAAACCAGCCCATACGTCTCGGACGGCCTGTAGTTGCGCCGTATTCTCCACCGTCGCCGCCACGTCTTCTGAGTTCATCAGCTTCTTCTCCGAAGATTTCAGAAACAAAGGCTCCTGCTCCTACAGCACTTGAGTATGCTTTGCAGACAGTGATGATCTTCTTGATCTCATATGGAGGCACACCTGCACCGATCGCACCATAAGCAGCCAGTGTTGAAGAAGATGTAACCATTGGATAAATACCATGGTCTGGATCTTTCAGGGAACCAAGCTGACCTTCGAGAAGAATTTCTTTGCCTTCTTTCAGTGCATTCCACAGGAACAGGGATACATCGCCAACATAAGGTGCTACCATTTCTCTGTATTTCATCAGTTCATCATAAACTTCATTTGGATCAAGAAGCGGTTTATGATACAGATGCTCAAGAAGAACATTCTTTGTTTCAACAACACGCTCAACTTTTTCTCTCAGAGCTTCATCATGGAAAAGTTCGTTTACCTGGAAACCGATCTTTGCATATTTGTCAGAATAGAAAGGTGCGATACCTGATTTGGTAGACCCGAAGGATTTACCTCCCAGTCTCTCCTCTTCATACTGATCAAACAGAATGTGATATGGCATAACCATCTGCGCTCTGTCAGAGATCATGATCTTCGGAGCCGGGACTCCTCTGCTTACTACTTCGTTATACTCTTTAAAGAATACAGGGATATTCAGTGCAACACCATTTCCGATAACACTTGTTGTATGATTATAAAATACACCGGATGGAAGGGTATGCAGTGCAAATTTACCATAATCATTTACGATTGTATGACCTGCGTTTGCTCCTCCCTGGAATCTTACGATAATATCTGCTTCCTGGGCAAGCATATCAGTGATCTTACCTTTTCCCTCATCTCCCCAGTTAGCTCCTACTACTGCTTTGATCATAACACTTTTCCTCCTTGTGTTTCTTTGATCTGTTACAATGATGTTGGGGATACCCCCAACTCTAACAATATTTTATGATACCTACGGATTGTTCCGTACTTTGTACCCTGGTATCATACGTTTATTTCTGCTTTAATGCCAAGCATGTCCTTGTGTGCGTCAAGAACCGGCTGAACAGTCTTTACAAGGAATGTTTCCGTCTGTTCCTTTGCTCTTCCCACATATCTGGACGGCTCCATGGATTTACGCAGCTCATCAATTGTCAGATTGAATGCCGGATCAGCCGCTATCAGCTCAAGAAGGTTATTGTCCTTTCCTTCTACCTTCACGGTACGTCCTGCTTCCATGGAAAGCTCACGGATACGTTCGTGAAGTTCCTGACGGTCTCCGCCTGCCTTAACTGCATCCATCATGATATTTTCAGTTGCCATAAACGGCAGTTCTGCCATCATATGTTTCTCAATAACTTTCGGATATACTACAAGTCCGTCTACCACATTCAGACAGAGATCAAGAATTCCGTCGATTGCAAGGAAGCCTTCCGGAATGCTGAGACGTTTGTTTGCAGAATCATCCAGTGTTCTTTCAAACCACTGTGTAGCTGATGTGATCGCCGGGTTCAGTGCATCGATCATGACATATCTGGAAAGAGATGCGATACGTTCACTTCTCATCGGATTTCTCTTATATGCCATTGCTGAAGAACCGATCTGGGATTTTTCAAATGGCTCCTCGACTTCTTTCAGATGCTGAAGAAGACGGATATCATTTGACATCTTGTGTGCACTTGCTGCGATTCCTGCAAGAACATTCAGCACTCTTGTATCTACCTTACGGGAATAAGTCTGGCCGGATACAGGATAGCAGTTTTTGAATCCCATTTTTTCTGCGATCATCGGATCGATCTTGTCTATAGTTTCCTGATCACCCTCAAAAAGCTCAAGGAAGCTTGCCTGTGTTCCTGTAGTTCCCTTGGAGCCAAGAAGTTTCAGTGTGCCAAGCACATATTCCAGATCTTCCAGATCCATCAGAAATTCCTGTGTCCACAGAGTTGCACGTTTACCTACTGTTGTAGGCTGCGCAGGCTGGAAATGTGTGAATGCCAGCGTTGGCTGGTCTTTATATTTATCTGCAAATTTTGACAGTTCTGCAAGAACATTTACCAGTTTCTTCTGAACCAGTTTCAGTGCTTCTGCCATAACGATAATATCTGTATTATCACCTACATAGCAGGAAGTTGCCCCCAGATGGATAATACCTTTTGCTTTCGGGCACTGTACACCATATGCGTACACATGGGACATAACATCATGACGGACCTGACGCTCTCTTTCCTTTGCGACATCATAATTGATATCATCTTTGTGAGCTTTCAGTTCATCGATCTGTTCCTGAGTGATATTCAGGCCAAGTTCTTTTTCTGTTTCAGCCAGAGCGATCCATAATCTTCTCCATGTACGGAATTTCATATCCGGAGAAAAGATATACTGCATTTCTTTGCTAGCATAACGCTCTGAAAGGGGACTTACATATCTGTCTGTACTCATGTATTTACTCCTATCATCTCAATGGATTAACATGTTACGGTATCTTCTGTCTGATTTGACAAACACGAATTTACCGCACAAAAAACTGTTACTGCTCATACTGAACAGTAACAATTTCCTGTCTTTACGCTGAAATTATATAACATCGCTACTGTAAAAGCAATCATTTTATTCTGTACCCTGATGAAATTTACCAAGGAATTCTTTCATTCGTTCATTATCTGAAGAAAATACCTCCTGTGGTGTTCCTTCAACAGCAATAACACCTTTGTCCATAAAAATAACCCTGTCTGAGATATCTTTTGCAAAATTCATCTCATGTGTAACTATTACCATTGTAATATGAAGATCTGCAAGCGATTTTATTACCCGCAGCACCTCTCCTGTAAGCTCCGGATCCAGTGCCGAAGTCGGTTCATCGAAGAACAGGATCTTCGGGTTCAATGCAAGGGCCCTTGCAATCGCAACCCGCTGACACTGACCACCTGACAGCTGATAAGGATATGCATCTTCTTTATCTGCAAGCCCCATCTTTTTCAGAAGTTCTCTTGCCTCTTTGTAAACTTCGTCTTTATTTCTTTTCTGTACATGAATCGGTGCATCCGTGATATTTTTCATTACAGAATAATGTGGAAACAAATTGAAATTCTGGAAAACAAGACCGAAACATGACTGAATTTCTTTCAGCTGGGCTTTCTTTGGGACTGTAATCCTGCCGTTTTCCTCCCATACTGTTTTCTTTCCCATATAGCTGATCTCGCCGCCGTCGATCATCGTAAGTAATGTTGCGCAGCGGAGAAGAGTTGATTTTCCGGAACCGGAAGGACCAATAATTGAAACAATCTCTCCTTCTTTTACCTGAATGGAGACGTCTTTCAGAACCTGGAGTCCGTCAAATTCCTTTTTAATATGATTCATTTCAAGAAGATTTGTACTCATCTCAGTCCTCCTAGCGATAATAATCCAGTTTACGTTCAAACCATTCCATTACCCAGGCAACTACAAAGTTGAATATGTAATAAAAAACGCCTGCAATAAAGAACGGCATAACTGTTGTATTTGCTGCTGCAATCTGTTTTGCCAGTGCAAACATCTCAATGTAAGATACTGAATATACGAGAGATGTATCCTTGACAAGAGTAATAACCTCGTTTGTAACAGACGGAAGTACAATCTTGATAACCTGTGGAAGCACGATTTTAAAGAATGTCTGCTGTCTGTTATAACCAAGAAGCTGTGCAGCCTCATACTGTCCTACCGGAATCGATTCAATACCTGAACGATAGATCTCAGCAAAATATGCGGCATAGTTCAGAGAACATCCCAGAATAATTGCGGTAAATTTATATCCGCCAATATTCATTCCCCAGAGATAAAACGGGCCAAAATACCACAACAGCAACTGTAGCATCAGCGGAGTTCCTCGCATAATAGAAATATAGGCCTTAACGATCCAGCTCAGAGGTTTAAAACGACTCTGGCGTCCAAAATAAACAATCATACCAAGAGGCAGTGAAAACAACAGGGTCAGACAAAAAATCAGAAGTGTTGACCCGAAACCTGTGGTAAGCTGTTTTAACATTACCTGAAAACTCATGAATTTCCCTCCATAAACTCAGAACAGGGATGCCCCTCCGCGAAGGTTTTGGAGCATCCCGTTTGCTTACTTTTTTGTTCAGTTAAAAATTATTCAGCAGCTTCTTCCTCTGTATCTGCTGTTTCTTCAGTATCATCACTCTGCGCTGCATCTTCACCATCTGCTTTCAGAGTAACCATGTCTGCGATTTCATATTTCTCTGCAAGTTTCTCTACTGTACCGTCATCTGCAAGTTTCTGAAGATCTGCATTTACGATATCACAGAGTTCGTCATCGCCTTTCTTGAATCCGATCGCATACTGTTCAGTATTCAGTGTTTCATCAAGGATCTTAAATCCTTCTCCTCTGGAATTAAGCTGATATTTTGCAACACCGACATCAATTGCCAGTGCATCAAGTGCACCTGCCTGCAGTTCAGTAAATGCTGTATTATAATCAGCAAATTCGTTCAGGCTTCCAAATGTATCTGCAAGTTCTTTCTGTCCGCCTTCTTCCTCACTCTGAAGAAGATCAAGTGCTGCGGAAGCAGCCTGTACACCAACAGTCTTTCCTGCAAGATCTGTAAGTTTCTCAATTCCTGAATCATCTGCTACTACGATTACCTGGCTATTATCTACGTAAGGAGTAGAAAATGTATAATCATCTTCTCTTCCATTCATTGTAAATCCATTCCAGATACAGTCAATAGACCCTGAATTCAGTTCCATGTCCTTGGAATCCCAGTTGATCGGTTTCTTTTCCAGTGTCCAGCCTTCAATGTCACATACAGCCTGTGCCAGTTCAAGGTCAAATCCTGTATATTCTCCATCTTCATCCATATATCCATAAGGAGGATACTCAGCATCGAAACCAACAACCAGTGTTTTATCATCTACGCCTGCCTGTACACTTACTGCAGACATCATTCCCATTGTCATTACTGATGCAAGTACTACTGCCAATACTTTTTTCTTCATCATTCAGTCTCCTCTTATCTTTTATATTTTATCACGTAGTCACTCTACCACATGAAAGTGTGTTTATCGTAACATAGGGTTGAATACTTGTCAAGGAAAATGTTATGCCTTCTTATATTTTACAGAGGGCCTTCCGCCTGTCGAATAATCGATCCTGCTGATGATCTCACGGTTTTCCACAAGATAGTTCATATATCTGCGTACTGTGATTCTGGAAAGATTTACCTTTGCCGCAATCTCATACTTACATGATAATTGCAACAAGAATCTGCGGCGCACTGATCCTCGTTGTTGCAAGTCTGCTGATCCGAATACTTTTCTGATAACAATAATATTGGGGGCCGAAGCCCCCAACAATATGACTTATGATTTTTTGTAGTCGCTGACGCTGCATTTCGGTAAGCCTTTTGTGTTCCAGCGCATTCCTGCTTCAGTTTTCCAGGTTCTGGAACCTACCAGAAAAGCTCCGCTCTGCGCATCTACAATATACCATTTACCTCCAACTTTTACCTCATTCCACTGATGGCTTGGATTATCTGCTTTGGCATTTGCATGAACATAATAGCATTTTACGCCAATGCCATCGCAGAGAGCTTTCATGGCCCTTGCATATCCGGAGCACTGGGCCTCGCCGTAAATAAGTGCTCCCCAGGCTGTATTGGCATTGTTATACTGCCAGCCATTTACAGCATAATCACAGTTGCTTCTCAGATAATTATATGCAGCCCTTGCTTTATCGTAATCGCTCATTCCTTTTCTGATGTAATTGGTCTTAAAGCTCTGCACTGCTCTCCGTACCTGCAGAAGTTCTTTGTTATTGAGTGCCGGTCCATATACGCTTCCAGCCTTATAATTTCCCTTTACAGTAGGTTTTTTCAGGGAAATGATATGTACAGAACTGAATTTGCTGTAGATAGTCCTTCCATTCAAAGATGTATATGAACGCACTTTATATTTGTAAGTTTTTCCGGCTTTTACTTTTTTATCTGTAAAAGTATTTTTACCGCTTTTCAGAGTTTTATATAATTTCCATTTCTTTTTCTTTGCATCATATCTGTATATCTGATATCCTTTTGCCTGTCCGGAATAATTCCAAACAAGCTTGACTGATTTTCCATTTGTGGAAAGAGATTTTCTGATATCCGGAACGCCGAGATCTACTGTTGCAGATACTGTCTCTGATGTATATTCAGGAACAGAATTATCACCTGATGTCATCACAAATCTGTAATAATATGTTCTTCCAAGTCTGGCAGTTTTATCTCTGAAAACCACATCACATCCGTCATAAAGTGGAATACTGTCTGTATAGTAATCAACACGGTTCTCATAACCGCTTAAATACCAGATCCCATTTATTGGCATTCCGTTCATGCCGCCCATTCCTGCTTCATCAAGAAGTGTAAAAGGACCCCCTGCTGACTCTGCACGGTAAATTTGAAATTTGCCATAATCATTTTCATTAAAATGTGCTTTTATAATAACCGAAGACGAATTTTCAGCCTTGCAGCTGGTTATCTTTATCGGCTGTCCGGCAGCCTTCACCTGGTATACCTTTGTAAAGCTTCCCATAATAAAAAAGCTCACCATGATAAGCAGTAATTTTTTCATCATGGCAACCGTCCGTTTTGTACTGTTTTCTGTTTTCATATTGTCCCCCTGTTCTGTTTTCTTCTGATAAAAACTGTAGTTATTTTTATTACGCTTCAAACTCTGCTGTTACGTAATACCCCTGTGGTGTGTGCTCAATGTTTGTTACGAAGCCTTCTTTTGCTTTTATTCTGTCGGCATTTTTGTAGCATCCGGACATTGCCACTGCCGGTTCTATAATATAGCTGTAATTCATATAGGACTGGAATTCAGAGATTTTTACTTTGTCACCTATATTTACAAGGCCCGGGCGCTCCATCTTGAATCTTTCCTGACGCATAAACTCTCCCTCCTTTCCTGTTATGGGCTTCTGTTGCTTTTGTATTATATTTCAGTCTCTCTGGATTTTCCCTTTTTTATATTTTGTCTGAATAAGCCATTTCTGGTCTATAACTTTTATTGTCTCACCAAATCGGATATGCAGCAATACTGAACCTGTCTGCTGTTCAATTTTTTCTATTGTTCCTTCTCCGAATTTCGGGTGATTTACATTCTCTCCTGTTTCGTATTTCACGATCGCATTCTGTGTTCTTCTGTACTCCTGTTCTCTTCTGTGCCGGTCACGTATGGCAACTGTTGTGTCATGGATCGGATTTTTGAGTACTTTATCGTAGTTATGGTTCATCAGTGCCTCGCCTGCCCTGTAATAAGGTGTCGGCACAGCGCCTACAAGTGAACAGCAGTATTTCCAGGCACTGCCATGAGTCCCGGACTGCCACTGGTACTGTTTCGGAATTGTCATGTTGTACTGCATATAATGTGCATATTCATGTTTATAAAGATCCAGCCTGTCCTCTTTGCTGAGAGGATTTTTTACTGCATATCCTATAAAAAGCAATGAAAAATGGAAATGTTCTCTCTGACCATGTCCATTCTGATTATAGGAACCCAGGGAATCTGTCTCAAATCCGAAAGTTATGGGGATATTGGCTCCACGAAGGTGAAATTTTTTATCCAGTTCTCTGTACAGTGCACGGATCTGCGCCGTGAGAATCGGTGTTTCTTTCTGAAGAGTCATGTGAAGCCCCTCGTATACACTGTGGTTGGACTGCACTTTCTGTGAATGGTAATTGCTGTAGTTCTGCATTGTTATCTATATAATTTTCCTTTGTTTATGTTCTTATGATATTGTAGAGCATCTTTATGCGAAAATCAATTAAGAAAGTAATTTGGACGGATATTCATAAATGACGCCGGTTACGACATTCATAGCAATGGTTCCGGCTGTCTACTGACAAGTACGGCGCAGCTAACTCGGGGGTAAAAGAGCTTTTTGTATAGAAAAAAGAAAAAATGCCAGAAGATGAATGCTATGTGCTGTACAGCTGACGCATATTCAGCAATAACGGACTTCAGCTGAGCAAATAAGAACAACAGATTTCCTGATGCGCATGCATCGAATCAGGAATCTGCCGCGGTATCATGGAGAGCTGTTTTCTATATTTGCATCAGCGTGACGCCGGTATTCCATTTTTCCCATACAGAGAACCTGCCACTGGCAGCTTCTCCTGCATACTTTGGCATACAAAAAGCCCCCTTTCGGGGGCCCCGCTTTATTCATATTGATTTGATCTCCAAATCACACTCACAAGCCTTGCAATACATGCTTTCAGATCATTAAGCTTCAGTGTACCTTCCGCCAGCTCTTTTTTAAGATTCTCATGATCTCCGAAACATCCCGGCATAACCAGATCATTTCCTGCTCTCATACAGCCTGACGCGGTACAGCTGTCATCCACTTCCGTAGTCGTCCAGTCTGTCATGATCATTCCACGGAATCCCCATTCATTTCTGGCGATTTCCGTACAGAGATCATAATTATTCGCAGCATGAACACCATTGATCAGATTATAACTGGTCATAATAGACAGTGGCTGACTTTCTTTAACAGCAATCTCGAATCCCTTCAGATAAATTTCCCTCAAAGTCCTCTCAGAAACAACACTGTCTGATCCCATTCTGTTGTCTTCCTGATTATTGCATGCAAAATGCTTGATCGTAGTTCCACAGCCATAATTGGACTGCACACCATTTGTCATAGCTGCCGCAATCGTGCCAGCCACATAAGGATCCTCTGAATAATACTCAAAGTTTCTTCCACAGAGTGGATTTCTGTGAATATTCATTCCCGGTGCCAGCCACAGAGTCACACCGAAATAATCCATCTCTGTACCGATCATGGCACCCACTTCCTGTATCAGTTTCTGATCCCATGTCTGTGCAAGAAGAGTTCCAACAGGAATCGCTGTACAATACTGATAATATCTTTCTCCGGGAAGTTCTCTGGAATCATCATAAAATAACCCACCTTCCAGACTGAATTCAAACGGCATTGATACAATCTGTCCATTATCCACATGATAATATTTCATCAGACGAAGTCCTGCAGGTCCGTCTGCAAGAACGATACTTGCCAGTCCCTTATCAACTGCACATCTGTGGGTTTCACCTGCCGAACCCGGAACAGAAATACCGGCAGCGCCAAGATTCCCGCCCTGTGCTTTTCCCGGATCTCCTGCCGCAAGATCGATCAGCTCTTCTTCTGAAAGTGTCTCCACAAAATCCATGGCTTCTTTTTCATAAATCTGGCTGTTTCTTCTGAATTCCACAAATTCTGTATCGTAGCTGTCTGCATACAGTTCCACTACAGGAAGTTTCTGTTCTGCAGCTGTCTTTCTGACTGTTTCCTCTCTTTCGGAAGTTTTTCCTGCTTCCTGAGACTTTTCTTTCAGCTCCTGTTTCAGTGGGAAGAAATTTGCAGTCTGGGTAAGTATCACTTCTTCCTCAAGTGCAGCTCCACCGATCAGCTCTGCGCTTTCCAGGCTGTTTCCGACCCATACTCCATAAAATCCCGGTTCCATGATCCATGCTGCTCTTGATGCATCATAGGAAGTAAGTCTTTCTGCTGAAATCTCAAGAACAAGATTTTCCTTTTCACCAGGTTTCAGTTCAGATGTTTTTCTGTAAGCCACCAGACGACGTGCCTCTTTTTCCAGTTTTCCACCAGGAAGAGATACATAAACCTGTACCACTTCTTTTCCGGAAATTTCTCCTGTATTAGTGACAGTCACTGCCGTTCTCAAACCACCTTCTGCTGTTTTTGTCAGACTGTTATCCTTTATCTCAAAGTCTGTATAAGAAAGTCCGAAACCAAAGCCGTATCGAACAGGAACCTGAAATGTGTCAAAATATCTGTATCCTACATAAATTCCCTCTTCATACATTTCTGTGTTCACATTTCCATTATTGTGAGAAAATGTTGCAGAATTCGGATAATCTTCATATTTATATGCCCAGGTATCTACCAGTTTGCCAGATGGCGTAACTTTTCCTGACACAGCATCAGCAAATGCATTTCCACCTTCCATTCCCGGCTGAACGATCACAAGAAGAGCTTTTATATTGCTGAATTCATCCATAAAAGAAAGATCCACCTGCGCACCGGCATTGATAACAACAATCACATCTTTATAAAATCTGCAGATATCTGAGAGCATCTGATATTCATCTTTTTTGAGATAATAATCACCCTCTCCGTCTTTGCGGTCAGAACCTTCACCTGCAATTCTGCTGATCACATAAACAGCTGTATCTGTATTTTCACCTTCTGCCGGTTTCTTAACAGACTCACCTGCAGGCATAATAAATGGTGTTGTACTGTAAATAGTGAAAAAATCCATCACATCACCACCGGTACCACCTGTTCTGGAAAGGATGTCGTTTTTCCATGCCTGACGCGCCTCTGCATAAATTCTGTCGTAACTTCTGATCCATTCTTCAGTTGTTATCTGAAAGCCCGCATTCTTCATACCCTGGAAAATCGTGATATTTTCTCTTTCATTTACATCACCGGAACCAGTTCCGCCTTTGATGGTTTTTCCTGCACCGGCGCCATAAAGAGCAACTGCACTTCCTTTTTTCAGTGGAAGCACATGGTCTTCATTTTTCAGGAGAACAATCCCTTCTGCCGCTGCTTTTCTTGCAAGAGCACGGTGTTCTGTTTCCCATGGCTGAATATCCGCACTGACAGTTCCGGAAAATTTTCTTTCTTTTATGACCTTTTTCATTATTTTCCCTCTTTTGTGAAATCAGCAAAAGCTTCTCTTACCTTTGCTTCGTCATCAGTATCTGCATTTAAAATCAGTTCTTTGCTGAGATCCAGACTGAAAATTCCCATGATTGATTTTGCATCTACATAATATTTACCACTCTGAAGATCCATGTCACAGTCAAATTTGCTGCAGATCTTGTTAAATTTGTCTGCATCCTGCATTGATACGATTTCTACTGTTAACTTTACCATAACCTGCCTCCTGATTTAAAGTATAAAAGTATAAAAATGTTGTTTGAGCTTAAAAATATTTGCGTAAAAGATATGCCGGTGTACAGCTCCATGCATGGCAGTAACTGTTTACAATACTGCTTCCATAAGGTGATTCTGCCGGATTTTCCGGATTATATAATTCCCAGAAAGTATCTGCACCATGTTTCAGCATACCGCCCCAGTAATATTTCATATATTCCAGCGCCTGCTCTTTTCTGCCACAGATAAGAAGAGCTTCCACAAAATGATGGTTCATATATGGTGAAACCATTCCTTTTTCCGGATGAAGTCTGATCACTTTATCCAGGATCTCTGCCCCTTCTTCCGGAGATACTGCCCCGGCAAGGATCATCCACACCTGGCTGGCATAATTGAGCTGTTTTTCATCTCCGCTTAAGAAAAGGCCATTGGCCGGATCCATAAGGCGGTTTCTGGCTGATTCTGTCTTGATTTCCGCCTCTTTTTCATATTTCTTTGCTTTTTCTGTATCCCCGAGGATTTCAGCAATCTTCTGAACTTTTTTTGCACAGTAGATATAAACGCCCTGCATGGCAGTCTGTTTGTTCAGGCCTTCTGTCCAGTCGATAAATCCCCAAAATCCATCGCTGTTCTGCATAATCTGGTTCTCATCAAACCGTTCGGCTGCTATTTCCATCTGACGGAAGGCGCAGCCACTTAAATCTCTGAGTGTTTCCATATCACCGGAAGCTTCATAATAATCCAGGAGCGTTGCCCCGAAAAACATGGAATAATCCAGAAGGAACGTATCGTCTACAATAAATTTCGGCTCAGTAAACAGGCAGGCACTTACCTGACCGTTATCTTTCGTCTGTGCTGCGAAAAGATACAGGCATCTTTTTACAAGATCAAAATTTTTAAAGGTGCTGTAATTTGCCAGTGCCTGAAGACGAAGATCTCCAAGCCACAGTCTTCTGTCTCTCTTCGGACCATCTTCAAAAACAGACTGCATGCAGTTCATCAGTGTACGAAGACTTACCTTATCCATTCTCCGGATCATTTTATCTTCGCTTTCTACTGGTTTTACATCTTCCATTTTTACTGCGGAAACGCTGACACAGAAAACATCTTCCACTACCATCTGCCATTTCAGTGAAGTATCGATTGCCTCAATCTCCATATAACGGAATGCGTATCTTCTTGGCAGTTTCAGTTCTGCCGGAAGGACATCCACATGGATAAATTCCTCCTGAATCCACCCTCTGCTGATCCATCCGTCATAATCAGCTGAATTCTCTGTCATCTCTTTTGCAATCTCACCGAATTTCAGTCTGAAAAAAGCCGGTGCATCCTGCGGACTTCCCACAGATGCAAGGCGCAGCGTCACATATCCGACCTGGTGGTCTCCGAAATCCAGACAGATTTTATCTCCTTTTGCCAGATGATAAGAAGAAAGATTTTCTATGGAATCTTTTTGTATAACATCCGGATACACATCTTCTGTTTTTACAATATCTACGATAGAAACCGGACGAACCACTGTCTCATGAAGTCCTGGTGCGCAGCTTTCTGCTTTTTTTACAAAATCATCATTTGTAACACGCACCATGTTCAGATCAATACTTACCTCAGGCATTGGCTTTTTCTCTCCTTTCGTCCAGTTCTTTTACGATCTGTGGATAAATTTTGTCAAGATCATAGAACATCATGGTAATAATAGTTGCCACATTTGTTATGATAGGAACCCAGATATACATTGCTGTAATAAAATGCTGGGCAGTTGTTGTCTGAACGGTCAGATTTGCATCAAATCCTCCAAACTGAAGAAGAGCTGCACCAAGGCTGCTGGCTACTGCCATTCCGACTTTTCCAATAAACCCGTTCACTGCGGAAAGTGTTCCGGCTGTATTCACACCGCTCTTCCACTCACCATAATCAACCGGGTCTGGCTGCATTGCAAAATGCATACTTCCTTTCAGTCCATATCCTGCTGCTGCGATCACTGCCCCTGCCAGAAGTACCGGCACATTTGTCCCGCCAAAGAAGATGATCAGAAGTCCTCCCATATGTACAAAGCTTCCTCCAACCATCAGATTTCTCTTGGATGTGAGTTTAACAAGGAATGGTGCACACAGATTTGCAACGATCGGTACCAGTGTTGTGATAGTCGCCACGATCTGCACCAGTGTTGTATTCTGTACAACATATGTAAAGTAATAGATAACTGCACTGGCCTGAATTACGAACCCGCCGAAGAACCATACAATGTTCAGTGCAAAAAGTTTCCACGGTTTGTTGTGGAGCAGGCAGGAAATGTTTGCTTTCAGGCTTACTTTTTCCTGTTTAATAGTTACACGTTCTTTTGTATTAAAGAAACAGAAAAAGAATACAAGACAGCCGATCACGCCGAAGATCATCATAACGATACGGAATCCAAGTGCCTCGTTTCCATTTCCGAATTTATCTACCAGTGTCAGGGCAAATGCACTTACCACTGTAGATCCAATAGAGGAAAAGAAGGTTCTGCATGATGCAAGAACAGTTCTTTCATGAGGGTCTTCACTGAGTGCAGGAAGGATTGATGCCATTGGAATATTTACTACTGTATATGCTGTGGAAAGCAGAATATAGGAAATATATGCATAGATCAGCATCCCTGTCTGTCCAATATTCGGAACAGAGAACGCAAGAACTGCTGCGACACCAAACGGAACAGCTCCAAAAAGGATCCATGGTCTTGATTTTCCCCATCTGGTGTTCGTCTTGTCAATCAGGAATCCCACGATCAGATCTGAAATACCGTCAATCACTTTTGTTACAAGAAACATTACACTTACTGCACCGGCATTCAGATGCATAACATTTGTGTAAAAATACAGCAGATACAGAGAGATCATCTGCCAGATCAGGTTACATGCAAAATCGGATGAACCATAACCGATTCTCTGACGCCAGCGCCCGATTGTTACCTTCTTTTCAACTTCATTCATTTTCCTTTACCTCCGAATTTCTTTCTGACATTACTGTACTTCTTTTTACACATTTCTCCAATTGTGATTTTTTTTGTAAAACATTGACGTTTTTTTCGATGCTTATGTTATACTTAATGACATAAAAGAGCAACATTGTTGTTTTTATGTTAAAATTGTGTTTTAACTGACCCGGGATTATGATTCAGGAGGAATTCCATGAAACTTACAAGAGACGAATTTCGAAATTATATACATTCTTATGAAAAAGACGAGATTTTTTACAGAGATCTGTATTTTCAGGAAAAAGAACATCCTGAAACATTTGAAGAATACTGTCACAGGCTGGATCCTGAACTGATCTCCAGACACAGGCTTTTTGTTCCTGCTCTTCACAAAGAAGCCTGGTATCCTTATATGGAAGAAAAAGAACTGTTTGATGATCTTGTGGGAAATATCCGTCTTGTCAAACATTATCGTTACACCCCGGTCTTCACTCATGAACATCAGTTTTTTGAGATCATGTGTGTATATGACGGAACTGCCGATACCACTATCCAGGGTATCTCCCATACTCTTAAAACAGGTGATGTCTGCATTATACCGCCTCATACAAAGCACAGCATCGGGATTTTTGATGACAGTATCGTGATCAATATTCTGGTCCGCGGCACTACTTTTCAGGCAACATTTTTCCAGTCGCTTACGGCAGACAGCGCTCTGGCACAGTTTTTTGCTCATGTTCTCTACCGGAAAACGAAAGGAAATTTCCTGATTTTTCACACGGATAATGATCTTTCTATCCGGGAAATGATGGAAAATCTGTATATTGAATATCTTGGTCATGAAAAATACAGCTACACCTTTCTGAATTCCATGCTGATCATGTTCTGGGCCATGCTGCTCCGGCGTCATGAAAACCATATTGAATCTATCCTGACCCGGGATACCGGTGACAATTCCATGACGGACATTCTTAATTACCTGAATGCGCATTACCAGGAAGTTACTTTAAGTGATACTGCACGGCATTTTGGTTACAGTACTTCTCATTTCAGTACATTAATAAAGGAAGGTACCGGCCGCACCTTCCTTCAGATCATCCGTGATATTAAATTAAATCAGGCCTGTCGGGCCTTGCGTGAAACCAGTCTCAGCAATACCGCTATCTGTGAACTGGTAGGCTATGACAGTCTGGAGCATTTTATGCGCACCTTCAAGAAAGCATATGGCATGACACCTGGTCAGTATCGTAAAAAGTATAAATAATCAGTATTATATCCTGTGTTATGCTTCAGCCAGTTCCCTCATAAGTTCGGGTACTGTAGTCATTTCTTTTATTTGTCCTACATTGGCACCGCAGAAAATCAGACCGTTCTGTACATCTCCTTTTACTGCGTCGATCAATGCTTTTGTGATACAGTAAGGAACTTCTTTCGGATTGCATTTATGAAGGCAGTTGTAGCACTTCTTTACCGGCTGTCTTCCTTTTTCCACTGCACGGATAAAATCATTTTCAAGTGCCCGGCCCGGCATTCCGACAGGACTCTGAATGATGCGGATATCTTTTTCTTCTGCCTTAATGTATGCCTGTTTATAAGCTTCTGACGCATCGCATTCTTCTGTTGCCACAAAGCGGCTTGCAATCTGTACTCCATCTGCCCCAAGTTCTATAGCATGATCTATATCAGTTCTGTCAAAAATCCCGCCGGCAACGATCACCGGGATTTTTTTCTGAAATTTATCTTCATATTCTTTTTTACATTCTATGATGTTTCTGATTTCTTCATCGTAATTCAGATGTTCTATGTCATCCAGCTGTTCTCTGGAAAAGCCCAGGTGTCCTCCTGCTTTTGGCCCTTCGATCACTATAAAATCAGCTGTCCGGTTGTAACGATGTGCCCACATCTTCAGGATCAGTCTGGCTGCGCGCATGGATGATACGATCGGGGCGATTTTTGTTCCGCTTTCTTCCGGTACCATTGCCGGCAGTTCCATTGGCAGTCCCGCTCCGCTGATAATGGCATCTGCTCCTGCTTTTACAGATTCTTTTACGTGTTCTTCGTAGTGTTTCAGGGCAACCATGATGTTTACTGCAATGAGTCCGCTGCCCTGTGCGATTTCTTTTGCTTTTCTGATGTGTTTCTGAATCGCATTACGATTGCATGCTGCCTGGTCTTTTTCAAAGCCTTCTTCGTCGTATCCGATCTGTGCTGTGGATATAACGCCAACTCCGCCTTCTTTTGCAACAGCTCCTGCAAGGGAACTTCTGCTGATGCCGACTCCCATGCCGCCCTGGATAATGGGGAGTGTGGCGGTTTTTTCTCCTATTTTAAGTTGTTTCAGTCTGCTGGTATATTTGAATGGTTTTGTATTCACTGTAGATACCTCACTTTTTATCCTTGTTGTTTATTTTGATTATCAAAACATCTACAGTGTATACCTGTTTGGAGTTCATGTCAATATTTTATTGTTATTGTTACTTTATAATGTGGTTTTTGATACCATATTCACGCTGCAAGATACAAATAAACAGTGTCCTGACACGCTGTGTTTCCTGTTCGTCCCGGGCGCTTATTTGCTGTCATTCGGGCAGAACTCGCCTTGCGGCTCAGACATTGCCCTCGGTGACAGCAGCTAGCCCAGTCCTCACAACGGAATACGCGCTAACGTCAGGACACCTGTTTTTTGTTCTTGCAGCTGGATACTGCCAAACACCACTGTTTCTAACTGCTGAAATCACAAAACTGGCTGTTCAGCCACCCACTGGTACTGTTTCTGCCGGCTAATCACGATACTGACTGTTCAGCCATTCTTCTGCACCATTTCTACTGCCTGAGGCATATTTTCTCTGGTTCAGCTACCTGCATATTTCGATTCTACCGTTCTGAACTCACAGCAGCAGGATTCATAAACAGAATTCCCTGATGGTCAGTGGAGCGGCCGTCGCGAAGTCCCATGCAAGCTGCTGCTACCGAGGGCAATGTCTGAGCGAAGCGAGTTCTGCCCGAATAGCAGCAAATAAGCGCATGTACTGAGCAGGCCGCGCAACGTGTCAGGGAATCTGTTATATGATATCCTGCTGCGTAAGCATCCAGATAAATCTAAAAATCCGCTGCGTGAGCATCCAAACAAATCTAAAAATCCGCTGTGTAAAAATCCAGCCAGCAAAAAACCTGCCCCATTACAGGACAGGCCTTCGTATAAAAATCACTTTCCATATTCCTCACGTACAAACTTCTCCAGCACAGGAATAGAACGTTCAACCTTCTCCGTATCAATACAATACGCCATGCGGAAATAACCCGGACAGCAGAAATTATCTGCCGGAACAAGAATCAGATCATACTTCTTCGCTTTCATACAGAATGCATTTGCATCTTCCTCCAGAGCTTTCGGGAAAATATAAAAAGTACCCTGCGGCTTCACAACCTCAAACCCAAGTCTGGTCAACGCATCATAAAGAAGATTCCGATTCTTCTCATAAACACTCATATCACTTGTCTGATCGATCACCTTCGCCACAGCCTGCTGGATCGTAGAAGACGGACAGTTATGACCGATACCACGGCTGATCTGTCCACAGATAACAGCAATGATATCTGCATCCGTACAGCGTGGATTAGCTGCCACATAACCAATACGTTCTCCCGGAAGACTTAAGCTCTTTGAGAAAGAATAACAGGAAAGAGTATTATCATAAAATTTACTTACATATGGGCATGTCTTTCCATCAAAAACGATCTCTCTGTACGGTTCATCACTGATAATAAAAATATCATGCCCGTATTCTTTCTGTTTGGTATAAAGAATCTCAGCCAACTTCTTAATCGTATCCTCACTATAAACAGCACCTGACGGGTTATTTGGAGAATTGATAAGAACCGCTGCCACATTCGGATTCATCATTTTTTCAAATTCATCAAAATCAATCTGGAAAGCAGTTGTATCTGCTTTGACCACCTTAAGAACTGCTCCTGTTGTATTTACATAAGGAAAATACTCCGGAAAACACGGTGCAAAAGTCAGGATCTCATCTCCCGGTTTTGTCACACATCGAATTGCATGAGCAAGGGCACCTGCTGCGCCTGACGCCATAAAAATATGCTTTGACTCATAATCCATGCCAAATCTCCGGTTAAGACTGTCTGCCACGATTCCTCTTACCTCTGTATTTCCAAGAGACGGGCTGTATCCATGAAGTGCCATTGGATCTTCTTTTTCATGAAGTTCGATCACAGCTTTTGTGTAATCATCCGTACATGGCACACTTGGATTTCCCAGGCTGTAATCAAATACATTTTCATATCCGATTTTCTGACCTCTTGCCGTCGCATATTCACTTAATTCTCTGATGATGGATTTCCCCTGAAGCATTGCTTTATATGTTTCGTTGATCATTTCTCTGCCTTCTCTCTGCATAAATTCCTGTCACTGCCAGTCAGACAACCTGCCTGAGGTGGAAGCATTCTCACTTCACAGCAACAGCGTCCTAAATTGAATTATAACAGGAAATCTCCCAAAAGTCTCTCTATTTAGCAAAAAATATATTTTTCACTTCCGGTTATTTTTCCAAAACAATACCCTCGCCTCTGCGTTTACGAAGCCACATAAAGGCGATCACACAGATAACCACCGAAGTAAGCGATCCTGTTGCAGTAGCAATTCCCATCGGGAACAAAGTCGCCGGAAACAGTTTCGATGCCAGATAGACTCCCGGAACTCTCACAAGACAGATTGCAATAATATTATGTATAAAAGAGAGTTCTGATCTTCCACATGCACAGAAATATCCACTGAAACTGAAATGTATTCCGGCAAAAATACAATCCCAGATATAGCCTCTGATATACTGCCCTCCAAGCACTTTCACAATACTGTCTGTTGTAAAAAGACCAACTACAGGTTCCGCAATAAACTGTATCGCAACTGATACGATCAGTCCAAAACCTGCTGCAATAAAGATCGCATATTTAAGTGTTTCATCTGCCCTTTTCTGCTTTCCGGCTCCAATATTCTGTGCTCCAAGTGCGGATACTGCAGACAGCATGGAGGACGGTACAAGAAACAGAAAACTGATGATTTTTTCCACAATCCCAACTGCCGCAGCATCGTTAAGCCCTCTTTTATTTGCAATGATCGTAATAATAATAAAAGCAATCTGGATAAAACCATCCTGAAGTGCGATCGGAACACCAATTCTCACAATTTTTCCTGTAACCTGCCTTTTCGGCCTGAAATCACTTCCTGAAACAGAAATTCCTCTCTTACTTCTCAGTATTGCAGCCAGTGCAATAACTACGCTCACAGTCTGTGCCAGTGTGGTACCAAGAGCTGCTCCTGCTGCTCCCATATGAAGTGCCCCGATAAAAATATAATCCAGCACAATGTTTGCCGCACAGGCTACTGCAATAAAATACATCGGACTTCTGGAATCTCCCATTCCCCTGAATATCGAACTTATCACATTATACGCTGTGATCATCGGAATTCCGATAAAGCAGATTTTCAGATAAGAGATTGTTCCTGCCACAGCTTCTCCCGGCGTGGACATCACTGCAACAACCGGTTTTACAAAGAAAAGCAGAACCAGCATGAGCACTACAGATACACCCAGAAATAACACAACCGTGTTTCCAACAGCCTGAGATGCCCTCTTTTTCTCTCCGGCGCCCACTGCCTGCGCAATACTGACCGTAGTACCCATTGCAAGTCCCACGATCATAACCGTCAGCATATGCATAACCTGGCTTCCTACAGACACCGCCGTAGTACCTGCCACGCCTTCAAACTGACCTATGATAAAAAGATCCGCCATTCCATAAAGGGTCTGCAAAAAATAAGACAAAAGATACGGCAGCGAAAAATATGCAATGTTTTTCAGCACACTGCCTGATGTAAGATTTCTTTCCATATAAAATATACTCTCCTCTGCTCTCTGTAATCTTTTTGTATTATAAACTCTATAACTGTTGTAAAGTCAAGAAAAAATATCATGCACTCCATGAGTTCTGTTCTTGGTAATACCAGTTTGCGATTTAATGTTAAAATATTATCACTTTTTGAAAATTTCATTGTTTTTTTTATTGCTTTTATCATCGAATTATGTATAATAAACGATATGGGAAACGGTTTATTATCGTTCCTGTTTGGATATAGTAACTCCCGCATCTGCGGGAACTATCGTACTATAAAAGAAGAGAGGTAAATGTAAGATGGCAAAAATCGATTTAACTAAGTACGGCATCACCGGAACTACAGAAATTGTGTACAATCCTTCTTATGATCTGTTATTCGAAGAAGAGACCAAAGCTGGTCTTGAAGGCTTCGAAGTTGGTCAGAACACAGAACTTGGTGCTGTTAACGTAATGACAGGTATTTACACTGGACGTTCCCCAAAAGATAAATACATCGTTATGGATGAAAACTCCAAAGACACTGTTTGGTGGACAACAGACGAATACAAAAACGACAACCATCCGGCTACTCAGGAAGCATGGGAAGCATGCAAGGAAATTGCCAAGAAAGAACTTTCCAATAAGAGACTTTTTGTAGTTGATGCTTTCTGCGGTGCAAACAAAGACACTCGCATGGCTATCCGTTTCATCGTTGAAGTTGCATGGCAGGCACACTTTGTAACAAACATGTTCATCCAGCCTACAGCAGAAGAACTCGAAACATTTGAGCCAGACTTCGTTGTATACAACGCTTCCAAAGCAAAAGTTGAAAACTACAAAGAATTAGGACTGAATTCTGAGACAGCTGTAATGTTCAACATCACATCTAAAGAGCAGGTTATCATCAATACATGGTACGGTGGAGAAATGAAAAAAGGTATGTTCTCTATGATGAACTACTTCCTTCCACTGAAAGGCATCGCTTCCATGCACTGCTCTGCAAACACAGACATGAACGGCGAAAACACAGCTATCTTCTTCGGTCTTTCCGGAACAGGTAAAACAACTCTTTCCACAGACCCGAAACGTCTCCTGATCGGTGATGACGAACATGGCTGGGATGACAACGGCGTATTCAACTTCGAAGGTGGATGCTACGCTAAAGTTATCAACCTTGACAAAGATTCCGAACCGGACATCTACAATGCAATCAGACGTGACGCTCTTCTTGAGAACGTTACTGTTGACAAAGATGGCAAGATCGACTTCGCTGATAAGAGCGTAACAGAAAACACACGTGTTTCCTACCCGATCAACCACATCGAAAAAATCGTTCGTCCTGTATCTTCCGCACCTGCTGCTAAGAATGTAATCTTCCTTTCCGCAGATGCATTCGGAGTACTTCCTCCGGTATCTATTCTGACAGAAGAGCAGACACAGTACTACTTCCTGTCCGGATTCACAGCAAAACTTGCTGGTACAGAACGTGGAATCACAGAGCCAACACCTACATTCTCAGCTTGCTTCGGCCAGGCATTCCTGGAACTGCATCCTACAAAATATGCAGAAGAACTTGTTAAGAGAATGGAAAAGAGCGGAGCAAAAGCTTACCTCGTAAATACAGGATGGAACGGAACAGGCAAACGTATCTCCATCAAAGATACACGTGGTATCATTGACGGTATCCTGAACGGAGATATCCTGAAAGCTCCTACAAAAACAATTCCTTACTTCAACTTCGAAGTTCCTACAGAACTTACAGGTGTTGATACAGGAATCCTTGATCCTCGTGACACTTATGCAGATGCTTCCGAATGGGAAACAAAAGCAAAAGATCTTGCTCAGAGATTCATCAAGAACTTTGCTAAATACGAAGGAAATGCTGCTGGTAAGGCACTTGTTGCTGCTGGTCCGCAGTTATAATCTTCTTCACACAAGCAAAAAGGAATGGCCGGCTGGTCATTCCTTTTTGTTATGTTTTGTGTTAAGATAAAAGATACAACAAGCAAAAATGGAGGTATTCTTTGATGAAAACACTGAAAAAGTTCATCAGCTACTATAGTCCGTATAAAACGGTCTTTTTTATTGACCTCATCTGTGCTGCCATCATAAGTCTCGTTGATCTGGCCTATCCACAGATGCTGCGTTCTTTTACTAAGACTCTCTTTACAAAGGACAGCTCTGTTATACTTCACGCACTCCCCTGGATCGCCGTCGGTCTTTTTGCCATGTATATTGTACAGAGCCTCTGTAAATATTATGTCACCTGTCAGGGCCATATGATGGGTGCCAGAATGGAACGTGACATGCGTCAGAAGCTGTTTGACCACTACCAGGAACTCTCTTTTTCTTATTACAGTCAGAATAACTCCGGACAGATGATGAGCAAACTTGTCAGCGATCTTTTTGACATCTCAGAATTTGCACACCATGGCCCTGAAAACCTTTTTATTTCTCTGGTAAAGATCATCGGAGCTTTTGTTTTTCTGTTTCTTATTAACAGAAAGCTCGCTCTTCCACTTGCGCTCCTTGTCGTCATCATGTTTATTTTTTCCTTCCGGCAGAACGCCAGAATGCAGGAAACCTTTATGGAAAACAGGCGCAAGATCGGTGATGTAAACGCAAGTTTACAGGATACACTTTCGGGCATCCGGGTTGTACAGTCTTTCGCAAATGAAGATATCGAACATCAGAAATTCTGCCACAGTAATGAGGCTTTTCTTGTTTCCAAACGTGACAACTATCACTGCATGGGAAGTTTTATGAGTTCCAATCTTTTCTTTCAGGGCATGATGTATCTGGTAACGCTTGTTTATGGTGGCTATCTGATCGCACAGGGTGAAATGCAGACAGCCGATCTTGCCATGTATGCACTTTATATCGGTATTTTTATCAGTCCTATCCAGATTCTTGTAGAACTGGTCGAAATGATGCAGAAAGGCCTCTCAGGATTCCGTCGTTTCCTGGATGTTATGGAAACAGAATCTGAGATAACCGATGCGCCTGATGCTGTCCCGCTGAATAATGTAAAAGGACATGTTTCCTATAACAACGTTTCTTTCCACTACAGTGATGACGAAACGCCTGTCCTTACAAACGTGTCAATTGACATCCCCGCTGGCAGATCAGTTGCTCTTGTCGGGCCTTCCGGAAGTGGAAAAACCACCATCTGTTCCCTTCTGCCCCGTTTCTATGACGTGACCGGCGGAAATATCACCATTGATGGCAAAGATATCCGTAACCTCACCCTGAAAAGTCTCCGCAAGCAGATTGGTATGGTTCAGCAGGATGTTTATCTCTTTGACGGATCCATTAAGGACAATATTTCTTATGGAAAGCCAGATGCTTCTGATGAAGAAATTATCGCTGCTGCAAAACGTGCCAACATCCATGACTTTATCATGGAACTTCCTGATCAGTATGATACCTACGTCGGTGAGCGTGGCACCCGCCTCTCAGGAGGACAGAAACAGCGTATTTCCATTGCGAGGGTATTCCTTAAAAATCCTCCAATCCTGATTCTCGATGAGGCAACCAGTGCACTGGATAATGAAAGCGAACGATGGATTCAGAAAAGCCTTGAGGAACTTTCAAGAAACCGTACCACCATCACCATTGCACACCGTCTTTCAACAATCCGAAATTCTGACGAAATCATTGTCATCACCGAAAATGGCATTGCAGAACGTGGTACGCATGAGGAATTACTTTCCAGAAATGGAATTTATGCCCGATATTATAATATGTAAACTTTTCATCAAAAAATCTCCTTTACGGAAGCAGAACACTTTCGGAAAGGAGATCTTTTATATTATTCAAAAAGTTTTTTTACCATTTCTCTGTCAAATGTCACAGAGGAAACATGGTTTACTTCAATCTGATATAGTGCATTTGCCGCAATATGCTCTGCTGCCTGCTCCAGATCACGGATTCCCGTTGTATCCGCAAACTGTTCAATCACAGCATCCAGGCCATCCGGTGCAACCATACACTCTTCTTCTTTAAGACTCATTCTCTTAAGAACTTTTGGAAGTGCAAATTTGGAGAAGATGACTTTTTTCTCTTCTTCCGTATAATCAGGCAGTTCAATAACTGCAAAACGTGACATCAGAGGTGCACTGATCTGATCTTTGTCATTCGCAGTTGCAATTGGGTAAACGCCTACAGTAGGAACCATACATTCCATATAGTTGTCTGTAAATCCAAGGTTATCCAGAAGTGTCAGAAGCACATCTGCAGGGTTGCCGTTACCTTTGCCCGCTGTTGCCTTGTCAAGCTCATTAATGATAAAGACCAGATTGGACTCTCCTGCCATAGAAAAAGCGTCCATGATAATTCCCGGTTTTGCATTTGCGTAAATACGCGAACTTCCTGTCAGCTGCTCCGGATCATTAATAGAACTCATATCAAGAGTTGTCCACGGCAGTTTCAGAATACGTGCCACTGCATAAGCGATCTGGGATTTTCCGGTTCCTGCAGGTCCTACAAGAAGGAGGCCGTATGCAGGAAGCGTATGCGTACGGTTGATCTGAATGATCGTCTCGATGATTCTCTGTTTGACTTTTTCCATTCCATAAAGTTCTTCATCAAGAATACGACGTGCCTCTACAGGGTCAATAGACTCAAAATAGTTATTCTTCCACTGAATGTTCATCATAATGGATAATGCTCTCTGTGCATGACGTCTCTCTTCCTGTGAAACCTCATGAGAACGTGCAACTGCAAGGTTTCGTCTTGCCCAGAGCCGGATATTATCAGGCATTGTCCTTCCCGCACATGTCATAAAATCTGTGATGCTCTGAATGCTGGTAAGCTTCATGTCATCGCCGTCTTCGCTTTCGTCCTCATCTTCCGGAAGCTCTGCCGGTGCACTGCTTGCAAGGAGGCGTTCGATCATAAACTGAAGAAATCCATCTTCAGCTGATAATTTTGTTCCACCCCCAAAAGCGGTCTCTCTTATTTTGTATACTGCATATCCTTCATCGCTGTTCTGTCCGGAAAGTCGGACACTGATATGATTTTCGCCAAGCCATTTTACAAGGCTTACAAATCTTGAATCAATTTTCAGGATATCTGCCGGAAATACTCCGTCCTCTTCTTTAAACTCAAAGGATGACTTCTGATTGGGATTGCTGAAAACACCGCAGGAATGGTGCTGCCAGCTGCGGCTCTTGTTTTCCAGGATCAGGATCGGTTTTTCCGGAGATGGTTTTGTTTCATTTGACTGAAATGTCGTATAGGTACACTCAGGATCTTTTTTTTCGGTTGTTGTATTACTGAAATCAAATACTGGCATAGTTGATACTCCTTCACAATTAACAAGTTACTTCTGGCAGTAACATTAACAATTTTATACCTAGTTTACCATGCTTTTTGCTCTTCAACAACCTGAATTCTTTCAAAAGAATACAAAAAAATACAATTTTCCTGTTGTTTTAACCTTTCTACAGGTGTATTCTTGTAAACGGCACAAAAATGAATTACTTATTTATTAAAGGATACAATATATGAAAGAACTAACGCAATCCAAACAGCCGCTTCTGTTTGACAACAGAAAGCTGGCAAAACTGCTGATACCACTGGCACTGGATCAGCTTCTGAACTCGTTTATGGGTACTGTAGATACTCTCTGTGTCAGTAATCTGGGGTCTGCTGCCATCTCCGCAGTATCACTGGTAGACTCAATCAATATTCTTATTGTTCAGGCCTTTTTTGCCCTGGCTTCCGGTGGAACTGTTGTCTGCTCTCATTATCTTGGCTGTAGAGATAAAAAACGTGCCAATGAATCTGCAAGACAGCTGATCTTCATAACCTTTGTACTTTCACTTGTAATAAGCATTTTATTCGTTGTCCTTAACGGACCACTGCTTCACCTCATCTTCGGTAAGGTAGAAGCAGATGTCATGAGCAACGCACGCAGTTATTTTTTCTTCACCACTCTTTCTTATCCGTTCATTGCACTGTATGACGACGGATCATGTATTTTAAGAGCACAGGAAAACAGTAAACTTCCCATGCAGATTTCCATCATCTCCAATATCATGAATGTGGTGATGAATCTTGTATTTGTATGGGTATTTCACTGGGGTGTTGCAGGTACTGCCATATCGACTCTGATATCCCGTATCTTCAGTATGTCTGTTGTAATGCTGAAACTCAGAAACCCGTCTTTTGATGTATCTGTGACACACTATCTTTCCATACGTCCTGACTGGGACAAGGTCAGGAGGATCCTTTATATCGGAATTCCGTCAGGCATAGAAAACAGTATGTTTCAGTTTGGTAAACTTGCAATCCAGTCCACGGTATCCCTTATGGGAACTGCGGCAATTGCTGCTCAGGGTATGACAAACATCATCGAAAATCTGAATGGTATTCTGGCCATCGGCGTTGGAATCGGTCTTATGACTGTCGTCGGAGAAACTCTCGGTGCCGGCAGAAAAGACGAAGCTGTATACTATATCAAAAAGCTTTGCATCATTGCAGAAGTCGTGGTTACTCTCTCCTGCCTTTTCATGTATGCACTCACACGTCCGATCACCATCTTCGGAGGTATGGAACCGGAAAGTGCACGCCTGTGTATCTTTATGGTAACCTGTATCACCATTGTAAAACCGATCATCTGGACTATGGCATTTATCCCTGCCTATGGTCTTCGTGCTGCAGGTGATGTAAGATTCAGCATGACAGTCTCTGTACTTTCCATGTGGCTCTGCCGTGTTACCCTTGCCATGCTCCTTGCACGTATCTTCCATATGGGACCTATCGCAGTGTGGATTGGTATGTTCACAGACTGGGGAATCCGCAGTGTTATATTTACACTTCGTTTCAAAAGCCGCAAATGGCTTGCGCACAAAGTCATTTAACCTGTAAAAAGTGGGCATCTCTGCCCACTTTTTTAATCCAGCTTTATTCCTGCCAGAGCCTGTGCAAATGCATTATTTACCGGCTCTTTTGCTTCCTTCTGCTGCTGTCTCATATATTTCTGTACATCTCTTTTGTTGACTCCTGCCCCTTCTTTTGCTCTTCGTGCCTGAAAAGCAGAAAGTTTTTCTTTATACCCGCACTGGCATACAAAAGTCTCTTCTTTCCCCTTTACAAGCATTTCCATTCTCTTGTGGCATTTCGGACATCTTGCATTCGTTGTACGTGAAACTGTCTCACGATAGCCGCATTCTCTGTCCTGGCAGACAAGCATTTTGCTGTTCTTTCCGTTTACTGCCAGAAGTTTCTTTCCGCAGTTCGGGCAGATCTTATTTGTCAGATTATCATGCCTGAATGTTCCTGTGCCTGTTTTTACCTCATTTACAATCTCACATGTATAATCCCTGATTTCTTTCAGGAAACGATCCTGGCGGAGTTTTCCCTTTGAAATGTCTGCAAGTTTTCTTTCCCAGTCTGCCGTAAGTTCCGGTTTCCTCAGGTCTTCCGGCACCAGCTCAAGCAACTGTTTTGCCTTGGAAGTAAGATAAATTTCATTTCCTTTCTTTTCCATAAGGAATGAATGGAAAAGTTTCTCAATAATATCTGCTCTTGTTGCAACAGTTCCAAGGCCACCTGTTTCTCCCAGAGTTTTTGCAGCTTCCCGGTCCTTTGTTGTCATATACTTTACAGGATTTTCCATTGCTGCCAGAAGCGTTGCCTCCGTAAATCTTGCCGGTGGTTTTGTCTTACCTGTATTCAGCCTTACATTCTGGATCTTCAGTTTTTCACCCTGACTGTAAACCGGAAGTTTCTGATCCTTCAGTTCTTTTTCATCAGCATCTTCTTCATCCTGATAATTTCCTTCATAAACTTCTTTCCAGCCTGCACTGATCACTGATTTCCCGCTTGCAGCAAAAGTACAGCCTCCTGCTTCTGCCTCCATAGATGCCTGCTCATACACATAAGGCGGATACAGGACACTTAAGAAACGTCTCACTACCATATCGTAGATTTTACGTTCTTCATTTGTCATATGATCCAGCTGTACAAACTGTTCTGTAGGAATGATTGCATGGTGATCGCTGACTTTTTTGTCATCAACAAAACTTCCATTTGTCTGGAGTGGTCTGTTTATCAGTGCCCCTGCCAGCTTCCTGTATGGTCCTGTTCCGCAGGCTTTCAGACGTTCTTTGATAGTTGGCACAACGTCTTTTCCTATATATCTGGAGTCTGTTCTCGGATAGGTAAGCACTTTATGGTTTTCATAAAGTCTCTGCATAATATTCAGAGTTTCTTTTGCCGAAAAACCATATTTCTGGTTCGCCTCTCTCTGAAGAGTTGTCAGATCATAAAGTCCCGGTGCATATGATTTCTTTGGTTTCTTTGTGACAGATTTTATTTCCATCACTCCGCCGTTTATTTTTTTCTGTATCTCCTCAGCCTTTTCTTTATGAAAAGTCCGGAAACTTCCACTTTTTTTATCTTTCCAGGTCCACTGCACATCTCCTGCCTGTACTGTGATCCCGTAATATTCTTCCGGTCTGAAATTTCGGATCTCGTCTTCCCGCATGGCTATGATCGCCAGTGTCGGAGTCTGCACACGTCCACAGGACAGCTGGGCATTATATTTACATGTCAGTGCCCTTGTTCCGTTCATTCCTACCAGCCAGTCTGCCTCTGCCCTTGCTACGGCCGCCCTGTACAGATTGTCATATTCTTTTCCGTCTTTCAGGTTTCTGAATCCGTCTTTGATCGCCTTATCTGTGACCGAAGAAATCCAGAGTCTTCTCAAAGGCTTACGACACCCTGATTTGTCAAGAATCCAGCGTGCCACCAGTTCGCCTTCTCTTCCCGCATCTGTAGCAATGATGATATCTCCGATATCTTTTCGGAAGAGCTGTGTCTTAACTGCCTGATACTGCCGGGAGGTCTGCTTTATTACTACGAGTTTCATTTTTTCAGGCATCATGGGGAGTGTCTGCATATCCCATTTAATGTACTTTTTATCATATTCTTCAGGATCGGCCAGAGTGACCAGATGACCCAATGCCCAGCTCACAACATATTCTTTTCCCTCAAGGATACCGTTTCCCTTCTGTGTGCAGTGAAGCACTCTTGCAATATCTCTTGCAACAGACGGTTTTTCTGCAATTACCAGTGATTTCATTTTTTACCTCTCTGATGTCGGGGACAATAATTCCCTACTATGATACATGTAGATTTCTTTGTTTTACACTTCCACAATCATACCATATTTACAGCACAAATGAAACCTTGGAAGTTTTCTCTGTTCTATCTTCCCATCTTATATCCCACACCTCTGACTGTTTCCACCAGTTCTCCTGCTGAACCCAGTTTCTGTCTCAATGTTCTGATATGTACATCTACGGTTCTGCTTTCTCCGTCAAACTCATACCCCCATATCTGATTGAGAAGCTGTGTACGTGAAAGTACCATTCCACTGTTTTTCAACAGCAGACAGAGCATTTCATATTCTTTCAGTGTCAGGCTTACAGGTTCCTGATCAACAGTAACCACATGTCTTGACGGACACACATAAAGATTTTCCAGCCTGTATTCCTCAGCACCCTGATCTTCCACCCTTCTCAGTCTCGCACGGATACGTGAAATAAGTTCCATCATACGGAACGGTTTCGGTATGTAATCATCTGCTCCGCTGTCCAGTCCCATAACTGTGTCATACTCGCTGCTCTTGGCTGTCAGCATGATGACTGGAAGTTTACGTGTATCAGGTCTTGAACGCAATTTCTTGAGAATCGAGATTCCATCTTCCTCCGGAAGCATCACATCCAGAAGGATCAGTGCAGGAACTTCTTTTTCCAGCTCTTTCCAGAAAAGCGATGGACGCTCAAAACCTTTTGCCTCCATTCCCTGACTTTTCAGCGTATATATAACAAGTTCACGGATACTTTCATCATCTTCTACCAAATAAATCATTTTTCCTCCTGTATGCCCTGCCGGCATATATTCTTTTAATCATTTATTAATACTGACTGCAAGTATAATAAACCAGCGTTAAAATTCCGGTTCTCTCACTGTTAAATCTTCGTAAAGTATAGATTGTAAATCTGTTCTGTCAATGATATGATGGGTATGTTACAGGCTGCAATCAGCTACAGCCTTCATACATCAGGAGGAATTTTTATGTACTATTTTATTATAAATCCCAATTCCCGCTCCGGAAAAGGTGCCGAAATCTGGAAGCAGCTTCAGAACATCCTTGATCGGAAGAAAGTGTCCTATAAAGCGTACTTTACATCGTATCGTGGTCATGCAGTATCCATTTCTGAAAAGATTACTTCCCAGGCTGGTTCACCTGTCAATCTTATTGCCGTAGGTGGAGACGGCACCATACAGGAAGTCCTGACTGGCATAAAGGATCTCTCATCTGTCCGGTTCGGATATATCCCGACCGGTTCCGGTAATGATTTCTGCCGCAGCATGAAACTTCCACAGGATCCGGCCGAAGCTCTGGATATCATTCTCTCCGGACACAAAATCTCAGATATCGATATTCCGTTTATCACATACAAAAATGACCGCAGCCGTTTTGCAATCAGCTGCGGCATCGGATTTGATGCTGCTGTCTGCCATGAAGTGGGAATTACTCCTATGAAAAAAGTCCTCAACAAAATAGGACTCGGCAAACTTGTTTATCTTTTTGTTGCGCTGAAACAGCTTCTCTTTCTGACACCATCTCCTGTAACACTGGATATGGACGGCAGAAATGAATCCTTTTCAAAAGTATATTTCGTTGCTGTCATGAATCAGAAATATGAAGGAGGGGGATTTAAATTCTGTCCAAAAGCCTCACCTTCCGATGGTATACTGGACGTGATAGTTGTTGACAGCCTTCCTAAATTCAAAGTTCTTCTGTGTCTTCCTACCGCATTCTTCGGAAAACACACTATATTTAAAGGGATCCATATTTTCCAGTGCAAAAATATTACTGTTAACAGCGAGGTGGCTCTTCCTGTACACAAAGACGGAGAGTCCGGCGGTATACATAAATCATTTTCTGTTTCTGTCGAGCCACAGAAACTCTCCATATTCCTTCCTCAGTAAATTAAGAATCGTTTTATGTAAAGAAAAAAGACTCTCTCTGTTTCATGATATTCACGAAACAGCGAAAGTCTTTTAATTTTAGTTAAATCCGTAAAATTTCTGGCATACTTTGTAAGCAGCAACAAACATCTTACGTCCACCTTTTCCCGGAAGGTTAGCTGCTCTTCCAAGAAGACTGTAACGAAGTTTGCGGTACAGCCAGCGATCCTGCTCCCGGATATATTCCAGTAGTTCTTTTTTCTTATCCAGTGCTTCTTTTGTGCCTGCACGTACAAGCATGATAGAGGATACTGTTGTGATAATATCCAGATAACTGAGCATATATTTTTTGCAGTATTTATTATCAAACTGGCATTTATGGAACACATCAGCCATGAGCTTATTGACACGTATCTGCTGGTCAATTCTTTTGATCATGACTTTTTCATTTACAGACTGATCATCACGTCCGATAAAATAACGATAAAAGTTCACATCAAGGTAATACATGTTCTTTACATAAGGAAGTGGTTCAAATGCAAAAAGGTTATCCACATAAAAAGTATGTTTCGGCAGCTCTAATCCACAGTCCTGAAGGAGTTTTGTACGGTAGATCATGGAATGCATGAGAAGATATTTTCCTCTGGACATATGCACACTGTCCCAGCTGAAAATTTCATTTATCGGCAGACAGTGACGGTACTGCATAACTTTTTTACGTGCAGCTCCCTGTTTTTCATATACAAAGTTACTGATCAGGAGATCGACTGTCTTTGGTCCGCGGATCAGTTCTTCCAGAGTTTTCAGGATCTGTTCATATGCTTCCTTATTTACCCAGTCATCACTGTCAACAACCTTGAAATAGAGGCCTGTAGCATTACGTATACCTGCATTTACCGCTTCTCCGTGACCTCCATTTTCCTGATGTACTGCTTTGACAATGGTTGGATATTTTTCTGCATAGGAATCTGCAATCTCTGCTGTGCGGTCAGAAGAACCGTCATCTACTACCAGAATCTCCACTTCTTCTCCTCCGACAAGAAGCGATTCGATGCATTTTTCCATATATGTCTCTGAGTTATAGCAGGGAATTGCAATACTTAACAGTTTCATTTGACTGTTTCCTCCTTCATGTACTTAATATACGCATTAAATGCTGACGGAATCGCATACTTTTTGTCAGATTCCTTTCTGTCAGCAAATATAAGATCTTTTGTATTTCTTTTTTCCAGAGCAGCCACACGGATTCTGTAACCAGTCATACGCCACTCAATATGAGAAAAAATATGTTTCGCCTCAGGAAGCGGTTCTATATACAGAGGATCCAGATTAAGACTTCTGACCTTTTCGAGAACTTCTTCCTGTTTCAGATGGCCTTTAATATTTGGAAGTTCATACAGCCCTGCCAGAAGCCCCTTTCCCGGGCGTTTTCTTATTGCCGTGTAATTTCCATCCTGTATGACAAGTACAGTACGGTTTTCTGTTTTGCGTGCTTTCTTTGGTGCTTTTACCGGAAATTGCTCAATTGTTCCATGTATAAATGCCTTACAGCAGAAAGCAGCCGGACATTCTTCACACTTCGGCTGTCCGTTTGGCACACAGACAACAGCTCCAAGCTCCATCAGTGCCTGATTAAAATCACCAGGGCAGTCCTCTGGCATAATCACTTTCAGATTATTCTCTGTTTTATGCCGGACAGACTGTTTCATGATGTCTCCCGGATTTTCTTCGATTCTTGAAACTACCCGAAGAACGTTGCCATCTACAGCAGGCACCGGTATTCCATATGCGATAGATGCGATTGCACCGGCAGTATAATTGCCGATTCCCTTCAGTGAAAGAATTTTTTCATATGAATCCGGAATCTTTCCGTCATATTCCTCCATAATCTGAATGGCGGCTTTCTGCATATTTCGAACACGATTATAATAGCCAAGTCCTTCCCATAATTTCATCAGTTTCTCTTCAGGACAACAGGCAAGTGCCTGAATATCCGGCAGTTCCTTTATGAAACGCAGAAAATATGGCTTTACTGCCTCTACTCTGGTCTGCTGCAGCATAATCTCTGATATCCAGGTATAATAGGCATTATCCTTATCTCTCCATGGGAGAACCCGTTTATTCTTTCTGTACCAGTCAACCAACGGGTTTACAATCTCACCGGGCAGATCTGTCTTCGATGCTTCCGGAGACAGATCCGGTATCTCTGTTTCCACAGCTTCTGTTCCCGGTTCTTTCAGATCCAGCGGCACCGGATCCTGTATCTCCATAAAATCATCTCCGATCAGGCAGTCATATGCGAGAATCTTCACCCCGGCTTTCTGAGCATTTACAAGAACCTCTCCGAACTTATAATGTGTATCCCAGTTTGGCCTGAAAAGCTGTATTCCCTTCATCTGAATGACCAGCAGAAGATATGCCTCATATCCATCCTGCATGCAGTTTATAAGCTCTTCTACATGTTTTACGCCTCTCTCTGTCGGCGCATCAGGAAACATGGCAATATTGTCCTCTTCCAGTGTTACTCCTTTTACTTCTATGAAAGCTTTTCTCTCCGGAGACTCCACAAACAGATCAAAACGGGAGTTTCCATATTTACGTTCTCTGTATACAGTTACTTCCTCCGGAAAAAGTCCTCCTCCCTGCACCCATTCAGCAGCTGCCTGGTTAGGTGCCTGTGAGTCCATATTGATCCATCTGCCGTTTTTACATACACTGACCAGGTCATACCTGGTTTTGCGGGCAGGGTTTCCGCTCTCTTCCAGCATGACCTGACAACCCGGAACAAGAAGTTCCCTGCATCTGCCGGTGTTTTTTACATGAACCGTTTCGATATGCCCATGAAGTTCCACATGTGCGATAAAACGATTGGGTCTGTCGCGGAATTCTGCCTTCAGAATATTATTATATTTCATATTGTGCTCCTGCAATTCAAGTGTTCATAGTATAACATACCTGCCCCTTTTTATCAAATGGCAGTTGATTTTTTCCGTTTACACATTTAGAATGGTAACCAGTTACAGATAAAAATAAAAAACAGAAAGAGGACCATTTTATGGACAGTATTATTTTTGATGTGGACGGTACACTTTGGAACTCTACAGAAATCACAGCCAGAGCCTGGACTGAATATCTTCAGGAAACTGAGCATATGAATATAACTATTACTTCTGATCAGCTTGTTTCCATGTTCGGCCAGCCGCTTCCGGATATTGCCAGCCAGATTTTCCCTGAACGCACAAAAGCCGAACAGCTCAGACTGATTGATGAATGCTGCCAGGCAGAACACCGTGCTCTGCTTAAGAAATGCGCACCGTTGTATCCTGAGCTTGAAAAAACTCTCTCAATTCTTTCTTCCAGATATCCTCTTTACATTGTCAGCAATTCGCAGGCCGGATATATTGAAGTATTTCTGGAAACGACAGGATTTAGAAAATATTTCCGCGATCACCTCTGCAACGGAGACAACGGATTCGACAAGGGAAGTAATATTTCTCTGCTCGCCAGCCGTAATAACCTGAAAGATCCGGTTTATGTTGGTGATACCTATGGTGATTTTCTCGCCTGCCGTCAGGCTGATGTACCATTTGTGTTTGCCTCTTATGGCTTCGGTAAAGTTCCAGAGCCAGACGCCATTATCGCAAGCCCCATGGATCTTACAGCTCTGTCCCTTTAATCTGATATTATGCAAACAAAAGCACGGAGGCCGGTCAGTATTGACCATTTCCGTGCTTTTGTATGCCAAAGTATGCAAGAGAAGCTGCCAGTGGCAGGTTCTCTGTATTATTTTATTTAGTTATTCTTCTGGCATTTATTTTTGATGAATAATATCAGCCAGATTACAGCAGCCAGCAAAACCACGATATATATAATCTTTGCAGGCAAACCTGTCGTATAAGAATCAATTGCTGTGGCAATTCCGATAATGATCAGTGAAATACCGGAGCCCTTTGCCATTTTTTCTTCGTCATATTTCTGTTTACGCAGTTGGGTATTGCCGCCTTTCATAAAAATATCGCCATGACCTGTCAGCATCATGATTCCAATGATCAGCGATGCTCCGGCAAGTAAAAAGTCAAACTCTCTGCTCATTAATATTGTCCTCTCTTTTTCTTTAGTAGAAACATACGATCGGTACATTGTACTGAATGATACTATAAAGTGCTGCCGCACTGTCAGGAGGAAGATTGATACAGCCATGAGAACCACTTGTCAGATAAATGTCTCCTCCAAAATCATCTCTCCATGGTGCATCATGGAATCCAATTCCGCCATCAAATGGCATCCAGTACTGAACTTCTTCTTCGTACTCGTAAGTTCCATCCGGTTTCTGTGTACCTCTCAGTACATCCGGACTCTTTTTATAATACAGTGTAAAAATACCTGAATGCGTCTGTCTGTCAGCATAACTCATATTACCTGATACAAAATCAGAGTCAAAGATCATTGCTCCGTCCTGGTAATAATACATATGCTGATTACTCAGATCCACTTCTATATAAGTACTTCCCAGATCATTCACGCCATAGGAATTAGCTGTCTGTGCATATACCGGCTGTCTCGTTGTCTGTGCTCCTGACTGGATCTCCTGACTGAGTTCTGCTGCCTCTGCTGCCTGATCGATCTTCCATCCATAAATGGAACTAGATACATAAACAGTTCTTCCGCTTGTCGTATAAAATTCTCTTTCTGTTCCCACTGTATCATAAGTAGCAGCCAGCTGAGCCACATAATCGGCAATATGCTGCTGGAAAGAATTATCATCATATATAAGCTGACCCTTTTCATCAAACTGAAGCCAGTCTTTGATCGTATTTCCATCCAGTGTTACTGTCTGGTCTCCAAATGTATAAGTAATACTTGCTCTTGTATAGTTATTGCATGCTTCAAGCGCTGACTGGAGAGCCGGATCATCCTGTGTGACATCAGCGGAAACATACGCTTCCGGTGAATTACTGAAATCAACAGATGTTGCGCTCTGTGCCACTGCATCATCAAGAATCCTGTAAGCAGCCTTGATATCAAGTTTGCTTCCCTCTGTCTCCGGAACGATCACAAACTGATTATCCTGAAATGCAACATATGCATTCTCCGGTGCTGTCTGATTTTCTTCTTTTGCACAGTCCAGTGCCTTGACCTGCTCCTGAAGGAGTGTTTTATTGTAGGCACTCTTCTCGGATACTGTATAATTTTTCTGTTCGTAATATCCCTTTATCCATTCATATGGCTTCTGCTGTTTCAGAAGTGCAAGCACCTCTCCACTGGACACATACTGATAATCGATCTGACTGCCCTGAATTGTCTGTGGTGCAAGATTTCTGGAGGATACTTCTATGGAATAGTTTTCTACATTTTTTGCAAGCAGCTGTTCTACTTCATATGGAGTCTTAAAAGAACAGTTGACACCATTGATCCATGTTCCTTCAAAAAATCGGTCTGAAAAATAATACGTCGCTGCTCCATATGCACAGCCTGCTGCAACGATCAGCATAAGTACCAGAAGCCCCATGATACGGAGACCTTTGAATTTAAGTTTCCTGCGTGGTCTGCCCGTCGGAACCTGCATTTCCTCGTCAAGGTCATCCATAGGTACATATATTACCGGTCCCGGTCTTGCTGATTTCGATTTACGCCTTACCGGCTGTTCTTCCTCCGGTTCTTCTTCCTCAATAATATTATCCATGGCAGCATTGATCTTGTCTTCAATATCTGTATTGTCTCCCTGTGTGCCCTCACCCTGGAAGTCTCTGCCTTTTATTTTTTTATTATGCATTTATATATTCTCCTGAAAACATATGAATCATAATCATATATTTTATACTTCATTAGTATCTGGCTTTTCCATTATAACATACTTCCAGTTTTTTGCATCTTAATTTGTTTCTTTTTTTGAAGTTTCACACAAAATTCAGGCCCCCGGCAGATACTGCAGCCAGGGGCCTGATAATTCAATCTCACATCTGATATTATTTTTCGATCAGAAGGCTTTCTCCTGTCATTTCCACAGGTTTTTCCATTCCCATAAGTTCGATCAGTGTCGGAATGATATCTGCAAGACATCCATTCTCTTTCAGAGTATATTTCGGATCCGCATTTACAAGGATAAACGGAACAGGATTTGTTGTATGAGCAGTCCATGGTTCTCCTGTCTCATAATCGATCAGCTGTTCTGCATTTCCGTGGTCTGCACAGATAAACATCTGTCCGTCTGCTTCTTTCAGTGCCTCAACAGCCTTTCCAACACATTCATCTACAGTCTCGATAGCTTTTACTGCTGCTGCTTCCACACCTGTATGACCTACCATATCCGGGTTTGCGAAGTTGATGATGATAACATCATATTTATCAGATTTGATTGCCTCAACAAGTTTCTCACAAACTGCCGGTGCACTCATCTCAGGCTGAAGATCATAGGTGGCAACCTTAGGAGATTTTACAAGGATTCTTTCCTCACTCTTGTTCGGCTCTTCCACTCCACCATTGAAGAAGAAAGTAACATGTGCATATTTTTCAGTTTCTGCAATACGTACCTGAGTCATATCATGTGCTGCAAGATATTCACCGAATGTATTGTGCAGCTGGACTTTGTGGAATGCAACCAGTTTGTGCGGGATTGTCTCATCATACTCTGTGAAACACACGTATGTGAGATCCAGTCTCTTCTCACGTGCAAATCCCTTGAAATCATCATCGCAGAATGCTCTTGTGATCTCACGTGCACGGTCAGGACGGAAGTTAAAGAAGACAACAGAATCTTTATCCTGAACAGTTGCAACCGGTTTGCCGTCTTTTTCAATTACTGTAGGAAGTACAAATTCATCTGTCTTATCATTATCATAAGAAGCCTGTACTGCTTCAACAGGATCTGTTGCTTTAACGCCTTCACCTTTTGTAAGTGCATTATAAGCAAGCTCAACACGATCCCAGCGGTTATCTCTGTCCATTGCATAATAACGGCCGGAGATCACACCTACCTCACCAACACCGATTTCTTTCATCTTATCAACGAGTTCCTGTACAAATTCTTTTCCGGAAGCCGGAGGTGTGTCACGTCCGTCCAGGAAGCAGTGTACATAAACTTTCTTGAGTCCTTCTCTCTTAGCCATCTCAAGAAGTGCGTAAATATGTGTGTTATGGCTGTGTACACCACCATCAGAAACAAGTCCCATAAAGTGAATTGCGGAATCATTTTCTTTTGCATTTTTCATTGCAGCAAGAAGAGCTTCATTCTTAAAGAAATCTCCATCATTGATTTCTTTTGTAATTCTTGTAAGTTCCTGATATACGATACGGCCTGCACCCATGTTCATATGACCGACTTCAGAGTTACCCATCTGTCCATCAGGAAGCCCTACTGCAAGTCCGCTGGCGTTTCCTTTAACAAAAGGATATTCAGCCATTAATTTATCCATGACAGGAGTCTTTGCTTCATAAATCGCATTTCCCTCATGTCTGTCATTCAGTCCATAACCATCCAGGATCATTAAAACGGTTGGTTTTTTACTCATAATATTCTCCTTTATCTATTGTTAACTTTTTATCTATTATATAGTATCAAAAATCAGAAATTTTTCAAGGATTTTCTCCTAAATGAAGTTGCAAAAGAAATGGAATTTTCTCCCTTGTATCTGCCTGCAACTGCTCCAGCCAGCCGGAAAAAAGTGCAGCGATCAGTTCCCGCACCATCCCCCGTGATTCCGGTGCAAATTTCTCCATGCGTTTCAGCATCGCAGTAAAACTCCGGAGCCCGCCGCTCTGCACCTCACTTATATTTTCATATCCTGAAGCCTGTATTGTGGCAAAAAGATCCTCAATGAGAAGTTTTCTCTGCTCCATATCTTTTCCGTCTATCCACTTGTAAAGGACATCAATGAACACCTGTGCACTTTTTTCCAGGCTGTCACGGTGCACAAATGCCGGTCCCTCAACTTCCCATGAAAAGCCGTCATGCTGAAGCAGTCCTTTATTGGAACTGGCCACGATCACCGGTTCTTTCCTGTGTTCCAGCAGCGTGCCTATGATAGAATGTTCCGGAATTATTCTTGTGATCTTCGAGAGCATTCCTTTCGTTTCGGCCAGCTTCTGAAATTCCAGGTCAAATCCAGGGCCGTCATTTGTGTACACTTCAAGAATCCTGTCATATGCCTCTTCACACATGACAGCACCATAAACTGCCAGATTTCCGCCTTTTGAATGACCTCCGATTCGCAGAAAACGGTCCGAACCGGCCGAAACCCTGCGCACATATTCGACCGCACGTTTCTGTGCAGGAATTACACCGATACTCAGATTAAAATCTTCTTTCCAGCCAATGACTGTATCATCTGTTCCCCTAAATGCAATGTACGAAGTCCCATCATCAAGCAATATTTCCATTGCCGCAAACTGCAGTTCTTCTTCCGTTGCAATCTCATTTACATAATTACGGATCACGCAATTCCCGAACCGTTCTGATTCTGCCATATCCATCATCATAAACGGCGCAAAGCGGATAAATGATTTATCTTTTTTCAGTTCTTCTTCTGAGTGAAGTTTCAGAAATTCATCTACAATATTTCTGATTCCTGCACCTTTCTGTCCTGCAGCCACCGAAATCCCGTCAAGATTTACATATGCCAGTAATGACAGAATCAGATTATCCACTTCATTAAACGGCGATGCAGAAAGATCAAGGTCTCCCCGCCATTTAATATAATCCATAATATTTCCCATAGAATTCTCCTCCCGGGAATCAGATGTCACTTATTATTTACTCACCATAAACACGCAGCATACTGGAAATCTGACGAACGGAACTTCTTCCTCTCAGTTCCTCCATTGCTGTACGGAAGTCGCCTTCACGAACTTTCGCAGTGATAACAACAACCTCTGCACAGTCCTGATGTTTTGAAGATTTCTGAATAATCTGCTCAACACTTACATGATATTTTGCAAATACTGCTGTCATTTCAGCCAGAACGCCGCAACGGTTCTCAACAAGAAGTCTCATAAAGTAACGATTATGCGTATCTGCCATTTTTTTCACCGGAAGCTCCCTGTAACAGGTACATCCGATTCGTGCACAGCAGTTGTTTCTGATATTGCGTGCAATTTCAAACACATCACCTACGACAGCACTTGCAGTCGGAAGTTCGCCTGCCCCACGTCCGTAGAACATAGCATTCTCCACTGCATCACCATGAACAAATACTGCGTTATAAGAATCATTTACTGATGCCAGCGGATGGCTGCTCGGGATAAGCATCGGGCACACATATGCTTCAATGCCGTCTTCTGTATTATTGGCAACTCCGAGAAGTTTTATGTCTGACCCCATTTCTTTTGCATATCTGATATCTTTTGCAGTGATTTTGGTAATTCCTTCTATATATACGTCATCAAATACAACACGAGAGTTAAACGCTACAGATGCAAGAATAGCCACTTTACGTCCTGCATCCAGTCCTTCAATATCCGCTGTCGGATCTGCCTCTGCATAACCAAGTTCAGTTGCAAGAGCAAGGGCATCTTTGAATTCCATTCCATCCTGTGTCATTTTGGTAAGAATAAAGTTTGTTGTTCCATTGACAATTCCCATAACTTCCGTCATATGGTTTCCTGCCAGACATTCTTTCAGCGGTCGGATAATCGGAATTCCACCAGCTACAGCCGCTTCAAAAAGGAAATCCACATGATTGGCTTCTGCAGCATCCAGAAGTTCTTTACCATGAACTGCAATCAGATCTTTATTGGCAGATACTACATGCTTACCGGCATTTAATGCAGCAAGAATATAGCTCTTTGCAGGTTCAATTCCACCGATCAGTTCGATCACAATATCTATATCCGGATCTCCGACAATATCTTCCCACTGATTAGTTAAAACTGATGGATTATCAACCTTTGCTACTGCCTTTTCAAGGTTACGAACCAGAATCTTTTTGATTTCTATCTCACTTCCAAGTTTCGGAAGCATTTCTTCTTTCTGCGCTTTCAGTACTTTATAAACGCCTGTTCCTACTGTTCCAAGGCCCAGAAGGGCAGCTCGTATAACTTTTTTCTCCATATGGAATGGCTCCTTTCTCCTCGTTTCTGTTAAATGTGGAAAATTTTTCCACTATTTTTTTATAGTATGGCACAAACAGACTTTTGTCAAGTAAAGTAAAAAGTAAAAAAATACCATCAGATGACTTTTTAGGTAATATCTCCTGATTTCTCATCTGATGGTATTAAAACTCATATATAAGTGCAAAAACTATGCAAAATTATTTGTAGTTAACGATCTTTCCGAAGTCTGGTTTAAGGCTTGCTCCACCAACAAGACCACCGTCGATATCGCCCATTGCAAACAGTTCTGCTGCATTTCCTGCATTTACAGATCCACCGTACTGAATACGGATAGCTTCTGCTGTATCTGTATCATAGATTTCTGCTACACACTCACGGATTCCTTTGCAGATTTCCTGTGCCTGTTCGCTTGTAGCTGTTTTTCCTGTTCCGATAGCCCAGATTGGTTCGTAAGCGATAACCATTGTCTTAGCCTGCTCAGCTGTTACGTTCTGAAGACCAACTTTAACCTGCTGACGGATCCAGTCCATAGTGATTCCCTGCTCTCTCTGCTCCAGAGATTCTCCGCAGCACATGATAGGTGTGATACCATGTTCAAATGCTTTCAGGACTTTCTTGTTAACATCTTCGCTTGTTTCTCCGAAGTAATCTCTTCTTTCGGAATGTCCAAGGATAACGTATTTAACACCAGCGTCTACCAGCATAGCCGGAGCGATCTCACCTGTGTAAGCACCTTTTTCTTCAAAGTACATATTCTCAGCTGCAACTGCGATGTTTGTACCTTTGCAGGCTTCAACAACAGGAACGATGTCAATAGCCGGAACACCGAAAACAACGTCAACTTCGTCGTTCTGTACAAGTGGTTTCAGAGTTTCTACTAATTTAACTGCTTCGCTTGGAGTCATGTTCATTTTCCAGTTTCCAGCGATAATTTTCTTTCTTGCCATTTTACTATTCTCCCTTATGTTTTTTACTCCATCACTAAAATTCAGCCAAGCCGATAAGTGATGGATATGATTTCAATCACACCAAAATATAGTACCCACCACTGCAAAGAAGCAGTGATTGTGGATCAAATACAAGGCAAATGCATTGTCGGCGTACAAAGGAAGTTCGCCTCGCACTAAATTCACACTGCGTCTGCGACTTGTGTTCATTAAGAGCAGCGAACTAAGTAAACGCTAAGCTCTGTCTGCGCTTACAGCTTGCCACTCACTAAGCTTTTTACTTATCGTTAGCTGCTGCTACTCCAGGCAGCTCCTTACCTTCAAGGAATTCCAGGGAAGCTCCGCCACCAGTAGAGATATGGCTCATCTTATCACCAAATCCAAGCTGGTTTACTGCTGCTGCGGAATCGCCACCACCGATGATTGTTGTAGCATCTGTTTCTGCAAGAGCTTTTGCTACAGCGATTGTTCCTTTTGCAAGGATCGGGTTCTCAAATACACCCATCGGTCCGTTCCATACAACTGTTTTTGCAGTTTTAACAGCATCTGCATAAAGTTCTGATGTCTTAGGCCCGATATCCATACCTTCCATATCTGCCGGAATTTCATCTACAGATACACAGGATACTTCGATTTCTGCATCGATCGGATTCGGGAAATCTGCTGCGATAGTTGTATCAACCGGAAGAAGAAGTTTCTTGCCAAGTTTTTCAGCTTTTTCCATCATTTCCTTGCAGTAGTCGATCTTGGAATCATCTACCAGAGATTTACCGATTTCTTTGCCCTGAGCTTTCAGGAATGTGTATGCCATACCACCACCGATGATAAGTGTATCGCATTTTTCAAGAAGGTTGGAGATAACATTCAGTTTATCTGCAACTTTTGCACCGCCAAGGATTGCTACGAAAGGTCTTACAGGATTTTCTACAGCATTTCCAAGGAAGTTGATTTCTTTCTGCATAAGATATCCAACAACTGCTGTATCAACAAACTGTGTAACACCAACATTGGAGCAGTGTGCTCTGTGAGCAGTTCCGAAAGCGTCGTTTACAAATACGTCTGCAAGAGATGCAAGGTCTTTGCTGAATGCCTCGCCGTTCTTTGTTTCTTCTGCACGATAACGTGTATTTTCAAGGAGAATGATATCTCCATCTTTCATTTCAGCTACTGCTGCTTTTACTTTATCATCAACAACAACCGGACTTGGAACAAATTTAACTTCCTGTCCCAGGAGTTCGGAAAGACGAACTGCTACAGGTGCAAGAGAAAGTTCCGGTTTTGGTTCTCCCTTCGGTTTGCCAAGGTGAGAGCAGAGAATGATCTTTCCGCCATCAGCTACCAGTTTCTTAATTGTAGGAAGTGCTGCTACAAGACGGTTTTCATCTGTGATCTTTCCATCTTTCAGCGGTACGTTAAAGTCGCATCTTACCAGTGTTCTCAGGCCTTTTACATTGATATCATCAACAGATTTTTTATTTAATCCCATTTTAGTACTACCTCCGAATTTTATACAAAAATGGGTCCGGTCCAAATCAGACCGGACCCTCACTGAGTCTATAGCTTCACTGTTCTGTTACAGCAAACATATCTACTCTGAATAACAGGCTGAATTATGCTCCAAGCAGTTTGCCAAAGTGTTTGATTGTACGAACCATCTGGCTTGTGTAGGAGTTTTCGTTGTCATACCATGAAACAACCTGTAC